>NZ_OZ245832.1:1200000-1940000 GCF_965228705.1 Croceimicrobium sp.
AAAATTGGCCCTTCTCCATGCAGGCGCTTTTCAAACAGAGGATGATCATTCACATAATTGAGCAGGGTAAACCAATGTCCAGGCGGAGTTTCGGAATCAGGACCATCCGCCCAAAACTCCGCCAGAACTCGCGCATAATCGCCACGACGAACATATTGGGGCTGATAGGGCTGACCCGTTACGGGATTTACAGTATATCCCTGTCCAGGATCACCCCCTTCCCTTAAATCATAAAACTGTCGCATTTCTGCCTCATTTTGAGGATAGCTCTGCACATTACCTATGGAAGCAGGGGAAATATCCCAAATCACTCCATCTGTAGTATCCATATGAGACGACCAGGTAGAGACCAAACTAAAGGACCATTTATAATAATCATCCAAACCTTTCAAGGTATCCAGATGCGGAGGCGCCCCCGGATCATGGAATACCCAATAATCATAGTTATTTCGGCGGTATATACTCAGGTCTTCCTCCTGAAGTGCAAAAGCCGCCACTTCGCCCCATTCCGGGCTTAAAAAGTCAATGGTATCTGCCGCAATTAAATTTCCACCTTGATCAACGAAGGTCTCTAAAGCCAAAGGTTGCCAACGATTTACTTCGCGTAAGACCGGGTTTCCGGGCAATACGGGAATTAGCGGAGCATTAGCCGGGCGATAATGCCGATTGCGATAGCCATTTCCTTCATTTGCCCCATCCTGCAAGCCATACAAAATCATTTGCTCGGCTAAATAATTTCCGAGAGCAGCTGGATTTCCATCACTATAATCCGAGCTACTAAAATTTCGATCATAGCCTAATTTATCCATTAATGAATCGTAAAGAAAAAGGCTCTCTTCTGCACCTGGACTGTGGGCAAAACGATGTTTTAATAATCGATAGGCTGCATAGGATATCGTTTCCTCTTGAGCTGCCTGCCTATCACCGGGTATGGGAACTCCCGTAAATAAGCACGCAAAACCATGCAGGCGCTTCCCTAAAAAATAAGGCTCCGCAACCGGATCATAAACTGCCCAGGCATCATACATAAGTACGGATGTATGGAAAAGATTTCGAGCGTGAATAGTTGGACGAGCGAGATCATGGCGAATCCCTTCTAAAAGCACCTCATTCCATTGCCGGGCCACAGAATGTTGGGCTTTAACAGCAAAACTATTAGAAAGTAAAAGGATTAAAATCGAAAACTGATAAACACGTTTTTCCATGTAAAAGGGGATTCCCTGCTAAGTTAGCATAATCTCAATTCCGCAGTCGAAACTTAGAATTTCAGCATTCCAGGAAGTTGTACCTTTTAATGCCTTTTAAAATCGAGTTTTTATGCGCAGATGGTTTTCTCTAATCATGGTTATTATTGGCTATTTCGCTGTGATTAGTCAGTTTAAACTCATGATAGATACAAGCGAAGTTTCCCCCACAGAAACTCTGATTCGCTTCTTTAGTTTCTTCACCATATTAACCAATAGCATGGTAGCCATTTACCACAGCTTTGAGTTGGCCGGTTCTAAAAGACTTCGTAAACCGGCCCTATTAACTGCACTTACCGTATACATTTTTATTGTAGGATTAATATATCAAATTGCACTACGCTCTATTTGGGAGCCACAAGGTTTAGCTATGGTAGTGGACGAGCTTTTACACAGCTTAATTCCCTTTCTAAGCTTAATTTATTGGTGGCTTTATGAGGATGCTAAATTGCTTAAATGGGAACAAATCCCTTGGTTTCTCATCTACCCTTTAATCTATCTGATTTATATTTTGATTCGCGGTGCCTACTCCGGCTTTTACCCTTATCCCTTTCTTCAGGTTGATGAAATAGGCTGGACCCAAAGCCTTCAAAATATTGGCTTGCTCTTTTTCACTTTTTTAGCTTTTGGAAGTCTTTTTCTTGGGCTTGTAAAACGAAAACAGCGATCTTAAAATAAGACCGCTGCTTTAATGGTATCAGGTTGCTAATAGTATAAGATGCTAGGATGCCTTGGCCATCTGAGCCATTTTCTTCGTGATAAAATCAACGGCCCGTTTTGGACTAAAGCGATAGAATAAATCGAGAAAACGGGCATCCTTACCTACCATTATCCGGTATTTATCCGCTTTCATTCCATTGAGAATTATCTCGGCAGCCTTCTCGGCAGATAAGGTCATGGAGGCCTGTTCTTCAGCACTTACATCCGAACGCATCTCCACATTAGAATTTTTGGTGATATTGGTATTTACCGCTCCCGGATGAACCACGGTGACCTTGACATTGGTCTCCTTTAACTCGGCGTATAAACCTTCCGTTAGCAGTTTTACCGCAGCTTTAGAAGCGCCATAAAAGCTCTGACCGGGAAAAGGAATAAAACCGCCCATACTGGAAATATTCACAATATGCGCTTCGGGTCTTTCCAATAAAACGGGTAAGAAAGACTTCACCATGTAGAGAGTCCCATACAAATTGATATTAAAGATCCGCTCAATGCGATCGTAAGCCAAATCCTTAATCGGCACAAAGGGCTGAATGATGCCAGCATTATTGATAATTCCATCTACAGCCCCATGCAAGGCTATTAATTCAGCCGGTAAGGCTTCTACCCTTTCGCGATCCGTAATATCTACTGCGTGGGTGCTCATGGCGGTAGAACCTTTACCAGCTAGGTCGCGAGTTTCTTCCAGTCCCTCTTCATTAATATCAATACCTGCCACCCGAGCGCCTTCTTTAATAAGTTGTAAGCTCAGGGCTCGTCCCATGCCACTACCAGCACCGGTTACCACAATTACCTTCCCGTTTACCTTCATATCTAATGACTTTGATTTGCTAGTGCTTCTTTCATGGCTTTGGCCGAATATCCAGCCGTAACACCACCATCGCAAGGAATGTCTATACCGGTGGTATAGCCTTGTTTGGTGCTGGCCATAAAAGCAATAAGTTCTGCAATTTCCTCAGGTTTTCCAAAACGTTTTATGGCGGCCATCCCCAACATTGCCGCAGAGCCCCTTTTTTCTTCTAATCGTCCCATATCGGTATCGAAGCTTCCGGGAGATATAGAAATGATTCGAGCTCCTTTGGCTCCAAATTGAGCGGCACTTTTTTTAGAGTACCAGGACACAAAGTTCTTACTGATCGAATAAGCAATTCCCGCCCTACCCTTTATCGGAACTTTAAGGATAAGGGTGCTCTGGTGGCAACCGTTTTTGAATACAATATTGATCTGCTAGATCACTATGCTCAAAAATTGGAAAAGGATCAGCAGGCTTGTTTTAAAATTTTGGAAATGATTGCCTATCAACAAGCCCGCTTTCAGGCATTAATTGTTTTTTTCCCAGGCGATGAAACTCCCTTAATCCAGCGCGTCCTAAAAATAATGGAAGGACCTGTAAACCGAGCTAAGGCCCAGAAATTATTACGCGAGGATTTTGATTTGGAAAGGGATCTTCTTTTAATCATTCGGATGTTGGCCTTTTCCATTGGAAATACCCAGGGTGAGCACTGGAAGAGCGAAGCCCAAAGAGCCCTTAAACTATTATTGGAAGGTATTCGTATTAATCACTAAGGTTTCCTACTTAAGTCAAATAGATAAAGTCAATCAGCAAGCAGCAATTTTGGTAAGCTTTTCGCTGTATCTCATCCAAATTCTGCAACTATGTTTAAAAATCTACTTCTTCTTGGCAGTCTCTTTATTCTACTTAGTGCATGTTCTAAAGAAGAGGAATCTAAATCTGCCACCCTTCATTATTATTTTGAGCTCAGTACTGAGGATAGTGAAACCCGCTTAGTGGAATTCGACTTTCAATATATGCGTGCTCATCGTTCTGATCCCCGCGAAATTCGCAGTGTGTATTTGGATCCCGGTTTCGTTCAAATTTCTAATCAAGAGCGACAAAAACACTATATCGGTGCCTCCAGTATAGAAGCTCAATTCATTGATGCCTACGATATTTCCCTTTCTGGCTTTCGCCTGATACGTCCAAATGACACCTTAGAACTCCGTTTACTAAATTCTCCTCAGGATCAAATTCCTTGTAATATACAGCCCGACAAAGGCGACAATCTGGATTTATATTTCGATTTAAACCTAGACCGGTCCTTAATACTGGATTCGGCCGGTTTCAACTGGATCCGACCCCAATTTCAAATTCGCAGAGGCTTTTAATATCGCCTGACAATAGTGGGCATAGCCTGTAAAACTTGTTGCATGGGGGCATCTCTCCCTATGGGCCTTTTACTTAACTTGATGGCCTAAAGCATTTTTGAAATATGTCACTTTTTAAATCCAGCAATCCTGCTTTGCGTAGTTCTACCTTCGAGAAGCAAAACTCCTTTATCGATACCAGCAATAGCATGACGGTTGAAGGAACGGTAGGTAAAATTGCAATTTTAAGCCTCCTGGTATTTTGTACGGCGATCTTCAGTTGGAATCAGTTTATGGAGGCTGAAAGCTTTGAAGGTTTTAGAAGTTATTTAATTGGTGGCAGCATTGGTGGTTTGCTTACTGCCCTGATTGTCATTTTCAATCCTAAAAGCTCGCCCTATCTAGCCCCTCTTTATGCCTTATTAGAAGGCTTGGTCTTAGGAGCCCTTTCTGCTATGTTCGAATACTCTTACCCCGGTATTGCCGTGCAGGCTATTCTACTCACCTTCGGTGTGCTTTTTGGGATGTTATTTGCCTTCCGTTCAGGACTAATAAAAGTAACACAGCAATTTAGGTCTATGGTCATTTCGGCCACCTTTGGCATTGCCATTATCTACCTAATATCTTTTGTAGGAAGCTTTTTTGGTTTTCCTATCCCTATGATTCATGAAGCCAGCACCTTTGGAATTATCTTTTCATTAGTAGTGGTTGCTATTGCCGCTTTAAATCTGGTTTTGGATTTTGATTTTATCGAAAAATCTGCTGAGCGAGGTGCCCCAAAATACATGGAATGGTACGGCGCTTTTGGCCTGATGGTAACCCTTATTTGGCTCTATCTTGAAATCCTGCGCTTACTTTCCAAATTAAGAGAACGCTAGGCTAATAGCTCAAGCATTACTATTTAAGCTATGGAAAGCATTGTAGTTGAAGTACTGATTCCTCAAGAACTCGACAAAGTTTGGGAAGCATGGACCCAGCCAGAGCTTATACAGAAATGGAACTTTGCCAGTGATGATTGGCATTGCCCGGCCGCCATCAATGAGTTAAAAGCTGGTGGTACCTTAAAATGGCGTATGGAATCGAAAGATGGAAAACTGGGCTTTGATTTTATTGGGACTTATCTTGAAGTACGGCCCAAAGAATTTATCGCCTATCATATAGAAGACGGTCGGAAGGTTGAAATATCTTTTATTGAAAACGGTAATCAGGTGAAACTTAGCGAAAGCTTTGAGCCTGAGAATCAAAATAGCTTAGAACTCCAGAAGCAAGGCTGGCAGGCAATTTTAGAGAACTTTAAAAAGCATGCCGAATCGCTTTAAAGTAAATCTTTATACTTCTCTGGATAGCGATACATTAAGTTCTTAGCAAAGGGACAAACCGGTAGTATTTTTAAATCATTAGCACGACTATAATCGGCAACCGCTTCTAATAATTGTTTGCCTATACCACGACCCGACATCCTTTCATCCACCTCAGTATGCTTAATTACTAATTTGCCGCTTTCGGTTTGCAGCAAATCCATAAAGCCACTAACCGCTGCCTCAGGTCCTTCTTTGTATTCGAAGATACCTTCCCCATTTTCTTTCCACTTTGCTTCAATCATAAATTAAGCTTTGCTATTTTTTGGAGTAGAACCTCAGCCATACGTTCCTGACTTTCAAAAGTCCAGCCTGCAATATGGGGGCTCAAGATTACCTTATTACTTTGAAGCAGGTATTCGAAATCATCGGTACTACCTTCCTGCACCAAATTCTCGAAACTACTTTTCTCGTATTCCAGAACATCCAAACAGGCACCACGCAGTTTCTCGCTTTTCAAAGCTTCCACTACAGCAGCAATTCGAACTATCTTACCGCGTGCAGTATTAATTAATACGATTTGTTTTTTACAAGCCGCCAGAAAATCTTGATCTACAAAAAAGAGGGTTTCGGTATTCTGTGGTAAATGAATACTAATAATATCCGCTTCTGCTTGAAGCTCTGCCAGGCTGCACTCTTCCACTTGTGAGTTGCCATAGCCTTTTTTGTATTTGTCATAGGCAATAACGCGACAATCCAATCCCCGCAATTTACTGGCAAAGGCTGAGCCCATGGCACCATAGCCAATAATGCCTACCGTTTTACCTTTCAATTCGAAGCCACGATTTTCCTCACGTAACCACATGCCCTTGCGCACTTCAGAATCCGCGATGATCAAACGATGATTTAGTGCTAAGAGCATTCCCAGGGCATGTTCACCTACTGCATGACGATTGCCTTCCGGGGCTGCCAGAACTTTAATGCCTAATTCTCGGGCCCGATCCAAATCAATATTTTCCAATCCCGCTCCTACTCGAGCTATGAATTTCAATTGTGTGGCCTGCTCCAGCAATTTGGAATCCATGGGCATTCGGCTACGCAGCACTAATCCACTATAAGCCGACCAATTAATTTCCTCCTGAGAGGCGAAGTACTCCTCTTCGATTTGGAAACCCAATTCAGGTAAGATTTCTTTAAAGCGATCGTGAACCCGATCTAATATCAGTACTTTTCCTTTCATCGTATGCGCCAGCTAAATCCGGTATTCACAAAATAGTTGCTAAATAAACCAACTGCCGGACCTACCCCCACTTGATTACCCGCAAATAGTTCCCATTGAAAGCGCGGACTGAGTTTAAAACTAAATCCCGCATCAAAAGCCAGATAATCGCTATTGGCCGAATTCAGGCTTAAGCCATACACCTCAGCAAATACGGAATAATACTCTTTGGAATAAGCCAATAGCACCGTCCATTGAGCGGTATAATCAACAAATTCATCATGGTAAAAACCTAAATTACCACTTACCGACCAGGGTCCTTGATTTAAGGCGGCCGAAAGTCGATAATCCAAATTACTGAAGGAACTCTGCACGATAAAGGCCCATTGAAGACTCGAACCATTTCCTGGCAATCCAAATCGAAGCATGAGATTAGGATCCTGTCCCTCCCAGCGATAGGCATTATCGAAGGTTGGGTTATTAATACCACTGAGTTGATAGGCTAAGCCCACCTCAATATGATTCCCCAAACCTAATCGTAGTGCTGTATTTGAACCTACTATTCTCTGATTAACAACTATTTGGTTTTCAGCCTGTCGATCATAAAAATCGCGCCATTCCAGGCCTTGCTGTAATTGCAAGCCCCATTTTGGTAAAACTGCTGCCGAATAAGTCTGTCCGGGACGATCACTTGCAAAATCTTCCTGAGCCTGCAATACCAAGCTAAACAAGAGCAGTCCTAAAGCTAAATTCCATCTTCTCATAGCCCTAAGATCAGGCGTCCAATCTGGAAATACAAAAAGAGTCCGATAATATCGTTGAGTGTGGTAATAAAAGGACCGGTGGCCAGGGCTGGATCAATCTTGTATTTATTGAGTACTAAAGGCACAAAGGTTCCGATTAATGCCGCTACCACAATTACCGAGAATAAGGCCACACTAACGGTGAGGGCCAACTTCATTCCATAACCCAAAAACAAACTGGCGCCAATTACCAAAATACTTAATATCAAACCATTAACCAGTGCTACCCCTAATTCCTTTACCAATCGGTTTATAGTGGTATTATCTGCCAATGACTGACTGGCTAAACCTTGTACAATAATGGCTGAAGACTGCACACCAACATTACCTCCCATCGCCGCAATTAGCGGAATAAAAAAGGCCATTTTAGGAATAATGTCGATATCACTTTCATAGCGGCCTATCACCGAAGCGGCTAAAAGACCTCCAAATAATCCAATTAATAACCAGGGTAAGCGAGCGCGAGTTATAGACCAGAGGGTATCATCAGCTTCTACCTCATCGGTAAGACCACTGGCAAGGTTATAATCTTCCTTAGCCTCATCCCGAATTAAATCCACTACATCATCAATGGTAATGCGGCCAACCAAATGCCCCAGAGGATCCACTACCGGCATTACTACCAGATCGTATTTCTGCATGGTATTGGCTACCTCCTCGGCTTCTGTATTTACCTCTACATACTGTACTTTCTGAGAATAAACCTCGGATATAGGAGTGCGGGTTGGAGTAGTAAGTAATTTTTTAAGTGAAAGAGTCCCTAGCAGTTTGTTCTGACCATTTACCACATAGATAGCATGCACCCGCTCCACTTCTTCTGCCTGCTTGCGCATTTCACGTACACATTCGAGTACATTCCAATGATCTTTTACCTTGATCATTTCGGTACCCATCAGCGAACCAGCCGTACCTTCGGGATATACCAATAGGCGGGCAATATCCATCGCCTGCTTCTGGTCTTCGATATTCTCTAATACCTCGCGTCTTTGTACCTCATCCAGTTCATTGATAAGGTCCGCCGCATCATCAGAATCGAGATTATCAATAAGCTCCTGCGCTATCTCCTTACCGGTATAATCCGCCAGAATCTTTGCCCGCAGGTCATCATCCAATTCCATCAGAACTTCCGCCCCGATTTCATCACTTAGATTTTCATAGAGGATAAGAGCCAGATCGAAATCGATCTTCTCAATAATTTCGGCTAAATCTGCTGGGTGGCCTTCCCTGAGCAATTCCTCATACTCGCTTAAATGACGCTGGGAAATATCCAGTTCCAGTTGCTGTAAAAAGTCCTTGCTCAGATCAACACTCATCCCGTTAACTTTTGTGTTAAGGCTACAAATTCTTGCCAGGTAAGCTGCTCGGCCCGTTTTTGCAGGGTTTCCGGCGCTATCCCTTCCAGCGGTAAATTTAGACTTTTCAAGGCATTGCGCAGTGTTTTCCTTCTTTGATTAAAGGCCGCTTTCACAATTTTTGTGAGCAATGGAATAGCTACCTCGGGCTGCCAGTTTTCCTTGCGCTTAAATCGAATTACACCTGATCGTACCTTGGGAGGTGGATTAAATTCTTCCGGTTCTACCGTGAAAAGATATTCGCGATCGTAAAAAACAGCCGCTAGCACCGACAGGATTCCATAGGTCTTAGAACCGGGTTCAGCCGTTAAGCGATCGGCTACTTCCTTTTGAAACATTCCCACCATTTCCGGAATCAATTCCGGATAATCCAGCATTTTAAAAATGATCTGGCTGCTGATATTATAAGGGTAATTCCCCGCCAGGGCGAAGGGTTCCTTCATCAAGTCTTTCAAATCCAATTGGAGGAAATCACCAGGAATGATATGCCCTTGTAAGGCTGCAAAATGTTCCTCGAGGTAATGAACGGACTCAGTGTCGATCTCCACCACAAAAACCTCCTGTTCTTGCGCTAATAGATGCTGGGTAAGTACCCCCATTCCCGGACCAATCTCCAATACTTTGGAATAGCCCTCTCCGCTTAAGGCTTCGGCAATTCGCCCTGCGGTTTCCGGGTTTTTAAGGAAATGTTGCCCGAGATGTTTCTTAGCTCTAACCATGTAATTCTATCAAACCTGCACGTCGTAATAAAGCCTCCGGATCGGGGTCCTTACCGCGAAAACGCTTGTACAATACTGCAGGATGTTCGGAGCCTCCAGAGGCTAATAAAGAACGGAACTTTTGGGCCGTTTCTGTATCAAAAAGTCCCTTTTCTTTAAAGAGTTCAAAGGCATCGGCATCCAATACTTCGGCCCATTTATAGCTGTAATAGCCAGCTGAATATCCTCCCTGGAAGATATGACTAAAACTACAGGACATATTGGTTTCGTCCTGTGCTGGGAAAAGAGCAGTTTCGGCAAAAACTGCCTCCTCTACCTCTGCTACCGTATCTAGTTCAGGCAATCCATTGTGCCATGCCATATCCAGCTTAGCAAAACCTACCTGGCGGATGGTTGCATAACCTTCCATAAAGGTGGCCGATTCTTTTAATTTATGCACCCACTCTTCGGGCAAGGCACTTCCATTTTCGAAATGATGGGCAAATAAGTCCAGGCATTCTTTTTCATAGCACCAATTCTCCATGATCTGTGAAGGCAGCTCTACAAAGTCCCAATACACATTGGTACCACTTAAGCTGGCATATTTCCCCTGGGCTAGAATACCGTGTAAGCTATGTCCGAACTCATGGAACAAGGTAAGTACCTCATTAAAAGTTAATAAAGAGGGAGTGGATTTCCCCGGCTTGGTAAAATTGCAAACGATGCTCACATGTGGACGTTGATCGCCTTCTTTCGTTAGCTTTTGACTGCGGTAGGAGGTCATCCAGGCGCCATTACGTTTTCCTTCACGAGGGAAGAAATCAGCATAGAAAATGGCTAAGTGACTGTCATCCGCATTTTTCACCTCATAAGTCACCACATCAGGATGGTATTTCTGGATGTCGGTACGTTCTTCGAAGCGAATGCCATAGAGTTTATTGGCCACCGCAAAAGCTCCTTCAATCACTCGATTTATTTCGAAATAAGGCTTGAGCTTATTGTCATCAATTTCAAATCGCTCTTGCTTGAGCTTTTCCTGATAATAATTTAAATCCCAACGTTCGAGTTTATCTATACCATCTTTCTGTTTGGCATAGGCTTCCAATTCCCTTAATTCGCTTTGAGCAGCTGGAAGAGCTACTTCTTGCAATTTGGCCAGGAAATCATTCACCTCTTGTGGACTGCGGGCCATACGTTCGGAGAGGATATAATCTGCATGGCTTTTATAAGCTAGCAATTCAGCGCGCTCCTGACGGAGTTTTACGATGCGTAATACACTCTCCTGATTATCGTATTCATCCCCTTTAAAGGCTTTGCTGCCAAATGCCAATTGAAGTTTTTTACGCAGATCGCGATTTTGGGCATAGGTCATTACCGGAATATAACTGGGCGCCTGAAGACCAATAAAATATTTACCTTCTTGTCCTTTTGCTTGAGCCTCTTCTGCAGCAGCTTCCAAAGCATAGTCCGGTAGGCCTGCCAATTCCTCTTTATCTAAAAAGAGCTCAAAACGATTCGTTTCGGCCAATACATTCTCGCCAAACTGAAGGCTTTGCTGAGCCAATTGCTGATCAATTTCTCGCAAGCGCTTCTGAGCTTTGGCATCGAGCTTGGCTCCATTTCGCTCAAAAGAACGATAGGTCTTATCCAAAAGCATTTGATCTTCATGATCCAGAAGTCCACGATCTGCTTCCTGATAAACTCTTTTAACACGATCAAAAAGCACGGGGTTTAATAGAATATCATTGCGGTATTCACTCAGCAAAGGCGAAAAATCGCGAGCCAACATTTGAATTTCTTCATTTGTTTCTGCTGAATTAAGATTGAAGAAGATCTCTGCAATGCGGCTTACCCTTTCACCCGCTTCTTCCAGGGCAATAATTGTATTGGAAAAATTAGGAGCTACGGTTTGATCACAAATTGCCTGCACTTCAGCTAAGCCTTCTTTTATAGCCTCCTTAAGTGCCGGAAGAAAATGCTCAGTTTTTATTTCTTCAAAAGGTGCGGTACCAAAGGGAGTATTGAAATCCTTTAATAAGGGATTAGTCATGCTTAAAATAATTTCCGCAAAGGTAGCATCCCCGTCTTTGGAAGCAATAGTTCTGATATGAGCCTATCAATGATTTTGATGAAGCCTAATGTAAATTTGCAGCCATGAAAGCACAGGAAGCACAGGCGCATTTAAATCAGCTTTGGGAGAAAGCCCAGAAGCAATTAGAGGAACTTTTCTATTACCGTGAAGAAGAGGACTTAAAAAAGAGATTGGCCCCAAATTCATGGTCGGTAACCGAAGTGCTCTTTCATATAAACTTGCTCAATGCCGCTTACCTTAAAAATATGCCCTCTATCGACAGTTTGTCGAAAGGAAACAAGGAACGCTCTTTAAAGCGCAGCTTTGTAGGTCGTAAATTGGAAAAGTCAATGGCTTTAAAGCCCGATGGGAGTTTAGGCCGGAAATTTAAGACCCCATCCATTAGTGATCCAATTGCAGCTCAGAAACGTGGCCACGCTGCCGTTGAGCAGGTAATCTTCCGAGAGCTTGTTACAGACCTCAAAACAATAAAGCAATACATCGATATTCTTGACGAAAAGACTTTAGAAAAAAGCAAGGTCCCCACCCTTTTCCCACTATTGAAAGTAAATGCTGCTGATAGTCTTTTCATTTTACTGGAACACGAACTCCGACATATCGCGCAAGCCAGGCGTATTTTAAAAGCCTAAAAAATAGGTCTCTAAATACTCATAAAAATAAAAGCCGTCTCGGTCAGACCGAGACGGCTTTTTTATTTTACTATAAACCCTAAGGCTTATTTCACAATCTTAATCCAAAGATCTCCGGTATAAGAACCATTTAATCGGCTGGATTTAGCTTGATCTGCTTGTTGATAGCTGTTAAACTTCAACAAGTAAACATAGTAGAAGCTATTACCTGGATCCTGGAAGATCTGAGCATCTAAGCCCTGACTATTCAAGCGGTTTTTCAAGCGAGTGGCATTGCCTTGCTCACCGAATACACCAGCAGTAACATAATAACCGGGAGAACCTGGGCTCACATTAGAGGCTCTGTTTTCAGGAGCATAATCTTGTGGGTTGTTAGTGGTATTACCGGTACTTGAATTGTTATTATCGGGCTGATAATTGTTATTCGGGTTATTGTTCATGTTTTGATCGCGTTGGTTTTGCAGATCGCGCATGGTATTACCACTTTGATTACCACCATTGTTATTAGGCTGATTATTGCCTCCATTGTCACGAGCTTCTTGACGCATACGCTCCAATTCGGCCTCCATTTTCTTCTTCTCTTCTTCAAGAGCTTTGGCCAACTCGTCTTTGTAATTGTCTTTAAACTCTTTGATTTTCTCGTCAATGGTTTCTTCGGTTTCTTCACGCTGACGACGAAGATCACGCTTGATTCGCTTCACTTCATTTTCAATACGCTCATTTTCCTTATTGCTTCCAAAGCGATAGGTCAACATAAACTCATGACTGGTACCAAAGCTACTTGCATAGGTATTGGTAGAGAAATCATAGGCATAACCCAAGGTCAATTGCTCTGATAAGTTCAATCCGATATTGGCCGTAACCCCATAACTGGAGCGATACATTGCACCAACATAACCGTATTCAACCATATTGTAGAGAATTCCCGCATCAATTTGAACAGGAACCCCTTCTGCTGCACGAACCATAGCCATGGGGCTAAGAATTTGCTTATCTCCGGCAAATTTGAAGTCATACTGTGCAGATACAACATAGTGACGAATCAAATTGTAATTGATTTCACTAGGATTGGTCGCATAAACGATGCTTTCGCTAAAAATCTGAGGAGCCGCAAAACCAAGGGTAAAATCGCGAACCATTAAGCTTAAGCCTAAGTTCATATCGAAGGTACCACGGTTAGGGGCAACAACGGTAAATACATCACCGGCATCACGCGCTCTAACACCACTTTGGTCGATGGTTTGGTTAATATAACCAGCACCCAAGCCACCGGAAAGACTGATGTCTTTGGTTAACTTAACGTGATAAGCATAATTACCATATACTCCTAAACGACTAAGGATATCGGTTTTATCGGAGAATCCATAAACACTCCAACCTACACTTCCATCGTTCATAGCACCATTCACCGCTAATGCAGAAGTTTCAGGTGAACCTTGGATTCCGCTCCATTGACGACGGTGTAAGATAGTCGCTTCTGTTACTCCACCTGTTCCGGATAAGGCCGGGTTATAGATATAAGGAGTAAAGAAATAATTACTGTATAAAGGGATCTGCTGCGCCTGTGTATAAGTCGCCATCAGTCCAAGTCCAAGCAAAAGGATTAATTTCTTCATGATCTTCATCTTATTGTTGGTTGCGGATTATTGTGATGGCGTTTTGCATGCGAATGTCTCCGCCACAATCGAGGATATAATAGTACGTACCATCAGGTAATTCATTACCACCATTATCGGTACCAGCCCAGGTTCCTGGGAAACTATCATCATCATATACCACCGAACCCCAACGGTTCATAATTGTGATGGCACAAGCATCTCCGGCCATTAATTCACGGATATCCCAAAGGTCATTCAAACCATCACCATTAGGGGTAAAGATGTTGAAGGACTGGTTAACCGCACTAATCTGATCTGGAATATTGCTATTGATAATTAATACCAGAGAATCAATTCCAGAACAACCACGAGCATTAGTTACTTCCACATAAATGGTAATGGTGTCGGCAAGCACTCCATTTTCCAGCACTTTGGAAACCTGAATACTTTGACTGAGGAAGTCATTAAACTCAATCGGCTTATTCGCATACCAACGGTAAGAAGAACCTCCGAAAGCAGTTAAGGTAGCCACTTCACCCGATTTAATGGTTTGATCTGGGCCTGCTGCTGCATTAACGGTCAATGGATAAATTTCAACCGTATCACGTGTAATACATCCATTAACTCCAACTGCTCTTGCACTGTAAAGTCCAGGCGTGTTCACATAGCGGGTAGCCCCCATAACGGTACCATTATCCCAGCTTACACTGTTGAAGTTACCTTGGGCAATCAGAAGAATGCTATCCCCTTGACAAAGGCCAATGGAGTCACCAGGGAAGAATGCTAAATCTGGTGATTCATAAAAGATTACTTCAATACTATCTGTATAGTAATCACAAGTTTGTAATCCGAAGCGGTTAAAATAAGTAGTTGATAAACGGAACCAGGCAGTATCCTCATTCACTCTTTTCAGAGTAGTATCAATTTGTAAAGTAACCAGGGTATCATTTAGCAAATTGGACCACATATTAGTTTGTGGATTCCATTGTTGCCATTGATAGTTCCATGGACGTAAGCCTAATACCGTATCCGTTGCTGAAACTAAGGCTGAATCGTACAAACAAAGATTGTATCCGGTTAATCCAGAGCTGGTACCCGGGAATTCAATTTCCGCCGTAGAAGTTAATGGGATAGAATCCACAAAAACCTTATAAACTTTAGAAGTATCCGTACAGATACCATCGTCAATTGAAACCCAGTAATTACCGCTTTCATGAACAATTAAATCACGATTAATTTCACCGGTAAGGGGATATTTCACTCGGGTTCCCAGGTTTTGATCCAGGGAA
Organism: Croceimicrobium sp.; assembly: GCF_965228705.1. Taxonomy (GTDB): domain Bacteria; phylum Bacteroidota; class Bacteroidia; order Flavobacteriales; family Schleiferiaceae; genus Croceimicrobium. The sequence goes on from NZ_OZ245832.1 coordinate 1,215,088, forward strand.
TCACTCAGCCATTGATAGCTGTAGCTGTAACCGAAGTTAATTAAGGTCGCAGGAGTTGATGGGGCTCGGATAATGGCCGAGTCAACCTCACAGAAGTTTACTGAATCCTGACCAACAATAAATGCATTTGGAGAATTCACAATGCTCAAATCGTATTCAGGGAACCAACGTACCGCTACACTATCCGACTCAAAGAAACAGGTCTCAATATTGGTAAAGGTAGTTCGGGTTGAAATTCGCACCCTAAAATAACGCAGAGCTGGTTTAGGGTTTTGGAAATAGGGTTGACCGGGATCACTCAAGCTTGTGTCCACTACTAATTCAGGTAAAGTATCAAAACTTAAGGGTCCACCGGAAACAGATTTCCAGGGGTCTGCCCCGGGAGGAACAGAGGGATCATACCACTGCCATTCATACTTCCAACCTGGATCGGCTACCGAAGGTAAGGTGGTTAAGAGCACCGAATCCTTCATACAGATTTCATTAAACACGGTTGGTCCAACTAATCCCGGGAACGGAACACCTACCACATCAGCTTGAGGAACGGTATCAATATTTACCCAGAACATATTTCCAATTGGGGTGGTATCCTGGCAATAGCCATCTGCTACCACAACTCGGTAATGATTCCAACCGGGACGAGAACTATTTTGATTAATCTGTAAGGTTCTTTGGGTACCAGTTGGGGTGGTGATCGGATACCAATCAAACTGACCGGTTACACCGTTAAAGGAGTCTGTAATCCACTGATAACTGAAAACTAAGCCCGTTGCTGGGTTCACCAAGGGACCATCTAATAAGGCGATCTCATTCTCGCAAAGCTCAATAGAATCTCGAGGTGAATTATTATTACTTGGCTTATCCACGCGATAAGCGAAAGCATTCAAAGCATTAGAGGCATTAAATGTTACTGAGGTTGGTGTATTTAATTGATTTACAATTACCTCATCCGAGAATATCGAACAAGGTCCATCAATCACCTCACACTTATACACTCCTGAAGATCCTACGATGATAGAATCATTGGTTTCTCCTGGAATGGCGGCAGTACCATTGTACCACTGATAAGAGTTACCATCATTTGCTACGCGTAAGAAAACAGAATCGTTCTTACAGAAGCCTATATCTACTACTGAAGTAGTGTATTTATTATCAAAGGTATCCATGCGAGATTGATTGCGGATTAAGGCAATCGAATCAATCATGGCGATGGTTGGGATACGGTTAACATTGTAAAAGGCCGTGTCACTGGCACCGTTAGCGGTAATATTACCAACTCCATCCCGATTGGTAATCCTTAAGCTGGAACCAAAGAGGTTCGAATTACAAGGAATTGCCAATACCGCCCATTTCAAACCTGGTCCGAAAGTATCTAAAACCGAAGTGGCTTGAGTTACAGGACTGTTATTAGTCCACAACTCCACCAAACTTAAGTTGATACGTGCTGCCCAGTTGGGAGGACTAACGGAATTTGTTAATTCATAAAAGAAGTCGGATGTGCTGGAAAAACTAGCACCGGCTTTAATTTCATACCGGACTGTGATGGTATCACATTGACAAATCCCTGTCGGGTTGCCTGGATTGTTACTCACCAGCTGTAGGTCAATATCCCCTACTGCTATTTGCCCGAAGCTAAAAGCAGGCAATAACAGAAGCAGGCTCCATAGACCAGAGAGCTTGTACAGGTTCTTCTTCATAATTAGGATTGTTTGCAAAATATTGGCAATTTACAGCATTCTTTAGGACTGGTCTTAGGAAATTGCCAAGGGATATTGACAATTTAGTTAACGACCTTTGCCCTATGTACACTGCTCATTAAACCCATACGTAAAAAAACAGCAAAAGGTGGGGTATCTTAAAAAGCGAATTATTGCCTTCCGTGTTGCATTTGAAGGACTTGGACTCTTATTCCGTGAAGCAGCACATGCACGTATTCATCTACTGGCTGTAGTGCTGGTAAGTGCTACTGCCATTTATTTAAATGTCGATAAGACCGAGTGGATCGCTCTGATTCTCTGCTATGGAGCGGTTCTTAGTTTAGAGGCTGTAAACTCCGCTATCGAATATACTTTAGACCTTACTCATCCGGAAAATCATCCCTTAGCTAAAAAGGCGAAAGACATTGCCGCCGCCGCAGTTTTAATTGCCGCGATCTGCAGTGTGATTATTGCCCTTATTATTTTTGTACCCAAATTTTAGAAGATGTATTCATTGCTGCTAGGCGAAATTGAAAAAGAGCTGGATCCTATTTCCAATACTAAGCAAGCGCTGCAAAGAGTTTGTGATCTTATTCATTCTGAAATGAGTGCCTATGATTGGGTGGGCTTTTACTTTATGCATCATGGCAGTCGAAAATTGCATTTAGGCCCCTATGTCGGTGCCCCAACAGATCACACTATTATCGACTTTGGAAAAGGGATTTGCGGTCAGGTTGCCGAGAGCGGAAACAGTTTTTTGGTAGATGATGTAAATGCTCAATCCAATTATATCGCTTGCAGCATAGATGTGAAATCTGAAATTGTTGTTCCCTTATATCAGAATGGAAATCTCATTGCGCAAATTGATATCGATAGTCATCAGCTTAAGCGATTTCAAGCTGAGGATGAAAAGTTCCTAAAGGCAGTAAATGATTTATTAGCCCGGAAATATCCAGAACTCGAGAACTTTATTGACCAATTGGTTTAAAACCTTATTGGCCACTGCGAATTGCTTCTACCGGATCTAAACGTGAAGCGCTCAAGGCTGGTAGAAAACCGGAAACAAGACCGATAGCAATTGAAATTGATAAGCCCTGAACAACATTCTTAAGGCTTACATGAATATCAAAATCCATTTCGCCCATTATAAAAGGCAAGGCCAGTTGCGCCCCGTAGACCATTGCTATTCCTAAGCTTCCGCCGATAAGACAAAGAACCACCGATTCTAATAAAAACTGGCTTAAAATAAAGTGTCGCTTAGCGCCCATACTCATTTGGATGCCGATTTGATTGGTTCTTTCCCGAACGCTCACAAACATAATATTGGCAATACCAAAACCTCCGACTAAAATGCTAAATCCTCCAATAACCAGACCCGATAAACCAATGGCATCAAAAAAGGAATCCAAGCCATTGGAGATGACCGAAATCTCATTAAGTGAAAAATTATCATCGGCCTTGGGCTTTAAACGTCGAATAGCGCGCATGGCTCCGGTAATCTCATCTTTCATGGCGCTCATCTCCACTCCCACCTTAGCCTGAGCCATTATGGTTCCACCATTCTGATTTTTAAGGCTCATCAAATTACCAACGTATTTGATGGGCACCAAAATGGCACCATCCATATTTTGACCTACCAAACTTTGACCTTGCTTCTCGAGCACCCCAATGACCCTTAACTTTCGTCCTAGCACACTAAAGTCTTTACCAATGGGGTCGGCATTGCCGTATAGGCCTTCGGCCACATCATGCCCCAAAATAGCTATTGGGTTTCCTTTTCGCGATTCCAGGTCTGAGAAATATCGACCTTCGGATAATTCAAAGTTCCAAATCCGATTGTAATTGTGGGAAGCGCACATCACATTCACTCTTTCCACAGAGTTGAGACCATACTTTAAGGTTTGATTTACCCCAAAGGCATATGCGATATATTCAACGGTAGAAAGGCGTTCCTCCAGTTTTTCCATTTCATAGAAATCAGGTTCCGGCCTTTGAAAATACTTCCACCACTTATATTCACCACCTCCGCCGCCCCAAGGCCATTTTTGAACATAAACCACATTACTACCTAAACTCTCCACACTTTCGCGAATATTACGCTCCAGAGAATCGACAATGGTAAAAACCGCTACAATGGTTAGGATACCAATAGTTACTCCAATTAGGGATAGAAAAGTGCGTAAACGGTTTACCCGCAAGGCATGCAGAGCAAAGCGTAAACTCTCTTGAAGTATGCGAAGGAAGACCATGATTTCGAATTGCCATTCAAAGGTAAACGAATTTTGCCCAAGGCCTTTCCATGCTTTTAAAAAGCACTAATTTTGCCCTTTAAAAAATTTTTCAGCATGCCTTCAGTATCCGGTGCCCCTACCGCCTTGATCTCCGTATTTTATAAAGATGGCTTAGACAGCCTCGCCCAAGCCTTAGTTGATAAGGGTTATACCCTCCTTTCAACTGGAGGAACACGCAAATTCCTGGAAGATCTGGGACATAAAGTAGAAGCCGTAGAAGACTTAACCAGTTATCCCAGTATTTTGGGAGGACGGGTTAAAACCTTACACCCCAAAGTATTTGGCGGTATTTTAGGTCGTCGAAATTTAGATAGCGACATCGCTGAAATGAATGAATTCGAGATTCCATCCATCGATGTGGTGGTGGTTGACCTCTATCCTTTCGAAGAAACTTTAGCCTCTGGGGCCTCTCATCAAGATATTATTGAGAAAATTGACATTGGTGGCATTTCCTTGATTCGTGCCGCAGCCAAAAACTATAATGACACCTGGATTATTCCTTCTCGTGATTATTATGCCCAGGCTCTCGAAGTTTTAACGAATGACGGTCTTAATGAAGATGTTCGCAAGCAGTTTGCCGCCGCGGCCTTCCGCATTTCTTCTGCTTATGACACGCATATCCAAGCTTATTTAAGTGGCAATTACCAAAACCTAATTTTAGGTCAGGAGCATGCTTTACGTTATGGTGAAAATCCACATCAAAAAGGAAGCTTTTACGGTAATATGGAAGAGGTTTTCGAACAATTACACGGTAAAGCCCTATCCTACAATAACCTCCTGGATGCTGATGCAGCGGTAAATCTGATTCGCGAATTTGATGAAACCACCGTTGCTGTATTAAAACACAATAATGCCTGTGGTATCGCTTCACGCGAAAGCGTATTACAAAGTTGGACTGATGCCCTTGCGGGTGATCCGGTTTCGGCTTTTGGAGGTGTTTTGATTTCCAACCGTGAAATTGACAAAGCCACCGCGGAGGACATGCATAAAATCTTCTTTGAGATTGTAATTGCGCCTTCCTACAGTGCGGAAGCCTTGGAAATCTTGCAGCAAAAGAAAAATCGCATCATCTTAATTCTGAAGGATTTTGATGCGCCCAAAATGCAGTACAGAAGCCTTTTAAATGGTATTCTTGCGCAAGAAAAGGATCATCATACCGACAGCCAGGAAGACTTGAAAGTGGTAACCAAAGTAAGTCCTTCTGCAGAGGAGATTGAAGATCTGCTTTTTGCCTCAAAAATTTGCAAGCATACCAAGTCAAATACCATTATCTTAGCCAAGAACAAACAATTGATCGCGGGGGGTACCGGCCAAACATCGAGAGTAGATGCTTTAAAACAAGCTATCACGAAGGCCAAGGCTTTTCACTTCGAATTAGAGGGAGCGGTTATGGCATCGGATGCCTTCTTCCCTTTCCCTGATTGCGTGGAGATTGCCAATGAGGAAGGAATCAAATCGGTAATTCAACCTGGTGGATCAATCAAAGATCAGCTTTCGATCGATTATTGCGATCAAGAGCAAATGAAAATGGTATTTACGGGCATACGCCACTTTAAACATTAAGAATATTGGGACTTTTTGATTTTTTACGCGAAGACATTGCGATCGATCTGGGCACCGCCAATACCCTGATCATCCACAACGATAAGGTGGTGGTAGACGCTCCTTCGATCGTCGCTAAAGATCGTATCAGCAATAAAATCATTGCCGTGGGTCAAACTGCACGGCAAATGCATGGTAAGACCCATGAGGATATTAAAACAATTCGCCCTCTTAAAGATGGTGTAATTGCCGACTTTGAAGCTTCTGAATCTATGATTCGGGAGATGATTAAAAGCATTCCGGCCTTACAAAAGCGGATGATCCCCCCTGCCCTGCGTATGGTAATCTGTATTCCTTCCGGGATTACAGAAGTAGAGAAACGTGCGGTAAAAGACTCCGCACAAAAAGCAGGTGCGCGGGAAGTCTATCTCATTCACGAACCTATGGCCGCTGCAATAGGTACCGGTGTGGATGTACAAGAACCTAAAGGAAACATGATTATCGATATTGGTGGTGGCACCACTGAGATTGCGGTATTGGCCTTAGGTGGTATTGTTGCCGATAAGAGTATTAAAGTAGCGGGTGACGTTTTCACGAACGATATCGCCTACTATATGCGTACGCAGCACAATCTCTTTATTGGTGAGCGCAGCTCTGAAGAAATCAAGATTAAGATTGGTTCTGCTTTGGATGAGTTGGAAAACCCACCTGAAGATATGCCGGTACAAGGTAGAGACCTGCTTACCGGTAAGCCCAAGCAATTGATAATTACCTATAAAGAAATTGCCAAAGCTTTGGATAAGTCTATTATCCGAATTGAGGATGCGATTATGGAAGCCCTTTCCTTAACGCCTCCGGAATTGGCAGCTGATATTTACAATAGCGGTATTTATATGGCCGGTGGAGGTTCGATGCTGCGAGGCTTGGACAAGCGAATTAGCATGAAAACAGATTTACCGGTATATGTAGCGGAAGATCCTTTACGTGCGGTGGTTCGTGGTACCGGTATTGCCCTTAAAAATATCGGGAAGTACAATTTTTTGATGAGCTAAAGCTAGTATGCGGTACTTCCTTATACTGCTGCATAGGAGCCGAATTCTATTACTCTTTATTTTCTTAGAGGCTATTGCGGTATACTGGGTGGTATCCTCTAAAAGCTATCCTCGTGCACAATTCAATAGTGTAACAACGGAGATAAATGGCCGGATTAGTCATTTTCAAGATGACTATCAATCCTACCTGAACCTGAGGATAGAGAACGAGCAATTAGCGGAAGAAAATCGCCGACTACGAGAACAACTGAACGAATCCCTCCTTATCCAAAATTATGGAGCCGATACGATTAACGACAGTCTACTGCAGCAGCGATATACCTATTTACCGGCCAGGGTTATTCATAGTAGCCATTTAAAAGCCAGCAATTATCTGATTATTGACAAAGGCACTCGCAGCGGCATCAAACCGCATATGGGAGTGATTGGTCCCTTAGGTGTAGTTGGAATGGTATCCTCAGTAAGTGCCAATTTCGCTAGGGTTATTCCACTCATTAATAATAGTTTATCAATTAGTGCAGCCCTTAAAAATGAAGGCTATTTTGGCCCCTTAAAATGGCCGGGAGAAGACTATCGAATGAGTCAGGTTACAGATATTCCCCGCTATTCCAAGGTAGCGGCCGGAGACACTTTAATTACTGATGGACGTTCACGATACTTCCCACCTGGTATTCCCATTGGTACCGTTCAAGCGAAAGCCTTGCAAGCCGATCAAAACTTCTTTAGCCTAGAAGTTAATCTTAGTACAGACTTCGCCAATATTGCTGAAGTTTATGTAATTAAAGATTTGTTTAGTAAGGAATTGGACTCACTTCAAAATCCGGCTGTCCAATGAAAACACTGCGCGACATTGGGATCATGCTATTAATGATTGCGGTACAGGTTTTCTTTTTAAATGAATATCTGTTCAACCACTATCTGAACCCTTATTTATACATCTATCCGGTTTTTAGTTTATTGATTTTTTACCCTCGATTTTGGCAATTAATTATTGCTTTTGCATTGGGAGCATCGATAGACATACTAGAGGAAAGTGCGGGAGTACATGCCGCAGCTACAGTATTCTTAGCTTTTATTATGCCGGCTCTTAGTCGAATTTTTGGTACTGGCCGGGAAGATAATCCTGATGTGCCCGCCTTTAAAACCATGAGCCTGGAGCGTCGATTGGGCCTTCTCTTTGTAGGTTTCTTCATTCACCATTTAGTTTTATTTGGACTGGAGAGTTTTCAATGGAATCAATTCGGTATCTTGTTGCAAAGAAGCCTGTACAGCAGTCTTTTCTCTTTTATTTTTGTACTCCTGTATCAACTTTGGAATGCCCGTCGCTAAATGCAGCGCAAATACCTTTTTTACTTTTTCTTTATTGCCATAGCCCTGGTTTTCGCCGGTAGGCTTTTCTATATCCAGGTGCTACAAGAGGAGTACAAACTTTCTGCCCTTAATAATGTGGTGCGTATCGAGAAGGTTTACCCTGGAAGAGGGCTTATTTATGATCGCAATCATAAACTTTTGGTAGGTAACCAAAGTGCCTATGATTTAATGGTTGTGCCTGCCCAGGTTCAGATGGTAGACACTTTAGCCTTTTGTAAGCTTGTAGGATTAAGTAAAGAGGAGTATCGAAAGCGTATGCTGGCAGCCAAGCACTACTCTTATTTAAAGCCCTCCATTTTTGTAAAGCAAATCAGCAAAGAAGACTTTGCACTTATTCAAGAGCAATTGCATTTATTCCCAGGCTTTTACCCGCAAAAACGGATTTTAAGGGATTACATGACTCAATCGGGAGCAAATGTTTTAGGATTTATTGGTGAAGCAAATGAGCGCTATATCCAGGACCATCCTGAATATCAATTAGGAGATTTAATTGGAAAAACCGGGATTGAGAAAAGCTATGAAGATGTGCTTAAAGGGAAAATTGGTGTAAACTATCGCCTTAAAGATGTGCATAATCGGGTGATGGGGCCCTATCAGAATGGGGCCTATGATACCTTGCCCGAACCCGGCCTGGATGTTCAAAGTACTATTGATATTGTAATTCAAGCTTATGGCGAAAAGCTCATGCAGGGTAAACGTGGTTCCATTGTAGCCATTGAACCTTCCAGCGGAGAGATTTTAGCCCTGGTAACCAGCCCTTCCTATAAACCCGATTTAATGGTGGGTCGCCAGCGTTCTAAAAATTACAATCAACTTTATCGGGATAGTATAAATCTCCCTTTATTCGATCGAGGTCTTCTGGCCGAATATCCACCCGGTTCCCCCTTTAAGGTTATTAATGCTTTGATCGGTTTACAAGAAGGAACCTTAAATCCCAGTACCAGCTATACCTGCCATCATGGTTTTCATTATGGTCGATTGCATGTTGCCTGTCACTGTGGAACCAATTATCCTATCGCACTGAGAACGGGGATTTCCAAAAGTTGTAATAACTATTTCTGCCAGGTCTTTAAAAACATAATCGAAAAATACCCAACGGCTCAAGAGGGAATGAATGTGTGGAGCAATCACGTTAAGAGCTTTAATATTGGGCAATTCCTGAACAATGATTTACCGACCGGCAGAAAAGGCCTGGTTCCAGATGCGGACTATTATGATCGTGCTTTTGGTTACACCGGCTGGAAAGCGGTAAGTACCATTTCTCTGGCTATTGGTCAGGGTGAAATGTTACTCACGCCTATTCAAATGGCCAATATGACGGCTGCCATAGCGAATCGAGGTTACTATTATACTCCTCACATCATAAAAAGCATCGGCGGCAAGCCTATTGAAAACAAGCAATTCACCGAGAAAAAGCAAACTACGGTTGATAGCATTCACTTTCCAATTGTGATTGATGGAATGTTCGATGTATTCGAAAGTGGAACTGCTCGCGGTGCACGTTTGGAGAGTATTCAGATGTGTGGTAAAACCGGAACGGCCGAAAATCCGCATGGACAAGACCATTCCATATTTGTTGCATTTGCGCCTAAGGATGATCCCAAAATTGCCATTTCAATTATTGTAGAAAACGGTTATTGGGGTAGTCGTTGGGCCGCGCCTATTGCCAGTTTAATAATCGAAAAATATTTGACAGGTGAAATCAGTCGACCTGAGATGGAAAAACGAATGTTTGCGGGAGACCTGAGTGAGGAATACGCCAAACAATTAATTGAGAAATACGGCCTGGAGGTCAGCGATTCAACAGCTAATGCGGCAAGGTAATTTAGGACTACAAAAAATCGATTGGATTACGGTTTTGCTCTATTTCAGCCTGGCAATTCTAGGCTGGCTAAATATCTATGCCGCTGTTTACGATGAGGCGCATTCCAATATTCTTGATTTCACCCAGCGCTACGGAAAACAGTTATTGTGGATTGGCACCTCAGTAATTATTATCATTTTCCTTTTTATACTGGACGGGAGCATCTTTCAAACCCTGGCCTACCCTATCTATGGGCTCAGTATGCTATCGTTGCTGGCCGTTTTATTTTTTGGTAAAGAAATAGCCGGGGCCCGTTCCTGGTTTGTAATTGGAGGTTTTAGTTTGCAACCTTCGGAATTTGCCAAATTCGCCACCGCACTGGCCTTAGCGGCCTTTCTGGGCAAACCGGAACGAAATCTTAGTTCCTGGCGAACCAAAATCGTGGCCTTTGGCATTATCCTGCTTCCCGCTATTTTAATTGTACCGCAACCTGACCCCGGTTCGGGCTTGGTTTATTTCAGTTTGATCCTGGTGCTGTACCGCGAAGGGCTTTCAAGCTCCTATATCATTGCGGGTATTAGTATTGCTGTGCTCTTTTTACTGAGCTTACTCATACCTATTCTTTATCTGCAATTAATCTTGGCCGCGGTAGCCCTAATCATCATATTCCTTGGGCGCAAGGTGCGAGGCTTTTGGCTTAGAGTAAGCGCCATTTTAGCGGTGGCTTTAGTATTGGTGAATAGTGTGGATTATGCCTTCAATAATATCCTCGAAGATCGGCACCGCAACCGGATCAACATCCTTTTGGGAAAGGCGCATGATCCTAAGGGCATTGGCTATAATACCACGCAATCTATGATTGCCATTGGTTCCGGAGGTTGGAGTGGTAAAGGCTATTTACAAGGGACCCAAACTAAATTCGATTTTGTGCCCGAACAGAGTACCGATTTCATCTTTTGTACCGTAGGTGAAGAGTGGGGCTTTTTAGGCAGTGCTTTATTGATCGTGCTCTTTAGCTTACTATTCTTCCGCCTAGTCCATCTGGCCGAAAGGCAAAAATCGAGCTTTGCCCGTGCTTATGCGTATGCAGTGGTGAGTATTCTCTTTTTCCACTTTAGCATTAATATCGCCATGACCATTGGACTGGCGCCGGTTATAGGAATTCCCCTGCCCTTCTTCAGTTACGGCGGATCCTCCCTTTGGGGCTTTACCTTTCTACTCTTTATTCTGATTAAGCTGGACTCCTACCGCTGGCAGACCCTTTAATCTTCTTTTACTTCTACGCCATTCCAAAAAGCCACGTAGGATTTAATATGATTGGCTAAGGGTTTGGTTTGCGGATAATACCAGGCAGCATCCGGATTTTCTTTCCCATCTACTTCTAAATGATAATAGCTGGCTTCTCCCTTCCAGGGACACCAGGTATGGGTATCGGATTCCTTAAAATATTCTTTCTTGATCGAATCTGCTGGGAAATAGTGGTTTCCCTCTACAACTATGGTTTCGTCGCTTTCGGCAACGACCACTCCATTCCAATAAGCTTTCATGCTTGCAAGGTCTAAAAAAAAGAGCCCCCGAAGGAGCTCTTTATTAATTTTGGATCATCTCGAAATCCAGACCATTTTCCAATTTTTCATAGCGATAAGCCTTGGAAAAATTGAGGATGTTTTTAATGGTTTGCCGGTCTGGGCGTGCATTCACTTGATGATCATTTCGTAAAGTAGTTGTTTTATCCATGTACCGTGTTTGAAAATAGACCTATCTATAACGGCGAGGAGAAAACGATTAGTATTTCATTTCAAAAAAAAATGCAGAAACACCGAAACATGTTTTAGGAAAGACTCAAACTCATATTATGTTCCTGCATCAATTTGCGAAGATTGATCAGTGCATAGCGCATCCGACCTAAAGCTGTATTGATAGATACTCCGGTTTGATCCGCAATATCTTTAAAGCTTAATCCGCTGAAATGACGCAGGCGTAATACCTCTAATTGCTCAGGGGGTAATTTTAAAATAAGCTTGTGTAAGTCTTTCTCGATTTGCTCGCGAATCATACCGGTTTCCGCATTTTCAGATCCATCCTTAATTATCTTAAAGATGTCGTACTCATCATTGGGAGCCACGGTAGGAATGCGTTTTTGCTTCCGGAAATGATCAATCACCAGGTTATGCGCAATACGCAATGCCCAATTCAGGAACTTGCCTTCTTCGTTGTAATTGCCCTTGCGGAATGTTTTGATGATCTTCACGAAGGTGTCTTGAAATACATCATTAGCGAGATCTCTATTTTGAATCTTGCTAAGGATATAGGAAAAGATCCTTTGCTCGTGTTTATTGATCAGAAAAGAAAGGGCTTTCTCGTCTCCTTCGATGTAGAGCCTGATTAGCTCAGCATCTTTCATTGCAGTGTAATCCATAGTTCACATGATTGGGGTTAATAAATCAATCCTAAAAAACAATCAAGTAACTATGTATCTATAAGCAATGGGTATTTAATTAATAGACGTTGGTAGCACTGTTTGGTTGGCTACCCATCTCAACAAATATATAATTTTTGTTTTCAATCCCACAAACGCAGGTGGGTTTGGTACTTTTGCTTTTTGCTTTCTTTAACGTTTAGTATGACAAAAAATTCCCCTTCCCATAAGGATTGGATTGAAATAAAAGGTGCGCGTGTTCACAATTTGAAGAACATCAGTCTGTGCATCCCCCACGGAAAGCTAACCGTAATTACCGGATTATCAGGATCTGGCAAATCGTCATTGGCTTTCGACACCCTTTACGCTGAGGGTCAAAGACGCTATGTTGAAAGTCTTTCATCTTATGCCCGACAATTCTTAGGTCGATTGGATAAACCGGAGGTAGATCAAATTAAAGGCATCAGTCCAGCTGTTGCGATCGAACAAAAGGTAATTTCTCGAAATCCCCGCTCTACCGTTGGAACCAGTACAGAGATTTATGATTACCTCAAGGTGCTCTACGCTCGTATCGGCACAACCTTCTCCCCCATTAGTGGTGAGGAAGTAAAGAAACACCATATTGAAGATGCCCTGGAATATGTAAAAGGATTGGCGCCGGACACCCGTATTCTTTTAAAAGCTCCCTTGCATTTACATGATCGCAGCTTAAAGGATCAGCTGGAAATATTAGAACAACAGGGTTTTAGCCGTTTATCCTGGAAGGGTGAGGTAGTTTTGATTAATGATCTCGACCCCAAAAAAGTTGAAGATCCTGAAAACCTGGAGATTGTAGTGGATCGCCTTACTGCGGATCTCAGCAGCGATGAGCAATTAAACCGCTGGACTGATTCTCTGCAAACCGCTTTCTTTGAAGGAAGAGGCCTATGCCGGATTGAACTTTTTGCCAAAAATGAGACGCGCGAATTCTCCAATAAATTCGAATTGGATGGGATTGAATTCGAAGAACCCAGTCCCCATCTTTTTAGCTTCAACAATCCTTTTGGGGCCTGCCCTAAATGTGAAGGTTTTGGCAATATCATGGGAATTGATGAGGATTTGGTGATTCCCGATACCAGCCTTTCCGTGTATGAAGATGCCATCTATCCCTGGCGAGGGGAAAAGATGCAGGAATGGAAACTGCAATTGATTCAAGGTGCAGAGAAAGCGGGCTTCCCCATACACCGTCCTATCTTCGAGCTTAAAGCCGAAGAATATGATATGCTTTGGGAGGGCAGCAAGCACTTCAAAGGACTTAATGAGTTTTTCGAATACCTAGAATCTAAATCCTATAAGATTCAGTTTCGGGTAATGCTTTCTCGCTATCGCGGTAAAACCCGCTGTACCTCTTGCAAAGGAAGCAGATTACGCAAAGAGGCCAGCTATGTTAAAGTTGGCGGATATGCCTTAACCGAATTGGTTAACTGGCCGATTGATAAGCTGCAAATTCACTTTGAAAAATTAGAACTCACAGAGTCCGAGCAACAGATTGCCAAGCGACTCCTAATTGAGATCAATAATCGCCTGCGCTACCTCTGTGATGTGGGACTTCCCTACCTTACCTTAAATCGGGTTTCCAACAGTTTATCCGGTGGTGAATCGCAAAGAATTAATCTGGCTACCAGTTTAGGAAGTGCTTTGGTAGGCTCAACTTATATCCTGGATGAACCGAGCATTGGTTTGCATCCCCGCGATACGGAACGATTAATTCGAGTAGTGAAAAACCTTCGCGATCTGGGCAATACGGTAGTAGTGGTAGAGCATGATGAAGAAATGATGCTGGCCGCGGATTACATTGTAGATATTGGCCCGGATGCGGGTATCCACGGAGGTGAAATACTCTTTGCCGGTACCCCTCAAGAATTAATTGAGAAGGAAGATACCTATACCGCACGCTACCTAAGAGGAGATGCCAAAATTGAGGTGCCACAGAAAAAAGAAGGACGCAAATTCATTGAAGTCTTTGGCGCTAGAGAGAATAATCTCAAGAATATCGACATCCAAATTCCTTTACATCGCTTTACAGTGGTAACTGGAGTGAGTGGTTCGGGTAAGTCGAGCTTGATTCGAAAAATTTTATATCCGGCCCTAAAAAAACGCCTGGGCGCCTATGCCGATAAAACCGGGAAATTCGGTCGCTTGGGGGGAGCCATAAACGATTTAGGGGATGTAGAATTCGTGGATCAAAATCCCATTGGTAAAAGCTCTCGTTCCAATCCGGTTACCTATCTCAAGGCTTATGATGATATCCGGGCTCTTTATGCTTCACAGCCCCTATCGAAGAGTCGTAAATACAAGGCCGGCTATTTCTCCTTTAATATCGATGGTGGGCGTTGTGAAAAATGCCAGGGCGAAGGCGAAATCACCATCGAAATGCAGTTTATGGCGGATGTGCACCTAAAATGCGACGAATGCCAGGGACAGCGCTTTAAGAAGGAAATTTTGGATGTGAAATTCGAAGGAAAATCCATTTTCAATATCCTCGAATTAACTGTCGATGAAGCGATTCCCTTCTTCCGTGAAAGCGGCCAGGAAAAAATTGCCGATAAAATTCAGCCTTTACAGGATGTAGGTTTGGGTTATGTAAGCCTTGGTCAGAGCAGTTCTACCCTTTCTGGGGGTGAGGCTCAACGGATTAAGCTGGCCACCTTTTTAGGGAAAGGTCAGAGTCAATCGCCGGTACTCTTCATTTTTGATGAGCCCACCACTGGCTTGCACTTCCACGACATTCAGAAGTTACTGCAAAGTTTTTATGCCCTGCTTAAAAACGGGCATAGCCTGGTGGTGATAGAGCATCATCCGGATGTAATGAAGTGTGCCGATTGGATCATTGATTTAGGCCCTGAAGGTGGAAATGGCGGTGGTAAGTTGGTCTACCAAGGAGCACCAGAGGGTTTATTGAAAGTAAAGGAATCCCATACCGGAAAATACCTGATCGATAAACTATAAGCTTACTGAGGGGTTAAATAAGCATGGAAAATCCCGAGCGTCGCTTTCGACTGAGACAAGATCATCAAATTGTGGGCTATATGCGCAAGCTTAGCGAGCGCATGGTGCTCTTCTCCAAAGATGGTTTTTGGTGGCGGGGCTATAAGCCCGAATACAATGAGGTAGACGAGTTTATCGGTCTGAAGGATTGCAACAATCGCCATATCTACGAATGGGATATCCTCTATTTTAAAATAGATCCGGATGGTCCTTATGAAGAAGGCGTAATCCTCTGGGAAGGAAAACAACAAGTTTTCGGCATAAAAGCCATTCGACAAGAAAGTTTCTTCCCTTTAGAATTGGAAGGAATAAGCTTATTTAATCCCAGAGAATTAAGAGTCTTTTCGCATCTCTGGTTAAACCCTGAATTAAAAAAGCAATTAGGTGTTAAGGATTAGTTCTTCAGTCCCTTGAGCTCAACTTCCATCGGTTTAAGCTTAACCAATTTGCGCTGAACGGAGATAGTATCCACTTGCAATCGGGCCTCTAACCATCGACCTATAGTCTTACATTCTGCATCGAGTCCAGTGGTATCCGGAGCATTCCACTTTAACTCTGCCATCATTAAGGTATCGGTTGCTCCTTCGGTAAACTCCACCATACGGGCCATGGAAACACTGTGCAAACGCGGATACATTACTTGCAGTTCTTTGTGAATTTGCTGCAGGGGTAAATGCTGACGACGTTCTCCTTCCAGGGCTAATTTCAACTCGGCAATGGTTCGATCTTTATCCTGGATTTCCAATTGAGATTTCGAGAATACATCCACCAATTTGGTGACCTCTTCCGAATTCATTTGGTCCATACTTTGAGGCTGAACCACCTTTAATACCGAACCTTCCAAATTATAGGCTCCTAATTTAGAGCGCCAGGAATCAATGATTTTACCGGGAATAGGTTCCCCAAAGAAGACCAGATTAATCTGAGTTTCATGGCCCTCTTCATGTACAACTTCCTTCTTCACTAATTCGGCACCATCGTAAAATACATTCTCCGAAATAAAAGATTCTACGCGGCGATTGAAATACGATTCCGTTACCACATTATAGAAGGTATAACCACTGGGTACTACAATAATTAAAATAACGGCTACGATATAGCGACGGGCACGCTTGGCTCTAACCTGATCAACAAATTCCTTAACCGGGAAATTTAGGAAGCGCACAATCACAAAGGTGGCCAGGCTGATAAAAATAGAGTTGATTAAGAAGAGGTAGAAAGCGCCCATAAAGAAGGACCACTGCCCGGTAGCTAAACCATAACCCGCGGTACAAAGCGGTGGCATCAGAGCGGTAGCAATGGCCACACCTGGCACCACATTGGTTTTAATCCGTCGATTGGCGGCCAAAATACCTGCCAATCCACCAATAAAGGCTACGAATACATCTAATAAGGTAGGACGCGTACGCGCTAATAATTCCGATTGTGCATCTACCAGAGGCGTAAGACTAAAGTAAATGGTACTGGTAATGATACTCACCGAAAACATAATAGCGAAGTTGCGCAGGGAGCGCTTCATGGTAGCCCAGTCGTTGATTCCCATACTCAGGCCCATCCCTAAGATAGGGCCCATTAAGGGAGAAATAAGCATCGCTCCAATTACTACTGCACCGGAGTTAACGTTCAATCCAATAGAAGCAATCAGAATACTGAAGATCAGAATCCAAACATTATAGCCTTGAAAGTCAATATCCGCTTTAATCGATTCTATGGTTTCCTGAGGATGGGCATTCCCCTCAATGCGAAGGGTTTGATTCAGAAATTTCCGAACGTATCGAAAAGCGATGGCTAGCGGATTATGCTCAGGATGATGCGGTTCAGGGCTGGGGTTTGGCGAATTTGCTTCAGTATTGGAATCAGTAGTCATGTTCACAAATCAAAGAGGAAAGATATTTCAAAAATCAATTAGCCAGTAGATTGTTCGGGCTCTGGATCTATTTTTTTTTTTGGCGGCTATAATAGGCTGGGACTAATTGACCCGCCTCAATTCTATTCCTCCTGGGCATTGATAATAGCCGATACAGCCTCGGCATTTTGCTTTGAGTTTCCAATAAATATTTGATCTTCCCAAATGAGTACCGGGCGCTTCAGGAAACTGTAATGCTCTAAAATTAAATCCCTTAGATCTGATTCCGACAAATCGGCCTGAGCCAAATTACGCTCTTTGTACAAACGGGCTCGCTTGCTAAATAAGGCTTCATAGGATCCTGCCAATTTATACATGTGCTCCAATTGATCTGCTTGTATAGCTTCCTTCTTGATATCTTGCTGATAGACTGATTTAGGTAAATTCCAAGCTTTCATCAAGCGTTTGCAGGTATCACAGGTACTGAGGTAAAAAATTCTTTTCATGATTTATGTTGGGCTTCCCATTCATTTTCAATTTTCTCCCGTAAAGGCCAGGCTGAGGCCCCGAGGCGCTCCATGGTCCAGTTGAGTTCCAATTGCAGGCGTTCCTCTTCCTCTAATTTCCAGGGATAGTCGGAACTCCTTAAACTCTGACTTAATTGCTGTAAAATTAGTGCCGCAGCCACGGATACATTAAAGCTCTGGGTAAAACCATATTGAGGAATGCGAATTTTGGTAGCGGCAAGGGAACGGGCTTGCGCTGAAACACCATCCCACTCCGACCCCATCAACAAGGCTAGCTTATTTCCCTGATATTGAAAATCCGGCAAATCCACATCACCCTGCGGGTCGGCCACCACCAATTGATAATTCTCCTTTTGAATTTGCTTTAGGCAGAGCTCTAAATTGTTCTGATTTCGCTCTTGATAGCGATGCAGGCTTATCCATTTTGTAGAGCCCTTAGCAATGGCTTTGGCCAGGCGAGCTTCATAACGTTGACTCACTAAATGCACATCCTGTACCCCCAGAATATCAGCGGTGCGCAGCAGGGCGCCGATATTATGCTCCTGGCGGATATCTTCCAGTATTAAACAAATCTTACGGGTTCTTTGCGCAGCAACGCTTTCTATGCGCTCTACTCTTTCGGGAGTAAGGTGATGTTTTAGTTCCCTTACCAGTTCAGCTAAACTTATCAAGACTAAAAGAGACCGCTAATATTTCCTTCTTTATCGATATCTATATTATGTGCCGCCGGTGTTTTGGGTAAACCAGGCATCCGCATTATGTCCCCGGAAAGAGGAATAACAAAGCCGGCACCTGCGGCAATCTCAATGCCCCGTACTTGAAAATTAAAGTCTTTAGGGCGTCCTTTTAAAGCCGGATCATCACTTAGGGACTTTTGAGTTTTGGCAATGCAAATAGGTGCATCATCCATTCCCAATTCTTGGATACGCTTTAAGTCTCGGCGAGCAGTACTGGTGAAACTCACTTTTGCAGCTCCATAAAATTGAGTGGCAATTTTCTCAATTTTCTTCTCTACCGGTAAGTCCAAATTATAGAGGAAGCTAAAATCATTTTCTGCTTCATCAATGGTTTGTAATACCGCCTTAGCAAGGTCTACCGAACCGGCACCTCCATCCGCCCAAGCAGTGCTGGTTACCGCTCTAACTCCTAATTTCTCGCTTTCTTCGATTACCGCAGCAATTTCAGCTTCGGTATCCGTTGGGAATCGATTTACCACCACCACGGCCGGTAAGCCAAATTGCTTCACATTTTCGAGGTGTTTTTCCAAATTGCACATTCCCTTGCGCAGGGCTTCTACATTTTCTGTTTGCAGTTCTGCTAATGGCTGTTCTCCATGATATTTCAAGGCTCTAACCGTGGCTACCAGAACTACAACTTCCGGTGCTAAAGCGGCGGCCCGACATTTAAGATCGAGGAACTTCTCCCCACCTAAATCAAAGCCAAAGCCGGCTTCAGTAACGACATAATCGGCTAAACGTAAACCCGTTTGAGTGGCAATGATCGTATTGGTTCCTTGGGCAATATTGGCGAAGGGCCCTCCATGCATAAGTACAGGATTGCCTTCTAAGCTTTGCACCAAATTGGGTTTTATCGCATCCTTTAACAGAGCGGCCATCGCTCCTTCTGCCTTCAGGTCCCGAGCAAAAACAGGCTTACGTTCAAAGGTATAGGCTACTAGTATATTTCCTAATCTCTTCTTTAAATCATTAAGATCCAGAGCCATACAAAGAATAGCCATGATTTCAGAAGCGGCTGTAATATCAAATCCCGTTTCACGAGGCATACCATGACTACGTCCACCTAAGCCAACATTGATATGACGCAATGCTCGATCATTTAAATCCATGGCTCTTTTCCAAAGCACAGTTCGTGGATCTATCTGAGGGCTTTGATTGAAATGGAGGTGGTTGTCAATTAATGCGGAAAGTAAATTATGCGCAGATTCGATGGCCGAAAAATCGCCGGTGAAATGCAGGTTAATATCCTCCATTGGCACTACCTGAGCATGACCTCCACCAGTTGCACCACCTTTAATGCCAAAAACCGGACCCAGTGAGGGTTCACGGAGAACCGCCAAAGAGCGCTTTTTCAACTTACAAAGCGCATCATGTAAACCAATACTCATGGTAGTTTTACCCTCTCCGGCCGGAGTTGGCGAAATAGCGGAAACCAATATCAGTTTACCTTGCTTGGCTTCTTTGGCAATATTTAAAGGTAATTTGGCTTTGTACTTTCCATAAAACTCGAGATCCTCTTCCTGGATATCTAATTTTGAGGCTATCTTATCAATGGTTGCAGGCTCATAAGCCCGTGCAATATCTAAATCGGTCATTTAATTTGGTTTGGAAAAAGTATGTACCTTTTCCCTGCAAGTTATAACCTAGATTCTAGATTCCCTTGAAGAATAAGCGCTTTTTTAGGACCAGTGTATATGCCTGGTTAATTCTTTGTGTACTCTTTGCTTTTCAGGATAAAGTACGGGCTCAAAGTGATGAGAGCCCTACTAAAGAATATGGTAAAAAGGAATTTATTCAAGATTTCCAAAATGCCGTTCTACTCGTACGATTGCAGGATAAAGACCTCACCTTAAAACGTTTGGAAGAAGAAGGGCTACAAGAGCAAGCAGAAAAGATTCGTGAAATGCAGCGAAGAGAAAACCGTGAAACCGTTCTCTCTTTTCGAAAGACCTTTGATTTTTGCCCGGTTTATTTCTTTTATGCCAAAGACAGTGAAGCCATTCGCAAAGGGGATTATAAGGATAAACTTTTCGATGCCGATTTTCAAGCTGCTCAAGTATCCAGCAATCAAAAAGTCTTTACTGCTGAATTTGCCGAAACGGATGGTCTGGGTATAGATGGACTGATTATCCGTGATGATCAGCTTTTATCCTTCGAGGATCCTATCCCCTACTTCGAACGACGCTTTGTTTTCTTTGGCTTAATTGAACGCTCCAAAGCTCGTATGGTGGAAGCTTATAATAAGCGCCTGCATCAGTATTCGGATAAATACCGCCAGTCTTAGTTTGTTTACTCCAAGCTTATTTTCTGAGTTCTAAGTACTAAGACATTGAACCTAAGGTCGGGTTTGTTGTTTCTTACTTAATCGATTTCAACAATATAATTATCGATTTGATTGCCTCAGTCGATGTTTTGAAGCAATTATCCTTAATTATGCAAGGAGATAAATCGATCTAATTTAAAGTAAACAACCATGAAACAACTCATTACCGCAACTTTGGTTTTACTGGTAGCTAGTGCCGGTGCTCAAGTGCAAATGCAGGGCGACATTTCGAAATGTCCTGTGCATGGTGCTGCCGCCACAGCCACTTCTACCCCGGAAAAAATGGAGGCCAAAAAAGACGGACCAAACAACCGTGATTGGTGGCCTAATCAATTAGACCTAAGCATTTTAAGGCAAAACTCTCTGAAGTCTGATCCCATGGGTCCCGACTTTGATTATGAAACTGCCTTTACTAATTTGGATTATAATGCCCTTAAAGCGGATATCCGTGCAGTTCTTACTGACAGTCAAGATTGGTGGCCTGCTGATTACGGCCATTATGGAGGTTTGTTTATTCGCATGGCTTGGCACAGTGCTGGTACCTACCGCACCGGTGATGGTCGCGGTGGTTCTCGCGAAGGACAACAGCGTTTTGCTCCTTTAAACAGTTGGCCTGATAATGCAAATCTCGATAAAGCACGTCGCTTACTTTGGCCGGTAAAAAAGAAATATGGTGCTTCCATCTCATGGGCCGATTTGATCATCCTGGCTGGTAATGTTGCCTTAGAAGATATGGGCTTCGAAACCATTGGCTTTGCTGGTGGTCGTACTGATGTTTGGGAACCCAATAGCAATGTGTACTGGGGACCAGAAAGTAAATGGTTAGAAGATAAACGCTATTCCGGGGATCGCGAATTAGAATCACCTTTAGCGGCAGTTCAAATGGGATTGATATATGTAAATCCAGAAGGTCCCAATGGGGTGCCAGATCCGGTTTTAGCCGGAAAAGATATTCGCGAAACCTTTGGTCGTATGGGCATGAATGATGAAGAAACCGTGGCCCTTATTGCTGGGGGACATACCTTCGGTAAAACACATGGTGCTGCCAGCTCAGAGTATATGGGTCCTGAGCCCGAAGCAGCAGGTATTGAAGAACAAGGTTTCGGTTGGACCAGTAGTTATGGAAGCGGAAAAGCCGGTGATGCCATTACCTCTGGTTTAGAAGTTATTTGGACTCGTACACCCAGTCAATGGAGTCACGACTTTTTTAAAGCTCTTTTCAATTTCGAGTGGGAATTAACTAAAAGTCCGGCCGGAGCCCATCAATGGGTTGCTAAAGACGCCGGTAAAGTTGCTCCCGACGCTTTCGATACCACCAAATTCCACAATCCGACTATGCTTACCACCGATTTAGCCTTGCGCTTTGACCCGGTGTATGAGAAAATTTCACGTCGTTTCCTTGAAAACCCTGAAGAGTTTGAAATAGCCTTTGCAAAAGCCTGGTTTAAATTAACCCACCGTGATATGGGTCCGAAGAGCACCTATTTAGGTCCGGAAATACCCCAGGAAGATTTTATCTGGCAAGATCCCATTCCAGCCTTAAATCATGAGCTAGTAAATGCTGAGGATATTAAGACCTTGAAATCTCAAATCCTAAACTCTGGACTCAGCATTCAAGAATTAGTAAGTACGGCTTGGGCCTCTGCTTCCACTTATCGAATTTCTGATCGTCGCGGTGGCGCGAATGGTGCTCGTATTCGATTGGAACCCCAACGCAGCTGGGAATGCAATAATCCCGAGCAACTGAACAAAGTATTAAATGCGCTGGAGAAAATTCAAAAGGACTTTAATAAGAAAGCCAAAGGAAATAAGCGCATTTCCATGGCTGATCTAATTGTATTGGGTGGTGCTGCGGCTATCGAGGAAGCAGCTAAAAATGCAGGACATCCTATTGAGGTTCCGTTTAGCCCTGGACGTATGGATGCCAGTCAAGAACAAACTGATGTAGAAGGAATGGCCGTTTTAGAGCCTATGGCTGATGGTTTCCGCAATTACAAAAAGACTCAATACACTTATACCACTGAGGAATTATTGGTAGATAAAGCTCAATTACTCAGCTTAACTCCACCTGAAATGACTGTTTTAGTGGGTGGTATGCGTTCCTTAAATGCTAATTACGATAATAGCAATACCGGAATTTTTGGTTCAGATCCCTCTAAATTGTCCAATGACTTCTTCCAAAAGTTACTTAGCATGGATGTAAAATGGAAGGCCACAGATGAAACCAAGGAGCATTTTAATGGTCTTGACCGTAAGACTGGAGAGTTAAAGTATACTGCCAGCCGCGCCGACCTAATTTTTGGATCGAACTCAGAACTCCGCGCTTTAGCTGAAGTTTATGGTAGTGATGATGCCAAAGAAAAATTTGTTCAGGACTTTATAGCAGCCTGGACTAAAGTGATGCAGCTCGATCGTTTTGATCTTAAATAAGGGAAATTTCCCGATTTAACCCGAACCGCTTGTCTACCTAAGTCAAGCGGTTTTTTTATGCAGATTTCCGGAGTCGATAAGGAAAAGGGCGATATTGGTAATAGTTCTCCACCTCTTCAATAGCTCGCAATATGGCTTTATTAATGGGCAGATATTCCTGACCTAAGCGAAAATCAATTTGTGCCAATTTCTGATAATAGCTCATATAATGTGGCGCTCTCCCCTTTTGAATTAAGGATTGGCTGGCTAATAAGTTATCCGCCTGGCTCCCTTTAATCCATTTACAAGTAGATAATTGTCGATCGCCATTTTTATCACGAATTGTTGCAAATCCGAACAAGCGACAAATTAATCCACGGTCCTCATAAATGCTGCAGCGACCTTTTAAATACGGACTATTGGCTATGATCGGTTTAAAGCCCTGGCAAAGACCAGAAGTATTGGCTTGCAATTGTTGCTTGGCCGTAACATGTTGCCCCTCTAAAAACAAATGAAATGCATAGGGCAGAAATTCCAATACTGCCGCTTCGATATCTGCTTTATTACAGCAATGTCCACAGCCACTTAAACAAGCCAGGCCACTTGCCTTTTGAAAAGCTTTAGTCTCCTCTTCAAGCTGCCCAAATACCTTTTGAACCTGCCTGACGCGAATTGCGATTGACATAAAAATCGAGCGAATTTAGATCAAATGCAAATCCGGTAAACAAGGTCAATAAAATAATTAGGTGCTGTAAAACAAGCACTTAAACCTACACATCTCTTAATTGGGATTCTTGGTCTCCAAATAATTTCCCAAGACTTGATTTCCCTTCCAGGCAAACAAAATTCCTCCAGCAGTATAGGCCAGGATATCATAAGGATCCGAATAATGCCTTGGATCCACTGAAGGAAAATACCACTCAAATAGCAAGGCATACCAAAGAATGAAAATTAGGATCCAATACTTGGGTAGTTTAAAGCTCGGATCGGCGGGAAAAACATTTTGAAAAAAGGCCAAGGCTAATCCCAAGACAATACATGGAGCCAGAATATCATCCAAATAGGCATGAACCCATGGAATAGACCATCCCTTCTCCACTATTTGATGAAGGGTAAAAAGTATAGAGCTTATCCAGAATAAACGGCTAAAACGAAACCACATCTTTAATGAACGGTACTGCTGGCCATCGCCGCTACCATGCTAATAATGCTAAAGAAAATCAATTGTATAAAGCGAAGAACTTGCAGAAATCCCTTCTTAATAAAAGGCGTATCCGGATCAATCTTAATTAAAGGAAGACCGCGCATTTCAATGCTTTCACGGGCTTCAATTTCGGAAAGATGACGATCATTGAGACGCTTTCCGCAGTTATTGCAGTTCTCCTGATGACCATCGGTCCAATCACTGCAATGTTCGCATTTGGTTTCTTTCACTTTTTTAAGAAAAGATTTACAACAAAGAAACGAAACAGGGGTTAGGAATGTGCTCGTATATTTGAAAATTAATTTCCAGCAGCATGCGCAAACCGATTAAAGGTTTTTCGAAACTCAGCAAGGAAGCCAAAATTGAATGGCTAAGTGATCAGTTTTTTGATAATTCAGAAGATGCGATCAATCTATTAAAGCATTACTGGCATGAAGATCCTAAGGTGCAAAAGCTTCATGATGAGTTTATTGAAAACACCCTGAGCAATTACTACATGCCATTTGGGGTAGCTCCGAATTTTAAAATTAACGGAGAACTTTATACCATTCCCATGGCCATTGAAGAAAGTTCGGTGGTAGCTGCCGCAGCGAAAAGTGCGACCTATTGGTTAGAGCGTGGAGGTTTTAAAACCAGCATTATCTCAACCAAGAAAGTAGGTCATGTACATTTTATCTATCAAGGGGATGCTCAAAAATTGCAAAGCTTTTTTGAAGCTTTAAAGCCTGCGCTTTTAAAAGATACCGAAGAACTCACTGCCAATATGCGCGCGCGTGGAGGTGGTATTATCGACCTAAAATTGGTGGATAAGCGTACGGCCATGGAAGATTACTGGCAAATTGAAGCCCTTTTCGAAACCTGTGATTCCATGGGGGCCAATTTTATAAACTCCTGCCTGGAGCAATTCTCCCAAACCTTGCAGCGTGAAATCAAAGCTCAGGATCACTTTAAGGAAGCAGAGAAAGCCATCCAGGTGGTGATGTGCATTTTATCCAATTACACTCCCGAATGTGTCGTGCGCTCCGAAGTTTCCTGTATAGTGGAAGAACTCAATGGCGATGCTGGAATCAGCCCAGAAGAGTTTGCTCAAAAATTTCAGCGTGCCGTACGTATTGCAGAGGTAGAACCCTATCGGGCCACGACCCATAATAAGGGAATTATGAATGGTATTGATGCAGTGATCATCGCAACCGGGAATGATTTCCGTGCTGTGGAAGCCGCTTGCCATACCTACGCCAGTCGTAAAGGCCAATACAGCTCACTTACCCATTGTGAGGTAAAAGACGGTATTTTCCGCTTCTGGATTGAAGTGCCTTTAGCCCTGGGAACGGTTGGCGGATTGACTCGCTTACATCCCATGGTGAAATTTTCTCTGGATCTTTTGCAACAGCCTAATGCTGAAGAGTTGATGGGAATCGTTGCCAGTTCTGGATTGGCCCAAAATTTCGCTGCCCTTCGAGCCCTTACCACCACTGGAATTCAAAAAGGCCATATGAAAATGCACCTCTTGAATATCTTGAATCAATTGGAGGCTACAGATGCGGAAAAGGAAACCATCGTTAATTACTTTAAGGATAAAGTAGTATCGCATTCTGCGGCTGTAAACAAGTTCTGCGAAATCCGCGGAATTAAAAGCCCTTCTGAGATAAAGAAGGAAAACTAGATGAAGCATTTTTTTGCCCCGGGCAAATTACTTCTTAGTGCTGAGTATAGCGTTCTGGAGGGTGCTAAAGCCATTGCTGTACCTACCATTAAAGGTCAACATCTAGAGATCTTTCCTCAAGCGGAGAAAACCATGCTTTATAAAGCTCTGGACGAAAAGGCTGAGCCCTGGCTGGATTTCCAATTGGGGCAAGCGCAGAGTGAGGAGGAAATGCTAGTGCAGAATATTATTTTGGATGCCTGTGGCTCGCAAGTGCCTGAGTTTTGCAAGGTGCAGAGCCGTTTAGATTTTCCTCGCGCCTGGGGTTTGGGCAGCAGCAGTACCTTCATCAGTCTGATGGCGCAATGGCTTGAAACTGATGTTTGGAGCTTATTCTTTAAACATCTTAAAGGCAGCGGTTATGATGTTGCCGTAGCGGAAGCGGGCCATGTGATCGAATATCAATTATTCGATAAAAAGCCCCATTGGCAAGAGGTTCAGATCCCTGAATTTTTTAAAAACACCTTTCTGCTCTATTTAGGTAAGAAGCAAAATTCTGCCCGCGAGGTGGATCGCTATTTAAAAAAGGATCGCTCTGCGAGTTTGGTGCAAAAGATTTCTAATCTAAGTGATGAACTTTTACAGCTTTCGGATATTGCTGCTCTTGCCAATTGGATGGAGGTGCATGAGGCCTATACGGCAGAATTAATTGGACGTAAACCTCTGCCTTTGCAAATCTTGCCAAAGTATAAAGGACAAGCAAAATCTTTAGGAGCCTGGGGGGGGGATTTCCTCTGGCTAAGCGAAGCACCAGAAGCGGAGGAGCTCAAAGCTGCAGGTCTAAATCAAGTCTTTAAATTTTCAGAATTAGTGCCCTTTACACATTCCTGAAAAATCCACCCGTCATTTTTGTTAACTTGCTGTTTGATTGACGGATTATGCGGCGCATTGGCCTTTTTATACTCCTCCTGCTGGGATTTGGAATGCAGGCTGCTCACCTGGTTGGTGGGGAGCTGAGCTACCGTTGTCTGGGAGGCAGTTCTTATGAACTCCGTTTAATCATTTATCGGGATTGTGCTTCTAATGGTGCACCTTTCGATGACCCGGCCATCATCACTATCTACAATGCTTCCAATCAGGTAGTTCAAAACCTTCAGGTTCCCTTACACCAAAGTAGTTTCTTACCTATTAATGCACCCAATAATTGTACTGCTCTGCCCAGCTTTGTGTGTACCCAGGAAGGCATTTATTTGGATACGGTGAACTTAGCCTCCAGCGGTGGACCTTATACCGTAAGTCACCAACGTTGTTGCCGAAACAACAGTATCGACAATATTCCCAATCCCCGCCTTTGGGGAAATACCTATACCATTAATATCCCTGCAAATCCCACTTGCAACAGCAGCCCCCGATTTTCATCAGCTCCGCCTGTTGCTCTTTGTCTAAATGTGCCGGTTAATATTGATATGGGAGCGGTGGAAACAGATGGAGACAGCCTGTATTATTTCTTATGCTCTCCATTACACGGAGGTGGGAATCAAGTAAATACAACCGGCCCCAATTCACCCCGGCCCGATACAGCCACTCCACCACCTTATGCATTAGTACCTTTTGCCAATACCTATTCTACCTCTTATCCAATAGCCAGTTCACCGGCCTTTAATATTGATCCTCAAACCGGAATGCTGAGCGGAAGACCCAATCAGGTAGGGCAGTTTGTATTTGCGGTTTGTGTACAAGAATGGCGAAATGGAGTTTTACTGAGCACCTTAAGGCGTGACTTCCAGTTTAATGTAACCGCAGCCTGCGTGCGTACCACAGCCGATTTTGATGAACAAGACTTAGACCCTTATACCCTCTGTTCGGGAAAGACCATTCAGTTTAATGAAGACTGTATCAATACCAGTCGCTATTTCTGGGATTTTGGCGTGGCCCTGAGCAATTCGGATACCAGTAACTTAGCTAATCCCGTCTTTACCTTCCCTGATACTGGAGTCTATCAGGTAACTTTAATTGCAGAACCAGGCTCCTCTTGTGCAGATACTATAGTTCGGGAATTTAAAGTATTCGAAGGTCTCAATGTTGGCTTTGATATTGGAGGTCAAGCCTGTTTCGATCAGCATAGTTTTGATTTTACTCCCACAGGTAATTATGGACCCGATGCCAGCTTTAGTTGGAATTTCGGCGGAAATACCACTTCAGGCAGCACTACTTCAACGCTTAAGAATCCTAGTGGTATTGTCTATACTCAATCCGGTTCCTACTATGTAACATTAGAGGTTGAAGATGGCGACTGCAAAGACAATTATAGTGATAGCGTGCATTTGTATCCCAGACCAGTACTCAAACATCGCCTGGATGCTAATTCTGGTTGTGTCCCCTATGCAGTAAGCTTTCGTGATAGTTCGGAATACGCCGGGAATGCTATTCATTTTTGGGATTTTGGTGATGGCTTCACCTCTAGTCTTCAAAATCCGACGCACCTCTATGAAAACCCTGGAGATTATTTTGTGTATCATCGCTTGATAACTACCTCTGCTTGCAAAGATACTCTGGAAGAAAGGTCAAACTCGGCCATTCGAATTCACCCTACCCCCTTTCCGGGGATGATTATAGAACCGGAAGAGGTTAGCATTTTTAATCCCGAATTTGAAATAACCCTTAGCTCAGAAAACTTCAGTACCTCCAGTTTGCTTTTCCCAGATGGACGTAAGGTGATTGACCCTGGGAACAATCTGGTTTATACCGCTCGGGACACCGGTGTGCAACGCTTTGTGCACATTGTAGAGAATGAATTTGGCTGTAGCGATACTATTGCTGTAGAAACCTATGTGCAGCAACCCTTCCGACTCTACATTCCCAATGCCTTTACCCCCAATGACGATGGAATGAATGATGTATTCAGTTATTCCATTTTGGGTGTTCATGAATTCAAAATTCGCATTTTAAACCGCTGGGGACAATTGGTTTTCCAAACTGGCGACCCCTCCTATTTCTGGAATGGGCGCATGAATAATGCAGGAGATGTTCTGCCGGGTGGTGTTTATACCTATGTTATCGAAGTGATTCAGAAAGAGGATCGTACCGGTGTAGTGAAAAGAGGTACGGTTAGTTTAATTCGCTAGGCACTTAAGCGACTCACCCCGATCATAATTGAGATTCCCAAGCCCAGGCTAACTAAAATATTTGCAGCTACAAATGGCCAGGCTTTTTGCTCTATTAATATCCAATTCTCGAGGCTAAAAGTGGAGAAGGTTGAAAAGCCTCCACAAAACCCTACGATCCAGAATAAACGGTGATTCTCAGTGAGTTTATCGGGGATGCTGTAAACCAAAAATGCTAAGAGGCCACAGGCCAAGGTATTGGATATTAAAGTAGCCCAGGGAAAAAATGAGGCCTCTTTAAAAAGATGTATGCTGCCTTTGCTAATGGCATATCGGGCCATAGAGCCCAATCCACCTCCTAAAAAGACCCAAAGCCAATTCATGCCTTTTGCTTTCTATATTCCAAAGGTATCCAACGATCCATAATCAGATAGAGGGCCGTACCGCAAAGGGCGCCAAACAGGGCTCCGCCAATAATATCACCAGGATAGTGCACGCCCAGATAAACTCGTGAATAGGCCACTAAAGAGGCCCAGGCGATTAAGGCATAATACAACCAGGGAAAACGTCGACGGAACAATAATCCTAAGAAAAAAGCCATCCCGAAGGTATTGCTGGCATGGGAACTCACAAAGCCAAAGGCACCACCGCAATGGCCCTTCACCAAGCGAATTTGATCTTGCAAATGCTCCTCATGACAAGGTCGGGAGCGCTGAAATTTTTCCTTGAACAATTGAACCGAGCCTTGATCGGTTGCAAATACATTAAGCACCAAGAAAAGGCTAATCCACAGGCCACTTTTCCAATGGAAAAGCCAAAAAATTAAAGCTAAGAGTGCTGCATACAAAGGGATCCATATCGCCACTTCCGATACCCTCAACCAAAAGGGATCCCAAAATTCAGTTCCCTGTTGATTTAAGAGCAGAAAAAGTTGCTCATCCCATTGCATGATTTGTTCAAGCATCCTTATTCATTAATTGCCATAAGCGGTCTTTTAGACCTTGGATATTTTTACCGCTTACCGAAGAAATGAAAATGAATTCTAAATCTTCCGGTAAGTCTTGCTTTAATTGTTCCGTCATTTCTGCTTCCAGTTCATCATCCAGCATATCACTTTTGCTTATCGCCAAAAGCCTTTGCTTGTCTAATAACTCTGGATTAAAACGCTCGAGCTCCTTCAAAAGAATATCATATTCCTTGCGCAGATCGTCACTGTCGGCTGGAATTAAAAAGAGGAGCATCGAATTTCGTTCAATATGTCGCAGGAAACGATGACCTAAGCCCTTACCCTCACTGGCCCCTTCAATAATTCCAGGGATATCGGCCATAACAAAGGAGCGATAGTCTCGATATTGAACAATCCCTAATTTGGGCGTTAAAGTGGTGAAAGGATAATCTGCGATTTCAGGCTTGGCAGCCGAAACAACCGAAAGTAAAGTTGATTTCCCGGCATTGGGGAAACCTACCAAACCTACATCTGCCAATACCTTTAGTTCAAGGATATTCCATCCTTCTTCACCAGGTTCACCGGGTTGGGCAAAACGTGGAGTTTGAAAGGTTGAAGATTTAAAGTGGGTGTTTCCTAATCCACCGCGACCTCCCTGGCGTAGCACACGCTCCTCACCATTTTCGGTGATTTCGAACAGCACCTCACCGGTTTCCGCATCCTTTGCTACAGTACCCAGAGGCACATCTAAAATTTCGTCGTCTCCTTTCGCTCCGAAACTTTGATTTTGACCGCCATTTTCTCCGGCCTTGGCCTTGATATGTTTACGGTACTTCAGATGTAATAAGGTCCACATCTGATTATTACCACGCAAGATTACAGAACCTCCGGCACCGCCATCTCCCCCATCAGGACCTCCTTTGGAGGTAATCCGCGAGCGATGTAAATGCGCTGAGCCTGCTCCTCCTTTACCGGATTTGCAATAAATCTTTACGTAGTCGACGAAATTCTCTTGCATAAATTAAAGTGCGTCAATCGCAGCAAATAAGCGCTGGGTAATTTCTTCAATGCTACCGATACCATCAATAACCTGAAGTTTATTTTGAGCAGCATAAAAATCTTTAACCGGAGCAGTTTCACGGTTGTAATTGTCAATTCTGGTTTGAATAATCGCGGGATCGGTATCATCCGAACGACCGGAAGTTTTACCGCGCTCCAATAAGCGCGTTTTCAGTTCATTCTCCTCTACTTCCAAAGCCAGCATAATGGAAATTTGCGTTCCGCGGCTTTCTAATAATTGGTCTAAGGCTTCTGCTTGAGGAGTAGTACGTGGAAAACCATCAAAGATAAATCCCTTGGCATCCGGAGCTTTCTCCAGTTCAGATTTCAACATATTAATGGTTACCTCATCAGGTACCAGGTCGCCCTTATCCATATAGGATTTAGCAAGAAGGCCTAATTCAGTTTCTCCTTTAATATTGGCGCGGAAAATATCTCCGGTACTCAGATGCTTTAATTGATATTGTTCAATGAGTTTTTCAGACTGAGTTCCTTTACCGGCTCCGGGAGGACCGAATAGTACAATATTGAGCATTTGATTCTAAATGAAGTTAGAAGATGAAAAGCCACAAAAGTAGCAATTTATTAACCTCTGAGGCCTGAGGTGATCGCTAAGTATAATCGTAGATTTGCGCCAAATATTCGAATATGGCTTCAACCTATTGTGTAATCATGGCTGGCGGCATTGGAAGTCGCTTTTGGCCAATGAGTACCGCCGAAAACCCCAAGCAGTTCCACGACATTTTAGGTACTGGAGAATCTTTACTTCAACAAACTTTCCGAAGATTATCACTACTCACCGATCCAGAAAAAATTCTGGTGGTGACCCATCGTAAATATGAAGCGCAGGTAGCGGAGCAATTACCCGCTATGCCGCATCGCAATATTATCCTCGAACCTGCGCGTCGAAATACCGCACCCTGTATTGCTTATGCCGCCTATCGCATTCAGAGCGAAGATCCCGAGGCTAATATTTTAATCGCTCCCTCCGACCACTTAATCAGCAATGAAAGTGAGTTTGTTCGCATAGCCAATTTAGCCTTGACAACCGCAGAGAACAGCGATTTCCTACTCACCCTCGGCATTAAGCCACATCGCCCGGATACCGGTTACGGCTATATTCAATTTGAGGCTCAAACCGAAGTGGATCAGGAGGTAAAAAAGGTGAAAACCTTCACAGAGAAACCCAATTTGGAGATTGCGCAACAGTTTTTAGATAGTGGTGATTTCCTCTGGAATGCCGGTATTTTTATCTGGTCTTTAAAAACCTTTAAAACGGAATTAGCCCTACATCAGGCCGACCTTTTCCATAATTTCGAACAAGGTAGTGCTCTCTTTGGTACCGAGGAAGAAAACAGCTTCGTAAATAAAATCTACCCTTCTTGCGAAAATGAATCCATCGATTATGGTTTGATGGAAAAATCAAGCAAGGTGTTTGTAATTCCTGCTGATTTCGGTTGGAGTGATTTGGGCACCTGGGGAAGTTTATACGAACATAAAGAGCTGGACAATAATGGTAATGCCCTGATTGGCTCCAAGATTTTAAGCTACGAAAGCGAGGGTAATATTGTACGTATGCCGAAAGATAAAATTGCGGTAATCGAAGGCCTTAAAGAGTATATCATTGTGGACACTCCAGAAGCATTGCTGATTTGCAAAATGCAGAATGAGCAATTGATCAAGACCTTCGTTAGCGATGTGAAGCTAAGTTTCGGCGACGATACCGGAATTTAATCCGATTTTAAAGCGGACTTATAACGCTCCAAAGCACGCTCCCGAGCATTTTTATGATCTACAATGGGTTGAGGATAGGCATCAGTACCGTATTCCTCAACCCATTTTTTTACGTACTTCAAATCGGGGTCAAACTTCTTGACTTGTAAAGCAGGATTGAATACCCGGAAATAGGGTGCCGCATCTACACCACTTCCTGCAGCCCATTGCCAACCTCCTACATTACTGGCCGCATCATAATCTAAAAGCTTTTCGGCAAAATAAGCTTCGCCCAATCGCCAGTCGAGCAAGAGATGCTTAGTTAAAAAACTAGCCACCACCATTCTTACGCGATTATGCATATAGCCAGTGGCATTTAATTCACGCATCCCGGCATCCACCAATAGATAACCGGTTTTCCCATCGCACCAGGCTTTAAAATGCGCTTCATTGTGCTCCCATTTTATTTGATCGTATTCCTTACGGAAACTGTCTTTAAAAGAATGGGGGAAATGATACAGCACTTGCTGGTAAAAGTCGCGCCAGATCAATTCATTAAAATATTTGTCATTCCACTGCTTCGCCTCTTTAGCCAAGGCGCGGATGGAAATGGTTCCAAAGCGTAAATGAATACTAAGTCGACTGGTTCCTTTTATGGATGGGATATCTCGAGTTTCATGGTAATTCTCAATTAGGGATTTACGCCAATCACGATCGGGATAATCAAAATCAAAGGCTTCAAATCCTATGGATTCCAAATCCGGAAAATCCAATCCATTGAGCTGCGCATATTGGTTGGAATCTGCGGAAGGAAATGGTTCCAAATGCGAATCCTTAAGCAAGTGCTTATACTTGCGCATATAAGGGGTGTATACCACATAGGGCTCGCCATTATCCTTAAGCACCTCCCCTTTTTCAAATAACACCTGATCCTTAAAACCTTTAAAGGGAATCTTTTGCTCCTTTAAGATTTCATAAATCATTTTATCCCTTTCCCTTGCTGGGGGCTCATAATCGCGATTTGCATACACCGCTTTTATCGGATAGGTTTTTACTAGTTCCTTCCAAACCTCTGCTACCTCACCGTATTTCACCAGGAGATCCGATCCCCTGGCTTGCAATTGTTCCTTAATCTTTTTTAGCTCCTGCCAAATAAATTGCACACGCGCATCGCGAGCTGGTAGTTGATCCAAAATGGCTCGGTCGAAAATAAAGAGGAGCAGTACCGGGTAATCCCCTTCTAAGGCCTTAGCCAGTCCGTGATTATCTTCCAGGCGCAAATCTCTGCGCATCCAAAATATTGCTAGTTCTTTTTGGGCCATGCTTTCTCTTTAGGTTTCAAATCAGGTTCTGGATAAGCCAGGCGTTTTAAGGGCTGTGGCATATAATAAGTATCCAAACCATTAACAGAAACCGTATTCAGGCGATGCTGTTCAATTAAGCCATCCTCTATTAATGCCTCGGGCTTGCTGAGATGTACTTCCTTAATGGAGGCCACCACCAAAAGGGTATTATTAGCATGAATCCTTTGTTCTGAAACCCATTGCACCCCAATGCCCAAATGGCTTTCCTTTAAATAGGGTATTGTAAAATCTCTTTGAATGGCGCTTAAACCAACCGCCTCTAACTCAGAAATATGTCTTGGATATTTGGCTGCCGCCTGATGCGCCTGATCCACAATTTCGGCCGAAACCGCATTGATTGTAGCTAGACCCGATGTGCGGAAATTCTCTAAACTATGGCGTTCGACCGTATGAGGGCGGAATATCAAACTCAACAAAGGGGGATTGGAACCAATATGCTGCACCGAAAAAAATGGAGCAGCATTAAGCACCCCCTCCGAGTTACGACTGATTAAAAGGTTAAAGCTTTTAAAACCCCCTAAACTATTGATGAAATTAGCCCGGTACCGCGATTCCCAGCCTTCAAAATCAGCACTATCAAAATATAAGCTCTCCCCTGCCATTAGCGAATAGCCGACATTCCTCCATCTACCTTTAATACTTGACCACTTATCCAGCTCGACTTTTCACTTAAAAGGAAAAGCGCCATTTCAGCCATATCTTCGGGTTGACCTACTCTTTTTAAGGGATGCCTTTCTGCATTGGCTTCCCTTTTTCGATCATTGGATAATAAAGAATGTGCCAATGGAGTATCGGTTAAAGAAGGAGCTATCGCATTGAAGCGAATCTTAGGGGCATATTCAGCGGCTAAACTGCGGCATAAGCCTTCCACCGCTCCTTTCGCTCCTGCAATGGAACTATGAAAGGGTAATCCGGTTTGCACTGCGATTGTCGAGAATAGTACTACCGAAGGAGAATCACTCTTTATTAATAAGGGTAATGCTTGTTGTAAGACCTTTACAGCACCTAAATAATTAATTTCCAGATCGGCCCTAAAAGCATCTAAGGCAATCCGCTCGAAAGGCTTTAATTGAATCGAACCCGGACAATAAACCAAGCCATCAATAACATCTAGCGTTTCGGGTAATTTCTCATCTTCGAGAATATCGAAATTTTGAGCTATTATTCCGGTTCTATTTTCCGCTTCTTCAATCGAGCGACTTAAGGCCCACACCTGGTTTCCCTCGGCAGCTAGCCGTTCTGCAATTACTTTTCCAATACCACTTCCTCCTCCAACAATCAAGTAATTCTTAGCCATATTAGGATATCATTTTCAAAAATTCGTTGCGATAGGCCTCCTCTTTGAATTTACCCGAATAATGCACCGTGATCGTATTTGAAGATGCATCTTCCACTCCTCGCGTTGCCACGCACATATGCTCAGCATCAATATAAACGGCCACATCCTCCGTTTGGAGAGCATTCTTTAATTCGGCTCCAATTTGCTCCGTTAAACGTTCTTGCACCTGTGGACGTTTTGAGAAATAGCGTACCAGGCGATTGATCTTACTCAAGCCAATTACTTTACCAGATGAGATATAAGCCACATGGGCCTTCCCGATAATAGGTACTAAATGATGCTCACAATAGGAATGCACGGTAATGTTCTTTTCCAGGAGCATTTGGCCATAGCGATACTTATTATCAAAAAGCTTGGCCTGCGGTTTATTTTCGGGTAATAGGCCCTGAAAAATCTCATTCACATACATTTTAGCCACCCTTCTGGGGGTGCCACTCAAACTATCATCACTGAGATCTAAACCTAGGATTTGCAGGATATCAGCAAATTTTTCTTCTATCCTATTTACTTTTTCTTCGGGGCTGAGCACAAATGCATCCTTGCGTAAAGGGGTCTCCAGATCACTCATTAAATGAGCATCTCCAATGGATTCTACTTTATGTAAGATTTCATCCGCGTTTTGCTCCAAATCCCGTCGCAACTGGCCATTAGCCTTCATATTCAACGAAGTTTCGCGGAGTTTCATAGAGGGTTATTTTTAAATGGTAGCGATCCTCTAATTCGGGACGAAGTAGATGGTAAATCACAACCGCAATGTTCTCGGCACTGGGATTCAGGTTTTTAAACTCCGCTACTTGAGTATTGAGGTTTTTATGATCAAAACGCTCTTCTACTTTACTGCGAATCAAATCCTTCAGCACCTTTAAATCAATCACATAGCCAGTTTCAGGATCAATCTCCCCGCGTACACTAACAATCAAATCGTAATTGTGACCGTGGTACTCCGGATTACTGCATTTCCCAAAAATGGCTTCATTCTTTTCATCGCTCCAATCCGATCGGTACAAGCGATGAGCCGCATTAAAATGCGCCTTTCGACTTACCGTAACCTTCACGAGAGCTGATTTACGTGCGCTTCAAATTGTTTCCAGATAATCTTGAACCAGGCGGTGTAGTTTTCTGGATGCGATTCAATGTCTTTGGATAAATCTTCGATGGAAACCCACTTCCAGCTCATTACTTCAGCTGGATTAATTTGCGGTTCACCATCATAGTGACCAATAAAAAGGTGATCGTACTCATGCTCAATCATGCCTTTATCCAAATCAGCTCGGTAGGTAAATTCTAAAACCTTTTCTACCGGGCAATCAAAACCCATTTCCTCCATTAAACGACGATGCGCTGCTTCTTCTGCCGTCTCTCCCTTGCGGGGATGAGAGCAACAGGTATTGGTCCAAAGGGTACCGGAATGGTATTTCCCCGCTGCGCGTTGCTGCAACATGAGTTCACCTTTTGCATTGAGGACAAAAACGGAAAAGGCACGATGCAATAGTCCTTTGCGGTGGGCTTCCATTTTCTCCATCAGACCGAGCTCTTGATCCTGAGCGTCGACTAGGATAACTTCTTCTGCCATTGACTATAAGATGTTAAAACTGTGTTTAAGATACGAGCTTACTAATAAACGATATTTATTGTGGTTGGGAATGCGTACCCTTTGATTTAATATCGTACTGCTTGGCGTCGCCTTGATTTTCAGGAATAAGCGGTAATAGTACATATAGGCCACATAAACTCCAAAGCGTGCTTGCTTGGGTAAAGCAACAATTCCCTCATAACCGGCTTTGAAATCCTTTTCAATATCCTCTTCAATTTCACGCTTTACCTGATCATCAAAGACCTGCATATTCACACCAGGGAAATACACTCTTCCCAATTGCTGATAATCAGCATTCAGGTCGCGCAGAAAATTGATCTTTTGGAATGCCGAGCCTAATTTCATCGCATTCCAGCGCAAGCGATCATACTGTTCCTGATCACCATAGCAAAATACCTTCAAGCACATTAAGCCAACTACTTCCGCACTTCCTAAAATATATTCTTCATACTCCTCCTCTGTTTGCACCTTACTAAGGTCTAAGTCCATTTCCATCGACTTCAGGAAAGTATCAATCAGCTCTCTATCAATATTAAACTGATTAACGGTATGCTGAAAAGAATTGAGGATAGGATTTAAGCTTATCCCCTGATCTATGGCCTTATGACATTGTACTTTAAAGTCATCCAATAAGGCTTTCTTATCATAATCATGAAAGGTATCCACTATTTCATCCGCAAAGCGAACGAAACCATAAATCGCGTAAATATGCTGATGCAAGGCGCGGTCCAAAAACAAAATACCCAAAGAAAAAGAAGTGCTGTACTTCTTCGTCACCATCGCAGAGGTGCGATAGGAAATACGATCAAACAATGCTTTCATGCCTCCGGTTTTTTAAGGTGTCTTTTTCAATTTCAGCAGCCGCAACCAATCCTGAAATCAGGGATGGAGGTACTCCAGGACCAGGCGTGGTCAGTTGCCCGGCATAATAGAGATTCGCTACTTTTTTACTCTTGAGAGAAGGTTTGAGAATTGCGGTTTGACTTAAGGTATTGGCCAATCCATAAGCATTGCCTTTAAAAGCGTGGTAATCGTTTTTAAAGTCTTGCATGGCATAGGACCGTTTGAAATGCACATGAGGTCGAATTTCAGCGCCGATATGCGCCTCCAATCGATCCATCATCAAATGATAATATTTTTCTCTTTGCTCCGCATCATCTTTCAGACCGGGAGCTAAAGGCATTAATAAGAATAAATTTTCTTGTCCTTCCGGGGCTGCTGCCGAATCCGTTTTGGAAGTCGCGGATACATAAAACAAAGGCTTGGAAGGCCACTGTGGACTTTCATAGATTTCGCGGGCATGCTGATCAAAATCCTCATCAAAAAACAAGGTATGATGCAATAGCCCTGGCACCTTTTTATCTACTGCTAAATAGAACAGTAAACTGGAAGGAGCCATGGCTCTAGTCTCCCAATATTTAGGGCTATACTGACGAAATTCTTTGGGAAGGATTTCTTGTTCAAAGTGATGGTAGTCTGCCGCATTTAAAATCACATCCGCCTCGAAATAAGCTTGATTGGTTTGCAGACCTATAATTTGATCACCCTTAAATTTTGCGGAAATAACCTCTTGATTGCATAGAATCTCTACTCCTTGCTCTTCGGCCACAGCCACCATAGCTTTTACAATTTCATACATGCCTCCGCGCGGAAACCAGGTTCCCCCATCGATATCGGCATAATTCATCAAGGAATAAAGCGCGGGTGTATTTTGAGGAGTGGCACCCAGAAATAAAATGGGGAACTCCATAATTTGCTGGAGGCGAGGGTTCTTAAAATGTGCCTGTACATAGCGACGCATACTCTTCAAAAGATCCAATTGAATTAAGCCCCTGGCAATTCGCCAATCTGCAAATTCGAGTAATGAGCGACCCGGCTTATATACCAAATCATTAATGCCAACCTCATACTTATAAGCCGAGTCCTGAATAAATTTCTTCAGTTTCGCTCCACTACCCTTTTCAATTTTTTCGAAGAGTTGAATTACCGCTTCTGTTCCGGCAGGTAGATCGACAAAATCATTGCTGCCGAAATAAACCCGATAACTAGGATCCAAGCGATCCAATTGATAATAATCGGATACCTTTTTGCCGAAAGTTTGGAAATAGGCTTCAAAAACATCGGGCATCCAGTACCAACTGGGCCCCATATCGAAGTGAAAACCTTTGTGCTTAAAGGCTCGGGCCCTACCCCCTGCTTGCGCGTTTTTTTCTAGGATTTTAACTTGAAAACCCTTCTGTGCGAGGGAGCTTGCAGCCGATAATCCTGCAAATCCGGCTCCGACTACAATTGCCGTTTGACCCATGTGTAATTAGATTAACGGTAATCCTTGAGTTTATCCATCATTTTGCGACGAGCCAGGAAAATGCGACTCTTAACCGTTCCTAATGGAATATCGAGGATCTCTGAAATCTCCTCGTACTTATAACCATTGTAATACATCATGAAGGTTTCGAGGTAAGTTTTGTCGATAGAATTTACCTGCTTCATTACGTACTTATGATCCACTATACTGTCTGTGCTTACGGATTTCTCCGTTTCACGCATATTGATGAAATACTTGTTCTCGGTTTCATCAATAAAGGTGTTTTGATTTTTACGCTTGCGATAGGCATTAATGAAGGTATTCTTCATTATGGTGTACAACCAACCTTTAATATTTGTGCCTTCCTGAAACTTCTCACGATTCTTAAGCGCTTTGAACAAGGTTTCTTGCATCAGGTCATCACTGTCATTATTGCTCTTGGTCAGTTTTAAGGCCAACTGACGTAAGAAATCCTGGTGACCAATGATCATAGAACTGAATTCTGCTTGAGACATGTGTGCTGATTTTTAGTTTGTTCAACTTATAACACCCCAAACTTAAACAAAACCCTTCGGTTTCACAAGAATTTTGTTTAACCTTAACACTATTTTGATTAAACAAAAACCTAAAGGACTGATTTAGTCGATGTTATAACTCTGAGATATAATATACGTCGATTAACGTATAAAGGTTTTCTTTAAAGACTCTATATCAGGACATATCTCCACCTGAGAGGGAATACCATCCGTTTCATAATTATGAAACTGCATGCCTGTGAGGAAGAATCGGTAATTGTCTTTGTTGAACATTTCGCCGATTTTCTGAAAATAAATGTCGATTTCCTCAAAATGGGGATTGGTGGTGAAAATGGAAATAAACTGATCGACCTGCGTTTTATCCGCTACCTCTTTTAAATATTCAATGGGTACTGATTGCCCCAGGTAGATTACGCGATTTCCAAGCTTCTTTAGATAATAATAGAGATAGAGTAAGCCCAGCTCATGCAATTCATCAGCTGGAAGATACAGCACATAGCTTTTTCGCTTATCCGATTTTTGAGGAATAATCGTTTGATCGATAATGGCAAATAGCTTTTGTTTCACCAGATTACTGATAAAGTGCTCATTACTTACACTAATGGCACCCGCCTGCCATAACAAGCCCACTTCCTGAATGAATTTCCCCATAATTCTGGAAAGGGTTTCTTCGGTACCGAATTGGATAAGGCATTTATTGAAGATGCTGTCAAAGAGATACTCATCGTATTCCAGCATGGCAATCTTAAAAGCATTAATCTGGCTCTCGTAATTCCCTTGATAACGACCGGCATCAATAACCGCAGCTCTTAGCTCCTCGGGACCTAATTCTGCCACCTTGCTAATACGCATACCACTTTTTACCAATACAGCGATATTAAGGATCTTCTTCAGATGCTCATCTATATAGTATCGAATGTTCGTATCCGTGCGCTTGGGCTCAATGAGTTGATAACGCTGTTCCCAGGCACGTAAAGTATGAGCTTTAATCCCCGAAAGCTTTTCCAGATCTTTTATCGAATACTTAGATTCCATTTTATAGTCTATTACCAAAGAAACCGAATCCTCAGCTATTTGTTTAGCTTTTAGAAGGATAAAGTTGCACAAAAATAGACACTTTTTTTAAAGTCGGGATTGGCTACTTTTGCGGCGACTATGAGTAGCCTAAAACAAGAGATTGCCAAGCGCCGAACTTTCGGCATTATTTCCCACCCGGATGCGGGTAAAACTACCTTAACTGAAAAACTCCTACTCTTTGGTGGAGCCATTCAGGAAGCCGGGGCCGTAAAAAGTAATAAGATTAAGAAAACCGCCACCTCCGACTTTATGGAGATTGAGCGACAAAGGGGTATTTCCGTTGCCACTTCGGTAATGGGGTTCGATTATAAGTCAAAAAAGATCAATATCCTCGATACCCCTGGTCACCAGGATTTCGCTGAAGACACCTACCGTACCCTTACAGCAGTAGATAGTGTGATTGTGGTGATCGACGTAGCTAAAGGGGTAGAAACCCAGACCGAAAAACTGGTGGAGGTTTGTAGAATGCGAAATACCCCAATCATCGTTTTCATTAATAAATTGGATCGCGAGGGTAAGGATGCTTTTGATCTATTGGATGAAATTGAATCCAAACTAGGGCTTAATATCTGCCCTTTGAGCTGGCCTATTGGTATGGGACAGCGCTTTAAAGGCGTATACAACCTTTGGGAAAAGCAATTGAAGCTCTATACAGAAGTCAATAAGCAGAAGATTGCCAATAGTATTGAGATCGAGAATATTGAAGATCCTAAAATGGCCGAAATGATTGGCGAGGACGCTGCAGAAACCTTGGTAGAGGAACTCGGCCTTTTGCAGGGTGTTTACGATGACTTTGATCGCGATGCCTATCTGGCGGGCAATCTTTCCCCGGTCTTTTTCGGAAGTGCCCTTAACAATTTTGGTGTCCAGGAATTATTGGATTGCTTTATTGAAATTGCTCCACCACCTCAACCTAAAGATGCCAATGGAGTATTGGTTAAACCCGATGAAGACTTCTTTAGTGGATTCGTATTTAAGATTCACGCCAATATGGACCCCAAACACCGGGATCGTTTGGCTTTTATGAAGATCGTTTCCGGGACCTTTGAGCGCAATAAAAATTATAAGCATACTCGCTTAGGCAAGAGCATGAAATTCAGTAATCCTACCGCTTTTATGGCTTCCCGCAAATCGGTGGTGGATCAAGCTTTTCCGGGTGATATTATTGGCTTACACGATACCGGTAATTTCCGGATTGGAGATAGTGTAAGTGAGGGTCCTGATTTAGAGTTTAAAGGGATCCCCAGTTTTTCCCCCGAACATTTCCGCTTCATCAATAATGCGGACCCCATGAAGGCCAAGCAATTGAATAAGGGAATTGATCAATTAATGGATGAAGGTGTGGCTCAGCTCTTCACCCTGGAAAGCAATAATCGTAAAATTATTGGCACCGTTGGAGCCCTGCAGTACGAAGTGATTCAATACCGTTTAGAGCATGAATATGGCGCTAAATGTAGTTATGAGAACTACCCCGCCTATAAAGCTTGTTGGATTGAAAGTTCGGACGAAGGCCAGCTGGAAGAATTCAGCAAATTGAAATACCGCTATTTAGCTCGCGATAAATTTGATCGTTTAGTGTTCTTAGCCGACTCCTCCTTTAGCCTGAGTATGGCCCGGGAGAAATTCGATAAGATTCAATTTCACTTTAAATCAGAGTTCTGATCAATCCCTTCGCGGAGTAAGGAAGGAATTAAGGGCTTGCGAAGTAATCGGATTATATGACGGTTTTCGCGGGCCCTTTTTAAATCACGGTCATCCTCAGTGGAGCTAACCATAAAAAGATAAGGGCGAACTTTAGAACGCTGTACCCACATTTCATAATGCTTTAAGAACTGGAATCCGTCCATTTCTGGCATCATCAAATCGAGTAAAATTAAGTCTGGCATTGGCTTTTTACCGTCCAAAGCATCATTAAGAAACTCCAGGGCTTCTTTCCCACTGTCTATTTCAACTATTTCGCGGGCAATTTTATGGTGTTGGATGAGTCTGCGATGCACAAAGCGATCCACCA
This sequence comes from Croceimicrobium sp., assembly GCF_965228705.1. Taxonomy (GTDB): domain Bacteria; phylum Bacteroidota; class Bacteroidia; order Flavobacteriales; family Schleiferiaceae; genus Croceimicrobium. The sequence goes on from NZ_OZ245832.1 coordinate 1,258,027, forward strand.
CATTATCATCAATCAGTAAGCAATATTCCACCTGGAACTCACTCATCGGAGTCTTTGCTTACATTAGGAATGCAGATGTGAAATTCCGCACCCTCTCCGGGACTGGAAGTCACGTCAATAGAACCGCCCATTTTGGCCAAGGCCTCTTTAACAATATAAAGACCCAAACCGGAACCGGCCATTTGATCCTTACCACGGAAGAACATTTTAAAGATTTGCTCTACATGCTCGTGAAGTATTCCAACTCCATGGTCCTTCACACGAATGTGAATTTCCTCAGCATCAATGGCAAATTTTAAATCTACTCGGGCGCGATCTTGATCAGATTTCTTAAACTTAATTGCATTGGCAATCAAGTGACTGAGTACAATTCGAATCCGGAAGTAATCGCCAAAGAATCGCGCATTCTGATTAATACTCTTTTGAATATTAACATTTTCACGGCTTTCGCCGGAATGCAGATGATTTAGCACATCATCTACCAGGTTTTCGATATTTACTTCAACAAACTCCTCGGCAGCCTTAGAGTTTTTGTAATAGTCAATAATATTATTTACCAGTAAGTCCAGCTTGTGCACACTTTGATCCACCTTACTGAACAGGCTGGCCGCTTGCTCCTCTTTCACATCGAGGTTTGCCACTTTCACCAATCCCAGCACACTGGCTATGGGTGCTCTTAAATCGTGGGAAACGCTGTAAACAAAGCGATTGAGTTCATTATTGGTTTTCTCAAGATCTTCAATCTTATTGCGCAATTGCTTACGAGTATGATAAAGATCGTAGGCATTCTCAATGGCTACTTTGATTTCGGCCTCACTCCAGGGCTTGGTAATATAGCGATAGACATGCCCTTTGTTAATGGCGTCAATGATATCATTAACATCCGTAAAACCGGTAATCAGAATACGAACGGGATCCGGAAAAACTTGGCGTACGGCATTAAAGAATTCTACCCCACTGGTCACGGGCATTCTTTGATCCGAGAAAATAACCTGCGGCTTGTGTGTTTTGAGGATACTAAAAGCGTCTTCCGTATTATTAGCGGTATACACTTCATAGTCCCTGCGGAAAGCAGCTTTAAAAGATCGAAGGTTATTATCCTCGTCATCCAGGTATAGAACCCGAATTAATTTAGTAGAATTTCTGGGTGTCATGCAAATTCGTTTGGCTGACGAATGGGTAAAAATAAGATAAATTCAGTGCCTTTGCCAAGTTCGCTATTTACTTCTATTCGCCCACCATGTTTATCAATAATTTTAAACACAATACTCATACCAAGCCCGGTTCCTTCACCCACCTCTTTTGTGGTAAAGAATGGCTCGTATAACTTTTTCTTGGTTTCTTCACTCATCCCGATACCATTATCGATCAAGTGAACAGCCACCATTTCAGAATCTACCATTCGGGTTTTCAAGGTCAAAGTAGGCTCTTCCCCCTCCTCATAACGCTTGGCATTTACCGCATAAATTCCATTGTTCAGAATATTCATGAAGGCCTGATTGAGTTTACCTGGGAAACAATCAATGTCCATCAGATTCTCATCATAATCCCTCACAACCTCAATCAGGTCTTTTGTTTTATTACGTAAGAGAATCATAGTACTATCCAATCCTTCATTCAAATTGGCCTTTTTCACTACATCCTCATCCAATCTAGAGAAATTTCGCAGTCCCAGTACTATCTCTGAAGTACGTACCGCTCCATCCGAAATACCGCTTACTAGAGATTCAATTTCTTCTTTCAAGAAATCATAATCAAATTCCTGTAAGCTAGACTTCGCTTGTTTCAATTGATCCGGACTACAATCTTCCGGCAACTGAGAAAAACGATCCACTATCGTGTACACCTCATCCAGATCCAATTTTAAGGGTTTAATATTGGAAGTAATGAAGTTAATGGGGTTATTAATTTCATGAGCGATACCTGCTGTCAACTGACCTAAGGAGGCCATTTTCTCAGCATCCACTAATTGCGTTTGGGTTTCCTTCAAATTATCAAGGGTAACCTGAAGTTCCTCATTGGCTTCTTGCAATTCCATGGTACGGGCCTCTACCCTTTTCTCCAACTCAATATTTTGTTCCTTGATAATTCTCTCGTTCTCACGAGCCATTTCCAGAGCGCGAGCCTGAGAGTATTCTTTCTCCCTTCGCAATTGATTAATTCGATCCGCCAGGGCGACCGAGAGGAGAACGACTTCAACACTGGAACCGAAGAGCATCGAACGACGGAATACCGGGTTATAAGGTATAATATCAAAATCCTTTAAGGCGAATATCACTACCGAGGTTAGGAAAACCGACCAGGCCAATAAGAAGAAGTTGGCCGGCTTAAAGCCTGATTGGGCCAATTTCACTGCCGCGACGATCGCAATAATGGATCCCACCAGAGAAACCATATTCACCATTTTATAGGAGAAGGACTCATAGCCCATCAACAATAAAATAATGGCCACCACATCCAGAGGAACCACCGAAAAGAGCAGCTTTCTGAAGAAAGGAGCCTTGGTCTTTAATCGTAAGAAATTGTTGATGAAAAAGATGGAAGCTATCGCTACCAGGGCTCCGGACAATACCGCGAAAATTCGGTTAAAAGCGGGGAACTCCTGAAAAAGGAAGCGATCCGTATATCCAAACAAAGCGGCCTGGGCCAATCCGAGGGTAAGCAAGTAAAGAATGTAAAAGAGGTAGCTTCGATCCCGGGTAAGGAAAAAGATCACCAGGTTATACAAAAACATTACTGCAATGAGGCCCACATAGGTACCAAAGAAGAAGTCGTTATTGCTTAAAGTTGCAGAAAGCGACTCTCTTTCAACCAATTGAAAAGGCAGAACCACCGGCTTGTGGCTGTATATTTCAAAGTAATACTCTTGTACCCCACCCTTAACCGGGAACACAAAATCCGAAGACTCATAAGCCCGAGTATCAAAATCATAGGCCTGTCCGGTTTCCAGAATTAAATGCAGTCCATCGGCGTCACGGCGATAAAAACGAATGGTATCTATTAAGGCGTAGGAAAGAAAAATACGTCGATCCTGACTGGCATATTCTGCATCGACCACCAGTTTAACATAGGCTACGCTGCCATTATCAAAGTTGGCTACACCTTTCTTTTCGGTTACATAATCTAAACCAATAATCTCCGACTCCAAATGCGACTTTCCATCACTAAATGTCGCGACACTCAACTGAGCCTTGACCGTCCAGCTCAAGAGGATTAAAAGGTTTATCAGAAAAATCCTTTTCAAGTTCCTAGAGCTTTAAATCCAATTGATACTGTACATCTACCATTCGGCGACGTGATTGTTCTTCAAATCTTTGATTAGGTTCCTGGCGCAAGGATCCTACCCGATCCAATTCAAGATCAGAAGCTCCGTCCAAAATTGAGGTATCGGGTAACTTCATAGCGGTCGCCAATAAATCCAGTTTAGGATAATAAAAGGTTCCATCATTGCCAACCTCAAGCATTGTCTTATAGCCGAAGCTCTCAGCGGTTGCGATGGTATAAGGTGCACAAAGAGCAAAGAGAGATTTCACTTTAATTTGGGTAGTAATGGCTACCGCTGCCCGAGTGAGAAATAAACTTCCAAAACCCAAACCCGCTACTTTACGAGAATTCCACAGACCGCAAATTTCTCCGGTCCCTTCTTTAGCCGCATCTGCAATATGATCATGGATGGTAGGATCCATATAACCTGTTGCGGATGCGATAGGCAGTTTACTATTACCATAAGAGGTATCTACACGAGCGCCTCCCAATACTTCCAAACTATCAGGGTCTTCGACCACCAGCACATAAGTACCCGGATTTTCCACCCAGGTAGCTTTATTGGAGGTCACTTTATTAACCCCAATACTGCTTAGGATGTCACCATGGCCTTTTAAAAATTTCTGACAGCTTTCGGGATCGTCCACTGCCTTAAACGCTCTAAGTCTAAGCACGATTTTCCATTAAATTTTTAAACACTTCAGTGATAGGTTTGCGCAAAGATTTAATCGCAGGTTCCTTAGCGTAAAAAAGTCTACAAAGGAATAAATCATTTACGTCTTCCGCTAAATCCAATAGGTCTAAATATGCTTTTCGCAGCTCTTTTAATTTTTCCCTAAGATAAGGACTGGTACTGACATCATCTCCGGATAGCCGAGCAAACATGAAGGTGGCTGGTGAGACTGGCTGATATGAAATTCCCTGATCGTTAAGATAGAGCCATATTCTTTCTACCCATTTCCCACCTTCCAATACTGTAGCCGCATCATGTTTTGGACTATGCAGAATGGCAAGTGCAGAACAATTCTTCATTGCGTCGGTGCTCATTTTCACCAATGCGCTACCCTTATCCCACTCTCTTAAACTGGCCATGGCTTCAGCATCCTGAATCAGCTTAAAGCCTACTTTATCGGCTTCTGAAAGCTCAAGGGTACGTAAATCCACCCCATTCCGACTTTCTTCCGCCTGTTCTTTGGTCCAACGTGCTTCATGAATAAAGTCACGATGACCCCAAGGGTCCAAAATTCTTTGTCGTTCTACTTTACCAATGATTTCGGCAAGCTCTTCAATTTTATTTCTATCCTCTAACCAATTCATGGCAAAGGCACTATCCGCCAATGCCAATCCGATTTCGGACTTTACCGCTTCGGGTATAGCCTTGTATTCCGGTGCCTTTAAACGGTTGGTCAGACGTATATCCAAGCGATCGCCATAGCTCTGAAAAGCTGCCTTTGGACTTAGGGTTTTGCTGAATGAATAAACAGCTACCAAATCTTCCCCAAAAGTATCCAAGTGATACAATTCATGCGCCTGATAACCCAGGCTTAATGCTCTTTGCTCCAAATTTTCCATCGCTGCGCCAAATCCAATATAGCTTCCGCGATGTCGGTAGTCCAGAAAACTAAGCGAGAAATGTTTATCGTGGAAAAGGGCTAACATAGAGTCTTTCCAAATCCATTTCCAGGGTTGTACATTCCCACCTGTGGGTGCTAAGCAAGCCTTTTCAACCAAATCCTTTATTTCCTCTGTGCTTAAATCCACAGAATTTGAAGTGGCCTTTAGCCCACTTTGTTCCAGTAATTGAGCGCAATATTCAAAACTCAGTTCCTCGGGTCTGCTAGTATCCGTAGTATTGCCCTTATCCTGTTTGGGCTTGAGATACATATCATCAGCATCTAAATAAAAACGTCCGGACTGCACGGGTTTACCCAATAAAAGATTACGACTAACAATAGTACTAAGCGCTCCACCTAAACTTACAGATGAGGCCAATTGAGGCCAGGTGGTTAAGGATTCTTCCACTTCCAATAAGGACGCTTTCAAACGGGAAGAAATGTTTTGCGCCCCCACCATATCCATGACCAGAGCTAAGCGCTCTTTGGCCGTCCATTGATCGATGGATTTCGCCCCTTCTTCCGAAACCATCCCATGCATCAAGGCACGCTGAGGCTCCAGATCAAAACGTTCTATATCCATCATTCCACGATCGCTGGTATCCATGATTACAGGAATACCTTTTGCGCGTGCCTTAATTCTTGCTTTTATCTTTATAGAAAGGGAATCGCATTCTTCAATCAAAAGATCCAATTGATCCTCTCCTTCCCCTAAAAATTGATCTAAATTTTCCTCGGTAATTCCCTCTTCAAACACTTCTACTTTTAAAAAGGGGTCGATCTCCGCTATTTCGCGGGCCACGATAGTGGTTTTAGGCAAACCCAATTCAGCCACTCCAGCGCGAATCCTATTGAGATTACTGAGATCTAAATGATCAAAATCGGCTATCCGCAAAGTACCATAAACGCGCTCCATACTTAGAGTTAAGGCAACCGACTGCCCCACCGAAAGACCTATCACCCCTATTTTTTTATTCATTAGGGAATATTGCTCTTCCGGATGGATCTTATATTGATTCCTGGAAGTCCTTAATCGAATAAAATCCTTTTTGGGCACCAGATGAACCAAGGAGTTTGACCAAGGGTAAAAAACCCATACGCCATAAACGTCGGGGTCTTGCTGGGCGCACCATTCAGACCAGTAATTTTTAAGCTCATTCGAGCTCGGCTTAAGTTTCGGATTGTCAATTTTATACAACTCCAAAATCTGATTTTCAATGGAGTTATAAACATTTAATTGTGAATTATTTTTATCTAGAAATACTTCTAAATTGGCTCTATCATCTTCCTTAGACATGTCGTAAATAATTGGAATAAATGTATTTTTATTTCCAATTAAACTAACTGAAGATGAGTTTCTTAGCTTGGTTTTTATTGCATTTTCCATGTGTAGGACACCCTGAAATCTATCAGCCAAATTACGGCATAGTATTGAAATTTACCTTACTTTTACCTTAGATTTTTGATTTAGAGATGAACGAAAATGTGAAAATCTTGTATGTCGACGATGAAGCCCACAACTTACAGGCTTTTAAAGCCAATTTTCGTCGAGATTTCACCTTATTCACCGCAGAATCAGGGGCAGAGGGTCTAGAGATTTTTAAGAGGGAAGAGCTCAATATAATTCTCACCGACCAAAGAATGCCAAATATGACTGGGATTGAATTTTTGGTAGAAGTGCAGAAGATCAATCCTGAGCCCATGCGAATTTTGATCACCGGTTATTCTGACATCAATGCAGTTATTGATGCTATTAACCGTGGACAGGTTTATCGCTACCTCAACAAGCCCTGGCATTATGACGATCTGAAAGCCACGATTTTATCGGCTCATGAAGTATTTCGTTTGAGAAGAGAAAACCGAGACCTTATTGATCAGCTCGAAAGAGCCAATGAGCAATTGGAGTTTTTACTGCGTCAGAAACTACTTTCCTAAGATCACCACATCCCCTTTATTCTATTAACTTCGAAGCCTTCTTAAATTTCCATTTTATGCGAGGCTTCTCTTCTTTGGCCCTAATCGGTGTCTTATTTCTGAGTGCTTGTGGTTCTAAAAAAACAAGTGCTCAAGAAAAGGCAGTTCCCCCTTCAGCTGAACCGCAAACCAAAGTGCAGCAAGAGGAAATAGAATTTTCGGTGGAGCCTGAGCCCGCTGAGTTTGCCTGCATTGAACTGGAGAAAAATAACCAGCATTCAGATAGCACAACTCGGCTAGTAGAAATTCTAGACTATAGCCAAAGCGGAAATTGCTTGCGAATCCAATATCAGTATAGTGGTTGCTCCAAAAGCAAGGTCCATCTAAATTGGATCAGCACTAAAGATCAAGTCGAATTATTTAGCCTCTATGTAGAAGATCCGGGCGCCTGCGAAATGTTAATCCAGGAGGAAGATTATTTTGATCTCAGTGTATTTACCGAGACCAAATCAGTTCATATCGAATTTAGTAATGGCTTCAAGGCCATTTACAGCCCCTAATCAAGACTCATACTGCCCTGTACTCAATAAAACCAAAGTACAGGCTTGCTCGTATTCAATTCCCGTTGCTTCCAACTTTTCATAAAATTCAGGATTCTCTGTTCCCGGATTAAAGATCACCCTGCGCGGTTTTAAACCCAGGATATAGTCATAGTAAACCGACTGATTTTTAGGTCCTACATACAAGCTTACCGTATCGATATCCTCATATTTTGGAAATCCGGCATCGATACTTCCAAAAGCATAAGTACTTTCGCGTAGACCCAAGGCTTCCGTCTCAAAACCATGCTCATGAAGCATCAGCAATGCTCGATTCGAATAGCGTTCCGGTTTGGGGCTTGCGCCGATGACTAATGTTCTCATGACCCTTTTTCTTAGCTAAATTTGCTTTTATGATTCTACAAAGTTCCGAACTAAAGTACTCCTACCCTACTACGGAGACTTTTAGTTTTCCTGACATCGGGATCAACAAGGGCGAAGCCGCGCTACTACTGGGTCCATCTGGTAGTGGTAAATCAACTTTATTGCATTTATTAGCCGGTCTTCTATCCGCTCAAAGCGGCTCTGTAAGCATTAAGGGTACCGATCTAAAAAGCATGGGCGAACGAGAGAAGGAAAAATTTCGGGCCCAACATATTGGACTGGTTTTCCAAAGACCCTTCTTCTTACCCTATCTTAGTTTAGAAGAGAATCTTAAACTCAGTGCGCGCTATCAAGGAGCCAAAGCCGATCAGGAATGGATCAGGCATCTTTTTGATCAATTGCAGATTAGCCATCTCAAATCTAAAAAACCTGCCGACTGTAGTTTAGGTGAACAGCAAAGAGCATCCATAGCGCGATCACTTCTTCAAAAACCCGCCTTGATCCTGGCAGATGAACCCAGTTCTGCTTTAGACGACTCTAATGCCTCCAAGGTGGGGGAACTCCTACTTTCGGTGGTAGATAATTTTGAAAGTGCCTTATTAGTGGTTACCCATGATCAACGATTAAAGGACCGAATCCCCAAAAGCTATTCCTTATGAATCAATGGAAAGCCGCATGGAAGAGCATTCGTTACCGAAGCTTACATCATAGCCTGAGTGTTATTCTCCTGGCCATCAGTACGGGATTAATCCTCCTATTGCTTAATAGCCGCAATAGTTTTGAGGACTCCTTTCGCAATAATATCAAGGGTATTGATATGGTGGTGGGAGCCAAAGGCAGTCCCCTGCAAATTATCTTGAGTAGTGTTTATCATATTGACCCGCCAACGGGAAACATTCCTCTGGACGAATACAAAAAATTAATCAAGCACCCCTTGATCGAAGCGGCAGTACCACTGTCCTATGGCGATAATTTTCGTTCATGGCGCATCGTGGGCACCGATAGTAATTATGCGCATTGGTATTCCATGCAATTAGCGGAAGGACGCGGTTTTCAAAAATCTATGGAGGTGGTCCTGGGATCTGCGGTGGCGGAAGCAACCGGATTACAAGTCGGAGATACTTTTGAAGGTTCCCATGGACTTAATCAAGAAGCTGAAGAACATCACCATCACCCTTTTAAAGTAGTGGGTATTTATCAAGCTAGCGGCACGGTACTCGACGAACTGATCCTCTGCCCCACGGCTTCATTATGGGATGTGCATGAGCATGCTGAAGGTCCCAAAGAGATTACCGCCGCTTTAATTCGTTTTAAAAGCCCGATGGCCAATATTATGTTGCCACGGATGGTCAATGAAAAAACGCCCATGCAAGCGGCTTTGCCTGCCATAGAGGTAAATCGTCTTTTTAGCCTGGCTGATTCTTTTGTGCAATTCCTTAATATTTTGGCCTACCTCCTTATTGGAATTGCGGCGCTCTCCGTATTCCTGGCTTTATTCCAAGGACTTAAAGATGATGAACCCCAGTTTGCCTTTCTTCGTGCCATTGGCAGCCCACCCTCGCGCATTCTAAAGTTCATCTTAGTCAAAGGATTGATCATTGGATTAATCTCCTATGCTCTGGCTCTTATCCTCAATATCATTGCCTTCCAATTTATTGGAAGCTTAGTAAGCCCGGCCTATCAATTATCTAGCTCGGAGGTCCTATTTAATTGGAACAGCATATACACCTTAGCTGCCTTAATTGGCGTAGTAATTTTCGCTTCGGTATTACCAGCCTGGCATGCTTATCGCATCAACATTATTAAAACTCTGGCACATGCCTAAGTATCTCATTCTGGCGCTTAGCCTCTTTTTTGGATTTAATGTTCTGGCTCAAAAAAATCTAGCCTGGCCGGTTTTAGCCATGACTAATTACAGTCAAGATCCAGCCACTGGACTTTATAGCCCTCAGTTTCCTAAAATCCTGGAAGATCAATTCGAAGGACAGGAGGTCATAATTGCCGGCTACCTTATTCCAGTGGATGTAGAAGCAAACACCTATGCTCTTAGTAAAAATCCTTTTAGCTCCTGTTTCTTCTGCGGGAATGCCGGTCCGGAAACGGTAATCGAACTTAAGTTCAGCGCTGACCCCGGACGATTTGCAACAGACAAATACTTACCTATCAAAGGAACCTTGAAGCTTAATCGCAATGGATCAGGGCTCTTCTTTACCCTCGAAAACGCTGAAATATCCGGATAATGAAAAAGCTATTAATCCTAGTATTCTGTTTAAGTGGCTGGGGCCTGATGGCTCAAAGTGAAGCTAAAGTCATTGATTGGAAACTATTAGCCAAAGTGGAATTTATAGACCAGTATTTCGAGGATTTTGAAGCCTGGTATCTGGTCCCCGACTTTAGTGATGAAGTCGAGAAATTGAATGGCAAAAAGGTGTTAATCAAAGGCTATGTAATCCCCTTGGATGTGGACGGCGGTAAATACGCCTTGTCAGCTTACCCTTTCAGCGCCTGTTTCTTTTGTGGCGGAGCCGGACCAGAAAGCGTGATGAGCCTGCATTTCGCCGAAAAGCCCCCACGCCTCGAAACCGATGACTATCTCAATTTTGTGGGTACTTTAAAACTCAATAAATCTGATGTGGAAGACTTCAATTACATCCTGGTAGATTGTAAATTGATGGAATGAAAAAAGGTCTCCTCATCAGTGCTCTCATTGTGGGCTTATTAACGGCATTTTACTTTGCCGGCCCCCGTCCTGAAGCCATAAGCCTCGACCCTTCCTTCCCTGAAATTGAAGAGTCTTTAAGTGAACTTGAACCTTATTTAGCCCGACGCGAATCCGCTTTTGTACTTCGAAAAGACAATGAGGCCCGTATCCTTTGGGCCGACAGCATTCGGCAAACCAAATGGGTAGTTCTCTATTTACATGGCTTTTCTGCCAGTCAAGGTGAAGGCGCTCCCCTCCATCAGCATATAGCTGAAAAGCTTGGTGCTAATTTACTTTTAGCAAGATTGGCCGGACACGGATACCAAAAGAATCAATTAGGCGAATACACTGCCACTGGTGCCTGGGAGGATGCCAAAGAATATCTGGCTTTGGCCGAAAAAATGGGACAGAAAGTCTTAATCATGGGTACCAGTACGGGCTGCAGTTATGCCTTAAATCTTGCTGCCGAATTCCCCGAAAAGGTAGCAGGCCTGATCAATCTATCCCCCAATATCCGCGTTAAGGACCCCAATGCCCTGCTTTTAGATGATCCTTGGGGGGAGCAAATTGCCCATTTGGTATTAGGCGAAAAACGCCGGGTAGTTTCCGACTCCGTAGGGCACGCCCTCTACTGGGACACCCTTTATACCGTGCATGCCTTAGTAGAATTGGAAAACCTCTTGGAAAGTACCCTTATCCCCGAAACCTTCGCCAAGGTGAAACAACCGGTATTAAATCTCTGCTATTATAAGTCAGATACTGAGCAAGATCCGGTGGTTTCGGTAGAAAAAATTGAATGGATGCATGCCCTTTTAGGTACAGCAGTAAATCAAAAGAGACTGGTAAAACTAGATAAGGTTGGCAACCATGTATTGGGCTCTCCAATTAAATCCAAAGACGTTCCGGGTACCGAAAAAGCGATCACGAAATTCCTCAATGAAATTCTATTAAGCGAAAATTTGTTTTCGTGTACCGCTATTCTCTGCAATCCACTACTTTTGTGCTTTGATGAATTTTGGCTTTCCTCAATTCTTTTGGGCACTGTTCGCCCTGAGCATACCGCTGCTCATCCACCTCTTCAATTTACGAAGACCAAAAACCGTTTTCTTTTCTAACACTCGCTTTTTAAAGCAATTAGAAGAACAGCGTAAATCGGTTAAACGTCTGCGCTATTGGCTTATCCTACTTATGCGCGGTTTAGCTTTGGCTGCTTTGGTCACTGCCTTTACCCTTCCTTATTCAAATACCACCGCTGAAGCCAGTGCTCAAAAAAAGCAGTATCTGCATCTGTATGTGGACAATTCCCTTAGCATGAAAAGGGATGGCAGTAAGGGGCCTCTACTAAATCAAGCTCGACTTTTTAGCTCTCAGTTTTTAGCTTCTTTGGGTGATGAAATCGAAGTTCAAATTCTTAGCAATGATTTTGACAGTCGTTATCAACGCTATTATCCGGCATCAGAGGCCAAAGAATTGGCGGAGCAATTAGACTATAGCTCCGAATTCCGCAGTTTAGAGGAAGTACTTAACCGCATTCGAAACCTCAGCATCCAAAATCCTGAAGCTCAACATCAAATCTTATTGCTCAGTGATTTCCAGGCCGGAATCTTAAATACCGAAGCTTTCGAAAGCGCTGCAAATGAAGAAGTTAAATTACTGGCACTAAGCAGCGAAAGTGGCCTGAACAATGCCTCAATCGACTCACTCACTTTTAAAGCCCCGGTCTTTGTTCCTGGTTTAGTGCAGGATATGGAAGTTTTCCTGCACAATTATTCTCAGGAAAAACTAAGCGGTATTAGCCTGGAATTTTGGTTGAATGACACCCTTCAAAATGCTCGAATTGTTGATCTCGAAGCTCAGCAGAGTACGGCCTTCCCAATAAGCTTCATCCCCCAAAAACCGGGTGCCTACCAGGGAAAGATTAGCATCTCCAAAGGAGAGCCCAGCTTTGATAACCAGTTTTACTTTAGCTTTCAAACCCTGGGGAAACAGAAAGTATATTATCTCTCCGAAAAGGAGAAGTCCGAACTACCACTCAACATTTTCCGCGATCCCTATTTCGAATTGAAGAAGAGCAGCCTTCAAGATTTAGATTACGATTACTTAGCGGAGGCCCGTCTGATTATAGTAGAAAGTAATCAAAACATCAGCGAAAGCTTAAAACAGCGATTGGAGGAACATCTGCAAAAGGGTAAAAACATCTGGTTCTTCCCCGGCAAGGATATTGCCGTTTATCAATCGCAGTTGCAAAGCCTGGGTATTAAAATTGCCGGGCAATGGATTCAGGATAGCCTAATGGCCCAAAGCCTGAATGCAAACGATCCCTATCTGGAAAACACTTTTATCGAAAGTCGGCAAGCCCCCCTACTTCCTTTTTCGAAAACCCATGTTCTTAGTGAAGATGGTAGTTCCATTGCTCTTTTAAGTTTCTCGAAAAACCGCTCCTTATTGGCGCGTAAACCAATGGGGAAAGGACAAGTTTTCTATGCCTTAAGTAGCCTTGATCCGGAACAAAGTAATTTGGCGGGGCATCCACTAATAATTCCACTTTTAGCCAATGCTTCTTTTTATGTGGGAGGAAAAGCCAAGCCTTATGTGCATGCCGGTAATGCAAGTGATTATCAAATTATTGAGGCTAATCAAGTAGAAGAAGCCTTAAAGATTGTGACTAAAGATGGTGAGCTTATTCCCTACCAGAGCTTTCAAAATGATCATTATGAACTGCGCTTAGGTTCCCAAAATTTAGAAGCCGGTAATTACCCCCTTATCAGAGATCAAGAAAATATCGCTTACTTCTCCGTTAATCTGGATTCAAGGGAAAGCCTTATGCAGGCTTCAAAGCTCAAGCTCAACGAACTTTTTAAGCCTGAAGCACAAATTATTGACCCTTCCTCCAATCAAGAACAAGCCCAGCTCAAAGCCAGCATCCTCATGGAAAATACCGCCCTCTGGCCCTGGTTTGTGTTGCTTACCCTATTATTTCTTTTTCTTGAAATGTTATTCTTAAAGTCAGGCCGAAGATGAACCAAGCCACCTACCTCCTAAAAAATGTAAGGATCCTCGATCCTGCTTCTGCCCACCATCAGGAAGTACTGGATGTACTTTTAAAAGAGGGGAAAATCGCTGCGCTGGGATCTAATCTCCAAGATCCGGCAGCCGAATTAATTGAAGGTGAAAATTTGCATTTAAGTCCGGGTTGGGTAGAGCTTAGAGCCAACTTTAATGATCCGGGAAATGAAGACCGGGAAACCCTACAAAGTGGTGCCGCAGCAGCCCAATGGGGAGGTTTTACCGCCGTGGCTTTGTCTCCGCAAACCGATCCGGTAGTGGATACTAAATCGGCAGTTGAATACCTGCGCTCCCATTCAAGGAATAGCCCCGTAGAGTTTTTACCCATTGCGGCCTTTAGTAAGGGGCTCAAAGGAGAGGAACTGAGCGAAATGTACGATATGCGCGAAGCCGGCGCCCTGGCTTTTAGTCATGGAACCAAAGCCGTGAGCAATGCAGCCCTTATGCGCCTGGCCCTGCTTTATCATCGTGAGTTACCCGGTGCCCTGCAAGTTTTATCCTTCGACACAGCTATAACAGCAGGTGGTCAAATGCACGAAGGCAGCAAAAGCACCTGGTTGGGCTTAAAAGGCATTCCAGAATTAGCGGAAAGCCTAAGCATGGCCCGTGATATTTCTCTGGCTGAATATACCGGCAGTGCCATTCACTTTCAGGGAGTGAGCAGTAAAATTGGTGTAGATTTAATTCGTCAGGCTCAAGCCAAAGGATTGAAAGTAAGTGGTGATGTAAACCTCTTCAATTTGGTTTGGACCGATGAAGCCTTAGAACAATATGATAGTAATCTAAAACTCTATCCACCCTTAAGATCTGAGGAAGATCGTCAGGCCTTGATAGCCGCTTTAAAAGATGGAATTTTAAAAGGCATTGCCAGCGATCACCGACCTCGCACCATCGAAGAAAAGCGCTGCGAATTTGACCTGGCTCAATTTGGTGCCGCCAGCTTAGAAGGCAGTTTTGCTTTGCTTAACACCGAATTAGGAAGCGAATTGGGATTGGAAAAAATAATCCAGTGCCTAAGTCGCGAAAACCGTGAAATCATCAATTACCAAAGCGAAAGAAGCATTGCTGAGGGGAGCGAAATGGACCTAACTTTATTCGATCCTGAAATGCAGTGGAATTGGAAGGACCATCGCAAAAGAAGCAAGGCAGCAAACTATCCTTTTGTAGATTATACCTTTAAAGGCAAGGCCCTGGCTACCTACCAAAAGGGCCAGTGGCATACTATTTCAGAATGATCATCGGATACGAAGCAAAGCGCATTTACCACAATCACAGTGGCCTGGGTAACTATGGTCGCAACTTAATTCGTGCCCTTGCTGCTGATTATCCAGATACTGAATTTCGCCTTTACAATCCCTGGCCGGGCAGCATTGCCTTCGAGGCAGGCAGCAATGTAATTGAACAATTACCTGCGCAAAAATCAAAGCTCTATGCTCAACTTTGGCGCCGCCTCTTTATCAGCAAACAGGCCAAAAAAGAGGGCGTTGAAATCTTCCATGGCCTTTCGGCTGAATTGCCACAGGGACTATCCCGCCATGGAATTAAATCCATCGTCAGCATCCATGACTTAATATTCCTGCGCTATCCACAGCTCTATAAAGCCATTGATCGCAAAATCTACAAGCGCAAGGCTCTGGCCGCCTGCCAAAGAGCAAATTTAGTAGTGGCCATTAGTCAACAAACACGTCAAGATTTAATCCAACTTTTAGGTATTAGTCCGGATAAGATTAAAGTGATAGGTCAAGGATGTGCCCCCGAATTTTGGGAAGATCATCAGGATTTAGGAGAAGCCCTCCTTCAAAGGGAAGCCCTTCCCGATCGCTTTGGTCTCTTTGTCGGAACCCTCGAGCCTCGGAAAAACCCGGTGGCACTGGCTCAGGCATGCCTGGCAGAGAAAATTCCCTTGGTATTGGTAGGGCGACCTAAAAAATATTGGATCGATTTTTACAATAGCCTTTCGGCAGAAGAAAAAAAGCTCATTCGCCCTATAAAAGTGGGGCCCAATGCCGAATTAGCCGGTCTCTATCAAAAGGCCACCTTTATGGCTTATCCCTCCAATTTTGAAGGATTTGGCATTCCTCTGGTAGAAGCAATGGCCTCTAATACAGCTTTAATAAGTAGTGCGAACTCGGCCTTAAAAGAAGTGGCCGGCCCAGGAACTATCCTGCTTAAAGAAAATAGCCCTGAGCAAATAAGAAAGGCCATTCGTAAATTCTGGGAGAATGAAGACTTCCGTCAAAAATCCATTAAACAGAACCGTAATTTTGTTACCCAGTTTAAAGATCAGGTAATTGCCCGTCAGTGGATGGACACCTACCGCGAACTTGCAGGACATGATTAAAATTTCGGCGGTCATTATCACCTACAACGAGGAAAAGAATATTGCTCGTTGCCTGGCTTCTTTGCAAAAGGTAGCTGATGATATCGTGGTGGTAGATTCCTTTAGTTCGGATCGCACCGAAGAACTGGTTAAGGCCGCAGGTGCTCGTTTTGTACCTCATGCTTTTGAAGGGCATATACAACAAAAGAATTGGGCCATTTCTCAAGCAAAATATCCGCATGTTCTTTCCCTGGATGCAGATGAAGCCCTGGACGAAGAACTGGAAGCGGCAATTTTAGCCCTCAAAGAAAACTGGACGGCTGACGGATATCGCTTAAATCGCCTCACCAATTATTGTGGCAAATGGATACGCCATGGGCTTTGGTATCCCGATCGGAAATTACGCCTTTGGGACAGCCGCAAAGGCGCTTGGGGCGGGCAAAACCCTCATGATACCTTTATCATGGAAAAGGGATCCGTGATTCAGGAATTGCCGGGTCACTTGCTCCATTACAGCATCTATTCTTTCGAAGAGCATATCGCCCAAATTCGAAAGTTCACTGATATTTCCTCCAAAGCAGCTTTTGATAATGGAAAGCGCTCCAACTACTTCAAATTGCTCTTCTCCCCTTTTTTGAAATTCATACGAGCTTATGTATTCCGCCTGGGCTTTTTAGATGGTAAGGAAGGCTGGATGATTGCGCGCTGGAGTGCCCATGCCACTTATCTTAAGTACCGGAAGCTCATGAAATTGCAGCAGTCCTGATGCAGGCTCCAATATTACATATATCAACTGCAAGGTCCTGGCGCGGGGGCGAACAACAAATAGCCTACCTCTGTTTGGAATTGCAAAAGCTGGGTGTTGAGCAGCATATTGCCTGCATTGCCAATGCGCCATTGCATCACTGGGCCCTGGAACATAAAATTCCTGTTTTGGCCTTAGCTAAAGCCAGCTCCATTGATTTGCGCTTTTCGGCACGTCTCAATCGATATCACAAACAAAACAAAATTGGCTTGTGGCATGCGCATGATGCCCACGCGCATGGCTTTGCTGTATATGCCCAACATTTCTTCTCTGCCTCCTGCCCATTGGTGGTATCTCGCCGAGTAGATTTTCCGGTAGCCCGCTCACGCATGAGTGCCTTTAAATACAATCATGCCTCCGTTTCACGCTACCTCTGTGTAAGTGATGCCATTGCTGAAATTTTACGAAAGAGCCTCAAAAACCCTCAGCGTGTATTTACTGTTCATAGCGCGATTGACTCTTCTCGTTTTGAAGGGGTAGAAAAAGGAAAACTTAGGGCAGAGTTCCCACAATTTGCAGAGCAAAAATGGATTGGCAATGTGGCGGCTCTTACCGGGCATAAAGATCTGTTCACCTTTATGGATACGGCTAAAAATTTGTTAGCCAAGCGCGAGGACCTGCATTTTTTCATCGCAGGGAAGGGTGAACTGGAAACTGAATTAAAAACCTATCAGCAAAAGCTGGGACTGGAAAAACAATTAACTTTTTTAGGCTTTCGCCAGGATATTCCAGAAATATTGGCCGATCTCGATTGTTTCCTTTTTAGCTCGGAAATGGAAGGCTTGGGAACTTCGGTTTTAGATGCCTTTGCCAGCGAAACTCCAGTAGTTGCCACTAATGCCGGTGGAATCCCGGAAATGGTGAAAGATCAAAAAAGCGGAATACTCTGCAATGTAAAAGACGCATCAGCCTTAGCTAAAGGAGTAATGCAAGTCTTAGAAAATCCTGACTTAGCCTCGCAATTATGCCAGGAAGCAAAGGAAATTCTAAGAGAATTTAGCCCCTCTAAAATGGCCGCGAATACCTTAAAACATTATCAAGAGCTTTCGGTTTCTTAAGCTTAGAGAAAGCCCTATTTTTGCAGCACATTTCAGCGCATGTCCGTAGTATTTTTTAGCATCACTGCCCTGGTAATTATCGGGCTTCTGTTCTTATTTCACCGAAAGATGGCCTTGCAAATGCAGTATTTGCAGATTAAAGCCGGTAAAAAGGCCGCCCCGCTAAAGAGCTTTCTACTTTTTGATTGGAAGGATAATCAAGCGCGTAACCTCCGTGCTGAGGCTTTCTTGCTCTTCCCCATGCTTTATGCCGTTCCCATTGAAGAAAATGAAAAAGGGGAACTATTGGAAATCAAGCAAAAGATTAAGCGCAGTCATGTGGGAATCTATTTTTGTTTGATTCTCTTTATTGTACTCGGTATTTTATCCGAAAAAGTAATTCCCGCCTAAAGCCATGCAAAAAGCACTGGATCATCCTATATTTCGCACCCTGAGCGAAGCAGCAGACCATCTGGGTGTAGAAGCTTATGTAATTGGTGGCTTTGTACGCGATAGGCTCCTCCAAAGAAAGGACCCCAAGGATATTGATGTAGTAGCTGTAGGCTCTGGTATCGCTCTGGCACAAGAAGTTGCCAAGCGGCTCGGGGGCCGAAAGGTAAACGTCTTTAAAAACTTTGGTACGGCTCAAATCAAACTGAGCAAGGAAGATTTGGAATTGGAATTTGTGGGCGCGCGCAAAGAATCCTATCAGCGGGATAGCCGCAAACCTATTGTGGAAGACGGCAGCCGCGAAGACGATCAAAAGCGGCGCGACTTTACCATAAATGCATTGGCCCTGGGCCTTAATAAAGAAAATTACGGTGAGCTGCTCGATCCCTTTGGAGGCATTCAGGATCTGAATGAAGGGATTATCCGTACCCCCTTAGACCCGGAAATCACCTTTAGTGATGATCCCCTGCGAATGATGCGCGCGATTCGCTTTGCTACGCAATTAGACTTTAGCATTACTGAGGAGTGCTTGCAAGCGATCCATAATCAACATCAACGCTTGGAGATCATTAGTATGGAGCGTATTGTAGAAGAACTCCATAAAATAATGGCTGCCCCCAAGCCCTCCAAAGGCCTAATCCTTCTCTATCGCAGTGGTTTATTGCAACACTTCTTACCGGAAGTTGTAGACCTGGCCGGAGTAGAAGAATTAGAGGGACAAAGTCATAAAGACAATTTTTACCATACCGCCATTGTAGTGGATAATGTGGCTGCCCGCAGTGAAAACCTCTGGTTGCGCTATGCGGCGCTCTTCCATGATATTGGCAAACCACCCACCAAGAAGTTTGTAAAGGGCACTGGCTGGACCTTTCATAGTCATGAATTTGTAGGCTCTAAGATGGTGAAGAAGATCTTCCGCCGTTTAAAACTACCGCTTGGTGAGCCTATGAAATATGTGCAGAAAATGGTATTGCTCAGTTCTCGGCCCCAGGCAGTGGCGGAGGAACAAGCTACCGATTCGGCAGCCCGCCGGCTATTATTCGATGCCGGAGAGGATATTGATGAATTAATGATTCTTTGTGAGTCGGATTTAACCACTCGCAATGAAAAGAAGAAAAAGCGCTATCTGGCTAAATATCAAGAGGTACGCGATAAGTTAATCGAAGTGGAAGAAAAAGACCGCTTGCGTCAGTTTCAACCTCCGGTGGATGGAATGGAAATCATGCAAATCTTTGATTTAAAGCCTGGTCCGGAAATTGGAAACTTGAAAAGCGCCGTTAAGGATGCTATCTTAGACGGAGAAATCGAAAACGATCGCGAACAAGCCTTGCGCTTTTTATATGATAAAGCCCGCTCTATGGGCCTGGAACCAAAACAAGATCATGAGCATTAAAATACGAGTGGTCCTCGACTGGGAGGAAGAAGATGTATTACGTGACCTTCTCGTACCCGCAGACCTCAATTTAGATCAATTGCATTTAGCCATTCTGCAAAGCTTTCAATTAAGCCCGGGAGAAATGGCCAGTTTCTACCATAGTAATGAAGATTGGGAGCAAGGGCATGAAATTCCTTTGATGCCCTTCGATGATCGCCAAACCAGCATGAAAGACCTACAAGTTCAACATGTCCTGGGTGAAGAAGGTGACCGTCTGCTTTATGTTTATGATTTTCTGGAAATGTGGACCTTCTTCCTCGAAGTACTTTCCGCGGAAGGGCCGGATACAGAGCGCAGCAAAGTGGTATTAATTCAAGGGATGCGACCAGAGGAAGCCCCTAAAAGACCCGAGGCCCAAGGGTCTAATGATCTTTTTGCTGATCTGGACCTGGACCTCGATGAATTTAACGATTTTGACGACTATCAAGAGTAGCTGATCTCTACCGAGTGTATACGATGTACGGGAATTAAACGTCCGGCCTTTAATAGCACTTTATTATCTGTGATGGCCCAGATGGTGGTATACACCTCTTTAAGTCCATCCTCATCCTCAAAGCGGATTAAAACTTTATGCTTTTGTAAATTTCCTAAGCTGGTTGCACGGTGCAATACCAACTTACGTTCGTTTAAGTCTTCTGCTCGGGATAATACTTCTTGCGCGGGAAAGCGCAAATTGTCGATCAACTCTTTTTCAATGCGTTTAATCGCGTTCGTATTGTTTCCCATAGCCCCTCTTTTATATTATTGATGTTTTTAAATTTACGAAATTTTCCGCTCATTTTTAAGCCCATCTAAATTTGGATACCGTCCTTAAGCTCGAAAAGCTCAGTAAACATTATGGCCGCATTAAAGCGGTAAACGAAGTTAGTTTCGCGGTCCCCAAGGGCAGTGTTTTTGGAATTTTAGGTCCGAATGGCAGCGGTAAAACTACCACCCTGGGTATGATTCTCGGGGTTATACAGCCCCTTTCCGGCTCTTTCAGTTGGTTTAATAGCCAATCCCCTCAAGAAGCGAAAAAGCATATTGGTGCCTTATTGGAAACGCCCAATTTTTATCCTTATATGACCGCGCGGCAAAACCTAACTTTAAGTGCCAAAGTAAAGCAGATTAAAGCGCCTAATATTGAGGAGGTTTTAGAGCAAGTGAAACTTCTGGATCGGGCCGATGATAAGTTCAAGACCTATTCCCTGGGCATGAAGCAACGCCTGGCCATTGCCTCTGCCCTATTAGGCACTCCTGAAGTACTGGTTTTAGACGAACCCACTAATGGCTTAGACCCTAGAGGTATTGCTGAAGTACGCCAGTTAATATTAGATATCGCTGCTCGGGGTATTACGGTTTTAATGGCCAGTCATATCCTCGCCGAAGTAGAAAAAGTTTGCGATCATGTGGTAGTGCTTCAAAACGGAATATTGCGCTTTGAAGGCTTGGCTAGCGAATTATCAGGCGAAGCGGCTTTATTGCGAATTAGGGCTAATAACAGTGCTAGCTTAGAAGATAGCCTAAAGCAACACCCACAAATCAAGGCTATCCAACAAGACGGTCATTTCTTTGATTTGGAAGTTGATCCTGAATTAAATGCTGAAGAACTCAATCAGTGGTTAGCCGAACGCCAAATTTACCTGAACCACCTGGAGCTAAAACAGGCTGGTTTAGAAGAAGGATTTTTAAAACTGATTGACTCATGATGCGTCTCATTGCAATTGAATGGTATAAGTTGCGTACGCACCGTTTTTTCTGGTGGGGCATGGGTCTTTTCCTGCTATTATTATCGGTCTTACTATGGACCTTCGGTAAAATCCCCCTTCCGGGTGGTGGACCAAAAGCTGAAGATGCTGCTGATGCGGGCATGGCCATGATGCTTCTCCCCCGAACTTTCGAGGAAGCAGGATTTTATCGTTTACCTATGATCTGGCAAAACGCCACCTTCTGGGCCAGCTTCTTTAAGTTTATTCCGGCTTTCTTACTGCTCTTTTTTGTCAGCTCCGAATTCGAATACCGTACCTACCGTCAAAATATTATTGATGGCCTTTCGGTGGGTCAGTTTTTCCTTTCCAAGGTGTTTACCCTGGTACTCTTCTCTGTACTCAGTACCATCGTTGTAGGAATTACAGTTATCGGATTGGCCTATGCGAATAATGATATGTCCGAGGCCAATTTATGGGCCGAAAGTGAATTTCTGATCGGGTTTTTCATGGAGACCTTCTTTATACTCTGCATGGCCTTATTTCTGGGTTTCCTGACCAAGAAGAGCGTGATCACCATAGTAATCCTCATTATGTATTACTATGTGGTAGAGCAGTTTTTAGGTTATTGGCTCAGTGAGCCTGGCGAAGCTTTTTTCGATTACCTCCCTACGCGACCGTCTCGAAGCCTGGTACCGGAACCCATCAGTCGTATTCTCGATTTCTTTGGACAGCGAGAAGCCCCTACTTTAAACTGGCATATGTGGTGGGTTTCCCTGGCTTACAGTTTAGTATTTCTCTTTAGTTCTTATTTCTTGATCCGTAAAAGAGACCTTTAATGCTGGAACCCGCAGAAAAAGACTGGAGAAAAAAATGGTATCATATCATTTTCGAATCGGATACTCCCTCCGGTAAACGTTTCGATGTACTTCTTTTAATCGCCATTTTAAGTAGCCTACTGGTAATTATGCTGGAAAGCGTTCCAAAGCTTCGGGAGCAATATCAGGAGCAATTTGTGATGCTGGAATGGTTTTTTACCATCCTCTTTTCCATAGAATATCTAGTGCGCTTGGCGATAGTAAAACGCCCCATTACTTATGTATGGAGCTTTTATGGCATCATCGATTTGGTGTCTACCCTTCCCTCCTATTTAGCTATGGTTTTAGGCGGTGCCCAATATTTCATAGTGATACGCAGTTTGCGATTATTACGGGTTTTTAGGGTGCTGAAAATGGTCCGCTTTATCGGTGAAGCCAATGTTTTGGGAACTGCCTTGCGCGCCTCCCGCCATAAAATTGCCGTATTTCTGATTGCCGTAATCTGTATCAATTTCATCATGGGTACGGTAATGTATCTGGTAGAAGGACCGGAAAATGGTTTCAAGAGCATTCCCGTTAGTATCTATTGGTGCATAGTAACTTTAACCACCGTTGGTTATGGCGACATTAGTCCGGCTACTCCTTTAGGGCAATTTATTGCCTCTGTGATTATGATTATGGGCTATGGCGTAATCGCAGTCCCCACCGGAATTGTGACCTCAGAAATCACGCGCAGTCAAAGCAAAGAAGAAACGAACGGTGGCCAAAGCTGTTCCAATTGTAAGGCCCAGAACTTAGATGTTCAAGCCAAATACTGTCAACATTGTGGAACAGAGCTCTAAGAAATCCATTTGGTGTATTGCCGGACCTACTGCAGTAGGTAAAACCTCCGTAGCTATAGAATTGGCGGAAGCATTG
Source organism: Croceimicrobium sp. (assembly GCF_965228705.1). Lineage (GTDB taxonomy): Bacteria > Bacteroidota > Bacteroidia > Flavobacteriales > Schleiferiaceae > Croceimicrobium. The sequence continues at coordinate 1,280,976 of NZ_OZ245832.1, forward strand.
GGCACGGAGATTATCTCTTTTGATTCCCGGCAGTTTTACCGTGAAATTCCAATTGGTACTGCCGCTCCCACGGTACTGGAACGCCAGCGCATAAAGCATCACTTTATTTTAGATCGCAGTGTCAAGGATGAGTTTAATGCGGCCGCTTTCGCGGAAGATGCCGCCATTCGCATTGCTGAACTACATCAGAAATACGATACCCTTATTTTGGTAGGTGGAAGCGGGCTCTATCTTAAAGCCTTAATTGAAGGTTTTGATGAAATGCCTGAGGTGGCAGCCGGAATCCGTGAAGAACTCCAAGCAGAATTGGATACGCACGGTATTGAAAGCCTGCAGAAAGAGCTGCGATCCAGCGACCCCGACTATTATGCGCAAATGGACATTCAAAATCCACAGCGCCTAATTCGAGCTTTGGAGGTAATTCGCAGCAGTGGAAAGCCCTATAGTTCCTTTCGCAATCAGGCGAAGAAGCAATTACCTTATAGCGTGCGCAAAATAGGCCTGGAAATCGATCGAAGCGAACTCTACGATCGCATCAATCGCCGGGTAGGCTTAATGGTATCTGAAGGACTCTTGGAAGAAGCACGTCCCCTTATCGCATTAAAGGAGCTTAATGCCCTGCAAACCGTAGGTTATAAGGAGCTCTTCCCCTACTTTGAAGGAGCCTACGATTTAGAATTCGCCCTGGATGAAATTCGAAAGAACAGTCGACGTTATGCCAAACGACAAATGACCTGGTTTCGCAGAGAGCAAAATATGGAATGGTATCATCCCAAGGATTGGGAAAAGATCTTAATGAATAAAGCTTGAATCCAGCTCTGAAAATACTATTACGTCCCTTAGGCATGCTTTACGATCTAATTACCACAGCTCGTAACCGAGCCTTTGATGAGGGTAGATTGGAAAGCTATCAAAGTAAAGTGCCAAGCATCGCCATTGGGAATCTTAGTATGGGAGGCACAGGTAAAACTCCTTTTACGGAGTTTCTGATTCAAAATTTGGATATTGATCCAAAAGCGGTGGTTTCCAGAGGCTATGGTCGTAAAAGTCGAGGCTTATTGGAAGTGGACCCCAATGGATCTGCAGAAGACTTTGGGGATGAAGCCCTGCAAATTGCCCAAAAGTTTCCAGTGCGAGTTTGGGTTTCTGAAAAGCGTAAGGCCGGGGTATTAGCGGCTGAAGAAGCCGGGGCCAAACTCATTCTACTCGATGATGCCTTTCAACACCGCTATGTAAAAGCCCATCGCTATTTAATGCTGAGTCGTTTTGACCAGCCCTTCTTTAATGATTATGTGGTTCCGGCTGGTTATTTACGAGAATCCCGCAAAGGAGCTGAACGAGCAGACTTTATCATTTTCACTAAATGCCCTGCAAACTTAAATGCCAGTTTAAGGCAGAGATATATGCAGGCTACAGCCCGCTATACCAAGGCCCAAGTACTTTTCAGTGAATTGAAATACGGCAAAATTCGTGATCAATTTGGAAATGAATTGGAGAAAGGGAAAGCATTGCATCTGATCACTGGAATTGCTGATACCAAAGCGATGATCGAATATTTGGAAATGGAATACTCAATCCTAAAGAATAATTCCTACCGCGATCATCATGCCTTTAGGGAAACCGAGCTGAAGTCGCATCTGGCGGAAGCCAAAAAAGCCAAAGCTGCCTTACTATGCACCGATAAAGATCGCGTGAAACTAGGACCATTATTGGATAAGATTGAAGCCGATTATCCTTTATACAGCCTTCCGGTAGAGCATGTTTTTAAGCCCGCAGATCAAAGTCGCTTATTAAGTGACCTAAAGTCCCTTTTTTCCTGATCTTCCACTTCTTCAGAGCCAAATTCATTTCGCATCTTTGCACCCATGGCGAAAAATGAAGTATCGGCCGATTTAAGGGCCCAATACGAACCGGTTGTCGGTATCGAAATCCACGTTCAGCTTAATACGCGGAGTAAAGCCTACTCTTCGGATCCTACCGAATATGGGGCTTCTCCCAATACCCAAACCAGTCCGATTACCCTCGGGCATCCGGGAACGCTACCTATGTTTAATGAAGGGGCTTTAAAAGCCGCGGTTAAACTAGGTTTGGCCGTAGGGGCGCAAATTCGTGAAGTGAATGAATTTGCTCGTAAAAACTATTTCTACGCTGACCTTCCCAAAGGTTATCAGATAACTCAGGATAAAACTCCGATTTGTAATGGTGGCTTTATAGAGGTTAAAGATGATGCAGGCAATCCCAAGCGCATTAACCTTACTCGTATCCACATGGAAGAAGATTCCGGTAAAAGCTCACATGATATTGATCCCTTCAATACCTTAATTGACTTGAACCGGGCTGGTGTACCCCTACTGGAAATTGTTACCGAACCCGATTTTAGATCTGGTGAAGAGGCCTATCAATACCTCACGGAAATGCAGCGTTTGGTGCGTTACCTCGACATTAGTGATGGTAATATGGAAGAAGGGAGTTTGCGTTGCGACGTTAATATCTCCGTGCGTAAGGTGGGGGATGAAAAATTCGGTACTCGCGTAGAGGTGAAAAACATGAACTCCTTCCGGAATGTGCAAAAAGCTATCGATTATGAGGTACATCGCCATATTGCCTTAATCGAATCCGGAGGTAAGGTAACCCAGCAAACTTTCACCTTTGACGCCGCACGTGGCAAAACTCAATTGCTGCGGGATAAGGAAGATGCGCATGATTACCGCTATTTTAATGAACCCGACTTGCAGCCGGTAATTGTTAGTGAAGATTATGTGAGTGGCATGAAGGAGCAAATGCCTCCCCTACCCAAAGAACTTTTTGCCAAATACCGTGAGCATGGCTTAAGCGAATACGATGCATCCCTGCTAACCGACAGTAAGGAAATTGCCCTGTATTATGAGCAAATCATTGAACATAGCAACAATTATAAGTCTGCCGCCAACTGGATTATGGGTAGCATTAAATCCTGGTTGAATGAAAAGGCGGCTCACATCAGTGACTTCCCTTTAAAGGCAGAACAAATTGCTCAGCTAATCGCCTTAGTAGATGAGGGTAAAGTGAGTAATACCGCTGCGACCGGTGAACTTTTTAAGGCCTTATTAGCAGAGCCCGATAAAACAGCCGCTCAATTGGCGGAAGAGAAAAATTTAATTCAGGAATCCAATACCGACGAGCTACAAGGATGGGTTGATGCGGCTTTAGCCAAATATCCTGATAAAGTAGCCGAATATAAAGCCGGAAAGAAAGGCCTTACCGGCTTGTTTATGGGAGAAGTCATGAAACTTTCTCGTGGCAAGGCCGATCCTAAATTAGCCAGCAAATTGGTTCAAGAATCTTTAGAAAAATAAACATGAAAAAACTAGTCAGTCTAAGTCTGTTCATCACCCTATTAAGTGCCTGTTCTCAAACGGAAGAAGGCAAAACCGATTTACGCATCAGTGCTCCCGGGGTTAAGCAAATTGTGCTTGAAGAATTACCGGCTAACAGCGATCCTATTGCAGTAGACACCTTGAATTCAGAGGACGGTAATTTCGAAATCACCTTTCCGGTGGATAGCGCCAATTTCTATTTGATTAGTACCGATGATGGTATGCGCATTCCCTTCTTCAGCAAAGGAACGGAGCAAATTCTGGTTGAATTGGAGCCTATGGTTCAAGAGGTAAATCGCGGTTACAACCTTAAAGGCAATAAGGAAAGTGAGCGTTTACAGTTAATTAATACTTCTTTCCAGGCTTATATTGATCAGGTGGATAGCCTTTCTATTTTACGTCAACAGTACCAGGATAGCGCTAATGGCCAGGAGATTATTCGTCGTACTCAGAAAGACTTTGAAAATATCATTGATGCAGGGAGTGCAAAATACCTGGGCTTAATTGATGAAGACCCCTCAAATATTGCCAACCTCTTCATCTTCCAATTGAATATTTACAATAATTCCTTTGTTCGCGCTCAGGATCACAGCGATTACTTTAACCGCGTTGATTCCGCCCTGCAAGTTGCTTATCCGCATAATGCTCATGCTACTACCTTCCATGCTCAGTTGGAAAAAATGCGCGAGCAAATGGCCGCAAATGAAGCAATGAAAGCTCGCCAGGATGCAATTGCCGTTGGTGGCCCGGCTCCTGAGATTTCTTTACCTAAGGCAGATGGCACCATCTTAAGCCTTTCGGATTTACGTGGAAAAGTGGTATTGGTTGATTTTTGGGCAGCCTGGTGTCGTCCTTGTCGCATGACCAATCCTCAATTAGTAAAGGTTTACAATCAATTTAAAGATCGTGGCTTTACCATTTTAAGTGTTTCCTTCGACGGATTACCCAATCAGCAAAGTCCTGCTCAAGATTGGCAAGCTGCCATTCAACAAGACGGTTTGGTATGGGATAATCATGTGAGCGACCTGCAAGGCTGGAACAGCTCCGCCGGACGGACCTATGCGATCCAAAGTATTCCTTACACTGTTTTGGTAGACCGTGATGGGAATATCATCAAGAAAGAAGTTAACCCTGCGGAATTACCCGCCTTATTGGAATCGATCCTTTAAATAAAGAATTAAGTCACGCAGGCGGTGCGAATAGCCCATTTCGTTATCGTACCAGCCTACGACCTTTAACATTGGGCCCAGAGCCGTAGTAAGCTCCTCATCATACCAGGAGGAATAAGTGCTCCCAATTACATCCCGAGATACAATCGGTTCATTGGTATAGCCCAAATAGTTTTTAAGTCTCCCTTCGGAGGCCGCTTTAAAAGCATTATGAACCGCCTCCACCGAGGCGGTTTTTTTTACGGTAAAGGTGATGTCGGTTAAACTTCCATCCGGAACTGGCACCCTAATACCCGCACCACCAATAAGGCCTTGTAAATGCGGGAAAATACGGGTAATAGCTTTAGCAGCTCCGGTGGTGGTTGGCACTATCGATTCGGCCGCAGCTCGGCCTCTCCTAAAGTCTTTATGCGGACCGTCCTGTAATTGTTGATCGGTAGTATAGCTGTGTACGGTAGTAATAAAAGCATGTTGGATACCACAAAGCTCTTCCACCACTTGAATTAGAGGTGCCGCACTATTAGTGGTGCAAGAGGCATTCGACAGCAAGCGATCCTGAGCTTGGATGCTTTCTTCATTAATCCCCATTACAATCATCTTCATATCATCCTGGGGAGGTGCGCTTAAAATCACCTTGGTTGCCTGCTTTAAATGATCTTGCAGATGGGCAGTGGTCTTATACTTACCAGTAGATTCGATGATCAAATCCAGGTCCAAATCTTTCCAGTTCAAATTGGAAACCTGTGCTTCATGGGAAAGCTGAATTTTATGCTTCCCAACCTTTAAGATTTCTCCATTTAATTGGATGTCCTCAGGGAAAAGTCGGTGGGTGGTATCGTATTTAAGGAGATGGGCCAGATTCTCGGCCGAAGCCAAATCATTTATGGCCACAACCTCAATCTGAGGTTCATGCACCAGTACTCGCATTAAGCTGCGGCCGATGCGTCCGAATCCATTGATTGCTATCCGAACCATAGAGTCTAAAATTGAGTGGTGAGAGCGCGAAGGTAGCCAGAAAAATACGGTCGGAAGGCGAAAATAGATTTCATCATTATGGCCATTGTTAAAACAAAAAAGCCGCCTCGGCAGAACCGAGGCGGCTTTGAAATATCTAATCAGAAAGCTTAGTGAACGATCACCAATTTTCCGGTTTTAACCTCTTGACCTTTAATTACGCTAATTACATAATTACCGTTTTTAAGGTTTTGAACTGAGAAGCTTACTTTTTCAGTTCCGCTAGGTAGATTATTGTAAGAAAGGGCTTTCACCAATTTACCACTCATGTCGCGAACATTGATTTTCACATCACTGCGATTCTCAAGGTTCAGAAAAACATTTACATTGTTTTGAGCAGGGTTAGGGAATAATTCCAATTTCTCAACAGCGGCTACTTCAGCTTGCTTAGGTTCTTCAATACTTACATAATCGGAAGTAGAACCGGTACGGAAGATACCACGTCCATGCGTAGCAGCGTAAATAGCACCTTCGAAATCAGTATTACTTACAAGATCGTAACGAATGGTGCGAGTTTGAATGAGATCAAATACCTGAACATTAGCCAAACCATTATTCTCAGCGGTCCAGTTAACATTGCTGGCGGTGATATCATCAGTAGTAAACACACCTAAGTCTGTACCCAAGATTACCTGACCACCGGTTGGATCGTTATAGTTGATTACCCCATCCATTACTGGCATTGGAGGCAAATTACCATCCTTAGCTACGAATCCAGAGGTGCTCAAGGTAGCAGAACGAGCTTGCTCAGTATAGAATACGTGATTCAAGTTAGCTCCGTAGTTACCACAAGTGATGATCAAACGATCTGGATCTTCGGTATCAATTACAATGCTAGTGATTGAGCGGTTAGGCTGACTGAAAATCACACGATCTTCAATAACTGCATTACTAGGCGCAGGAGGGTTAACCAAATAGTTGATATCAATATCCGCGGTTTCTTCAGAACGGGCATTGGTAAGGTTCGAATAACGCACCACACGACCGAAGTTAGTACCTACAAATAATACATCCCCATCATGGCTGAATGCCATACAAGAAGGCGTTTCCCCATTGGCTAAAGCACCGATATGCCACCAGTTAGGAGTTTGTGTACGATTGCTCAAAACATCACGAGCCATCCAAACACCACCACCTAAGTTACCAGGCTCACTGGCATTGGTATAGGCCGTTAAACCAACTGCAAACATAGATTGTACCGGATCCTGTACCATAAAGGTATCGCTAGGATTCAATCCATTGGTAATGGTTTCAGTGATAGGAATATCACCGGTCTCACTAGGAATAATGATAATTGCACCTGGATCGTATTTGGTAGCAACACTAGCACGAATTTCCAAAGAGGTACCATTGGTAAATTCAACGGTATACTGACCAGTAACCGGATCAAAGGTTCCGGTTCCATCACCACTTAAAGTACCACTGGCATCAGAGGTAACTACTTGAGATCCGGCCTTCACCACGAAAGACTCAGGAACAAACTTAGTTGAACTTTGAGGCTTGGTGAATTGGCTGGAGTAACGCGGATTACCATTTCCGAATCCGTAGCTCATTTTAATGGTATCCGCAATAAAGGCAATTGAGTCAATACTATTGCGATCTTCTAATTTCTCCCATAATACATAAGGAGTTACGAAGTCTGCAAAGGCAAAGCTGAAGGCATTATAACGACCTGCCATTCTATTGTTGTAGAAATAAGAATACTCGTCTCCAGAATTGATAGAACGACCAAGCTGACCATATTGACGAGCTTTGAAACGCACTTCCTGATCGAGGTGAGAAATAGCCGTATAACCACCATCACCATCGAATACAGATCCGTCGGGTTGGGTAATTCCAATGGTCCGCTCTCCTCCTTTTGGCAAGGTAGAATTGGGATCAATCTTAATGGTACCATTATCTTGAGTACCTCCCGTAATTACTCCATCAAAGCCAACAGCCATTTTGTAGAACTGAATACTGGCATAACCTTTATTCTCTTCTGTCCAGCTAAAACCATCGTTGGTCGATTTGAAAATACCCCCGTCATTACCAACATAAATAGTGTTGCTATCGGTAGGATGCCACTGGATTTCGTGCAAGTCTACGTGAACATAAAAGTTAGTAGATCCTGAGTTTTGGCTGGCAATTTGGAACCAACCATTATCCTTAGACCATTCCCACATGGTTAAACCACCTACGATGATGCGTTCTTTATCTTTTGGGTCTACACCAATCATCACAGCAAAAGGTGATTGATCAACCATACTTAATAAGGCGGAACGTGAACCAATTACCGACCAGGTAGTACCGCCGTCGGTAGATTGGTATACGCGATCGAAAATACGACCGGTAGTTACCAGTACATAAACATAGTTTTCATCTGATGGGCTTACCGCAATTTTCATACGGTCAGTGGTACGGCCAATAGTGGTAGCCGTATTTCCGCCAGCTTGAGTAATTTCATTGAAGCTTCCGGCGCTTCCATCATTAGACTTCCAAATTCTTTGTCCCACTTTCGCCCAAACAGTACCCGACTTTGTTACCACAATGTCTTGTCCTGTACCGGAGCTAATTTCGGTTGTCCAACTATTACCGCCGTCATTCGAGATTTTCAATCCGTCTGCACTAGCGGCATAAATACGATTTGCATTATTAGGATCACAAGCAATTTTACCTACTTCTGTCCAACCCTCATTAGGGTTTTGAGTAGGATCGGTACTTGGCAATTGACTGAAAGTTAAACCACCATCGGTAGATTTAAAGATACCGGCACCATCTAAGGTGTTTACGAACAAATAAGAGTTCTCGCCGGTACTGGCATAAATAGCCCCATCAGCACCTTGTGCCAAGTCGGTAATCACTAAATTTTCCATTTGATCATCCACTGGAATCCAGCTACGGCCACCATTGGGGCTATGGAAAATACCACCAGTTACAGAGCCAGCCCACATTTTACTGGGGTTATCCTTATCAAATAGAAGCGAACGAGTACGACCACCCATATCATTTGGGCCCATTTCGGTCCATTGAAGGCTCAGGCTAGAGGAAGCGTTTTTAGCCATACGTTGCAAGGCTTGACGCGCTGCAATAATATCTGCTTCTTCCACTTTACCGGTTACCGGGTTTCTTCTAATCCTACTCATATACTCCGCGTAGCCCAGAGCGCTGGCTTCGTTCAGGCTCTGCTCGCGAGGCTCGTAATAGTTCTTTTCGGCGGGGCTCATCCAGATAAAAGCTCCAGCTAGCATTAAGCCACCGATGGAGAAAAGTAATCCTCTTTTCATTCGTTTTCCGTTTGATTTATGCTGTGCGACAAATATAATTTCTAAATACTTAACCTTGGCTTAAAACATGTGTCTTTCCGCATGATAGGAAGATCGAACCAGCGGTCCACTTTCCACATAACGGAAGCCCATATCGAGGCCAATTTCTTTGTACTTCTCAAACTGCTCCGGTCTAACAAACTCTTGTACAGGGAGATGCTTGGGAGTAGGTTGTAAATATTGGCCTAGGGTAACGATGTCAACCTTGGCCTCTCGTAAGTCTTTTAATGACTGTATAACTTCTTCTTCTTTTTCACCTAAGCCGAGCATCATACCCGATTTAGTGCGCGGTAAACCTTGCTCTTTCAAATAGCGAAGTACCGCTAAGCTCCGATCATACTGAGCTTGAATACGTACCTGACGCGTTAAACGGCGTACAGTTTCCATATTATGAGACACAATTTCCGGTGCCGCTTCCACGATCCGATCGATATTATGCCATTCCCCTTTAAAGTCGGGGATTAAAGTTTCCATGGTAGTTCCAGGACTCATACGACGTACCGCCTGCACGGTCTCTTTCCAGATTATGGAACCTCCATCGCGCAAATCATCGCGGTCTACCGAAGTAAGCACACAATGCTTAACCTTCATCAATTTTACTGAACGTGCCACTCTTTCGGGCTCATCCCAATCTACAGTATCGGGGCGCCCCGTAGCTACGGCACAAAAACCACAACTCCGGGTACATACATTGCCTAAAATCATAAAGGTGGCCGTGCCTTCTCCCCAACATTCGCCCATATTCGGGCAGTTTCCGCTTTCGCAGATGGTATGCAAATCATAGTTCTGCACCAGACCGCGTACCTTTTTATAATTCTGTCCGGTAGGCAGTTTAACGCGTAACCATTTAGGTTTGCCGGTGCTAATAGCACCCTGCTCCCGAACAGGAGATTTTGCTTCTAAAACTTCACTCATTTCTTTAGTTCAGTTTATAACCAAAGTTTACTGTAAGGTACAACTGGAAAAAACCGCTCCAGTTGATATCCCTTTCTTCCTCAAAGAAGATAGGTACTTCCGTAAAGAAGTAATCATAGATAACTCCGGCCTCTACACTGGTGATTTTATCATCCAGTAATTGGTAATCAAAACTGATCCCACCTTTTAGATAGACGCCGGGTTTTAATTTGGTTTCCTCAATTCCGGTTAAAAAATTTGCTTCACCATTAATATTCGCCGGATTAGTCTCTCCGGTGTAGCGAATAATACTGGTGTAGTAATCCCCATCCGGACCAAACTCATCCACACTTAAATAGATTGGTTTGAGTAAGCCCAAAGACAGACCACCACTGAAAATTGAAGAAATAGACACCGAACCCTGGTCGGTTTTATCAAAGAGAGTATGCTCATGAATATAGCCTACTCTAACACTGTAAAATGAATTAATCCGGCCTTTCACAAAACCGCGATAATTATTGAAAATGTCTTCCGATGAAATTGTCTCTTTGGGATGTCTCAGCTTAACGAGATCAATTTCGAGACCCGCAGCATTGTATCCATCCAAAAATTTAAGATATCGACCATTTAGGCCATATCCTCTGCTGTGAAAGTTGATTCCTCCGGTATAAGCACGATCGTAAACCTGACGTTTAAAGTCTGCATCTGTATCCAGCTGTGCCTGGGCCGACAAAGCGAATAAGAGCATGAATGTCAGGATTCTGATCTTAGCCATTTACGAGTTCTTTTATATCCTTAACGTTAATTCCGTTATGGGAGGTTTGGTATTGAACTCGACCTTCCTTAACTAAAATCAACTGAGGCGATTCGTGGTCCACGCCATAGTGACGAGACACGGCATCGGAAGTTGTCCGATACTTAATCAAATCTAAAAAATAAACCGGTAATTCGGAAAGATGTTCATCCCAGTCGCGTTGTAAGCGATCCCATGCCATCGCACTGATTACACAGCGAGTAGAATGCTTAAAGATGATGGCAAATTCCTGTTCAGAAACCTGGTCTATCTCCTCAAACTGAATGGGGTCTGTTAAAGTCCGGATGTTCATCCTTAGACATTCACCTCCCCAGACTCTGGTACTGCAGTATAAGCAGGACACTTTTCAGCTCCACCACAGGAAGTTACCGCTAAAGCCCCCGCTACTAAAATCACTGCTACCAATACTTTTTTCATAATTCTTTTGATTAAAGAGTAATTAAGATAGATTGCAACAAAGTTAGCCAAATATAGCTAACCTCAGTTCCTCTATTGTTAACTCAAAAATGCCGATTGTGGTATTCTATCAGGACCTTCTCCTACAGGCTCATCCTTCATGGCGTCCTTTTTTGGAAGTGGAATTTCAAAAGGAATATTTTCAAGAACTATTGCGAAAAATTAATAGCATTAATTCTAGCATTCCTGTTTATCCTCCGGCCCATTTATGGTTCAAAGCTTTAGAATTTTTTTCGATAGAGGATTGCAAAGTGGTTATTTTAGGACAAGACCCCTATCATGGGGCCGGTCAGGCACATGGCTTGGCTTTCTCCGTTCCAACCGGTACCGCTTTCCCTCCTTCCCTGCGAAATATTTTTAAAGAATTACAAAATGACCTGAATATTCCGGTCCCTTTCAGTGGAGATTTAAGCCCCTGGGCCAAGCAAGGTGTACTTCTCCTCAATGCCAGTTTAACGGTAGAAGATGGCCATGCCGGGGCGCATTTAAAATGGGGTTGGGAAAAGTTTACGGATGCCCTAATCGAGCATCTGGCTCAAAGGCAAAGGGAATTGGTTTTTATTCTTTGGGGAAAGTATGCTCAAAGCAAGAAAAAATACATTCCCACCGAAAAACATTTTGTGTTGGAAGGCGTTCATCCCTCACCCTTATCAGCCCACCGAGGCTTTTTTGGCAGCAAACCCTTTTCCAAGACCAATCAATATCTCGAAAAACAAGGCTCCAAGGCAATTCAATGGCAGGTCGACTTCTAAGCTTCTTATTCGCCCTTTTGCTCTGCTCTGGCTTAAAAGCACAAGACTATACCATCCTGAGCGCCAAAGCAAGCTGGACTCGGGAACTGGAGGAAATTCTGCAAGACAGCCTCAGCCCGGCCCAATTGCGTTGGAAAATTCAGCAAGCGGGATTTTGGCTGCATTATTGGAAAGGCGATAGTCTATTTAGTGGAACTAAACTTCAAATTGGCGAACTACAAATTCTTACGGATCAAGACAGTCTGCATTATAAGCATCCGGACGCACTCCATTTAAATGACTCAAATTTCCGCTTAGTTCTGAGCAAGAAATTAAGGCAACAGTCTAATTTGGGCTTTCCATTTGCGGCCTTTCGGCTGATTGATTATCAGTTGCTTGATGATAAGCTGAATGCCAGCCTGCTATTAGAAACCGGACCCTTTATTCAATTTGACTCCATCGTGGTTCTGGGTTATGAGGAGATTCATCTGCCCTTACTTTACCAGGAAATCAACTGGCAGAAAGGAGCCGCTTACAGTGATACCTACCTTCAAAATTTACCCGACTATATTGGTCGTACGGCTTATTTGCAAATGGAAAGAGCACCGGCTATTGCTTTCTTTCCAAATAAAGCCCGACTCTATTTATACCTCAAGAAACGCAGTTCAAACCTCATTAATGGGGTTTTAGGCTTAAACACTGATGATGCAGGAAACACGCAACTAACTGGCGATTTCCAGCTTAAGCTGCTCAATCTTTTTAACCGGGGCGAAGGGATTGATTTACGTTGGCAAAGTCCGGGAGCCCAGGCTCAAGAATTTGAATTGGGATTTCGTTATCCTTACCTATTTAATAGCCCCTTAGGTTTAGCCGCCCAAATTGAAATCTTTCGGCAAGACAGCAGTTTTGTGCGACAGGAATTTAAACTCGACCTCCCCTATCGTTTGGCACAGGCGGCGCACTTTAGCTTAGGTATAAGTTATTTCAGCTCGGAACCTCTGGGAATTACGGATGCCAATCAACAAATAAAATCCGTACAAACCCTGCGCTTTAATCTGGGCTTTGATATCGACCGTCGCAATGATGCCATTGTAGCTAGAAAGGGTTATGCCCTACAATTAAGTTTAGGCAGCGGTCAAAGGCAAAGTGAAGGACAGGAAAGCCGACAATTTGCCTGGGAGTCAAACTTTCAATATTTCGCTCCCTATAAACGCTGGGTTTGGCATCAGGAAATACAAAGCGCTGGACTTAGTGGGCAAAACTTACAAGACAATGAGGTTTTCCGAATTGGTGGACTACGAAGCCTGCGAGGTTTTAATGAATGGACCTTTTTTAGTCCCGCCTACGGAATTCTGCGTTCCGAGCTGCGCTATATGTTGGGTTCTTACGATTATCTTAGTGCTTTCGCAGATTTGGGATTTACAGAAAGACAAGCTCAAGATCGCGGATTATGGGATCGACACAGCGGTATCGGATTAGGCCTTAATTTTCAAACGAAAGGAGGAATTTTCTCGTTATTTCTGGCAGTGGGTCAGAGCAATCGGGATAGCTATGATTTCAGAGCCGGAAAAATTCATCTAGCCTATGTAAACCGTTTCTGAGCCTGATGCTTAATACTTAACTTTGCTACCATGTATAAAAGATTAGTGTTTGCTTTACTATTTGTGGGACTCTGGCAATGCCGGGGCCCGGAAGGCTTGCAAACCAACAATCTTTCCTACCTCTACAATAAACAAGAAGTGGGCCTGCGCCCCAAGTTTAGTATTCATCCTATCAGTGATACTTTGTTTGAGGTACATTATCAGGTGCAAACCGACAATTTCTTATTCTCTCGGCCTACCGACGAATCGGATTATGAAGCGAGGATAAAGATCGAATACCGGCTCTTACCTTCTATTGAAAGCTCCACTCTTTTAGACAGTGGTTGGGTTCACATCAATCATCGCGTTCCAAAAGTGAAGAACGAAATTTTAGAAGGGCAGTTCAATTTGCATATGCCGGATGACCTTGAAAAGGCCATGCTTTACCTTAAGGTTTACGATCTCAATCGCGGCAGCAGTCAGGCAAATTTCCTTTGGATTAATAACCGGAATTACAATTCCCCCAGTTATTTCGAATTATTGGACAGTACTAACCGTCTGCTCTTTAAAAGTCATATTCCTGCAGGATTACCTTTTAAGATTCGTCATTGCCTGCTGGATAACAAAGAAATTTACGTGAGTCATTATCGACGTGAATTCCCCCTTGCTTTGCCTCCTTACTCCAGTAATCAGGATGAATCTTTTGATATTAAGCCGGATACTACCTTCCTCGTGCCAACCGATCATTTGCTCAGCTTCAAAGAACCTGGCTTTTACCATTTCCGTTTAGACACCAGTCAGTGGCAAGGTTTTACTGTACAATATTTTTACCCCGGCTTTCCATTAGTTGGAAATCATCAGCAAATGGCAGAGCCCTTGCGCTACCTCACTACTCAGAAAGAATATTCTGAAATGCAATCTTTAATGAATCAACCCGAAGCTTTGAAAAAGTGGATTGATGATTTTTGGATACGCAAGGGAGGCAGTTCCGAAAGAGCCAAAGCATTAGTTGCAGCCTATTACCAAAGAGTAGAAGAAGCGAATAAACATTTTAGCTCCTACCTTGAAGGTTGGAAAACCGACCGTGGAATTGTGTATATCATTTATGGCCCGCCTAATGCTGTATACCGCTCTTCATCTGGTGAAGCCTGGGTATATGGAAATGAAAATTCCTCCCTCTCCTATTATTTCAACTTCTTACACTTAGACAATCCTTTCAGCGATAATGATTATTCGCTGGAAAGATCCAATCAATACCGTTACGGCTGGGGTCAAGCGATCGAAGCCTGGCGAAGAGGCCATATCTACAACTCGAAAGATATTCGTCGCGAACAAGATGACTATGACCAACTCCAATACCGAAGCCGATCTCCTATGTGGTATTAGGCCCCTGCTCGAAGCCATTGAAGCAGGCAAGGAACTCGATAAAATTTACATTCAGAAAAACTTACAAGGAGCGCTCTTCAAGGAATTATGGGGCGTGATCAAGGAACATAAATTGCCCTATACCGTAGTTCCCAAAACCCGTTTGGACAAGTTTACCCGTAAAAATCATCAGGGGGTAATCGCCACTATCAGTGTGGTACAAAGTGTAGACCTTAAAGAAGTGGTACAAGCTACCTGGGAAAAAGGTGAAGACCCACTGATTGTAATTCTGGATCGCGTGAGTGATGTGCGGAATCTAGGGGCTATTGCTCGCACAGCAGATGCCGTGGGCGCCCATGCTCTGGTAACCACCATGCGCAATTCTGCGGCTTTTAATATGGATGCCATGAAAGCCTCGGCGGGTGCCCTTAATCACTTGCCCGTTTGCAAGGAAAGCAACCTCAATGAAACAGTAACCTGGCTGCAAATGAGTGGCATTCGCGTGGTTTCTTGCAGCGAGAAAACGAATCAACTATCCTACGATACCGATCTCACCGGTCCCCTGGCCTTAATTATGGGATCCGAAGATAAAGGCGTTGCTCCCGAACGCTTAAAAGCATCAGATGAAGTGGTGAAATTACCCATGCTGGGAAAGGTAGGTTCGCTGAATGTTTCTGTAGCTGCCGGAGCAGTTCTCTATGAAATCGTGAGACAGAGAAATCTTTAAACATCGACTTCGTCGAAAGCAGGAATTTCACCAAGGCCCTATTGGCAGCTTAGCTTGGATTAATGAAATCTATTACCAAAGTCGAAATGTAATCCAACAGGGAGCTTGCGACCGATCTAATTAGTATCTACTAAATACTGAAGAAACCTCAAGTTTCTTCCCAAAAAAACCGTCCCGAATTAAATTCGAGACGGTCCATAATATCGTAGTATTTAAATCCGATTAGTTCTTCTGCCACTTTTTAACGGTGAGTACAGAACCGGCTTGCTGCACACGTAGTAAATACATGCCTTTAGCAAGATCGCTAATGGAGAATGTCATTTCACCTTGGGAACCTTCGGCCTTAAATGACTGAATGAGACGGCCATTAAGGTCTAAAACCTCAAAGCTGGTTTGTGCATTCGCTTGATCGTAGGATACCTTTAAGTAGTCCTGCGCTGGATTGGGGAAATAACTAAAGTTGAAAAGCGGACGCTCTAGCAGACTCACATTGTCCGAAATCTCAAAAGCAGCCACAGCAACGTGCATGGCTCCACTATTTTCCAAAACATTCATATCGTACATGCCCTGAATCACATTAGTGGGAGCACTAAAGTCAGCGGTGAAAGTACTGGCATTTTGTACCGAAATATTGCTAAAGTTTTCGAGTACCAGGTTGCCTTTACTCAACCATACTTTTTGAATTCCGGTAACGGCATTTTTAAATGATCCGGCCGGAACGCTAATTGTCATACCATTTAGGGTATTCCCAGGCTTCACACCATTGGGCTGCATTTGAATGCTATTGCTAGCGGGTGGCTGAATGGTGAAAGCCGATGGATCGAATGTCACCGTACTACTTCCAGCCACAACAAATAAATTGTAACTACCCGAAGGCGCATTAAGAGGTACCACCAGGGTTCCGGTAATTTGGGTTGGGCTGCTTACCTGAATATTGGAAAAACCGGTAATGCTGCCTTGGCTAATGGTAAAAGAACCTTGACTGTACTGCAATTGTACCGTAGCAGATCCTGCTTGATACTGGGTATTCTGACCCGAAATAATAATAGGCAAGCTCTGTCCTTGGCTGCCGATATTCGGTTGAATACTGGATGACTGCGCCATGAGGGAGCCTCCAAATAAACAAACCACAAAGAGAAGTAATGCTTTAGGCATATAGTGAAATTTCAGAGTTAGTTCTGAAAATTAATGGTTTTCTGTGAAATAGAAGGGCCTCCAACTTTCTTTAACAGTATGGATGCGTGAACTTGAGCTTTTAATGAGTTGCTGCTTGACGGGCGAAATATTCCAAAGCTGGCTCATTCCTTAAGTCATAAGCCAAGATATAATGCAGGCGGATCATTTCTTTATCATCCAAGGTACTAAGGTCCTTTGCCTCTTCTGCCGCCCACTTCTTTATGATGGTAAGCACATAAGTCTCATACATTCCTCTATCCTCATCAAACTCGGCTGCCTTTTCACGCAGGATGGCATAGGCTTGCGCCGATTGGGCATTATTAAAATAGCTCGAGGCCAGGTTAAGAATCCCCTCTTTGTAATAGGGCGAAATTTCGATGGCCCGACGATAATAAACCAGAGCACTATCTACTTCTCCCATTAAAGTGAAAGTATTCGCCAGGTTATTAGTCACCTGTAAATTATTGGGATGCAGCTGAAGAGCGATTCTATACTCCTGCAAGGCTTCGGGGTATCTCTGCTGATTGAGATAAGCCAATCCACTGTAGAATTCCATAGGCATTCCCACCGGACTAATCTGGTAAAAATATAGGGGATCGGTTTCCTCCTTTAACTGAATCAATGCAGACCAATTAGCCTGACCATGGGCCACAATCATCTTACGGCTTATCTTCTCTCCTTTCCAACGTTCATAGCCGGCGTATGTAAATACAGCGACCAAAAGCAATAAGACTGAAAGGCTTAATACTTGCCAGGATTTGGAGGGGCCTCTACCTTTTAAACTCAGATCGGCCGAATTTAAAAGCCCTGCCGCCAGCATAAAGAGGGTTTGATGAAAAATACGCTCGCGAGGAAAGCTAAAAACGGATACTACTAAAAAGCCTGTGAGAACTGCCAATAAGAGATGGGGACTCCATTTGGCATTGCCATGGCGCATCTGCCGAAAGGCCTGTTGAACCAAAGCCAATACAAAAGCTAAAAATAATAGTATGCCGAAAGGTCCGGTCTCGGCCCATATCCAGAGGTAGTCATTATGAGGTCTTTGGAATTGTACGATGCCTTGTCGAGCGCGATAAACCTCCGAACCATACATCGGGAATTCTATTCTCCAGTTCCCAGGCCCCAGCCCTAATAATCCCTGATCTTGAATCATGGCTAGGCTATAATCCCACATCTGCAATCGTTCACCGGTGGTAAAACTCTTTTCGGTGCCGCTAGTTTCAATCATCCGACTTTGTAGGGCCTTCCCCTCACCTGTTTTGGTCAAGACCACTTTGTATTGCACCAGGAAAATCGGAATGAGCAGCACTAAGCACAGAAACCAAAGGCTTCCCCTAGCATAGCTGAGTTTTGGAATCCATCTCCGCAGTAAATAAGTCAAACTAATGACCGCAATGCCAGCCATTGCTCCCAATAAGGCAGACCGGGAGCGCGTAAAATAGATTAAAGCCAAGCTTATGATAGCCACCAATATTCCGAGGATTCGTGCAGGCCATGGTTTTTTCCCTTTTGGATGCTTAGCGAGTAGACTAAAAGGAAGCAAGAGTACTAAGGCCGAAGCCAATAAATTATGATGCGCCATAGGGCCACGCAGTTCCGTAAATGGAAAATTTTGCAGCTTAGCAGTCCAATGTGGAAGAATGTTTTTAGTGAGGGTAAAAGCAATTATCAGGAGTAAGGAAATTAGGGCCGACCAGGCCAAATAGCTCCTTTTACGATCATCCCATTCCTGGCTCGAAACCACAATAAATAAAATGAAATAGCCAACATCTTTAAGCAAGGGTACTACAGTTTCAGTACCAGCACCATGCCAGAGCCACGAAATTGTTTCAAGCAAGAGAAAGCCAAGGAAAAAAAGGGCCGGAAGAGACTTTAAGGCCTTAAACCAGGCCGCTTTGGGATAACTGAAGCCAATTATTAACAAGAGGAATAGCCCCAGTAAAAACATACGCGGATGCAGGGCTGGATCAAGGGCCATATCATCCCGCATTAAAACCAAGCTCGGGGGCAGAAGGATAATGAGTAAAGCAGGGATTAAGGAAAGAATATTGCGTTTGCTCATATTGGGTTTCAGGCTTAGCGCGTCCTAAATTATAAATATTGATCGGAGTCGCTAGGGTGCTCGATTAGCTTCTTATCTTCGGGCATCAAATTTAGCATTATGCGAAAGCTTCGATATATCGTTTTCCTCCTGGTTCCATTTCTATTGCAGGCCCAGTACAATTGTATGGACAGCAAGCAAGCTGTGCAGGCCCTCTCCACTCCTAATATCAATAACAATGCGAAGAGCGACACCTTTGATATCTTGGATTATGAGCTCTTTCTGGACCTTTATGGAATTGCCCAACAAGAATTTAAAGCCGAAGCCCGAATTCAATTTACGCCTCGTATTGCCAATGTCAGTCGACTTAATCTCGACCTCTGGAAGCTTCAAGTTGATTCCGTGAAATTTCCGGGCCTTTCTGGCAGCTACAGCTATAATGATTCCCTTCTGCAAATTGATTTTAGCAATGCACTAAACCTGGGAGATACCGCCGCGGTGTGGATTTATTACAGTGGCTATCCTCAGGGCGACCCTTTAAATTGGGGTGGCTTTCATGCCGCGCAGGGCTATTATTACAATTTAGGAGTAGGCTTCGGATCCAATCCGCATACCTATGGCCGAGCCTGGTTCCCCTGCTATGATAATTTTGTAGAGAAATCTACCTACAGCTTAAATCTACTCAGCAAGGCCCCTATGCGCCCTTTATTAAGCGGCGATCAAATCACTCGCAACACCCAAGGAGATAGTATTCTAAGCTCAGCTCGCTTAGACAAACCCATTCCTACCTACCTCATCAGTTTTGCCCTGGCCAATTATCAATTCTTAAGCGATACCGTGGCCGCAGCCAATGGAATTTTAGACATCTTATTAGCCGCTAAAGCCGGAGATACCAGCAATTTAAAAGCCTCCTTTGTAAACCTCAAGCCCACAATTCATGCCTTTGAGCATTATTTTGGTCCTTATCAATGGCCGCGGGTTGGCTATGCTGCTACTACCGTTGGTGCCATGGAACATGCCACTAGCATTTCCTATCCCATCAATTTGATAAATGGCAACCTCAACGGTGAGGATATCATGGCCCATGAATTGGCGCATCATTGGTTTGGGAACCTTATTACCTGCGAAACAGCAGATGATATGTGGATCAATGAAGGCATGGCGGAGTTCAGCTCCCATCTATATACCGAGCAAGTTTATGGTCGTGATGAATACCTGGACATCGTGCGGGAAAATGCCTGGAACGTACTTCTCAATGCCGCCAGCCGTGATGGCAATATGCACCGTTCCCTCTATGGAATGCCTCATGAGTATGTATACGGCTATCATGTCTACCAAAAAGGCGCCATGGTAGGACATAATATGCGCCATTATCTTGGCGATAGCGTATTTTTCCATTCCCTTCAACAGCTTTTTAGCGACCATGCCTATGGTAATTTAAACAGTGTGGATTTCCGTGATGAGATGATTCGAATCAGTGGAAATACCGACTTACAAGAGTTCTGGCAAGATTGGGTTTTCGAAGCGGGCTATCCGCAGTTTAGTGTAGAGGATTGGTCCTATCAGGATTTAACCCAAAGGGTAAATCTCAGCTTAAAGCAAAGGACCTATGCGGCTCCCAATTATTTCAATCAGGTACCCGTGGATATAACCTTCTTTAAGGCAGATGGTACTCACTTTACCCAAAGGCTGATTCACTCTGGTAAAGAGAGTCAGCATAATGGTATTCTTATCCCCTTCAAGCCGATTGCCGTGCTGGCTTCCTACAGCGGTTCTTTATTAACGGCAACAGGTAGAGATCATTTACATTTTGATCAGGCCGGCAGCCAAACCGCCAGCTATGGAGGCATGACGGTAAGTACCGAGAATTTTGTAGATACCGGCTCTGTAGTGGTGATGCAACACTTGGTAGCAGCAGAAAAAGATTCTGCCAATCCCTTTGATTTCCGCTTGGGACAAAAGCATTATTTCAGTGTTCAGAATCTGTATTTCCAACAAAGCACCTTAAAAGGAGAATTGCGATTTGATGGCAGCACACGTGGGATGGACCAGGATTTATTGCAAAATGGAAACGATAGCTTGGTGGTGCTTTATCGCCCGAAAGGAGCCCAACAATGGAACTTATATCCACATCAGCAAAAGCAAGCCAGCAGTCCCAATTCACGCATTGGCAGCTTTATCTTAAATCCTTTGTTGAGTGGCGATTATGTATTAGCCAACAGCGATGAAAGTCTGGCCTTAGAAGTAGTAAACACAGAAAACCAAAATATTCGTCTGTTCCCCAATCCGGTTCAAGACAGTCTAACATTAGTATCAGAAAGTGGTCCTATGGACTGGCAAATCGAATTGATTACTCCGGCGGGGCGTACCCGTATTCAAGAGAAGTATGAGCATCAAACGGAATTAAAAATTAGCATGGAGCGTTTTCCTGCTGGCAATTACATTCTTAAGGTGAATGGTCAGGAGTTTAAGATCGTTAAGATTTAAGGAAAAAGTCTAACTTCGGTACCCTTATAAATCTACAATTATGTTGACCAGTCTAATGTTAAGCCTTATTGGCCTCATTACTTTTAGCTCGGAGCCGGTATTAACCGAACTTAGTACCACTGAATGGGAAAGTCAATATGCCAATGCAAAGGCTTATTACAGTTTTCAATGCAGTAGCGAAGATTCAGGAGAGAAAGGAAGCTTAAAGCTGAAGTATGATACTAAGGAAGAGCTTCTAAATTGCGATTGTAGCAAGGGAAGCAATATTCAGATTCAGACCAATAAATTTGAACATTTGGATGCGCCTTTTAAAGGGATTGACTTCGATTTACTGAGCAATTTCTTGAAAGAGCATAAAATGAAATTATACAGCTTTACTCTATATAATATTGAGGAAGAAGCGCATATCCTTTTAGAAATGAAAAACCGCCAGGGAGAAACCCAGTACTGGCGCTATCAGAAACACTAAACCTTAGAATCCGAACGTAAACATGAAATGTCTCGAGCTAAAACCTAAGCGAAGCTTAATTAAAACCGACCATCGTTTTATTGCTAAAATCCCCCTAATGCCCAATCGCTACCTCTGGGAGCGCATGGACTTTAGCTTAGGATTATTGGCCAGCGATAAAAGAGATACCTTATTGGTAATTACCGATAACGAAGATTTCTTGAAACGCTATTCCAAGTACTACCAAGAACGATTTGAAGTAGCCGAACACGGAGATGATTATTCTGTGGGTGCCGACTTCGAAACCATTTTTGGGAAGGTTAGCTTCGACCAGGAAGTGGAAGTAGAAAACGATGATGATGAAAACTATGAAAATGAGGAATCTGAAATGGATGATTCCGATATCGACTAAACATAAAGCCTTCCTAATGGGAGGCTTTTTTTATTTCCTTCTTGCAAGTCTGATACTTAGCGGATGCCGCAAAAACGAAGCTAAAGGAACAGCAAAAGTACCCGATTCCAATACCAAGGACTTTTATCGCGCCGCAGATCTTTCATCCTGGCCCGAGATAAGTGCGGCCAATCTCAGTTTCTTTAAAGCCGATGGCGAAGAGGGTGAATTCTTGGATATCCTTCAAGATGCCGGAATAAATACAGTCCGATTACGACTATGGGTAGATCCGGCGGGACCTCATTCCAGCTTTTCCGAAGTCGATAGTTTTGCCCAGGTACTGCAGAATCGTGGTCTCAAAGTTTGGCTTAGTGTGCATTGCACTGACCATTGGGCTGATCCTTCCAATCAAGAGATTCCGACCCGCTGGTCTAATCTAAGCTTTGCCGAACTTCAGGATAGCCTCTATCAGTATTTCGCTCGAATCAGTGCACAAATTCAGCCAGACATTATTCAAATCGGGAATGAAATCAATCCAGGCTTGCTCATGCCCTTTGGCTCACGATGGGAGCAATTGCCACAGTTTCGCTCCTTAATCGACACGGCCTCAGCTGCCATTCGCAGGCATAGCCCGGAAAGTGAAATTATGCTCCATTGCGCTGGTCCAACCGTAGCTCCGGTTTATTTCCTGGATTTAAAGGATTTAGACTTCGATCTAATCGGGATTTCCTATTACCCCATCTGGCATGGGAAATCCTTTTTTGACCTAACTAATGTTTTCAATAATCTGGATGCCAACCTAAAGCAAGGGATTATGATTGCCGAAACGGCCTACCCCTTTACTCTGGATTGGAATGATTGGACGAATAATATTGTAGGACTACCGGAACAATTAATTGATACCATACCTGCCAGTCCGGCTGGTCAAAAACAGTTTCTAACCGAAATTCGTGCTCAAATCGAAGCACAGGACCGAGGTCGTGGTTTTTGTTATTGGGGAGGTGAACTCATTGCCTGGAAAGGTCCGCAAGGTGAAAATGCTTCCCCCTGGGAAAATCAGGCTCTCTTTGATTTTAATCGCAAGGCATTACCGGTATTGGAAGTATTCGCTCCCTAATCAGGATACTTGATACGCACATGATAGATATTCATGAGCATTTTCTTGAATATCTTTTTCACCGTACGAATCTCCCTCAAGGTTATAGGCGCATTTTCGAATTGCCCGCTTTGAATTTGACTGTCGATCAAACGCTCCACCAATTGATCAATCTTATCATGATCCGGATTGCTTATACTGCGTGAAGCTGCTTCAACCGTGTCGGCCATCATCAATACCGCCGTTTCCTTGCTAAAAGGCTTTGGACCGGGATAAGTGAATTTATCCAGGGCCTTTTCATCCGAAGGAAAATCTTTGATGTACTGGCGATAGAAATACATCACTGTGGAAGTACCGTGGTGGGTGCGGATGAAGTCAATTAAAATATCCGGCAAACGATGTTGCTTGGCCATGGTAATCCCTGCCGAAACATGTCCGATGATAATCTCTGCACTTTCCTCAAAACTTAATTCATCATGAGGATTGATTCCGGTACTTTGATTCTCAATAAAATACATGGGGCTCTGCATTTTACCAATATCATGATACAGCGCTCCGGTACGCGCTAAAAGGGCATTACCACCAATGGCCAGACAAGCATTCTCCGTAAGATTCGCTACTTGCAATACATGCTGAAAGGTTCCAGGTGCGGTTTCCGCTAATTCGCGCAAGAGAGGATTATTGGTATCACTCAATTCTAATAAAGAAATCTCAGATACCAGACCAAAGAGGCGTTCCTGAAAATAGATCAAGGGGAAAGATACCAAAGTGAGCAGACCATTTACCATAAAATAAGTGAAGACCCGATAATTGATATCCCAAATAGATCCCTCCTGAAGAATAGCCAGACTGAAATAGGAAATCGCATATACAGCGGTAATCTTACCCGCGGTAATAAACAGGTCTCGACGCTTATACAGATTATTCACCAGAAGTACAGAGAATACCCCAGCAATAAATTGCAGAAAAACGAACTGAAAACTATTGGGAACCTGGAAACCAATAATCAGAATGGTCACCGTATGCACAAAGAGCGCCAATCGAATATCGAAGAAGGAACGCATTACCATGGGTAAAATGGCAAAAGGCACCAGGAAAATATACTCTTCTTGAAAGCGACCTATGAAGTAGGCCGCTAAGACCATGATCAAGATATTGAGCAAAATAAAAGTGAGTCGCGAAATATCTTCTAATACCAAACGCTCAAACTGACGTAGGTATGCGAAGAGGGCAAAAAACAGAATGCCCGCCAATAGAATTTGCCCGGATAATAATCCGAAATAAGAATCATCGCCACTAAGGCTACCCTCATATACTTCTTGCAGAGATTTCAGCTTGTTAAAGCGATCCTGATCTACCAGATTTCCTTTGGCAATAATCAACTCCCCTTCTTCTACCATTCCGCGGGTAGCGAGGATATTATTCATCTGGTTCTCCAGGTATTTCTCTGTGGTTTCTTTATCAAAAACAATATTGTAGCGAAGGCTCGAGGCCACCCTGGCCGCTAAAAAGCTACTTACTGCCGCGGGGTAGCGATCTTTTAATCGCTCACGAACCGCATGATCGGCTTCATTAATACTGAAGAACTGTTCCCATTCTACATGCTCCGTAACCTGACCTCTCAGCAATAAAACCTCTCCATATGACTGTGCTAAGGGTTCATCTTCCAGAGGTTGCAATACTCCTTTTTTAAACACGGTAATCAGAGTGCTTTTGCCAGCTTCCAGCATATTATCATGCCAAAAGCTGGTATCGCCTTCTTCTAGGATAAAGCTAAACCGACCTGCTTTTAAAGCTTGCTCCCAAGCCGGTTTAAACTCGCTTTCATATTTAGCCAATGCGATACCTTCCGCTTCTTCCTGAAATTTTAAAAAGAGTGTTTTCTGCTCCGCCAAATCTCTTTTCTCCTTGGCTATTTCAGTATCACCCTTCTGAATGGCAAAATCAAAAGGAGCTAGCAAATTCTCATGTTGCCAGGGTTTAGCCTTCTGAAATTCATATTTAAATTTGGCCTCTCGTGGACTGAGGTAAACCACAATAATCATCGCTCCCAGAAAAAGTAAGGCAGTAGAAATCTGGGTTTGATAGTTCTGAATGATCAGTAGGAGCTTTCGCATGGCGATTGGTCTAATTGAACGGCTTATTTTGTGTAATTTCGCCCACGTTGCTAAGTAAAGATAAATCTTAGAATACCGCATGATCTCGGACCACGAGTCGTTTTTCAAATTTCAGATCACATTCCAAATGGAAGGCGGTATTTTCTGTAACCCTTCTAATAATAACCTCTCATGAAAGAAGTAGTAATCGTATCCGCGGTTCGTACCCCTATTGGTGGATTTATGGGCAGTCTCTCTTCCCTTTCCGCTACCCAGTTGGGCTCCATCGCCATTAAAGGTGCCTTGGACAAAATCAATCTTAATGCCTCCGAAGTTCAGGAAGTATTAATGGGAAATGTTTTGCAAGCCAATGTTGGTCAGGCTCCTGCTCGTCAGGCGGCTTTAGGTGCGGGAATTTCCAATGAGGTTCCTTGTACAACTGTAAACAAAGTTTGCTCCTCAGGCATGAAAGCCATTATGATGGCCGCTCAATCTATTAAAGCAGGTGATGCTGATGTGATCGTTGCAGGTGGTATGGAAAGCATGAGCAATGTTCCACATTACCTCGAAGGTCGTAATGGCGTGAAATTAGGCGATATCAAAGCTAAAGACGGCCTATTACGTGATGGTTTGATCGATGTTTACAATCAAACACATATGGGTAATTGCGCTGAGCTTTGCGCTAAAGACATGAACTTTAGCCGTGAGCAGCAAGATGAATTTGCCTTGGAAAGCTACCGTCGTAGTGCCGCTTCCTGGGAAAATGGGAAATTTGCCGAGGAAGTAATTCCCGTTTCAGTACCTCAACGTAAGGGCGATCCCATTATCGTGGACAGAGACGAAGATGTATTCAAAGTAAATCACGCTAAGGTTCCTACCCTACGTCCGGTATTCGACAAAGAAGGTACCGTAACTGCTGCTAATGCTTCTAACTTAAATGATGGCGCTGCCGCATTGGTAATCATGTCGGCCGAAAAAGCAGCAAGCTTAGGCTTGACCCCTATCGCCAAGATCAACGCATATGCGGATGCAGCTCACGAACCAGAATGGTTTACAACTGCTCCAGCTAAGGCCTTACCTAAAGCTTTGGCTAAAGCCGGAATCGATAAAGATCAGGTAGATGCCTTCGAATTAAATGAAGCTTTCTCAGTAGTAGGCTTGGCTAATATTCAGTTATTGGATATTGATGCCGCTAAAACCAATGTAAACGGTGGTGCCGTTTCTATGGGTCACCCACTGGGAGCTTCCGGAGCTCGTATCATCGTTAGCTTGATCAGCGTATTGAAGCAAAACCAAGGTAAATACGGTGCTGCCGGTATTTGCAATGGTGGTGGCGGAGCTTCTGCAATGGTAATTGAAAACATGGCCTAAATCCATGGTTAAAGGCATTTCCAAGCTTAGCGCTATTCCCATGCGATCTGATCCCTCCGATGCTGCGGAGATGGTAAATCAATTGATCTTTGGAGAAACCTACGATGTTCTGGAACAGCGTAAAAAGTGGATTCGCATTCGTTTGCACCACGATCGCTATGAAGGATGGATCGATAGGAAGCAAGCGAGCTTTATGGATGATGCCCAGGCCGAAGCGCAAAAGAAGACGCCAATCTTTATTGCCTCCGACCTTATAGAATTAGTATCCCGAAAAGATGGGGGGAGCTTCTTCCCCATCTTTTTGGGTTCTTATTTGCCCGGTCTTGATGCCGAGCATAATTTCACTTTGGCCGATGAAGTATTTCATTACAATGGGCCTACCCTTTCTAAAAAACAGAGCCGCGAACAACTCATAGAAACGGCTTTCCTTTACCTCAATGCTCCCTATCTATGGGGTGGCAGAACGCCAGCTGGTATCGACTGTTCAGGTTTTACCCAAATGGTATATCGCTTGGCAGGACATTCCATTCCTCGCGATGCCTGGCAGCAAGCAGAACTGGGGGAAACCCTAAGTTTCATTGAAGAATCAGAACCCGGCGACTTAGCCTTCTTCGATAATAATGAAGGTCGAATTGTACATGTAGGTATCATCCTTCAGGATAATTACATCCTCCATGCCAGTGGCAAAGTTCGCCTCGATCGCCTCGATCAAAGTGGCATCTTCAATGCCGAGGAGCGTGGACATACCCATAAGCTGCGGGTGATTAAGAAGATTATTAAGTAGAGTGTAGAATCTAGAGTTTAGAGTCTAGATGTGAGATGTGAGATGTGAGATGTGAGATGTGAGATAAAATTACATTTCCAACTACCAACTACCAACTACTGACCGCGCCTGAAAAAAGTTGACACCTATTCTCTCTAAAACCAAGAGAAAAATGGGACAAAAAGAAAGCTTAAGACGTCAACGTGTATTTAGTGAGACCTTGCGCAAGGAAGTGGTCAAACAGATTGAATCGGGAGAACTTCGGGTATATCAAGCCTGTAGGCTTTACGAGATTAAATCACCGCAAACGGTTTATAACTGGTTAAACAAGTATTCTCGTACCTTGAAGACACAAACACGCATAGTAGTGGAAAACAATAGTGTTGACAAACGTCTGAAGGAATTAGAGGCGCGCACCAAAGAGTTAGAGGCTGCTTTAGGACGAAAGCAGTTAGAAGCCGATTTGTACCGCCATATCGTAGACCTGGCCTCAGAAGAATATAAGGTGGATCTAAAAAAAAGTTTTGGCGCCAGAGCATCCAAAGGCAAATAAAGCTGGAGACAAAGACTGTAGTGTCGATCAGGAGAAGCTGTCATTTGCTGGGCTTTAGCCGGCAGGCCTACTACAAGCCCCAAGCTCTAAGAAGGGAGCTTGTTGGGCTTGAAGACGGCCTGCGTAGCCTGATCCTGTCCGCGCGTGTGGCCTGCCCTGGCTTAGGCTGTAGACCCATCTATTATGCTCATGCGGACAGCTTTCCATTGGACGGGATAAGTTCGAGGCACTAGCTGCTGAACTGGGCTTACAGGTTAAAAGGAATACGAGGTATATCCGAACCACCAAAAGCGATCAACGTAAGTTTGACAACCTTCTCATTGATAAACAAGTACGATCCATCAATGAGGTTTGGCAAGCCGATATGACCTATTATCTGAACGGGTCAAAATGCTATTATTTGATGTTCATCACCGATGTTTATTCTCAAAGGATCCTAGGCTATGGGGCTTATAGCAGAGCTAGCGCAGTCCACTTCAAAGAAGTTTTAAAGCAGGCCATTGCCACTCGAAAGAAAGCCGGCTACACCAACTTAAGCGGTCTTATTCATCATAGTGATGGAGGCCGACAGTATGAAGAGCGTAGCTATCGTGAGTATTGCAAAGGCAAAGGCTTAAAGCAAAGTATGTGTTACTATTCTTGGGAAAACCCCTATGCAGAGAAAACCAATGATTTGATTAAAAACCGATACCTCAATTACTGGAAGCCTACTAACCTTCTTGAGCTCCGACTATGCCTCAAACAAGCAGTGGAACACCATAACAAGTTCCAGCAAAAGCGAGCATTGAATAATAGCACCCCAATAGACTTTGAATGGAAAATCAAATCCATGGAATCCAGTCCAAGTAATTACACCTTAAACCTTAAGCCCAGTAAGCCTAGAACTAAAAACAAAAAGTATAAATTAGTAGAAATATCTGAGTAGGTAGTGACAACCATTTTTAGGCGGCATCATACCAACTACCAACTACCAACTACCAATTCACCTCTTCAACAGCTTTCTTTGAAAGTGATTCCCATCCTTATCTTCTAGCCTTAAAACATACAAGCCTATATCCAGGTCTGGCCAGAAGCATTGGTATTTATAATCTCCAGGTAAGACTTTTTCTTCGTGAATTAAAAGTCCAGTCTGATTAAACAATTGGATGGAACGTAAGCCATCCAATTCAATGAAAAAGTCCACTTGAAATGGATTAGGATAGACTTGAATATCCGGATCTACTTGCTGCCAATCGATTAGCTTTCCATCCTTAGTTAACCTGCGGATAAATGAAATGGATGGGCCTATAAAATACTCAGGCTTATAAGGACTGGGGAACTTTATTCGACCTAATACAAAGAGCGTATCATTAAGCTCGAAAACCTCTTCAAGATGACCTCGGTAATCTCGACTAAGCATATCTCTGGACCAGAGTTTCTCCCCTTGCCAATTGGTACAGATTAAGGTATTGTCATAAAAAGTTCCTACTTCATCATAAAAGGCCTTTTGTCTCGACAAATACACCCGCTCCTCAGTTATTCCGATTACATCGTATTTGTATTGCAGACTGTCTGATCTCAAGTTGGGACTGGGATAGTAGTAGGCAAGCGAATCCCGAGATTCCTGATAATTAGAATCAAAGGACGTACGCATTAAGTACTCACCATAGCTGGTATTATGGTCGGCCGAAAATAGACTTCGCCCCACAAAATAATTTGTGTCGGCCAAGTTCTTTAAATGCCTGTTCCTGTAAAAGGGAGGCTTATAAACTTGGGTCGGATTTGGCCTGCCTACTTCAAATAAAAATAGGGTATCAGCTTGCTGAAAACGCAGTTTCCCTAGTTGCGGATCAAAGTCAAATTCTCCCATACAGCGCTGAAACTCCTTTCCAGTTAATCCCTTCAGATTGAAAGAGTGCTCCTTAACGAAATCTGCTTTCCCAAAATCAAAGCGCATTAAATAAAGACTATCTCGATCGAGGATATTATAGTCGCGATAATTTCCTGATGGACTGTACACATCGCAATCTCCGGCCAAAACATAGATTTTCTGATCCACCACATAAGGTGTCTGGCTTAAAGCTACCAGAGACTTTGCATACAAGTCTTGTGGAAATTCATTTTGCAAACCGGTTTCTGGATTAAAAAACACGATACCCAAAAAACCTGAACCGGTGATTTGCTCTATCAATAAATTGGGAGCATATTTCACATAATTACTCGATAGTCGAATAGAAGGATAGCCCCGATAGGAATCGGTATGCTTTAGAACAAGTTCTCCCTGCAATTTCCCCCCGCGAACATGGCCGGAACCTTCTATGGGATATACATGAGGCTGAGTTTTGTATACATCGCCATTCGATCCGTATACTTCAAACACAAAGTCGTTTGCAGTTCTAAAAATGAAATTCTGGAAATACGAATGAGTCATTCCAATGTCCCAATGAGGAACGACTATAATATCTTCCGGATAATAGCGATGCTCCTGAGCGATGGAATTCATTGCCCATAAAAAGAATAGAACTAGGGTGATTCTTTTCATGGGTAACTCAAATCATTAATTCCCTCAAAGGCCGAATTATACCTGAGACTCATAAAACTTTCTCTTAAACCACTTTCTTGATTTAGGGCCCATATCGAATCCGTTTCTAAGCTGATTTTTGAATTAACATCTAAATCCAACCATCCTTGATAATTTGCATAATGTCTGATTTTGAATTTACCATCTATATATTCTTCTACATCTACATCATAAAGGAAATACTCTTCGGCCTCACTGGGCTGATCGTCAAGCCAGTCGGACATATAGCGAGCCTTATCAAGCTTCATCTTATTCGGAGCCAAGATCTTAAATCGAAAAACGCTTCCACTCCCCGCCAATTTAAATTCAGTACCATTCGCCGAATAAACTGGATTCAAGCCCTTGGTATACAAGAAAAGCTCGTACAAATATCCAGAACTATAAATGCTATTTACTGCATATCGATAATTGACCCTATGCTTGGCTAATTCATAGGTTTTCCCTTTAAAATGAAGGCTTCCCTTAACTTGTACTTCCTCCTTGGAACAAGATTGAAGTAAGACTAAGGCGGTGATAATTAAAATGTTGCGAAGCATTCCCTTAAACAGTTCTGCTTAAAAATACTTCATCTGGAAGGAGCTCAAACTAGGACTCAATAGTATTCGATAAACCGTCGTTTTTCTTCGATGAACGGTAATCTATAAACAAGACCTCTTAATTTACCCTATGGGATAAGCTTCACCCAGACTCCTTTATTCTATCTAAACTCTAACAGCGTAGCGCTCTATACTCTAATAGCGAAGCAGTCTAACATCTAACAGCGAAGCGGTCTAAATTCTAATTTCTATCCTCACAAATCTCTTCCCCTTAACCTCAAGCTATTCAGCACCACTGATACGGAGCTAAAGGCCATGGCGGCACCAGCGATCATTGGGTCTAGTAGAAAGCCTGTAAAGGGATACAGGATTCCCGCCGCAATTGGGATACCGATGAGATTGTAAATAAAGGCCCAAAAAAGATTCTGATGAATGCCCTGAAGGGTGAGTTTAGAAAGATGAAAGGCCTTAGGAATTAAGCGCAAGTCGGAGCTCATTAAAGTCATGGGAGCTACTTCCATTGCAATATCAGAACCATGACCCATGGCAATACCCAGATCGGCCTGCGCCAAAGCTTCAGAGTCGTTTATGCCATCTCCTACCATGGCCACCTTTCGGCCCTGAGCCTGTAAATCGCGTACTATCGAACCTTTATCCTGAGGAAGCACCTCCGCTCTGAAATTCGAGATTCCGAGTTCCTCCGCCCAATAAGCGGTAGTTTGGGCATTATCACCACTAATAATCATAAGCTCCAATCCGTCTTTTTGCAAAGTTTGCACCGCTTCGGCCGAACCTGCCTTTAATTGATCGCCAATAGCAAACTGAGCAATAATCTGATCTCGATTAAAGAAATACAATACGGTGGCTCCTTGTTGGGCCCATTTTTGGGCTTTCGCCGATAGGTCTTGTGCTGGGCTTAAATTCCAATCCGCTAAGAACTGAGCATTTCCACTGGCATATTCCTCACCACTAGCTATTGAGATTTTCACTCCCCTTCCTTCAATGGCTTCAAAATTCTGTTGCTCCGTGGCTTTATAGCCCTGGGTTCTTAGATGACGCACCAAAGCCGTTGCTAATGGATGTTCTGACTGTTGTTGCAAGGCTAATAAAATCGGAGCAAAATCCTTTTCAGCTAATTGCCATTCGGCTTCCAAAACCTCGGGTTTACCTCGGGTGAGGGTACCGGTTTTATCCAGAAGTAAAAGATCCACTTCACGGGCTCTTTCCAAACTTTCTGCATTGCGCACCAAGATATTATTCTCAGCGCCCTTACCAACCCCTACCATAATGGCGGTAGGCGTGGCTAAGCCCAAAGCACATGGACAGGCAATCACCAGAACCGCAATGGCGGTATATAGAGCACGAGCAAAGGCTTCCTCCCCACCCCAGATCATCCAAACTCCAAAAGTGAGAATGGCAATACCGATTACTACCGGCACAAAAATTCCGGCAATTTTATTGACTAAATCCTGAACCGGAGCTTTACTGCTTTGGGCTTCTTTAACTAAGCGAATAATTTGGGCCAAAACGGTATCCTCCCCAATTTGGTCGACTTTTAATACAAAGCTTCCCTTCTGGGCCAGAGTTCCGGCATAAAGTTTATCTCCCTCTTCCTTACTAATGGGAATCGATTCGCCAGAAAGCATACTTTCATCAATCGAAGCCGATCCTTGATGCAAAATTCCATCAACCGGAATACTCTGCCCGGCCTTTACCCGCACCAAATCCTCTGCTTTTAAGTCTTCAATTTCTACTTCCTCCTCTTCACCATCGCGAAGGCGAATCACCTGCTTGGCCTGAAGGTTCATGAGCTTTTCCAAAGCCTGAGAGGTACTGCTTTTCGCCCGCTCTTCCAGGGTTTTACCTAAACTAACGAAGGTGATAATCACCACCGCTGCTTCGAAATACACATGCGCTTCTAAACCACGTGAAATCCAAAATTCGGGGTAAAAAGTGTTGAACAAGCTAAAGGTATAGGCAATACCGGTACTTAGGGCTACCAGGGTATCCATGGTCGCCAAGCCATGTTTGAGTTGTTTCCAGGCATTGCGGTAAAAATGCCCACCGAAAATAAAGAGAACTGGCAGTGCCAAGACGGCCGAAATCCAGGGCCCCCAACTCCAAGTGCCAAAAAACATCCCGATCACAAAAACCGGTAAGCTTAACAGGGCGGAGCCTAAAGTTTGCTTTTTCAGTTCCTTATAGCGCCGCTCTTGCTGCTCCTTACGTTTCTGATCTTGCTCGCGATCTTTAGCCTCCAGATCGAGGTCGTAGCCAATACTTTGTAAGGCCTCTTTTAAAACCTGAGGGGCTAAGTTTTCGGCGTACTTTACTTTAACAGTATGTGCAGCGAAATTCACCTCCGCTTCTGCAACCCCATCGGTATGTTGTAATATAGATTCGACACTGCTGGCGCAGGCGGCACAGCTCATACCTTGCACTAAGAAAGTGTCTTCAATTGCATTATTATCTATTGTAGCCATAAGCTTAATTTTCGACTACAAATATCCGAAGGCGACCATCCGATGACGAATGGTATTTTGATGGATGCTTATGGAATTTTGCTAGATCGCGTCCAAAGGTTTGCGTAAATGCGAGAAATTACGGCGAAACTCCGTGGGTGTCATACCAGTTTCCTTTTTAAACTGCGCCGATAAATAGGAGGCATTGCTATAATCCAGGGCATGGGCAATATCGCCCAGATCTAATTCATTGTACACCAACAATTCCTTGGCCCTCTCCATTTTTAATTTGGCGAGGTAGCGCTCAATCGTTTGCCCTTCTACACTGGAAAAAACCCTGCTCAAAGAGGAATAGTCTTTATGGAAGTGATCTGCCAGATGGACCGACAAATTGGTTTGAGGACGTTTATCCGCTTGGTAATAAACCCAATCGAGTAGCTGGACTTTAATTTGTTCAATCAGAACTTTACGGTGATCATCCAAAAGCTCAAATCCCTGTGCTTCCAATTTCTCCTTTAACTCTGCTTTTTGGTTTTCATTTAAATCCTGCGATAAAAGCACGAAGCCTAAATCCACATTAAAATCCTCAATCTGCATTTCCTTCAATAGACCTTCCACCGCCATTACGCAGCGCTGGCAAACCATATTCTTGATCACTAATTCCGGCATGGCACAAAGGTCCGAAAAATGCAGGCATGACCCTAGACTTTGGAACGGATCTTATTTAATCTTCGATTTAATCTATGCCGAATGAAATTCTGATATAAGAACTTTTTAATGGCATTAAATTGCTGTCTATGTCCCAGGTAAAAGGCATCGGGATTGAGGTATAATCCAAAATCTTGATTGATCCCCTCACTTTGAATAAAAGTATCCGCTCCTTTCCATTGTATGGGAGGATTGGCAAAGTCGTATGTATAAACCCCGTATCCGCAAAAACGACCTTCACAATCGGCAAATTGTTTTTGCAAGGATTTCAAATAGGGATCATCCAATATGAAGCCTTCCAGTTTTAACCAGCGCCCCTCATAATAAACTTCTACCCAGGTATGGAGAATGGATGGAGGGGCCATTCGGTACCAAATTCCGAAAATCGCACCCTCTTGCAAGGCCTTGGCAATGGTGAAGCCATGCAAACGACAAGGTATGGCACAGGCTCTGAGTAGGGCCATAAACAAGCTTGATTTAGTGTTACATTGGCCATAGCCATCTTGCAATACCTCCGAAGCGGGAATGGCATCTTCACGATTATAACCGAAGGCAATTTCATTGCGTACGAAATCATATATCGCACCTATGCGATCGTAGGCATCCAGTTTCATCCAATCTCTATTCCGAATCAAATCTTGAATAGAGGGATGCTTAAAATCTAAAAGGGGGCTTGGAGCCAGATAATCTTCCATCTTTATTTCTTTAGGACAAAACTCCGCTGGCGGCTTTTCCTAAACTTGAATAAAGTGGCTATTCTTTAAAACCTCTTTGGGACTAAAGCCAAAGTTTTCTTTAAAGCTCCGACTAAAATGGGCACTGTCGCTAAAGCCCGCCGCATGTGCCATTTGAGTTAAGTTGCCCTGCATTCCCGACTCCAATGCCAGCTGCAAGCGATTCCAGTTTTGGGCACGACGATAACTAATGCCAGTTTGAATTTTAAAAAGATGTAAAAACCGACTGGGTGATAAATGTACTTGCTCCGCGATCTCCTCCAAGGAAACAATACGTTCCCGGTTCTTATCAAGATGGGCTAAAGCCTGATTAATGCGCAGATCTCCCTTATGCAAGGCGTCTTCACAAAAACAAGTATAGGTACGGATGAGGCTGCTTAGGTTCTCCGATTGATGTAAGCCATCCTCCAACTTCTCCACGCACTGGATGATTAGCTCTATAGCCTTATGCTCAACTTCCATTAATGGCGACCGGGCCAATGCCGACCAAAAATGCCCAATAGGATGCGCGGGATTAAAAAGCAGATGCAAATGTTGTCCCTGAGAAAGGATACGGTGCTTATGCTGTGGCTGTAATAGAATGGCTTTGTCCGAAGTCTGGATTCCCTTATCGGCTTCAATTTTCAGAGACTCATCCAGGGCAAAGCTTAGTTGCAGGGCATAATGTTGATGCCAATGGTTCTGCTCCAAATTACCGGTAAACCAACCAAAGCCTGGCTCAATATGCAGGTAATTGCCCCTCATTTCATGCTACACTCCTGCCCTTCGGTTTCCAGTTCGAGGGTAATATGATTAAAATGATAGGCCGCTAATTGTTTTTTGAGATCCAATTTCACCTGTTCCATTTGCGCTAAATCTTGAATGCCTTTGAGGCGAACATGACTGCTAAATACGTGGTGCTCCCCTTCTAAGGACCAAATATGGGTATGATGCAGAGCCTCCACCCTATTTACCGCCAGTAGCTCGGATTCCAATTTCTTAAGATCAAATTCGGCTGGCACCCCTTGTAGAAAAAGAAAGAGGGTTTCCTTCAGGCGCCTGAAAACTCCATAGAGGATATAGAGGGTAATGGCCAGCGAGAGGGCCGGGTCCAAATAATCGATTGGCTTGAAATGGAGGACAATCGCCACGATGAGTACGGCGGCCCAGCCTAAAACATCTTCCATTAAATGCCAGGATATCACCTTTTCATTAAGGCTTTTTCCGCTGGTCATTTTCCAGGCCGCATAGCCATTTACAGCGATGCCCAATAGAGCGAGGTAAAGCATACCTTGGGCATCGGAGGCTTCGGGCTGAATCAGTCGTTCTATGGCCTCCTTAATCACGAATACGGAGCCAATAATGAGCACGACACTATTGAGTAAGGCTCCTAATAAGGAAAAGCGAGCATAGCCAAATGAAAACTGCTTATCGGCCTGTTGCTTAGACTTGCGCTGCAAATACCAGGCGGTACCCAGAGAAAGGCTATCTCCTAAATCATGAATAGCATCCGAAACAATGGCCACGCTATTAACGGCCATACCTCCGATAATCTCAATAATGGTAAAAAAGAGATTGAGGAAAAAGGCCATACGCAGATTTCCCTCGGGTGCATGATGATGGTGATGATCGTGAGCCATAAAGCAAAGTTAATCGGAAAGCAAGGATTGATTTATTTTGCCAGCCCTACATTCAATTGGAAGCTAACAAAAAGCTGGTAAGAGAGGAGTGACTACAAACTATGAATCAGTGTTGTACAAACCTATTGTTCAAGCGAGACAGGCGAACTACCAAATACTAAATACCAATTACCCTTAAGGCGTCTAAAGTCTGTAGGTTCTTTTTCTCCATTTTTTTCGATTTACTATTGTGTAGAATCAAAGTCTGTTTAAATTTGCAGCCCCAATAACGGAAGTACTTCAACCAAGCGCTTCCACGTTCTTTAAGACGAAACCCGGTGAGATGGGTGAGTGGCTTAAACCAGTAGTTTGCTAAACTGCCGTACGGGCAACCGTACCGCGGGTTCGAATCCCGCTCTCACCGCCACGGGGCGTAGCGTAGCCCGGTTATCGCGCCTGCTTTGGGAGCAGGAGGTCGCAGGTTCGAATCCTGCCGCCCCGACCAAAAAGTCCTGATGAGAATTCTTCAGGACTTTTTTTATGCCCACCACCGAAGCAAGCTTGCTTGACTGAGGCTTGGTGGGCATAAAAAAAAGCTGCTGTGACTGAAAGGAACAGCAGGAACTTTTTTGGTCGTAGACTTCAAAATGTTAGCGGGAACAGGATCATGAAATAATCCTGCTTAATGGAGATTCGATGGGCATAAAAAAAGCTGCTGTGACTGAAAGGAACAGCAGGAACTTTTTTGGTCGTAAACTCTAAGATGTTAGCAGCGCTAGGATCATAAAGTAATCCTGCCTACTGGAGATTCGTTGAGTATAAAAAAAGCTGTTCCGATTGCAAAGAACAGCAGGCACTTTTTGGTCGTAAACACCAATATGTTAGCGGTATTAGAATCATGAAGTAATCCTGTCGCCCAGACAAAAAGCCTTCAAACCTAAGATGCTAAATATCAGAGTTTATTATACTTACTAGGTTCGAAACTGTATCCTAATAGACCTTATACTTATTGATGGAGGTAAAGGGAATTTACTGGTTTTGCTAACGGCCCGGCTAAAATTTCGCGCAACGGTTAGGTTAGTTGGGCATGCATTTTAGCCATTGTTGGGCACGTTACTTTTATTTTCTTTCAATTTCAAATCCACCAATTTCTGTGTCAGTAGCTTCAGCATCTACTCCTTTAAGTAAGAGCAAAGTCCTTTTTCTTCTGTCCTTGTAATAAAGCTCTGTCAATAATTGGTCAGGGTTATTTTCTAATTCCTGTATTCTTTCGTTGTAATAGGCGTAAACAATTGTATCTTGTTGATAAACATAATCGTATTCTAAAATCGCTTTTTCTCGTTCCCCTTGAATCTCATAAAGGTTTCCGATATACCATTTAAAGTCATGGTTAGTCTCAGCTGCTTGTTGAAGCAATGTCATTGCTTTCTCCAAGTCTCCTTGTTTTATGTAACAGCCGGCTTTGTTCGCCTTATTTCTTGGTGAATCTGTAAGCTTCCCCTGATCCGAACCATTAGTTAATTGACTTTTCCAAAGATAGTATTGTTTTCAACCACCCCGAGGGTACCCTCGGGGTGGTTGCGTTTGGCGTATACCCTAGGCGGTATATTTCCTAATGAATCATGAGGTTTAAAGTTGTTATAGTCATGCATCCACTTTTCTGTTTGCTCCCTTACCTGATGGATATCTTCAAAAATATATTTGTCCAGCACTCCTCGGCGGTAGCTTCCATTAAATCGCTCTATAAAAGCGTTCTGTGTGGGTTTGCCGGGTTGGATATATCTAAATTCTATTTCATGAATGACGCTCCATGATTTAGTGAGCTCAGCAATGAACTCGGGCCCATTGTCCATTCGGATCACATCGGGTTTACCCCTGCGATTGATTAAATGATTAAGCACATATACTACTCTGTTTGATGGAAGTGAGAAATCTACTTCGATATGTAGTGCTTCTCGATTGTAGTCATCAATTACCGTGAATGCACGAAACTTGCGCTTGTTTTCTAGTACATCATGTACAAAGTCCATACTCCAGGTCTGATTCGGCCTATCAGGCACCACTAACGGTTCTTTTACCCGAGCGGGTAATCGCTTCTTAACCTTTCGTCTTAAAGGTAGTTTTAAAGCCACATAAACACGATGTAGTCGTTTGTGGTTCCAAGTCTTGCCTTCATTACGTAAGCGGTGATAGGCGTTCCAAAAGCCTTCCTCAGAATGTTCTTTTGCTTTCGTCAGTAATGCTTCTTCCAGCTCACGATCATCCTTTGCTTGGGCTTGATAGTAATACACGCTTTTACTGAGGTTTAATACACGGCATGCCCTGCTAATACCGTAGCGTCTAGATATTTCCTGACCAATCTCTCTCTTACGGCAGGGCTTTAAAGCTTTTTTTCAATAATCTCTTTAGCTAGTTGATGATCTAGGGCCAGGTTCGCGTACATCTGCTTAAGCTTCCTGTTTTCCTCTTCAAGATCCTTTATACGCTTTAACTCCTTTCCACTCATGCCAGCATAACGCTCTCGCCATTTGTAAAACGTTGCGGTACTAACCCCGTACTCTCGGCTCAATTCCTGTGCACTTCTACCTTGATCAAACTCTTTCAAGACCCTGGCAATCTTCTCTGGCGAAAACTTACTCTTTCTCATAATCGACTGTTTAAAATTAATCCTATTCCTCTACTTTTAAACAGTTCGGTTTTAAGGGAAGCTTACAAATCAAAAGTCAACGATTCATCTAATCGAAACCGTTCGAGCGCTCGGTCAATGCTGTCGTTGTCGTAATAGATTTCACCAACGATAGTGTGCAGATTGGAAATTTTCCGTTTGTCAAGACTTTTGTCATTCTCAATCAAAGAGTCGGCATAGCTTGCTCCATCATTCAAATTATTATCCGCTCGTTTATATAATTTATCAATTTTAGCTTCCCATGCATATACTTCCCTGTTCTGTTGTTCAGCTTGCTTAGCAAAATCCTCCCTGATATCATCCATGAAATCATTCATGTTGTTTTGCTTGGGCTGACAACCAAATAGTAGAATCAATAATGTAAGTATTGAAAGTGTCTTTTTCATCTTAATAGATTGCAAATGGCTTATGATGGATTAGCTACGCTGAATTTCAATTCGAAACACCCTTCTGTTACTCGAAACCAATGCTGGCTACGAAGCGTAAACTCTGCTTTTCTGCAGACAAGTATGCTGATAGCCATTCATCCGAGATAAGCTATATTCTATGTTAGCCACCGTATTTTTCTGTTTACAAACCTTCATAAGGACTATCAAACTGAATCCAAGCTGTCCATTTTTCGTTCTCATTTCCACAAATATCCATCAAGCTAAATCTCACTTTATACTTTCTATTCTCCTTGTAGCTAAAAGCACCTGAACACATTCCACGACCTACACTTAAAGTGTCTGTGCCTTCAAAATTCAAAAAGTAAGTTGTTGATTCACCGCTCTTCAAGTCTACAAGTTCAGTTTTAACCAACAGTTCAGATTCGTCTTTTGTCTGAATCTTAAAATCCGCATAAATCGCTGGTCCGCAACCATAGTGAATTGTCCTTTTATCAACCAATTCAGGCACGTTTAATAGTTCAGGAGATTCAGTGTCTATTCCACCATCTACCTTCCAAGTTATTGGTTCATATTTTCCCAATTCTGAATTCCACCTTCTTAAACGGGAAGTTTCAAATTCGTCAAGCTTATCAATTTTTAATTGGTAGGTTCTTCCTGCAATTAATTCTTCTTCCGGTTCAAGAATAGCTTGGGTTAATTCAAACAATCCTTTGTACCTTTTTTTGACGTTCAGTTTTACTCTATGCCCTTCAGATTCAAGATATATAGGGTAATTTTCATTCAAGGAGGTTACTATTTTTTGACTTCTAAAATACCCTGTTAACACAATCAGTGAATTTTGTTTAATGGTTCCTTTCTGTGGAAGTGCCCAAAGTCCATCAATTGCACATTCCGCAAAAAGCTGGCCTGTTGTAATAAAACTTAGAAGTATGATTAGAACTATTTTCATGTCGTGTTTTTAATGGTAGCTAAGGGTCTTATTATGACTTGTGGCGATTTAACTATGCTGATTTTCAATTCGAAGCTATTCCTGCCTGTCCGAAGTGAAAGGTAATTAAGTACACCGACAAAGCGTAAACCCTGCTTATCGGCAGGCAAGCTTGCTTGCAGCCATTCAATCGCTATAAGTTTAATGCGTTCATGGACACAGTTATTTCTTATTTATTAACTCTATTTCTTTCGTCAAATCCGATCCGTGATATTCTTTGACATTTATAATATTCCCAGCAGGGTCGTATTTGAATTCAATTGTTTTCTTGTCATTGAGCTTATTTATCATTTTGATTACTTGTCCAAGTTGATTGTAGATAAAATGGAACTCATATGGTAACTGTGAGCAAATCATACACGCTGAATATCTATAGGAAGTTACTCTTGAAAGTGAATCGTAAGTTATCGTGTAACTCCAATTAGTATTGAAATCCCCCACTTTAGTCGAGTCATTCCATATAGTTATTGTATCATTTCTATGGTTCGTGTCAACCATTTTTTGAGGGTAATGATATGGAGTGAAAAAGTGCTTTTTGTAAAAATCCAAGTCTAATTTTCCCGAATACACAATTGTTCGCGTGTCGGTAATTTGTCCTTTAAATCCATTTGGTGTGGCCACGTCAAATTGAAGAGTGTCCTGTCCTTGAACAAGATTCAAAGTCAAAATCAATAGGATTGTTGTTATTGTCTTCATACTAATGGTGGCCAAGGGTTTGGCTATGAATGTATTTTGGCGTAACAGGTTCAAAATAGTTACATTGATAAATCTGGTATTGGTCATTGCCAAAAGGAATTGTGAAGTCAATGTAAGATAT
This sequence comes from Croceimicrobium sp., assembly GCF_965228705.1. Taxonomy (GTDB): domain Bacteria; phylum Bacteroidota; class Bacteroidia; order Flavobacteriales; family Schleiferiaceae; genus Croceimicrobium. Next base: position 1,322,287 of record NZ_OZ245832.1, read on the forward strand.
TATAGCATCAACTGTAACCTCCCCTAATTTCAGACTGAGTTTAAATGTACTTTGTTTTGTTTGGAGTAGCTTGTTTTTTCATCCAAGCAAGCTTGCTTGGATGAAAATTTCGCTTCTGCCTGGTGGGGCGTAATTCCCCCAAGTGCTTCATGCGGTCTGGTGTAGTTATAATCGTCTATCCATTGTTCGGCAATATGTCTCACCTGATCAATTCCAGAGAATAGATGTGCATCCAATACATCTTGCCTAAAGGTGCGGTTAAATCGTTCGATATAGCCATTTTGCATAGGTTTTCCCGGCTGGATGTAATGAAGCTCTATTTCTTGTAGTCTGCACCATTCACTAAACTCTAAGGAGGTGAACTTAGGGCCATTATCTACACGGATCTTACTCGGCTTTCCTTGTTCTTCAAAGGCTCTCTTTAAACATTGGATTACCCCAAAAGAAGGAAAGGTAAACTCGGCTTCTACAGTAATGGCTTTGCGATTAAAGTCATCGATTACATTAAGTACACGGAACCTTCTTCCATTTTCCAAGGCGTCACTCATGAAGTCCATAGACCAAGTTTGGTTAGGTCGCTCCATCTGAACTAGGGGTTCTTTCACACGGGCAGGAATACGCTTCTTGGTCTTTCTACGAAGGTTTACCCCCAACTTTAGGTAGATCCTACGAACACGCTTTTTATTCCAACCATAGCCCTCTAAGCGTAAGCGCTGATAAACCTTATCCTGACCCTCACGGGGGCGTAGCACCACCATCTCAAGCAGCTTATTAATTACTTCCGTATCATCTTTAACTGATTGGTAATAAAACATGGACTTAGGCAAACGAATCACCTTACAAGCCCTGGTAATACTTATCATGTAGGTTTCCTTTAGATAAGTAGCCATGTTTTGACGATCACCAGTGCCTACCACTTTTTTGAGAGCACATCCTTGAGCATTTTGTTATCCAAGCTCACATCAGCGAACATCTGTTTAAGCTTGCGATTTTCCTCCTCCAGCTCTTTCAAGCGTTTAAGTTGCAAGGAGTCCATCCCTGCATACTTCTTGCGCCATTGATAAAAGGTGCCCTTAGATATGCCATACTCCCGGCAAATCTCGTCGGTCTTTCGGCCTGACTCATGCTGTTTAATCGCATTAACAATCTGGCTATCGGTAAATCTCGACTTCTTCATAATTACTGGTTAAATTTAAATAGTTTTAACCAGTCCGAATTTTAGGGGAGGTTACAAATACACATCATCTAATCCATCATTATTAATATCTCCCACTGCTAAAGTTGAGTAAACACTAAGGTCTGGAAGTCCTGTTATAGACTCCAGAAATAAATTCCCGGATGCATCAGTGCTGTAAAATTTCAGCTCATAATGGTAAGCACCGTTGGGCCTTTCTACCATCATAATATCCAATTGGTGCTGGCCATCAAGATTCATAATAAACACTCCTTTCTGAGTATCGACCATGGGGTTTACCTGATTAGTAAACTGTCCATTTCCATTGTTAATTAGAATAAAAGCACCATCCGCCTGACCAACAAAATCCAAATCCCCATCTCCGTCAATATCAAGTACATCAATTGATTTAATATAATATTGATTAAAGAATGGTATGTTCTGGCGTTTAAAGAAATTCCCATTGTGATTAAGATACAGACCGCTGGTATTTTTCTGGCTTGAAGAAAGTAAAAAATCGTCATAGCCATCCTGGTTAAAATCTAAAGTGCGAAACTCATGGATTGAACCTGTAAAAGTGTTGAACTGCTTAGGTCTAACAAAGCCCCCGTTTTGATTGTTATATAATAATTCTTCGCCATGACTATTATAAATATCGGTGTATCCATCCCCGTTGATATCTACAGTATCATATTGCCAAAGCTCTTTTAAATCAACAGGATTGGTGTTAGTCATTACCTGAAAATTACCATTTGCTGCACGGTCGTAGTACTTTATAGTATCTCCACCGGAATTAAATGCCATTTGAGCAATGACCTCATTATCTCCATCGGCATCAATATCTAAAACTAAATGTGTATGCTCATTGTATCCTTGAGCACCCATTCCGAAAATACTGTTATCCTCTGTAAATCCCGCTTGAGGTGCATTATTGAGGTATAAATTTAGTTTTCTATAACTATTAGTATTACTCACCACAAAATCGAGTTCATTATCTTGATCAAAATCATCAATGAAAATTCGTGTATTAGAATAAAAGCCTGAGTTTTCAAATGATGTTGAAGTAAATCCACCATTGTTAGAGTTCAGATAAAAATTATTTGAAACAGACAATGAAGCATTAAATCCGGTAATAACAAGATCATCAAAGCCATCGGAATTCTTATCAAGAATACCAATTGCAGGGTTTTGGTAAATACCTAGATAAATCTCATTCGTTAAAAAGTTTCCCGTACTATCATTTATATATATTGCCGTATAACCTTGGCTACCATTGCTATGTTCTCCGTTTAAAACTAAGTCTGGATAGCCATCATTATTAACATCTAAAGTTTCATACATTTTAACTTTAATAGAATCCAAACTATTAAGAACTATTGGCTGAAACACAAAGTTCCCTTGGTTTATTAAAGCTACACTTACATTATTGCTGGTATTCCAATAAGGACTTTTAAAACTTAGAATGTCGTTTAAACCATCTTGATTAAGATCCACGATCAGTGGAGGAACATCTGTCTTAAAGTCCAAGCTATCCGGAATAGGTACAAACTGGCTACCACCTTGATTCTCCAATAACCATAAGAACTCAACATTTGAACCAAATCGATCCTTGCCATAGATGATGGCATCTGCATCGCCATCATTATCTAGATCTCCCAGTCGATTAAAGCTAATGATATGATTAGCAGACATATCTGGATATAATATGCTATCAATTTGAAAAAAGGAAGGTTGAAAATCAACCTGAGCAACCAAGCTAAGTGAACTCAGTACTAAAAGCGCTAAAACGAAGCGTTTCATAAATAAGGTATTTAAGGCTATGGAGGCAAAACTATTAAATCTCAGACTAGATTTTAGGCTTAATTTCTGCTGATTAATTGCCTATCCATCAGAAGTGCAAAGCTCGGAAAAGCTCGGAGCAATGATCTAATCTTCCTTGCTAGCCACCAAATCCCGAACCTTTTGATTTACTCGTCTCATTCCTTCTCTCATGTAGAGCGAATTACCAAAACAAGAATTACCAAAACAGAGGTAAATGAATTCAGAATCCTTCGCTAGGCTTGCCTCCTGGGCATGCTCAAAACTATTCATACTGGATGCATATATCTGAATGGGAGTTCCTTCTTCAAAGTGCTTTTGGGCTATTTGCTCAAATCTTTGAATCAAGGCATCCGCCAATAGGCTATCTTCAATAACATCGAGGTATACCATAGCGGCAAAGCTACGGATGGCCTCCTGCCAATATTGTGAGGTATCCAGGCAAGCTATGGTGTCAAAGTCTTGAAATTTCCGATTCAGAAGCGCTAGATTCATCGATTTATATTCCGATTCATCAATGACTTGACCCTGGAGATTTGACAAACTAAAAATGAAAAATAGCAGAGCTAAATAACGCATATAGAACCTGACGATCTTTTAAAATTCTCAAGGATAGGGGCACAACTTTTAAATAGAGCCTTCATTTAGTAAATATAAACAGAGCGATGGTATCTCCCTCTTTCACTTGTGTATTAAGGGGAAGAACGAATGGCGGTAAAAGGATAATTGAGAATGGTTTAGTCATTAATCCTCTAGCTGTGACTTCATGCTGCTTATACCCTAAAAAACCCCTCACAATTTCTCATGAGGGGCTTCCATCTTCTCTAACTGGGGATAAAGATTTAAGCTTAATCCACTTTCACAAAGCTTAAGGTGCTTTGGGTAGGTCCGGATACCCGTATTTTATAATGACCGGCTGGCCAGGATTCGCAATTCAGTTCATAACGATTGGCGGTATAATCCAATTCCAAAGTTTGAATTAATTGACCGTTTAAACCAAATACCTGAATTTGAAGGTTTTCGGTCCATTTGGCCTTTTCAAAATTCCATTCCAATTGCAAGGATTCACGAGCAGGATTAGGATAGAGCGACACCAAGTTCTCTACCAAGAGCTTATTGTCATTTGCCCCGCCATTAGAGCCCATTCCATCCGGAAGGAAAGTAGATTCTACATAAGCCGTGCAGCCGGTAAGGAATTTTTCCCAACCATCAATCATCCTTTGAGTAACGGGCAATTTATCGGCATAATTCCGCTTCAACTCCGCCAAGAATTGCTGATCTCTGTTACTTGACTCACTGATGTGATATTGGGCTGCTGCATTTTCAATCCAACGGATTTCATTCCAGTATTGCACTTCATCTGCCGACCAATCTATGGCGGGCTCAGCGTTCATCAATAAGGCCCATTCAGCATTATTGCCTTCGGCTTTTAAAAGCCCCAGGAGGTAAAGCTTAGGATACAATTCGGAACGACTCTTTAAGAAGTTTTTTAAGTCGCTTTGTCCTAAGTCTCCAGGTTGAGCTGCATATTGATTGATAAGAGTCCGCAAGGCAGCATCTCGTAATTCAGTGGCCGCTAAAAGTGCTTCTAATTGTTCTTCATCGGCGCCAGATTGATATTGAGCGAGCAAAGCATCGTAATAATTGAGATCAATCTGAGCCTGCGCCATTTTGCCTTTGGAACCGGAAGGATCTTCACCTGGACCTGTTCCACCTACAGAGCCCTCAGTTAAATCGGGACAGGCAGAATTGTAATTTACAGTAAAGCTATAATAGGCTTCGGTTATGCCCGTAGAATTATTAGGGTTATAGCGAGGATCTCCAGCTCCATAGTTATAGAAATGATGGCGCGCCGCATTGGTATAGTCCGAAGACCCTAAAGTGAAGAGATTATTGGCCAGATTATTCACGTTTCCCGCATAGGAACCTTGATGCTCTGAAATACCTTGATTGCCGCTAGCGCTGGTTCCACTAACATAGATATCCATACTATTGCCGGCTCCATAACCAAGGTCATTACAACGAAAATCCAAACCATCGAAGTTGGTGGCAGATCGGTTCCAACCATAGGCTTCAAAGCCTACACTTAAATTATCCGCTCTATTGCGGTAAGCTAAATTATTAGCCGCCCCACAATTTGTAAATAATGCTCCAATCGCTGGCGCTGACCCTACGGTTCCCTCAAACTGGTTGTTGTAACAATCAAAGGCCGAACTAGCATCGAAATACAATCCGTAATTAATAAACTGCAAATTGTAAGTACGAGGAATATCAAAGTAATTCTCAATGATCTTGGCATTGTTAATCGAAGCGAGGAAAATTCCGCCATCATTATTTTCGAAATGGCTGTATTGAACAGTCACCCTGTGATAGGGAGATAAAAGATAATTCCAGGCTTCTATCGCATGTTCGTAACCCGAAAACTCGCTATAAATACCACCATGGGGATCGGCAAATTTCGAATAGAGTCCGTCAACTTTAAAGGAGCCCCCCAAGGAATAAATAGCCTGGGTACCTTGATTTAAGTCGTAATAATCTACATCCGTATCAAAGCGACATCCGCGGAAGCTTACTCCAACCACATCCCAAATCGAAACACTCGCGGTTAAGCTGGTCATTTGATAGGCATCATCGCGGATAAAATCCGTATTCTCGAAAGTGGCCTGATAGGCTAATTCAACTCCTTTATAATAGCTATGGTAGCTTAATAATTGTACATCGCGACGGTTATTGTAGAAATGTGCGTTCTTGGCGATGATGATACCACCCGTGGTTCCAGAAATCCAATCTCCTTTGGAATCCACCCCGGAATTAGTCACCCCATCGCGAGCGTATTCAATAGTACCGCCATTAATCATTTCCAATACTGGTTGATTCACTACCGTTTGACTCACTCTATCATTACCATGCAGATAGACTCCTTGCCAGTAGCGACCGATATAGGTGGCATAGGGATCATTCTCCGCTGGATAGGCACAATTCCCTGCTTTGGTAATGGTACCGCCATTAATCAACAATTTAGCCCCGGGCTTTACGATGATTTTGCCCTCGGGCTGCATGTACACCGTACACTTGATTTCCAGGGTAGCCCCAGTTTCTACCACAATATCACTGTAAATCCAATGCTCAAAATCCCAGCTTTCACTGTGAGTTATAGTCATAGGAGTAGTCGAATAACCACTCATAAAAGGCCCGATTCTGGAGTTTAAAGGGTTCTTTCCAATATTGGTTGCCAGATGACAAATCCCTAATTGCAGAGGTGACATATAATTTCCTTCATGACCATTCATGAAATTATTGGTGCAACCATCATTTAATACCGCAAATGGATTTCCTCCACTTATAGCATGACTGGCTGATGAACAATGATAAGCATAAGCAGAACCGGGGGCATAAGTCGGATTATGAATAAAGACATCCGAAAGAAAATAAGGATTTGTAGGATTCAACGTACTGCTATTATAGGTGTGATCCAATCCAAAACAATGGCCAAGCTCATGTGCTAGATGAGCCGCAAAACTCCAATCTCGATAGAAATTACCACTACCTACCGGATCTTCCGCTATAGAAATGGGACAAGCACCGCTGGTGCAGGAATAACCTTGATTCTGTGGATCATCGGTGGTAATGATCATGGGGAGGCGATCTCCGTGGGTAGTCATATACCCCCACCAACCGGAAGGGTGACCAGAAGTAATATGAATGTTTAAAAAGTTCGCTGCTTCCGGATGGGCCGTAAACAAGAGGTTATTCATATTGGCTGAACTCATAGAAGCATTGATCGCCGAATTCTGCATGAAGTAGATTTCATGGAATTCCAGCGCCAATTTCTTAAAACTTAAATCGGTTACCCCGGCCATGGGATCTGAAGGACTGGGATTGCCATTAAACCAAAGATTATTCACCCAATCCATCATGGTAAGGAAACGCTGATGGGTTACCGGTGTATTCTGGAAATTCTTCTGCCCATTATCATCTTGCCAGATTACCACATTCACATGCACGGTTTTAAGAGCAGTATTAGCATTGGGAATGTGATTCTCCTTCTTCGAATAATGATTTACATAATCCGTACTTGACGCGGTACATCCCGCACCCGCGGCCGAAGTTTTCGCTAAGGTGGTGGTGGCGGGCAAATGAGTGCCACAATCATGATGATCCTGCGACTTTAAAGTGTAGCTAAAGCCGATTAGGATGACAGACAATAAAAAGGGGGAAAACAAGCTGGGCTTTTTGAGCCGAAGTTGAAAAGTGTGTGTTTTCATGTTACAGAATTTATTCCGTTAATGTAACTGATAAACAGATACTTAAAACAAAATTCACGACGAATCAAACTATCCTAAATGCTTCCATTTGAGTCCCCCAAATCAGAAAATCAAAACTCATCCCTCAGACCAAATTTTCATCCCTCCTGCCCTTCTTTTCGTCCCAAATGAGGTGGATAAAAAAATTTAAACTTTTTAAATTATGGATAGTGATTTGGCACGAAATACAACCATTAAAGGGCCTTAGGTTGAAATAAAGGCGCTGATTAAAGCTTAAAAAACGCTAATGAGTCCTAACATGTCTCAGAAAAGGATACCAATACACCTTTCAATTCAGTATTTCAGGCGCATCGACTAGTGGCCTTTCTTAACACTTCGTACCTTTATACAAATTGAATTTTCTGTCTTGAAACCTTTCAACAAAATGGTCATGGGCATTGGCCTCAGCCCCAGTTTAATTGCCAATGTAAAAGAAGCCGCACGCCTCTGTGAACACCTCGCGAACGAGATTATTTTCGTGCATGTAGGAGATGGTAAAACGGCTAGTCGCGAAGAAATTGAAAGCCAAATTCAAAGTATTGGCGCAGTGCAAGTCCCGCATCAGTTCCTTTGGCTGGAAGGTGATATCTCCGACAGCATCCTAAAGGTTTGTGAAGATCAAAAGGCCGATTTGCTAATGGTGGGAGCCTTACCCCGTGAAGGCCTCCTGCGCTATTATATGGGCTCGGTAGCCCGACAATTAGTGCGGAAATCCAATTGTAGCATTATGCTACTCACTCAGCCTATGCGCTTCCCTAAGGCGTACCGCCATATTGTGGTGAGTGGAGTTAAACATCCTAAAACACGCGATACTATTCACAAAACACTGGAAGTAGCCGAATCTTTGGGCTCCAAACTTCTGCATATTGTAGAGGAGATTCCACCCGATAAGAAAACCAGTCGCGCCGCCGATGATAAAGAACAAGCCCGCTGCAATCGCTGGCGCCATATAATTGAAGAACGCGAACAGCATCGCATTAAGCTGGCCCTGAAAGAAGAAGATCCCCATAATTTGGAAATTGAAAATCAGGTGATCTTCGGTAAACCCGGATACAGCATTGGCCACTTTACCCAAAGCAGTGGAGCCGAATTATTAGTCTTGAATTCGCCGGATACCAAACTCGGCTTTATGGATCGGGTTTTTACCCATGATTTGGAATACATCCTTTCCGAGCTTCCCAGTGATTTATTAATCGTGCATAGCAGCGATCCAAAGCCCATGAATGCTTAAGGACACTAAGAACATCCCCCAAAATATTCAATCCGGACTGATCGTCTCTCTGGTAGCATTACCGCTGGGGTTCGGATTGGCCCTGGCCAGTGGTGTACCTCCCATGGCGGGAATCATTGCCACTGTTGCAGGTGCGATTCTCTTTTCTTTATTGGGGAGCTCCCGCCTGATTATTGCCGGGCCCGGAAATGGTTTGGTGGTATTAAGCCTCTACGCAGTGGGAGTCTTGGGTCAGGGGAATCCAGCCCTGGGTTATTCCCTTCTCCTAGGTGCGATCTTAATGTCGGGGATCTTTATTCTGCTAATGGGACTCTTTCGCTTTGGTGTATTGGCCGAACTGTTCCCTGCCGCCGCTATTCGGGGGATGCTGGCTGCCATTGGCCTCATTATATTGAGTCGGCAATTGCATGTTCTATTAGGCGTAGACCCGCAATCCAGCTCGGCTTTTAGCCTCCTGGCCGAATTAGGTAAAAGCATCGGTCTTATTCAAAATGGCAGCGCTCCCTTAGCCGCCTGGGCATTGGGTTTAGTGAGTTTAGCTCTGCTCTTTATACTACCCAAAATTCGCTTTTGGCCTTTTCAAAAAATTCCCGGTCCCATGTGGGTATTGGCCCTGGGTATCAGCTATAGCTACCTCTCTCCACATTTTGCCCAATGGCCCCAATTGCCAGATAGCCATTTAATCAGCTTGCCACCCGAAATTTTAGATGCCTTTACCTTCCCTTCCTTTAAGGCTATGGGAACCGGCAGTTTCTGGACCATCAGCCTTAGCCTGGCCTTTATTGCCGCGGTAGAATCACTGCTCAGTATTAAAGCCATCGACAAGCTGGATCCGGAGCAAAGACGCTCCAATGCCAATAAAGATTTGCGGGCCTTGGGTATTGCTACCATCGGCTCCAGCTTGATTGGCGGTCTTAATGTAGTAGCGGTAATCGCCCGCTCCTCGGTGAACTTGAACAATGGCGCCAGCTCCTCCTGGTCTAATCTCTTTCACGGATTATTCCTGGTGCTTTTCCTAGCTTTGTTTAGCATTCAATTAGAGCATATTCCACTGGCGGTACTGGCCGCTATTTTAGTGCATACCGGCTATAAATTAACCGCGCCTTCGCAATTCCGGGCTATGGCCGAATTAGGTCGGGATGAGCTCCTGCTCTTCATTTTCACCTATCTCGCTACCCTGGCCAGTAATCTGATCATTGGCATCCTGGGGGGCATGCTTTTAACCCTGGTCTATCAATTGCTCAGTCTTAAAAAACGAGGCTATTATTTACGCAGCCTCTTTCGACCCAATGTTCTACTCTTCGAAGAACAGGAACATAAATACCATTTGAGTGTAAAAACCATGTCCAATTTCCTCAATTTCATTCGCCTTAAAAAGCAAATGGATACGGTGGAACCTCAGGCGGAGCTCATCTTGGATTTTAGTCTGGCAGAATATGTAGACCATTCAGTTTTGGAGCATGTACAACAATACCGTCATCGCTTTGAAGCAGCGGGTGGAAGTTTGGAAACCATTGGTCTGGATGATTTAGGGCAGCTCTCCTCCCACCCCTTAGCCACGCGCCGACCCCTGAAAAAAGGCAGCTCCAAAAGAGGGAAGCTTACCCGCCGGCAGAAAATGCTGCGCCTCTATGCTGCGGAGCATAATTTCCGCTTTCAATATTCTGAGGTAGAAGACGACGGACGCTTTAAAGGATTTGAATATTTTCAGGATAAATACCTGCATTTGCTGCGCAATCGGATTGAATGCCGCAATCAAAATTGGCTGTGGGCCGATATCCATTATGAGGACACCGATTTCTATGGCAATGCTCTACGACATGCCAGTATGGTCTATTTACCGCTGCCTACGGAAACGGCCCCCTTTGTTTTGGATCAAGAACGACTCTTAGATCGAGTAGCGCATTTGGCGGGCTTCAAGGATATCAATTTTGAAAGGCATCCGGATTTCTCCAAACGTTTTAAGCTCAAGGGGGAAGATGAAAAGTCGATTCGGAAATTCTTTGAAGGGCCCTTAATTCCCTTTCTCGAAAGCCATAAACAATACCATATCGAATGCAATGGCAGGGCTCTGCTGATCTTTGCCAAAGAAAGGCATACAACCGTTAGTGAGACCAAGCAAATGGTTAATTTTGCCGAGCAATTGACGGAAGTATTAAAGCCATGAGCATTTTACGACTAAAATTACCTACCGATCCCCGGTGGGCGAATATCGCCGAAAAGAATATTGAAGAAATCTTAACCGATCACGCTTTTTGTGAGCAGAAAGCCGCCTCTTATGCCATCTCCCTCCTGATTACCTATCCGGAGCACAGCGATTTGGTAGATGCCATGGCGGCCTTAGCGCAAGAAGAGATGAGTCATTTTGAAATGGTCCACAAACGTATTCGCGAGCGCGGCCTGGTTTTAGGTCGGGAGCGCAAGGATGAATATGTAGCGCGGATCAGCCAGTTCTTCCCTAAAACCCCGGATCGCGATTTACGTTTAGTCCATCGCCTGCTTATTGCCGCTTTAATTGAAGCCCGCAGTTGCGAACGTTTTAAAGTGCTTTCGGATCATATCGAAGACCAAGAGTTAGCAGAATTCTACCGCGATTTAATGGTAAGTGAGGCGAATCATTATACCATGTTTCTCAAATTCGCACGCCAATTTGGTGAACGCGAAAATGTAGATCAAATGTGGGACGAGCTGCTAAGCTTCGAAGCTGAAGTAATGAAAGACTTTGGCACCAAAGAGCACATTCACGGATAATCATTGGCGCAAGCCTAAAACACCTCTCATGAAAAAATTAGTTTTAGATCAGGTTCATCAGGACCTGGGTGGCAAAATGGTTGATTTTGCTGGTTTTCACATGCCTGTTCAATACGAAGGCCTCAAGGTAGAGCATCTTCATGTGCGCGAAAAAGTGGGCGTATTTGATGTTAGCCATATGGGTGAGTTCTTCGTTAGTGGCCCGGCCGCATTAGACTTCCTGCAAAAGACCACCAGTAATGATGTATCCAAATTAAGTCCCGGAAAGATTCAGTACAGCTGCATGCCCAATGATAAAGGCGGTATTGTTGATGACCTTTTGGTGTACTGCATAGCGGAAGGTGAATACCTATTGGTAGTAAATGCTTCCAATATTGATAAGGACTATGCCTGGTTAGACTCCCATCGTCCGGAAGGAGTGAAAATGGATAACCAAAGTGATGATTGGTCATTATTCGCCGTACAAGGTCCTAAGGCGGCCGAAGCCCTGCAATCCTTAACGGATACCGACTTAGCGGCCATGACCTATTATACCTTTGAAATGGGTAAAATAGACGGTGCGGAGGCGATTATCTCCGCCACGGGTTATACCGGAGCCGGCGGTTTTGAGATTTATGTGAAAAACGAAAATGCCCTGCAGGTTTGGAATGCCATTTTCAAAGCCGGAGCAGATTTCGACATTAAGCCCATTGGCTTAGGAGCCCGCGATACCCTGCGCATGGAAAAAGGCTTCTGCCTCTATGGAAACGATATTGACGACAGTACCTCTCCCCTGGAAGCAGGCTTAGGCTGGATCACTAAGTTTAGCAAAGACTTCATCAACTCCGAAGCTCTGCAAGCGCAGAAAGAAGCGGGTTTAAGTCGTCGCTTAACCGGCTTTATCATGGAAGACCGCGGTATTCCTCGTAAAGATTACCGCATCCTTAATGCCGAAGGCGATGCAATTGGCGTGGTTACCTCCGGCACCCAGTCTCCCAGCCTGGACCAAGCGATTGGCTTGGGTTATCTCAACAAGCCTTATGACGCGGCCGACACCGAGATTTATATCGAGGTGCGGAATAAGCAATTGAAGGCGAGAGTAAGCAAGCCTCCATTTTTGAAGTGAATTCTCTAGACTTTAGACGATAGATATTAGATCGGGCGGAGCCCTTTTAGAGGGGTTTTTAGGCTTGGAAAGATGTGGATAGTTCCAAGGGATTAAAGCCCTAAGAATTTTGATACGATTTGAAAACCTCAGGTGCCGGTGGGTGCTTGGGGTTTTTCTTTGGGGGGAAGATTTGAGAGGTGAGAATTGAGACCGGGCGGGGCCCTTGGAGAGGGGTTCTAGATTTGGAACTTTTTTGATGGTTTTAAGAGATTGAGATCATCAGAATTAATAAAAGTTCAAGGTTTTTTGTAGGGTGCGTATCCCGCATATTATCTTCTATACACATTGTTGTAGTCACTTTATTCTTTTTCCCAGTTTTGGATTAGCTCATAGTTGATTTCATATTCAACCGCTTTGCCGGAAGCTAAATACTCTTTTTCAAAGACTATCAGTTCGTTCTCAAATTTCAATGGCTTTATAAAACCTCCTTCCGCTTTTGAGATTTTGGCAAACTTTCTTGTTTTCAAGTCGACGATTGTCAAAGCTGTAATCGGCCCTTTTTTATAATCAGTTGTTAACCACTCCTGAAGAGCTAGGTACTTTGATTCTGGATGCCATTTAAATTCAAATCCAAAAATTCTATTGTTAATCAATTCTCCGTCCAACTTTAATTTATAATAAGTCGGCCCGAATCTTATTTCACCTTTATAAATGATGTCAAAACAATGAACCTTTCCAGGTGATTTATATGCTCCTATTTTTCTTCCATTTCTTTTAATGCACCACAAGGGTCTTTGAAATGATCACGCGAGATTTCGTACTACTTGCCAGTCAACCAAGACCAAAGTTTGTTAAAAGGATTAAAGCTTTTTTTAGCACTTTCTGCTCGCTTGAATCTACCCACTGTTGTATGCAGTGCTTCCTTATTTTCTTCAATCTCTATCTTTTCCAGAGTACGCAGTTCTTCTTCAGTGTTAGTTCTTTTGTCAAGAAATTGATACTGTCCAAACTCGTCCTTCTCGCCATTTAGAACAATTTTCCCTTCATCAATCCACTGCAATATTAATTCGGCCTCTCTTTTGACACCAGGGTAAATTCGGTCAATTCGGCCGTTTTTTTGTTCACTGGTTAGGATCTCCCAATCACTGAAGTTCCAAAAGTCTTCGGAAAAAGTCAGGCCGTAACCCAATCCAAGATTGTGGAAAAAACTATAACCTGAACAATACAGATAGTAGGTTTCAATAAGCGATTTAGCGAAGTCATCTTTTCGATTAATCAAGTCGGATAATATATTTTTCAGTTTTCGTTCCTCAAATTCTCCAAAATCCAAGAATGGATTGACAATCTTTGCCATTTCATGTAATATATATCGGTCTTTGAAATTCAAGGAAATCAAGTCGATATAGGAGTCGTAGCCGAGAAGTTGTTCAAGTTCCTTCTTGGAATAAAGCCACTTTTCAAAATCAGCAACCGAAATTTCCTTGTTAAGCACTTGGAAGAACTGATTTTGTACATCAAATGGCAATTCATTCATCGTGGTCTTTATGGTATTACTTACAAGGTTTATTTAAAGATAATTCGACCTTCTCCTAAAGTCCTAAAAAACCAGTAGCACCCTCATATTCTGTTTCAATGGCTATTGCATAACTATTGACCTAGCTTTGGGTTGTTGTTGGCTTTTTTAATTTAAACCGAATACTTCTTGGTAGGAATAATACTTTGATCTCCCAATTATGAAAATAATCTGTCCATTTTGGTCAGTTACCACCCCACGTTCTTGATTGTCGCTTATCGGGAATAGTATTCTATACGCCAGGCCGTTTTCCAACTGAATGCCGTATTCTTTTTTGCCATTTTCCAAATGAACCGAGTTCTGGGAATATTCCCAGGATCCTAAATCACCATCTTCATTATGGATTGTCATTTCATCTCCGGTAAATACGATTTCCGATTTAAGACCTTCCGCATTTAAAGCTTTCCATTTTCCGCGATACACCTCAGATCCTTCGCAGCTGGTAAAAAGTAATGCAATTACAAATAGGTTTAAAAATAGGGTTCTTCTCACTTTCTAATTAGTTGATTTTGTTTGGCTTCTACTTACACACAATGGCCCATAATCGATGTCCTAGCTCATCTAAGAAAGCTATGCATAATACACCTTTTTGTAGCCAGTTTTTATTTCTTTTTTGTCAGCCAACCCATATAAATTGACGATTGAAAAAAACGAAGTGGTGCTTCAAAACCTGCTTCTTGCAATAATTCTGAAAGTCGTTGTTCTGAAACAGTAAAAAGTTCATTTCCTATTCTGTTCAGCCGATTATTTATTTGTTCTTCGTCTAAGCCTTCTGGCAATAGAAGTTTGAGAACTTTTAGGTTTTGTTGAATTTGCTTTTTATCGCCTGTTATGTCAAGTATTACAAATGTCGCACCCGAAACCAATCTATCGGCAATGTCTTTAAGTAAGTTCAGTTTGTTGCCCTTGTCGTCAAGAAAATGCAGAACTAATAAAAGTGTCGCAGCGCTATATTTTTTCTCCATGTCAAGCTTAGAAACCAAACCTTCAATTAGGCTTACCTTGTTGTAAAAGTGAAGTTTATCCTTCGCTTGTTTTATCATTTCAGGCGATGGATCAATGCCTGTAATTGTCCATTGTTCGGGTGCTTTTACAAAACGCTCAATTTCGTTACCCGTTCCACAACCGACCACCAATAAATCCTTTTGGTCTGTATCGCTTAGAAGTTTGGGCAATCGGTCTAAAAAGTAGTGATAGTTTGGTATCCACGTTTCTACAAACTGATTGTAACCCGTCGCTCTTTCGTTTTCAAATACTTCTACTTTATTCATTTTATCTGTCGTTTAGGTTGCCTGCTACAATGACCACCAACTAGTTTAAATGAAGACCAAAATTAACTAATGATAACATTTAGGTACGAATAAAAGCGGAAGTCTAGATTGCAATTAAATTCAGGTCATAGACACCCTAAAACTACAATTTATTGAAAGGCAAGGACCAAAACCCTAAGGTGCAAATATTCCTGAAATGCCTTAGATGCCTCGGGATTTGAGCTAGCAAGATTACTAGTCAATTAGCTACCGCTAATTTTATTGGAATTGTTCTCAGGTCTAAAAACTCTGATGAAGTACCTGAAAACACGAAAAGCCGTCTCGGCTGAGCCGAGACGACTTTTTCCCCCTCCGGTATCCTCTACTGCAGAATAATCCGGACTCTACGATAAAGAAAATCAGGTTTGGTTTGCTCTTGAATCTCGCTTTCGGGGCGAATAACAATCTTCCTTCCACTAATCCCCTGGCGCATCAAAAAGTCCTTTACCGTTTCTGCCCTTTTTAACTTCAGGGCATCATTGTATTCCGTGGGTCCGGTATTGTCGGCATGCGCCTCTAAAATATAAAGCTGGGCATTTCGATTTCCATTGTCATCCAACCACTCAAATAAGCGCTGGGCCTCCAGAGTTTGGATACGATGACTGTCAAATTCAAAAAATACCAACATGCTCGCCGGAATTGGATTCGTTTTGATTCCCATGCTGAGAATAGTGCTTATTCCCATTTCTGTTCAATTGCTAGTGATAAAGGCAATTATCGAGAAGCAAATTAGCCTCGATTTCAACGCTTTAGAAATAATTGTTACGAAATAGCACTCAGCTGTTCTGAACCCCTAGATTTCTGTTCAGAAGCCCATGAACCTTAGTCGATGGCGAACTTTTTAAAGAGCTCATCCCGGTAAGACTGTCCAATCGGAATTTCATCGCCTTCCACCTTAATGCAATGGGAATTAATGCCTTGCATAAAATCGATGTTCACGATATAAGAGCGATGTACCCGCTGAAATTGAGAGGGTAAGGTCGATTCAAACTCGCTCAAGCTCTTGCGAATTACATGACGCAATCCATTCACTAAATAAAGCTCCAGATAAACATGGTCGCTCTTGATATAGAGTAAATCCGAATAGCGGAGTTTCTGATAGAAGTTCTTATCCTTCACAAAGAATACATCGGGATCGGAAGATTGCTGCTCCTCACTTTCGCCCTCCTCCTGGGGAGCATCTAAAGCCATTTCAATCGCCGCGAACAGATCCTTCTTGCCAAAGGGTTTAATGAGATAGGCCGCCGGTTTTAAAGGCTTGGCCCTGCGCAATGTTTCCGACTCTGCATTGGAAGTGAGAAAGATAAAGGGGAAATTAAATTCCTCGCGATAGACCTGAGCCAGATCAATACCATCCTTTTTACCGGCTAATTGCACATCCAATAAAGCCAAATCCGGCGATTCATCACGCGCTTGAGCCAGGGCCTCGGTATAGTTAATTACCGGTTCCAGAGGTTGGTAGCCTAATTCTTCCAAGGTATCGTAAATGCTGTCTGCAATCACGATCTCATCTTCCACAATTTGAATCTTCAAAGTGCTCATCAGGCAATTTCTCTCCTTTGGTCGGTATTCTTAAACTCAATTTTGAAACAAGCCCCGGAGCGGTATTCATATTCCACCTTGCCGTACAATTGCCGACTTAAACGCTTAATTAAGCGTAAGCCCAGGCTGCGACTTTTCTCCCAGTCCATTCCTTCGGGTAGGCCTTTTCCTCGATCACAAAATTCTAAATAATAATGATCATCCCGAGGCATTAAACGAATAATTAGCTGAAGCTTTCCTTCGGCATCCTGACCATACTTATAAGCATTGGTCACCAATTCATTCAGGATCAATCCCAATGGAACCGCCGTATCAATATCCATCATCAATTGCCCTTCCGGTAAATCGTATTCGCACTGGGCCTGCTTATCCTGCATGGCTCCATTTTGCTCAATGAGCTTGAGGATAAAGTCCTTGATATCAATCAAGCTCAAATCTTCATTCTGATAGAGCTTTTGGTGAATTAAAGCCATGGCCTTTACCCGCGATTGTCCATCCTCTACCGCAATTAAAGCCTTGGGATCGGAAATCGCGGAAGACTGTAAATCCAAGAGACTGCTAATTACCTGTAGATTGTTCTTCACCCGATGGTGAATTTCCTTTAATAAGATTTCGCGCTCTTCATTTTGCTGACTGATCACCGCATTCGACTTTTCCAGCTCCAGCAAAGACTTATTCTTTTGGCGATAGAGACGATAGCTATTTAATCCAAAGGCAATGATCAATAAACCGGCGCCAGACAGAATATAGATGATCAATTCCTGAGTTTGAGCCAGTTCCTCCTGCTGCTGATTGGTCTGACTTAAAAACTCAATTTGAGCTTCCTGCTTACCACTTTCGTATTTGGTTTGCAATTCGGTAATCACCTTTTGCTGCTCAATATTGTAGAGCGAATCATTGAGGTCGATAAAAGCCTTTGCGTACTTAATGGCCTGCTCTGATTCTCCCAAAGCATCATAGGCCTTGTAGAAAACTTCATTAGCCTTACGCATCTGATGCAGAAAATCCAGCTCCTCCGCCAAGCTATAGCTTTGCTTCGCATATTCAATGGCTTTGTACAATTCTTTCCGGCCTACGCTATCGCGCTCAGCGCCCATCACCAAATTAACCACCGCCAGATTTACATAAATGAATACCTTAAAGCGTTGCCGGCCATCCGGCGGATAAGAGTTCAGGGATTTTAGGAATTCTGCCTCTGCTGCCCGTAATTTATTCTGCTTTAGATAGATCAGGCCAACATAGGTGGGATAAATAGCGATATAAGATTCGCGTCCCAAAGCGGTATACCATTCCAAAGCCAGATCGTAATACACCTTGGCTGAATCGTATAAACCAAATTCATATAGCAATCCGCCGATCTGGTAAAAGCGCATGGCTGCCCGATTGCTATCCCCACCCTCCTTAAAATAGTCGAGGGCCAATAAAGAGTGTTCAATAGCCTTGTCGAACTGCTCTAGCTCCTGAAAGGAAACGGCTAAATTCCCATGCGATTCGGCCATTGAGATGGGCCCTAATTGCAGAGAATCTTTAATGGAGAGCGCCTTAAATCCATAATCATTGGCTTTTTGATAACGTCCCCGATACTGATACATAATCCCTAAATAGGTATAGATATCAGCCAGCTTTTCAGGATCATTTAATTCTCGCGCTAAATTCTCCGCTTCCAATCCATAATAGATGGCCGAGTCATTCTGCTCCTGATGCATATAATAGCGCATCATATCCTTTACGATAAGCAGCTCTTCCTGCGAACCAGGCAGTACATTTTGTCGAGCTGTTTTTAAAGAATCGAGGTCCAGGCTATAAGCTCCAAAGGGAAGCAATAGCAGAGTGAGAATGAAGGGGATAAAAAACCAGCGAATAATCATGTTCTCCACAAATGTAAAGGGAATTAAGGAAAAATGAGAAACCCTAATAATTTGAGACCAGGCACTAAGTGACAATAGGTACGGAATAAGAACAATGAAATTGTCGTCGCAATCATTAAAGAAAGCTTAATGAAGTTCTAAACGACCCAGCTATTTATTTGACGCATCTTTAATTTTCATTATTAATACCTAAGGATCATGTTGCTACTGATCGACAAGTTTCAGGAGCTGGATATAAAGCTGATCGATTTACTCGAAAGCCTGGAGCCGGAAGAATGGCATAAACAGACTGTAGCCAAGCTTTGGACTGTTAAAGATGTGGTAGGTCATCTATTGGATGGGAATATTCGAAACCTTTCCATGTTGCGAGATGGCTATATGGGCTTAAAGCCGGAAATCAACTCTTATCAGGACCTCCTCGACTTCCTGAACGGACTTAATGCTGAATGGGTACAAGCCATGAAAAGAGTGAGTCCTGCCCTCTTAATCGATCTATTAAAATTTACGGGCAAACCTTTTAATGACTATTACGCCAGCCTGGACCCCCATGCCAAGGCGCAATTCTCCGTGGCATGGGCCGGCGAAGAGGAAAGCAGCAATTGGATGCATCTGGCTCGTGAGTACACCGAAAAGTTCTTGCACCAGCAGCAAATTAGAGATGCAACGGGAAGGCAAGGCCTTATGACCGATGAATACTATCTCCCCTTCCTGGAAGTCTGTATGTATGCCTTGGCCCATACCTTAAGAGATACTCCTATGGAGAAAGGTTGTGTTTTAAAAATGAAAATAGTGGGGGAAGTTTCCGGCGAATGGCTGGTTCAATACAGTGGCGAAAAATGGCTCAGAATAGAATCAAACCCAGATCTTTCCATAGCAACCGAAGTCCGTATTGACTCCTACGCCGCCTGGAAACTCTTTTCCAAAAGTCGGAGAGCCAAAGACCTCAGTGATCAGATTGAAATTAGTGGCAATCTGGCTTTGGGCGAGAAAGCCTTGGAGATGGTGTCTTTTATGGCTTGATAAAATTTCTATGAACAAATTTTAACCTTATAACCCTAAAGCATTGTTTAGATACCAACAATTGCTAGCTTTAAGTATGTCAAAACCCATTGCCATTGCATTAGGTGATAATCTCCAATCCTTCATTGAAAAGCAAATTCAATCCGGAAGGTATAATTCGGCCAGTGAGGTAGTTAGAGCCGCTTTAAGGGTTTTCGAGCGGAAAGAAGCCCATAAGGTCGCTCTGATCGATGCGCTTAAGAAAGGGGAGCAATCAGGCTTCACAGAAAATTTCAATCGCGAGGATTTTCTTAAAAGCATGGAAACCAAACATGCGAATCTTGAAAATAGACTCTAGTCTTTGACCACTTTATAGGCTTTAAACCGCACTACTTCTCCCAATCCCTGATGTCCGGGCCCCTCGTCTAATTTATAGCGTTTTATCTCGCTCTGGCGGATTTGCAATTCCGAAAAGTCAGCTTCCAGCATTTCTGTACTGTAGAGCATTTCCGGGTTCTTAGGTCCTCCTGATTGGAATTCTAACTGCCCCGGTGCAAAGGCTTCTAACCAAATTTCTCCGCCGGGTTTTAGCAAGTCTGCATAATGTTGGTGTAGTTCCTTTCTAAATTCTGCTGGAAAATGGGCATAGATCAAAGCAATCACATCAAAGCGTAGCTCACTTTTAAATTCGCGGGCATCGCAAATTTCATAGTGCAATTCTACTCCCTGTTCTTCAGCGAGCTCTAAAGCTTTGGCTCGACCTCTTTCCGATTGATCGAAGGCATAAACCTGCCAACCTAATTTAGCCGCATAAACCGCATTACGTCCCTCCCCTTCGGCAGGAAACAAAAGTCGCCCCGGAGGACGACTTTCTAATAAGAGTTGAAGAAATCGATTCGGCTTTAAACCATAGTGATAATCGCTTTCCTGATATTTCTGATTCCAGAATTCTGCTTGCATTATTTCAAAGTCGATGGACAAACATAGTCCGTAACAATGAATCCTGCATTTTTGATTGCATGGAATCCACCTTTGATATCGATGATATTATGGTATCCACGAGATTTTAAAATGGAAGAGGCAATTACCGAACGATAGCCACCTGCACAGTGTACATAGAAGGTTTCATCCTTAGGGAATTCGGCCATCTTGGAATTGATGAAATCCAGGGGAATGTTCAAGGCATTTTCTACATGCTCCGCTTCGTATTCAGAATACTTACGTACATCCACCACAGGTAATTTCTCTTGCTCTAAGCGATGATGCGCTTCAGTAGCAGGAATGGATTCAATTTGATCGATTTCCTTGCCCGCGGCCTTCCAGGCTTCGATGCCACCTTTTAGGTATCCCAAAACTTTATCAAATCCTACCCGAGCTAAACGAGTTACGGTTTCTTCTTCGCGACCTTCGGGGCATACCAATAATAACTTCTGATTTACATCAGCGATTACCGATCCTACCCAGGGAGCGAAATTGTCATCGATACCAATAAAGATAGAAGAAGGAATATGGCCTTGTACGAAGTCATTTTGATGACGAACATCCAATACAATCGCTTCACTTTCCTCAGCCGCTACTTCAAATTCGGCGGGACTTAAAGCACGGGTTCCCATGTGTAAAACCTCATCGATGCTGCTGTATCCTTCCTTGTTCATTTTCACATTGGCTGGGAAATATGCAGGGGGAGGTAATAATCCATCGGTTACTTCTTTAATGAACTCCTCGCGAGTCATATCCGCGCGCAAGGCATAATTCACCTTCTTCTGGTTACCGAGAGTATCCACGGTTTCCTTCATCATATTCTTACCGCAGGCAGATCCCGCACCATGACCAGGATATACAATTACCTCATCGGCCAAAGGCATGATTTTCTCACGCAGGCTATCGAAAAGTAAACCAGCTAATTCTTCTTGAGTAAGATTAGCGGCTTTTTGAGCCAAGTCAGGACGACCCACATCACCCAGGAATAAAGTATCACCAGAGTAGATAGAGTGATCTTTTCCATTGGCGTCTTTCAGCAAATAGGTAGTACTCTCCATGGTATGGCCAGGAGTGTGCAGCACTTTAATACTCAAATCACCCACCTTTAAGATTTCACCATCCTCGGCTACATGCGCATCGAAGCTTGGTTTAGCGGTTGGACCGTAAACGATGGTGGCTCCGGTTTTTTCGGCCAGGGTAAGGTGACCACTCACAAAGTCGGCATGGAAGTGAGTTTCGAGGATGTACTTGATTTTTGCACCATCCTGCTCAGCGCGATCGATATAAGGTTGTACCTCACGCAGGGGGTCAATGATTACTGCTTCTCCATTACTTTCAATGTAGTAAGCACCGTGGGCTAAACAGCCAGTATATATTTGATCTATGTTCATTGTTTGTTGAATTTAGAGTTTAGACGATAGACGATAGACGTTAGATTTTAGATTTTAGATTTTAGAGTATAGTTTCTTTAAGGAGGATGAAGATTCCCATTAAAAGTACAAACCATCCGAATCCCTTTTTCAGGGCGGTGGGTTTCACAAATTTAGTGGCGTAAATCCCCAGGAACATCCCAATTAAGGAGAATCCTGTAAAGAAGAGTAAGAAATTCCAATCGATTTCCTGGCCAGAGCCCAGATCTCCGAGGAAGCCAATCAGGCTCTTTATAGCAATAATAACAAGTGAAGTGCCCACCGCTACTTTCATTCGCAAACCTACCAACAACACGAGGGCGGGCACTATCAGAAATCCTCCACCAGCCCCAACGAGGCCAGTGACAACTCCTACAATTGTCCCTTCCAGGACTACCAACACAATATTTAAATGCTTCTTTTCAGCTTCTTCATTTTCCTTGCGACCTTTAATCATGGAATAGGCCGCGAGCAACATCACTATCGCAAAAAAGACCATAATGGCGATTTGCTTAGTGAAATGGAAATCTCCAACTGTGAACAGTTCTTCAGGAATGGCGGGTACCAAAAAACGACGGGTTAAGAAAACCGCCAATAAAGAAGGAGCGGCGAATATTAATCCGGTTTTCCAGTCCACCAGGGATTCCATGCTCTTGCGGATTCCCCCTAAAACCGAAGTTGAACCTACTACAAATAAGGAGTAAGCAGTAGCAAGCACAGGCTCAATACCTAAAACATATACCAATATGGGTACTGTTAGTATTGATCCTCCGCCTCCTAAAAGGCCCAGGGTAAATCCCATTACAATGGCTAATACGAATCCTAAAATTTCCATGCGACAAAGGTGCGCGATTGCTCAAATTGCTGGAGTAACATCCGTCACTCAAATGGCAGCCCTTATAAAGTTATAAGGGCTGCTGATAAGAGATTTAGACCTTTTGCCCCTTTAACATCTTGTTCCAATACAAATATGGCAGGCCGTATTTCTTTAACATATACAAGCGCCAATGTTCTCTTGATGAGTCTTTTATCAGCATTTGCTTCAATTTAGGATCGGGCGTAAAATTGCCTTCATAGTCGAATTCGGCCAAAGTCATTTTTCCGTAACCGGTCACCAAAGGGCAAGAGGAATAGCCCTTATAACTACTGTCGCTAGCCGCTTTATTATTGATCAATGAAAGTAAATTTCCCACTACCACCGGTACTTGTTTACGGATAGCCGCGCCGGTTTTAGCGGTGGGCAATGCTGCCACATCTCCTAAACCGAATACATTCGAATACTTCTTATGCTGAAGGGAATTAATATCTACATCCAACCATCCGGCCACGTTTACTAAATCCGATTCGCGAACAAATCGTGGTGCCTGTTGGGGCGGTGCAATATGCAGCATATCGTAAGGCATTTTAATGGTCATATCTCCATGCATCTCTTCGCCAATATCATTGCCCTCATTCACCACACATTGATTTTCTTCGGGATGAACGCTCTTAAAGGTGATCACCCGATTTTCGTGATCAATAGACTCAGGGGCATAAAAGGGTTTAAAGTGAATTCCGTAACGATCGATCACATGCATTAAGGTGCGACGGATTTCCGGCACCCCAAAGATCACCGAACCGGGGGTAGCAAATATGATTTCACTTTTATCAAGGAGGTTTTTCTTTCGCAGATAATCGGCAGCGAGATAAGCAATTTTCTGCGGAGCCCCTCCACATTTAATGGGCGTGGTGGGCTGTGTAAAGATTGCATTGCCCCCTTTAAAACTGCGCAGTACCTCCCAGGTATGCTCGGGATCAGTATAATTACTGCAAACCACGCCCTTGCCTAATGATTCCTTTAAACCGGGGATGAGCTCCGGAGCCATAACCAAGCCTGGAGCCACCACGAGAAAATCGTAAGTCAAACTGCCATTCTCGGCGGTATCTACTTTATTCTCCGCTGCATGAATGGCGGTAGCCTTATCTTTTATCCATTTCACCCCCTTGGGCATAACTGAGGCCATGCTTCGGGCAGTTTTGGACAATTTAAAATCACCCGCTCCCACTAAAGTCCATGCAGGTTGATAGTAGTGCATATCTGAGGGATCAACAATCGCGATATCCAATTTTGAATTGGCTTTTAAGAGTTGAGCCGCGGTCATAATGCCTGCCGTTCCTCCACCGATAATAACAATTTGAAATGCGTTTTTCATAATATCCATATTGGTTCTAGCCTGTGATATTATTAAAAGCTTAAATCGATTTTGGTGATCATTGACACTAAGACCCTCTCTATCAAGCTGAAAAGCGCGCCCTTTCTATAAAGCTCCCAAAGGACTTTACATTTCTATAGAGGAAGTATGAGGACCTATATTCCCCTGAACCGGAATTCGTAAAAGCAAACTTGTTTATTATTGCAGGCAAAATTGACCAACATGAGAAAAACCTTAATCGGCCTGAGCCTTCTGCTATTGGCTGCAAGCAATTTAAAAGCCAGTGACTCCCTTAGCACAGCGGTAGACAGCACGGCTCTCGACAGCATCAGCCTACAGTTTATTGATGAGATCAATGCTTATTTCAAATTCAAGGATAGCCTGGATAATGCCCTGAACTTCGAATTGGGAAGTATTCAATTGGGCGATGATCTGGCGACCTTAAATGTGCCGGCCAATTTTATGTACTTGGGTAAAAGCCAGTCAATGCAAGTACTCACTGATGTTTGGGGCAATCCTCCGGATCAAAGTGTTTTGGGTATGATGATTCCTAAAAACACCAGTGTATTGGATGATAGCACCTATGCCATTATCATCAGCTATAGCGAAGAAGGATATGTAGATGATGAGGATGCGGAAGACCTGGATTATGATGAATTGATGGAAACCATGCAAGAGGATGCTCAAGAGTCCAATTCTATTCGTATTCAACAAGGTTATCCCAGTATTGAAGTAATTGGCTGGGCCGCTGCTCCCTATTACGATTCTGAAAACAAGAAATTACACTGGGCCAAGGAACTCTCTTTCGATCATGACAGTGCCCATACCTTAAACTACAATGTGCGAATTTTAGGTCGCCGTGGTTATTTGGAATTGAACTTCATCAGCGACTTGCAGATGTTGGATCAAATTAAATCCGAAATGCCCGAAATCTTACCGGCCGTTAACTTTAATGAGGGAAATCGTTACAGCGATTTTAATCCGGATATGGACAAGGTTGCGGCCTATGGTATTGGCGGCTTAATTGCCGGAAAGGTCCTAGCTAAAGCCGGACTCTTTGTACTCTTGGCTAAATTCTGGAAGATTATCGCCGTAGGTGCGGTGGCCCTATTCGCCGGTATTCGCAAGTTTATGGGCGGTAAGAAAAATGAGCCTGTAAATACTATCGACAAATCGGAGGAAGCCTAGAATTCCCCCAATTCTTACTATAAAGGTGTAGCATTATTCCGCTTGGAAATGCTGCACCTTTTTTATTTCAGATATACGCTCCCGGCTGTAGGCCAAATATTGGAAAGGTTCCTCCTGACCTTTTTCCAGGAATTGCTCGTAATAAGAAAGAGCGGTCGTTTTACTCTTGTATTGCTCATCATAAGCTCGAGCCAGATAATACAGCATTAAGGGCGATTCATTGGCCTCGTAAACCGATTTATACAAAGGAATGGCTTCGGTATAACGCTTTTCCTCATCGAGATACAGGGCTAAATTGAGTTCATAGACCGGAATCGCTTTGGAAATTCCCGCTTTGATGGCCGCCCTTAAATAAGCTTCTCCCGCTGCATTGGCATCCTGGGCAAACTTGCTGAGCGCTAGATAAAAATACAAGGTCTCGGGATCCTGAGTTAATTGTACCGCCCGCTGCAAGGAGCTATCTGCTAAAGCATAGTTTCCGTTATGATAGGCCGCAATGCCTTGCATACGCATCAGACTGTAAGTCGAATCTGCATCCAGCTGAAAAAGAGCCGCACTCTCCATTAAAACCTCCGGATATTGCTTTTGGATAAAGGCCGATCGCAAGGCTAATTGACGCAGTAATTTCGAATCCGGCTCAGATTGAAGATTGAGCTCCAATAAAGAATCAGCCTGCGCATAAAATTGAAATTCCAGATATAGATTGATCAATTGCGCTTGGATCCAGCTATCCTTAGGATTCAATTGAGCGGCATCGATAAAAGATCCTAAAGCACCCACCGGATTCTCCCTTTTAAGCTGCAACTGCCCCATCAGTTTATGGAAATACGCATTCGTGCTGTCTAAACTGAGGAGCTTCGAATAGATCCGAAAAGCCTCATCATATTCCTGGACCTGGTTTTCCATTTGGGCCCATTGCAGCCAAGCTTCTAAGGAAGTTGAATCTAAATCGGTCCAGGCTTGATAAATGGAACGCGCTTCATTGCTATAGCCCAAAGCCCGATAGGTAGAGCTGGCTAAGGCATAATAAGCTTCTGATTTTTGGTCTTCTACCGGCAGGGCATTTAAAAGCGAAAATGCCTTTTGATATTGATAGCTCGCTAAAGCCTCTTCAATTGGCTTTAAAGACTCCTGCCCTTCTTGAGCCCACAATCCAGGACTTTGAATCAAGAAAATGAATACTAAGAGGTATGGGATTTTCATTGCGGCAAGATAGGCATTTCCGTCATTCAACTAAATAGTTAGTTGAAATAGTACTAGCTAGTCTTCTCGCTGGCGCCTATAGCGATAAGCTCCATTGCTGTGAATGAGATTGCCATTCTCTTCCACATAATAGCGCTCCTCCTTCGAGCCTTTGGGATAAAACGCAGGTAAATGGAATCTCCTTTCAATTTCCACCTTCCTCTTTGCACATACATGGTTTCTGTAAAGCCTTCATTGCGTTCTTCAAAGCGGCCCCATGACTTCAAGTCCAAAACCCGTCTCGAAAAAACAATAGGCATGATGTGACTTTCAGAACCATCCGAATTTTCGACTATACGACCGGGTTCTCCATCCTCATGTATATACAAACCTTTGAGCTCAGAAGATTTCCAATCCTTTTGATCCGCCACCAAGGCCATTAAAAGAAAAACAGCTACTAGCGCTTTCATAAATTATGGTCCTTGCGAAACTCCGCTTCTTCTTCCGACTTATCGCCTTTCAGAACTTCGTAAATCTGTTCCATGTCTGACTGACTAATCCGACTGGGCAAGACCTTTACTTTATGCTTAGCTCCCGCCAGGTATAGAATGCCCGAACGGTTTTGCCATTCGTGAATTTCATCCAGCTTAATGCTGCTCTTCATGAACAATCCCTGACTAAAAACTCCGTCTTTGATTACGACATAGGGTCTTTTCCATTCCACATAAAAGAGAAAAGAAAAGCTCATGCCAGCCAATAAGAAAAGGGCATCGGGTGGACCGAGCGGAATACCACTGGCTACTTTATAGATAATAATGGCATACCATAGGCCTGCCAATACAAGATGTCGATAAACCCTGGATTTGCGAATAAAGATTTCCATGGCTTGAAAATACTAAATTCTCAAATCGAATGCTCCCTTCCCATTTCTAATGAGCTTCCGCCAATCCCATTTCAGCCCATGGTAATTGCGTGGATTCCTTTTAACTTCGGCGTCAATTGCGCTAATCCTCTATTTGAATGAATATCAGCATCGTTTCGAGCAGCACCCGTACCGGAAGAATCAGTCATCGCATTGCACTTGCCCTTCAACAGGATTTAGAACAGCGAGGCCAAGAAGTAAATCTGATCGATCTGGCCGCAATCAATCTGCCCCCTTTCGAAGAGCGTTTGAGTAGATTGGAAACTGCTCCAGCAGAATTAACAGAGCTCAACGAAACTTTAATGGCCACCGATGCCTTCATTTTCTTGAGTCCGGAATACAATGGCGCCATTAGCTCTGGCTTGAAGAATTTTATTGATGTTTTCGCCAAGGATCCCTTTATGCATAAGCCCATTGGCGTAGCCACCGGCTCTACCGGCAGTATGGGAGGTATTCGCGCTGCCTATCAATTACAGCAGAACATTCTTACCTGTCATGGTTTTCCGCATCCGCAAATGCTTACGGTTGGCAATATGGATAAGGTTATAGATCCCGATGGTTTCATCGTAGATGAGCCTTACCGTTCCAAACAAAGTAAGTTTCTAGACCTCTTTTTGGTCTTTGCTGATAAGCTGAGTAGGAAATAAAAAACCGCCCCTCTTTGCAGAAGGGCGGCCACCAACCAAAAAACCTAAGGCTTCGCTTAAGACAAGGCTTCTTCTAATTCAGGGGCAGTGGGAAAGTCCACTGGAATCTGAATAATATTATGCAGGTAGTTCATTACGATCTTATCCGCCACAGCCAATACCAAATCCACTAAACTTCCACGGTCGTAACCCGCTTCGTAAAAAGCGCTCAATTCGCGATCCACACTTTTTCCCTTAGAGGCTACAATAGCCAGGCTTAAACGGGCCAGGGCAGCTAATTTGCTATCCCAGCTTATTTGGGCACTGCGGATATCCAGGATTTGCTCATCGCTAAAACCATTCATCTTGCCAATGGCAGTATGCGCTGCCTGGCAATATTTACACTGATTGTATTCACTTACCACCAGGTTAATCACCTCTTTCTCCTTATTGCTGAAAGAAGTTTTAGCCCCTTGAAATTGCAGGTAATTAGCCAAGCCAGTATCAGAATGCGCCATGCTGGCGTAGAGATTCGGTACAAAGCCTAATTTGGATTTCAGGTTATCAAAGATTTGCTGATTCGCATCGGCTACTTCATGGCGTTCGGGTACATCAAAAGTGTTCATCTTATTCGTGTTTTTAGATTAATCAATTTGAACACTGCAAAGATTCAACTGCTTGAAGAGCCCATTCTAGGCCATTTTACCTCAAGAGTTAACCTTTTTTCCCTTTAGCCGGATAAAGGCTGCCGGACTTAGACCTTCCTCCCTTTTAAAGAAGCGACTAAAGCTTTGTACATCTTCAAAACCTAATTCGAAAGCCACCTCCTTAACACTTAAGTCGCCCCGAATTAATAAGCGGCGGGCTTCCAACATGCGCCGATTCTGTATGTATTCTAAAGGACTTTGATCAGATAGTTTTTTAAACTGATTGGATAAGGTTTTGGGAGAGCGATTGAGCATTTCTGCATAATCAGCTACACTGTGTTTTTCGCGATAATGTTGCTCTACAAGGAAATTGTATTCCCGAATTAAATCCAATTGCGCCCCTTCTGCCTCCATTTTGCATTGCTTTTTATACAAGCGGACACTCAAGATTAAAAAACGCTTGAGCATCATTTGTAGCATCTCACCTTGAAGGTGATCGGTTTTAATAAACTCCAGAGTGAACATGCGATACACCGTTTCGAATATCTCAATCTCTTCGGCCGGTAAATCCATGCGCGGCAATTGCTTGGAGCCGAAAAACAGCAGGCCCTTGCAACTCACCTCACTATCATGATCAACTATACAATAGAAGGATCGATTGAATTTTATCAACCGCGCCTCTTGAATGTCTATTTCCTCTATTTGATGAAATTCGGTGAGGCAGATTAGCTCATTGCGATTGAAGCAATAATTCTGGCCATCGATCCTCAGGTGATTCTGATCCTTAGTAAACCACAAAACTAAGAGGGCACTGGGTACTGGATCTAAGAGAGCACCTAAATCTTCCCCGCTTAAGGTTCCAATAGACAAGTACTCATCTGTATTCCCGCGATAAATCATATTTCAAATTTCTTCCTCCTATAGTCGTAAGGGAAAGGAAAAATTGACAAGGAAAAGGGAAATAGCGCTAAGGCTCTTGCGGTCAGCCACTTTCATCTTTGCAGAGCTATAAGGAATTCGGATCGAAGCAAGGTGCATCGACCAAAAAACTCAATTTTCAATTATGTTCAAGTATTTAAAGCCGGGCCTCTATGGCCTTTTTTATTAACTGGCAACCCGCATTTTTCCCGTCAGCTCATGAATTTTCTGCACCAATTGCTCCTTCCGAACGGGCTTGGTCATGAAAGAATCCATACCGGTTTGCAAGGCCCGTTTTTGGGTCGACATAGTAGCATCGGCGGTAACGGCAATAATGGGAATTTTCTGATAGGCCTCACCTAATGCGCCGGAGCGGATGGCCGCGGTGGCCTCATAGCCATCCATATTAGGCATCTGCAAATCCATTAAGATGATGTCAAAGGCTTTATCCGACATCTGCTGTAAAGCGAGCAAGCCATCATTGGCTATTTCCAATTCCAAATTTGGGATAGTTGCTAATAAGCGCTTCAGAATCATCTGATTCATCACATTATCCTCCGCCACTAAAACCCGAATTTTGGTGCTATCCGGAATTTCACCTTGATAAGCCCTAAGGTCGAAGCTCGAAATGTCGAAGTCCATCTCCATTGCTTCCTGACTCATTGGCTTTTCTGCTTCCTTAACATGGGCCAGACGCAAATCTAATTTCACATTAGTTCCCATGCCGGGTTCACTATCCACTTCTATTTTGGCTCCAAACAATTTTACAAGGTGCTGTACAATGGTTAAACCGAGACCCAGGCCTCCATAGCGACGTTTGTTGTTGAGTTTCATCTGATTAAAGCTTTCAAATATTTGACTTAATTCGGCTTGCGACATTCCGATACCAGTATCGCTGAGATTCATTCGAATCCGGCAATGCTCCCCTTGATCAGTGCAATGCACCGTAAGGCGCACTGAACCTTGAGCGGTGAACTTTACCGCATTGCTGATCAGGTTATTGAGGATTTGGCGGAAGCGTTTTTCATCACCTTGTAATTTTTCGGGGAGTTCATCTACCATTACACAATCGAATGACAAGCCTTTTTTACGCGCCTCAAAGCCCCAGGAATCTGTTACATCTGTAAAAACCTGCAGGGGGTCAAAAACCGAACTTTGATCCAATTCCAATTGTCCCTTCTCAATCTGTTCAAAGTCCAGAATATCATTCACATTGCTCAAGAGATTGAAAGAAGCACTACGCACAATGCGGTAATTCTCCATCTCTTCCGCTCCTAATTCCCTTTCCAATTGCTCAGTAGCGATGCCTAAAATGGCATTAATGGGAGTGCGCAACTCATGGGAAATATTAGACATGAAATAGGTCTTCATGGCCGATATATCTTCCGACTTCTGTAAGGCCTCTTCTTGTGAACGCTCTTTTTCTTCGCGAAGCTTCCCAATAAGATTAGTCATGGACAAGGACAGGAAAACCACTTCCAATGCAATTCCGAATTTGGCGCTATTCTGAATCCAGAAATTATTGGGCAGCATACTTAGATTATTGAGTACAAAGGCCAATAATCCCATCACTAAAAAGAAAATCCCAGTTAAGAAAAAGGGATCTACCCGCTGTACTCTAAAATGCAAGTAGACAACCGTAATCAATATTAAGATCAAACTCAGCAAACCATTGATATTGCTTAAGTAATAGCTCCAATACAGGGTGGTATCACTTAGGTAGATCAGAACGCCAACCAGGGGAATTGCCCAATAAAAGAAGCGGAAGAGATTGTAGATGGGGGGAAGTAATTCCTTCACTTTCAAAAAACTGGCAGAGTAGCGCAAGAGGAAGAAATTGGTAAGCACTCCACTTAAGAGGATAATCTGGCTACCGAACTTCGATCCGGAGGAAAACAAATATTGGTAACTGAAACCATCCAAGGAACCTTGCAACATGGCAATGCTAATCACATAAAGACCATAATGCAGAAAGGCCTTCTCCCTTAAACCGGTATAAAAGAAGAGGTAAATCACCGCACTTAGGAAAAGCATTCCATAAAAAAGCCCCAGAAATAATTGTTCGCTGTATTGCCGTTTATAAAAGGCTTCCTCGCTATAAATCTTTGGCTGCAGGTCTAAGGTCTCTCCATCGCTTTTATAGTGAATCAAATAGGATTGATTGGATTCTGCACTCAATTCCAATGGAAATACATTTAAGCGATGGGCCTTACTTCGCTCCTCGAAAGGAATACGATCTCCGCCGCGCCAAATGGCTTTTGGATCATTAGATTGATACACCTCGATATAATCCGTAACCGGTCGCCCTAACTCCATAAAACCCTCAAATTCATCGGACTGAGGGTTCGCAATATTTAATTTCAACCAATAATGCTTGTTGCTAAAGCCTTGCTCCGTTTTGCCATGCTCAGGAATATGAAAGGAATCTTTGGGAAACGCCTGGACATCTTCTATGCTTAAAGCCGATGAACTTGAGAAATAACTGACTTGAACTTCCAAATCAGAATTCTGTGCAATGCTAGCCGTGCAGACAAGCAGCAAAAAGATAAGAGGGGACAGGAATTTCATAGGCGGCTTTGATTTATCTACGACAAGAACCTCTAATCGGATTCCATCATCATTGAATTTTATCTCCCTAATGACCAAATACTTAGGAATTTGTTCACTTCTGTATCTAAATCTTACAATTTTGTATTTCAATGTACTTCCTATTGAAAAGCACAAGACTTTATTTTTTTTCTGACCTTTAGGGTCCCTTTCGACCAATGCTTATATGAAAATCAAATCGCTCTTCCTGCTTTTCTTGGCTACCAGCCTGGGGTATCAATTAAAAGCCCAAGCCGCAGAGTACCATTTTTGCGTACAAAGCGATGCCTATGAAACTTTTAAAGCTCGCGTAGTTTTTAGAGGTTTGGATTTTGGAGAAGCTTCGGCCCGAATGATGGTTCTCAATGACTTAAGTGCGGTATTAGAAGGAGAATTTAAAGTGACCGCCTTTGATGAACACTGCGATTGCTACGGCGATTGCCCGCAAGTTGAAGTAACCTCCAAAGATTGGGATGGTAATATTGGTAATCGACAAGAAGGGGTCAATGGCATGTGGGGTTCGGCTGTGGAAATCACCGATAATATTGTATCTGAAGGCAAGGCCCTTTGGAATAATCCCGGTCAATTTCTAATGACCCGCATTTTAGGTAAAGACTAAATCCTTTGGAACTTGATGAATTCATAGTTCCGGTATTAGAAGATTCCTATATCGAGGATTTAATGCGGATATGGAACTCGGAGTATCCCCGTCAAATTGCCTATCAAAATAAATCAGAACTCGAATCCTATTTAGCTTCCCTAAACCAAGCTCGTCATAAGCTCTTATTGAATACTGAAGGGCAATTAAAAGCCTGGTTCTGTGTGTTTCAAAGAGATTCGCTCCCCTGGTTTGCCATGCTATTGGATCGTGATATTCAGGGAATGGGGCTCGGAAGAAAACTATTACAAAAGGCACAATTTGAGGAGCCGCTGCTCAATGGCTGGGCCGTTGATCATCCTCATTATTTAAGGGCAGATGGCAGTGCTTATCCCTCCCCGATTGATTTCTATCAAAAATTGGGTTTTAAAAAGTCGGGGAAACGTTTTGACGAAAATGGCTTATCACTGGCTCATATTCTCTGGCCTTAAAAGCCATAGCGCGTGCCGATATACAATCCCCAGGAACGATAGAGTGTCTTGTTAAAATCGGCTGGAATTCGATCCGTTCCCCGATACAAGTTGTTTAAGCTAAAATCTGTCATCAAGCCATAATACAAGACCAAATCCCCGCTCTTCCATTCCTGACCCACTTTCAGCTCCATGCCCCAGGCATCTCCATAGGATTCAGTGCGGTTTAAGCCCGCTTCTTGAGCTTGATGCAAAAATCCATAATAGGGCTGCACCCCTAAGCTTAATACCGGCCATTTACTCTGTGGACCAAAGCGGAAATGATGGTTTAATCCAATGCCAATCCGACGGTAATTCAATTCCAACTTACGGTCTACATACTGCCCTTCTTCGTAGGTATTGTAATGAAACACCCAATCGCGGGACTGCTGCCACATCAGATTTAGAGACCAATCCGGATTAAGGCGATAATATAATTCGGCGCTAATGGCATTGCTGTATACCGCATTACTGCGCACCAAACTTCGTGGGTCCAAACTCTCACGATACAGGCTATTGCTCAAATAATCACGTTGCCAGCTATAGCGTAGACCCAGTTGCCAGGCCTTGAATCGCTTTTTGGGATGGGTCCTAAAAAGAGGCTTGGGCTCGAAATCCCTTTGCTTTAAGAGTAAGGATGGTTTTTCCAGACCCAAATCAAACCAATCCCTAAGTTCCAGTTCGGCTTCCAATACTTCTGCATCCCTGCTTTGCTCTGCCAGCAGTATCTGCTCATCATCTGCACTAGCCACTATTGATTGATTAGTATGGAGACCATTTCCATTTGAATTTTGGAATGCATATAAACCTGCTTCTTTCGTTTCAGCAGGCTGTTTTGGGCTCCTATCTAGAGGTATTAGACTTTCGTCTGATGGGGCAGTCACATTATTAATCTGATCAGGATTCTGGTTTAACTCTTCATGATTAATGGGAGCGGACTCATCCCCTATGGATTTAGAATCCACCGTACTTGACCACCACCATCCAATGCTAAACAAGAGCAATAGCACCGCTGCCACCCGGCTAAGCACCCGGTACAAGCGCTGGCGGTTCAAATAAGAATCTATGCCCTTCCAGGCCTTATCAATGGTTAATTGACGATTAATGCCTTCCCAAACAGATTCGGGGGCACTGGAATCTTGTTCTGCAAAGGAGTCACGTACTTTTTGATCCATCTGGCTTTCATCGCTCGACATAGATCGATCCATCGCCTGCCAGATTCCCTCCGGGGCTTTTAGGTCCGCTGCTTCGAAGCTATCGCGAATCTTTTGATCTATGTTGGGATCCTTAGCCATTTAATTTTTGAATTCGCTCGCGTAATAAGCCTCGCGCCCGATTTAATTGTGATTTAGAAGTTCCTTCACTAATACCCATTAAGTCTGCAATCTCACGGTGAGCATAACCTTCTATGGCATAGAGCTTAAGCACCATGGCAGCCTTATCCGGTAAGTGATTAACCATTCCGATTAATTCTCGCGCCTGAATGCCCGAAAGCAGATCATCGGTACTGTGCTCTTGCTTTTCATAATATTCGCGGCTTACCTCTTCCTTGCGGCGCTTAGAGCGGTAATATTCCAGGGCTTTGTTCACTATGATCCTGCGAATCCAACCCTCAAATGAACCTTCGAATTTGTAGCGATCCAGGTGGCGAAAGCAATTGATAAAACCATCTTGCAGAATATCCGCTGCTTCATCATCATCCTTAGCATAAGTCCAGGCCACCCGATACATGGTATCTGCAAACTTTCGATATAAAGCCTCCTGATAGAGCCGGTCGTTCTTTAAACAGCCTTCAATCAGATCTTTATCGGGTAAATTTTGCAATTGGCCCAGGGTCATCAGTAGATAGTTAGATCATTGAGTTCATCAAGGCGATTATCAACCTCAGTAAAGATTTCACTGTTTACCGAGCGGTTAATCAATAAAGTACTTTCTCCGCCGATGCTAATCCGCTGGGCTGCTTCCAATTGCTCTGTGCGTACTCCTGAAAACCAATGTTGAGGGTTTAAGCGTAATAAACCATAATAAGAGTTCCCTTCCTCTATAACGATCTCCTGATCTCCAAACTGATCCAATGCCAGAAGGCTAAATAGCTCAAAACTATCAACCTCCAATCGCAAGGGTACCCAAAGGCCAGTAGAATCTTGAAAACGACCTAATACTATTAAAGTGGGGATATTGGCCGAAGGAATCTCAAACTGCAATCGAATGCTATTGTAAATTCCCTGGGGTAAATCGAATTGTAATCTGGGATAGGCCAAGGAATCCAAAGGAATTTCCATTGCCGGGGAATATCCATTTTGGAAGAAATAGTCTTCGGCTTCCACCCGATCGCCATCGAGCTGAAAACGCGAAATGCGCAGCAGACCACCCTCAAAAAAGAGCCGGTCTAATTTTCCTCCTTCACGATTTACATCGGCGGCAAAGATTAAACTTTGCGGTGCCTTAAGGTCATAACTTTTATCGGCAGAACATGCCTGTAAAAAGATAATGAGCCCTATTAATTTCCACTTCTTCATTTGCTGTCTTCGTCCCTTAGACGGAGCTCAAAATAAAATGGTTGGAAAAAACATAATATTCCCATGATCATATTAGGAGCTTTAATCTAATCGAAATATCAAAGTACTAATATATTAGGCTAAATCAATTCCGAGATTAGGTATTGATTTGCCAAAACTAATTAAGGGTTATCTCGCCGAAATCTAATCCAATGGAATCGGAATAATTTGTGAAATATAATGGTCCACCTCCCCTTGCTCATCTCGAAGCACAGTGGCTCCTAAAAGGGCAGAAAGTACTGTACCATCCTTGCGGATATAGCGCTTTTCAATCTGATAATTATCAATCTCACCCCGGTTAAGCTTTTCCAATAAGAGTAAATCTTTTTCTAAATCCTCGGGATGTGTTAACTCCTGAAAGGTTTTCTCCTTAAGTTCATCCGGACCATAGCCCAGCATTTGGCAAATCTTATCATTTACCTGCAGCCACTCGCCTTTGGGTCCAATAATAGCCATCCCTATCGCGGAATTCGTAAAATTCTGCTCAAAGGACTTTTGACTTTTACGCAGTTTAGATTCCGCTTCCTTTCGGTCTGAAATATCCTCCGTATACATAATAATTCCCCCTACCTGATTTTTACTTTCATACCAGGGTCGAATTTCCCAACGAATCCATTGGGCATGTCCATCCATACGACGAAATAAATCTTCTTCTCGGTTTAAGGTTTCACCCGCCAAACAGCTAAGATGTAATTGCTTCCATTCTTCTGAAATTTCCGGAAAAACATCATAATGACTGCGGCCAATGATATCCTGACCTTCCAACTTATAATCAATGAGCCATTTATGCGAGCAATTGATATATCGCATATTTCGATCGAACATCGCTATGGCCAGAGGAGCTTCCTGAATAAAGGTGCTATAGCTTAATAGCCTTTCCTTTTCATGATGAATATCGGTCCAAATCCCCACTATTCGAGGGCGTTCAAAATGCAAATCGGGTTGAAAAAGCTTACCAGATATTTGCAACCAACGGTAGCGTCCATTAGCCTTGCGCAGGCGACATTCCGTTTGAAATTCATGGGTTTTACCCACGGTATATTCCATCAGTTCACGGCGAACTTTGGATTGCTCATCCGGATGAATTAAGTCAAACCAATAAACCTGACCTTCACGTCGCATTACTTCCAGGTCGTAGCCCAGCATTTCCGCCGCTTTGCGGTTTAAGGTCATCCGATCCGAATCGATATCCCAATCCCAGGCGCCCACATTTGCCCCTTGTAATACCTGACGGTACAATTGCCGCTCGGAGCGAATGGCATTTTGAGTGCGGATGCTTAAGTCGATATCCTGAAACATGCCGTATAACCTCAAAGCCCTGCCCTCATGGATTTCGGGAATGCCAATTACCCGAACCCAAACATCATTACCGCTGGTATTCACAATTTGTAAGACCTCATCGAAGGGTTCACCAAAATGTTGAGCACGGTCGATGATTTCAGTGATTTTCTGTTGGGAACGACCTTCCTTATAGAACTTTAAGGCTTGTCGAAAATCCGGTTTAAAATCGGGATCTACCCCATGAATTTCCTTGGTAACCCTGCTCCAGTGAAGCTCCTTACTTCGAATATTCCAATCGTAATAGCCGATACGGGCTATTTCCGAAGAACGCTTTAGAAAATCTTCCTGGTTTTTCAGAGCACTCATCTCCTTGAAAAACAAAAGCATCCTTTTTGCAGGACCCCTATCTTCTTTTATTATCTGCCCATTCACCTGCATCCATACCAAGCCCCCTTCGCGGTGGTAAAAACGAAGGATAACATTGTACGCTTGTTTTTCGGGATTATCGGCATGCAAGCGGAAGGTTTTTTGTTCCAAATCCTGATCTTCAGGATGAAGACAATTCCGCCAAAAACTCAGACTGGCCTTAATTTTTTTGGCTTTATAACCCAGTTGGGCCCAAAAAACCTCATTAGCCCAAAACCTTTCTTCAGCTCCTATTTCTCTGATGGCCAAACCATCCAGGGCTTGGGTACTTAAAAATTCAAAAACTTGATCGTTCTGGCGAAACAGATTTCGAACTTCGTTTTTAAGTGGGCTCATAAGACAGGTAAAAGCTTTGTGAAATAAAAATCAGAAGCTCTAATATACGCTGTATAGCTGACTCTGCCTGCTATTGTTAAAAAGTTCGCAATTCGTGAAGCCCTAAAAAATAGTACTGGGAATCTTTAGGTGATTTATAAAAAATCAATCCCTGGAAGGGGTCTACTTCAACCATCAAATACTGAGGACTATAAGCCAGGTGATCCTCCACCAGATCGACAAAGTCCCTGTCTTTTCCCATAACTTTATAGGGCACAAAATCCCTTTGGCTGAGCTCCTTCTGTAAGCTTCCCCTGATCCGAACCATTAGTTAATTGACTTTTCCAAAGATAGTATTGTTTTCAACCACCCCGAGGGTACCCTCGGGGTGGTTGCGTTTGGCGTATACCCTAGGCGGTATATTTCCTAATGAATCATGAGGTTTAAAGTTGTTATAGTCATGCATCCACTTTTCTGTTTGCTCCCTTACCTGATGGATATCTTCAAAAATATATTTGTCCAGCACTCCTCGGCGGTAGCTTCCATTAAATCGCTCTATAAAAGCGTTCTGTGTGGGTTTGCCGGGTTGGATATATCTAAATTCTATTTCATGAATGACGCTCCATGATTTAGTGAGCTCAGCAATGAACTCGGGCCCATTGTCCATTCGGATCACATCGGGTTTACCCCTGCGATTGATTAAATGATTAAGCACATATACTACTCTGTTTGATGGAAGTGAGAAATCTACTTCGATATGTAGTGCTTCTCGATTGTAGTCATCAATTACCGTGAATGCACGAAACTTGCGCTTGTTTTCTAGTACATCATGTACAAAGTCCATACTCCAGGTCTGATTCGGCCTATCAGGCACCACTAACGGTTCTTTTACCCGAGCGGGTAATCGCTTCTTAACCTTTCGTCTTAAAGGTAGTTTTAAAGCCACATAAACACGATGTAGTCGTTTGTGGTTCCAAGTCTTGCCTTCATTACGTAAGCGGTGATAGGCGTTCCAAAAGCCTTCCTCAGAATGTTCTTTTGCTTTCGTCAGTAATGCTTCTTCCAGCTCACGATCATCCTTTGCTTGGGCTTGATAGTAATACACGCTTTTACTGAGGTTTAATACACGGCATGCCCTGCTAATACCGTAGCGTCTAGATATTTCCTGACCAATCTCTCTCTTACGGCAGGGCTTTAAAGCTTTTTTTCAATAATCTCTTTAGCTAGTTGATGATCTAGGGCCAGGTTCGCGTACATCTGCTTAAGCTTCCTGTTTTCCTCTTCAAGATCCTTTATACGCTTTAACTCCTTTCCACTCATGCCAGCATAACGCTCTCGCCATTTGTAAAACGTTGCGGTACTAACCCCGTACTCTCGGCTCAATTCCTGTGCACTTCTACCTTGATCAAACTCTTTCAAGACCCTGGCAATCTTCTCTGGCGAAAACTTACTCTTTCTCATAATCGACTGTTTAAAATTAATCCTATTCCTCTACTTTTAAACAGTTCGGTTTTAAGGGAAGCTTACACTTCCAAAACCAGGCTATTGGGTATTTGCCCTTGGTTCGCCATATCCGATGCCAGGGATCACCCTTCGTATAAAAAGCACGGATTTCATTTTGATGCAGGCTTAAGGTATCTATGGCTTGGGCTCCGCTATCTAAATAAGCCTTTAATTCAAGAGGATTACTCTTTAAGAATAAGTCCTTGAGGTCCTTAGCCGCCATGGAGGATGCATAACTATAGATAAGATTGGAACCAAAAGGATCAGCATCCCAATAATAAATGCGGTTCTGCTTACCTAAAATTAGGCTAGTCCTAAGACTATCCGAAAAATAGCGATGATAAGTACCGCTGTCTTTGCGAAGGAATCCCAAATGTCTACCATGCTTAATCCGCCCTATGGAGTCATAAGTCGCCTCATAAAGCGGATTAGAATAAAGTACCTGTGGATAAACTTGATATTCCTCGATCTGAAAAGTATTGGAGTCCCAAAACACTCTGATATCAGGTAAACTAAGTGGATATTCCAGAATTCGCACCTGTAAACTATCGGCTCTAAGCAAGCTATCTTCACGATGCATTTTCAGTTCCTCAATTCCCCAATGCTGCAATTCTTCCCGACTTAAGAAATACGTCTCATAGTTGTAGGCAAAGGCCAAAGGATGGTACAGCGCACTATTCAGGCTTAGATTATTCACCAACATCTGCAGATATGACCATTCTCTTAAACCAATTTCCAGAGGTTTAGCTTCCTTTTGATCGGGATTGAATTTCCCCTTATCGTAATCAGCATGCTGATTGTAAAAACGGTAGAAATAAGACTGATCCGCCTGTTTTTCCCACGCTACAATAAAGCTGTGGCGCATAAAAAACAGGATGGGATAACGTACTCCGGCAAATACGAATTTCCCAGGCAAGCTATCCGCATTGACCTCAAATTGATAAATCTGCTGATAAGCGCCTATGGCTTCCAGGAGTACTTGTGGTTCAATTCTGCTACGCAGGGCCAGTTCGGAAAAAGAGCGGTTTAAATCCTGAGCGTCAACAGCATAAATATGCTCCCAGGGCAATTGGTCTTTATGATCTTCGGCCGGACCGACCCGAATGGCTTGACTTTTTAAACTTAAGCTGATCACTAAGAAGAAAAATAGTCGTAGGCCCATATCGAATAAATTTCTAGCTGGAAATCAAATTACATACCAATTCAGCTTCAAGCTCTTAGTGTGCATTTGAGCTGCTAAGCATTCGTAATACGGATAGCATTCCAATGGACAGAAAAAGTAAAGATTGGCCCAAACTACCAACATCCCCGCCCTGCCAATACCAATACAGAGACAAGCCAAACATCAGAAGCAAGCTGGGCATTAATATCCAAAACAAAAGCTTCCGACTACTCTCCTTTAACTGACGCTTACTGGCTTGGGGATTAACCAGAGAAACAAAGCTTAGGGCCAGACCGGTAAGCATTAGGCCGGTATTTAGAGAATCGAGGATTTGCGTAGATTCCCAAATTGGGCGTAAATAATAGTACAGAGCCCCGGCGAAAAGTGGGAACTGCAAATAGGATAAGTAGTGTAAAAATCGATTCATACTACATTAATATTCCCTTCTTCGCTTCAATGGGGGCGGGTAAATCCGTTTCTCCCAACATTTCGAGCAGGTCTATTTCTATGGTACGGCAAAGTGATAACATGGGAATATCATTGGCCATTCCCTGAAAAGGGTTTTCCGAATAATCGCCTACTATTTCCATCACCACATAAAGCCAGCCGACAATCACTAAAAAGGGAATGGACATCCATATTCCGATATCTCCAAATTTGGCGAATTCCGGCACCAGACCAAAGGGCATTAAAAAGATAAAAATGCAAACAAAGTTGAAGCTCATATTCGCATATTGACGCGGTAAGGGGAATTTCTTTATTCGCTCACATTTACCTTGGTGATCGTAAAAATCATTCAGCACCTTTTGCATTTCCATATGGCGGAAATCATCGATAAGATTCAATTCCCGCAGCTTTTTTAAGTCCTCCCCCTGCTTGAAAATAATTTGCGTGGCGGTGTTTTTTGCCGCAATGAGCTGATCATGCTCACTCGCTCCTAAAAAATTCTTGAGTTCTATGCGGGTTACTTCATCATCAACTAATCCTACTCCAAAAAGCCTTTGGTATCTACGCGCAAAAGAGCCCGTAAAACCCCTTTGATTGGAATGTTCCCAGGGTGTTGCAATTAACAATTGACTGCGCAAGGCATAGAGCCAAGCAATGTGACGGAATATTAATTTCTTATGCCAGGCCTTTATCTCCGACTCCTTGATAGGATTTGGATTATGCTGATTGGTGGTGAAATTGCTTACTATACTTGCCCAGGATCTGCTGCTATTTACAATAGCTCCCCAAATTTTACGAGCCTCCCACATACGATCGTAGGCACTGTTATTCTTAAAACCTACGTAAAAGGCTACCGCTGTACCAATGATGGAAACTGGTAACCAGGGAATAAACATCCAATGGTGACCTTCGCCGGTATAGACATAAAGGGCGACCACTAAAGTCATCCAAATAATTAACCAGGGAAAATGATGACCGGAAAACTGAAGGATTCGCTTAAGTGAAAAATTCTTGGTAATTAACATAGTCTGCAATGCTTGCTCCCAATTTGAAACTTTTTTAGGGAATATGCAGCCCGAATTTCAGGTATGGATAAAATAGTTTCTGGCACTAGCTATCGGGGTATTTGGTTTGGGTAGGCTCCGAATGGATAAGGCTGTATTTAATCATCCACAAAAGGCTAATCAGCATAAAAGGCATGACTGATAGCAACATTAATGGATTCCATTTTAGGAGAGCTCCCAATAAAACAAAGAGCAGTAATAGTCCTATACTGATTATGGACAGCATAGGCCAAAGTCTTTTTGCTTGTGGCTTTAGGATTAGAAAGATCAAAAGTAACTGTCCGAATAAAGGCAAGAGTATTAAGGGATGGGCGAAATGCTCCGGTTGCTGAAAAAGATCCCGGAAAAGCTGTACTTCCATCTCCACTAAAAAGGCCCTTTGAGCTCCACCCCATTCCAGGTACACCAAGAAGGTACTCAGAAGCAAGAATAAAGGATATAAGCGCGCTTGATTTAGGGGGCCTTTCATAATGGCTAAGGGTATTTAAGTTTCTATCGGCTGGCTATGAAGGAACTAGAGCTTAAGGTAGAGATTTACAAAATCCGCAGGTAAATCTTAATAATCCTTATGTTTGAAATTGTAAAAGTTTCCTGATCTGGTCATGCCCCTAAGTGATTTAACCAAGGAAATTTAATCATTCAAATCAAGCCAGCAGAAAAAGCAGCCAATGGACATCCAAAACATTTTCCAAAACAACCGCGATTGGGTTCAAAGCAAATTAGAACTCGATTCAGATTATTTCAGCAATTTATCCAAGGGGCAAAGTCCTGAAATCCTGTATATCGGATGTTCAGACAGTCGTGTTACCGCCGAAGAACTAATGGGTGTTTCTCCGGGAGAAGCCTTCATTCACCGCAATATTGCCAATATGGTTCCCAATACTGATCTCAGTGCTATGTCGGTAATTGAATATGCGGTGAGTCATCTTAAAGTAAACCATGTGGTGGTTTGTGGGCATTACTTCTGTGGAGGGGTTAAAGCAGCCATGCAATCTCAGGATTTAGGCATTTTAAATCCCTGGTTACGGAATATCCGTGATGTATTTCGCCTTCACGCTGAAGAGCTGCATGCTATTGCAGATGAGGAAGAGCGTTATAAGCGTTTGGTCGAATTAAATGTAGAAGAACAATGCTTTAATGTGATTAAAACCGCGGCCTTGCAACGCGCTCACCGCGAACGTGGCATTAGTGTACATGGCTGGGTATTTGACATTCACTCCGGTAAATTAATCGATTTGGATATCGACTTCGAATCGAAAATGAAGAGCGTAATGGAGATTTATAATTTGGATTAAGAACCCAAATCCTCAATATAGAGCCAGGTTATCTACCTGGCTTTTTTGTTTGCAGCTATTGATTTCATTAAAGTATAAGGCCTACTTTCGAGACCGTGATTTCCATACTTAGAAATAGCAAAGCCCTAAGTCTGCTTTGGGGTATTATGGCTTTTTACCTCCTCAATATCAGTGTGGATACGCGTGATTTCCAAGCAAATGATATTCCAGAAGACCTGAGTTTTAATGATCAGGAAAGTATGGTGGAAATTATTTTTGAGCAGATTTTGGGTTATGAAGATGCTTTTATCGAATACGATGATCCGGATACTGAAGAATCGCAAAGTCAAAACAGTTTAAAGATCGAAGCCCTCATTAATCCCTATCTCTTTATTGGCAAACCGCTCTTTATTGATGATTCTTTAATGACCTTCAGCTCCTTTTTGGCCAGAACATTGCCGGGCCATTTCAATATCGACAATCCTCCCCCACAAGCTTGATTTGTTTTCAAAATCGATTCCTGCTCCGCATTAAATGGAGCCTTTTTTATCTAAACAAATCAAAATATGAAACCATGCATTTTAGGGATGTTTAGCTTGCTGGCATTCCCACTCTCCCTATTTGGGCAAATCAATGATGCTCAGAAAGACAGTCTTTTTATTCAAGAAGTAGAAAATCAGAAGGACCCAGATAAAGTCCTACATGCCGAACCCCTCTACATCGACTTAATTCGGGATTTAGGCGCCCGTAAAGGCGAAAGGGAATGGAACATTGGGATGGGACTAACCGACAATCTTAGTTTCGACAGCTACGAAGCATTAATTGAATATGAATGGGCCCCGATGGATCGCCTAGGTCTGGAGGTAGAACTCCCCTTTACTCTGCATTCGCCTTTGGCTGGTGCCGAGTCGGAGATCCCCTCCCATCGCTTAAACAGCTTAAAAGTAGCGGCACAATGGTCCTTCCTGGTAAATGAACATTATGCCAGTTCAATGGCCATTGGCTATATCAATGAATTTGAGCTTTCGGACTTCAATAATTTTGCCAGGCCACTCATTATTGGTAATGTTTACAATCCCTTTCTGGTGATTGCCAAACGCTGGGGCCAAAACTTCCATTCCTTGCTGTATACTGGCCCACAAATCGCCCACCATTATGCTAGCAACCAGTGGCATAAGGCTTTTGAAATCAATACCAGTTTCCATTATATGATTAGTGGAACTCGAAATTTTTTAGGAGTAGAAATCAACAAAAGCATTGAAAATCAGCAATTCGATCTTAGCTTGCGGCCACAAATGCGAGTGGCGATTGCCGATAATCTAATGATAGGGATTGTAGCCGGCATACCGATAAAGCGTGAAAATGAAAGGCTTAGTTCCTTTCTCCGCTTAATTTGGGAGCCTGGA
Organism: Croceimicrobium sp.; assembly: GCF_965228705.1. Classification (GTDB taxonomy): domain Bacteria; phylum Bacteroidota; class Bacteroidia; order Flavobacteriales; family Schleiferiaceae; genus Croceimicrobium. Next base: position 1,367,138 of record NZ_OZ245832.1, read on the forward strand.
CATCCCCAAAAGAATTAGCCCACTTAAGATGAACCCTCCGGGCTCTACTCAGGTTTAGAATTCTGTTTTAAACCAGGAAAGCCAAGTCTTTTCAGACTTGGCTTTTTGCTAGGACCAATACGGTATTGGCCCGGGGAGGGAGAAAGAACTAGTTTTCTTGTCCGGCCATTTCGAAGTTTGCTGACCAATTTTTCTTCTGAGCTGTTTCGGCTGCCAGAGCGATAGTCTTTAATGGGACATCATCCGACACTTCTTTCAGTTCTGCCAGGAGCTGCGCTTTCAAAGCTTTTAAATCCTGAATCTTCTCATCCCGATCGGCGGCTGATGTTTGATGATCCGCTTCCCAACGTCGTAAGAACTCTGTGCGGAGATCCTTTATTTGTTGGTCAATGGCCAAACTGATTAATCTTTTAAAATCGGCAGCTTTCCAATCTAATTTCTGAAGGTCAATGTTCATGGTTCGCATAAGAGTGGATTTAAACGGTTACTAATTTTTCATTTTGCTTTTGTGGGCTGATGGCCTTTGAGCTTTGCCATTGCAAATTGCCCTGGTATTCTTCTGCCACTTGTCCGGCTTCATTCATGCGGAATAACTTCAACCAATGGTGGTCGAATAAATCTTGCAGCATGGAATGCTTCTGAAGGATTGTATTGATTGCTTCTTGGGGTGCATCGATCACCACATTGAGGCGTTGGGGCAAGTGTTGGTATTGCTTGCCATCGTGTACCGACTGCCAAGCCAGGCCGATCCTTAAATCGCCCGCTGATCCTTCCAGTACTCCAATTCCGCCGCTTACATTATGCAAGGTTTTATTCCCAGCTCCGAAGTTTTGATTGTCGGTGGTACTGGCATAATACTGCAAGTTAATCCAGGAGGTAACTACCATGGGGGCGGTCATAATAGTCTCCAGAATGGCAAAGTTTTCATCCTCTTGCCATTGGTAGGAGTGCAAGAAGCTGCGAGCACCCAAATTCTTGCCTTTGGTTTTGGAGCGAGGTGCAATTACAAAGGCATTGCAGCCGGCCAATCCCCATTCGGGTCGTACCTGTGACCAATCTTTACTGCGCTTTACAATTTCGGTTTGGGCCTCGCTTTCTTTAATCCCGAAGCGCAGAGCACGTTCCTGACGAGCTTGTTCGGTTGCTCGCTCTAATTGTAATTCCAGTTCTGAAAGCTCCGGCCAACGATTCTTGTCGATTTCCCGACGGTTAACAATATGGATGGAATCAGTAGTGGTATCGTGCAAGGCCGCTATGAATATCGTATCTGCCGGAAGGCTAATTCCCTCCTCCTTTAATGCAGCCCTTACTCTGGTATCATTTAGAAGGCGCGCGCTGGTCCAGGCATTAATCTCGCCCGAATGACCTCCGCAAGCCCCACAGTCCAATGCACTGGCATGAGGATTATTCACGGTGCTGGCTCCATGTCCTACAATCATCACCATGGGAGCAAATCCCTTAGTCAAACCCATGGCTTTTAAAGCCCCCTGCGCCATTTGCACCTGAGTTTCGAAGGGGATTGCGGAGAGGTCAATATCACGGTCGGTATCCGCCGCATTAGGATCGGCCGTGGGGCGGGTCCAAGCAAAGGAATCGCTGATTAATTTGGTGAGGAAGCTTATCCCCAAGGGACTTACAAAGGCAAAGGCCGAAACTTTACCGGATTTAAAACGCTTCCAGCTTTTAGCGATTTGCTGCCGACTCAATTTCAGAGCGCGCTTCTTCTCTGTTTGGTAGATGTCGCTGCTTATTTCCTTTACTTCTACCGCAGAAGGAATTAGGGCCGGACATTGATGCCGGGATTTATCTGAAGCCAATTCCCTGTATTGCAGGGGTACCCCGAAGAAGCCCGCGAAGCCCAGGGTTTCAATTTCCGGGTCTACCTGTTCCAGGTTTCGACGGTAAAGCTCAGAGCGCACATCAATACAAAATACCGCTTGGGCTTTGGGGCCTTGGGCTTTCTCTGCTTGTGGAAGCTGATTTAAACGCTCCTTCAGTTCTCTTTGGGCCGCAAAATCGAAGGCATCTTGAAGAATTAAGCGGCTTTCCAGGCTTTCACTTCCCGGAAAGGCGGCTTTTAATTCGAGGATGGCCAAATCTGCTTTTCGCTGTTCCCAGGCCTTATAAAGTTTTAGATCATTAAGACCTTCGAGCAGGGCTGCTTCCCAACTTAATAATATCGTAAGGAAGGACTCCAGATTATGCCTATTGCCACCATAGAGTTTCGCCTGCCAATCCTGACCCGCCACATAAGATGACCAGCCCTTGAGTTTTAAGAGAAGGCTGTGGAGATAAGGTTCTAAGGAAGGTCCTTTTAAGGCGAGCACCTTAATATTTTGCTCGAGAGCTTCCTCATAATTGCTGGAAAGGCCTTTCACATAATTGCGGAAATTGGGTAGGCCCATTAATTCGGGGGCTCGGTTAATCATGGCTTCTTCCCGCCATATCTCAAAAAGGTCGATCCCCACTGCATAGGGCTTATCATACTGATGGAAAAAGTGGGCGGCCCATTGCGAAACCCGATCTACCATAAAGCGCGACCAATCTTTGGTTCCGTGCTCCCGGGCCAGATCACCCAAGGTATAAAGCTCGTAGAGCTCGTAGTTTGAGGCGGTTAGGGCCAGAAATTTAGCCTGCGCCAGAAATTCGGCACTGCTTTCCTGGCGATGATTGGCGTGAAGGGCATGCTCGATATCACTGGCCGTAATTTGCCCTTCTTCATACTGCTCCAGGTAGAAGTCCAGTGACATGCTCATATCAATTCCCGCGCGACGTTTTAAGCTGAAAGCAGCTTCTTGAAAATCTTGATTGAGCAGACCCAGATAAGGGTTCACAGCGATGGAGTTTTCCAAGGACCAGGCCGGAGCCAGCTTTTGACATGCCGTTTCGAGGGCCAGTTTAATTTTTGCATCCATAATTTTTGCTTTTTAAGCGATTAGCTATTTGCTCGTTTCAATGAACCAAAGAGGCGATCGGTGAGAACGCTCAGATAAAAACCATTGCGAAGGTGAATTTCCATCGCTCTGAACCTGCTGGAGGCTCGGTACTGTTTGGGCAAGAAATAAGCGCCCAGAGCCAGGATTGTGAAGGCCAATAAAACACTCAGACTAAGTGCCTTTTGTCCGGTGCTTAGCTCCGGTGTTGCGGCTATTTCCGGCGCTAAAGCCAGATGTATCAAATCTTCCAATATGAAAAAGCTTAGGACCACTAGTGTAGCACGAAGGATTAAGAGGAAGCGAGCCCGCAATTGTATTCCCTCTTCGAAACTCTTAAAGAGTAGTACCGAGGTTCCCAGGGCGATAATGGCTGCAACGATTTGCAAGGCAAAGCTCATACCTTCCAGGCCACCTCTTAAAGCAAGTACCCCGCTAAAAATCAGCAGCGCCAGGGTGATTGCCATTAAAAGCCTGTTTAGAGATGGTTCCGGAACCGGGCTGCACCATTGATCATTGCGATACCGATCGATCTGGCTGCCAGAACTTAAGAATGAGTGGGCCTTGTAGAAGGAATGCGCCATGAGATGTAAAAGCGCTGCCGAATACAAGCCCAGGCCCGATAGCATCAGGCTGAAGCCCATATGTCCGATGGTTGAATAAGCTAATGAAGTTTTGATGGCTGGCTGCGTAGGCGCTACTGCCGTTCCGTATAAAGCACTTAAAGCCCCTATGCACAGCAATAGCAGGCTGGCCGATTCGGTTCCGCTAATCAAGGGCGAAAAGCGAATGATCAGATAAGGACCGGCATTAATTAATCCGGCATGTAATAGAGCGGAAACCGGAGTTGGGGTTTCCATCACCTCCAGTAACCAGCTGTGAAAAGGTATTTGCACCGCCTTAAGCGCAGCTGCCAGGACCATGAGGATGGCCGCCGCATTTAATTGGGCTGACCAGGCTCCGGCTTCCAATTGCTTAAAAATCTCCGCAAGCTGGGCTGTATGAAACTCTGAGTAGATTAGGGCCAAGGCACTAAGGAGCAGGATATCAGCAATGCGCGCTACTACAAACTTTTTACGAGCGGCGAGGCGGGCTCTTTCCCGCTGACGGTAAAAAAGCAGCAGCCTTTGTAGGGCCATGCTAGTACCAAACCAGGAGAGCGCTAATAAGAGTAGGTTACCGGATAAGACGAAGAACTGAATTAAGGCTACAGTTAGGGCCAGCATGGCACTAAAAGCGGCCTCGCGGGAATCGCCATCCATATAATTACGGCTGTAGCGAAACACTATGAAGGCAATCAGGTTAATCATGAACAGCAGCAGGCCATTAAGGCGATCCAGTCGGATGGAGAATCCGAGATCCGCGAAACCAAGCAAGGTCGATTCCAATGGTCCCTGAACATAAACCCAAATCACGGCCAGGCTGGCGATGATTAATCCTAAGATTGAGGATCGAATAGCGAGGCTATTGGGAAGCTTCGGATTTTTAGAAGCATAAAAAAACCCAATTCCAAGGTTTAGGATTGGGCTTAAGAGAATGGCGGTGAGGAGTATGGCAGTCATTCGTTGTGCTTTTGTGACGGGACAAAACTAGAATGGATAATTCATAAGTTTTTATTTATATTTCGAATGTCAATCATAAAAGTATTTTATGAACTATACTTTGAATCAGATTCGGGTATACCTCAAAATTGTTGAGACCGAGAGCATTACCAAGGCTGCGGAAGAGCTATATATGACCCAACCGGCGGTGTCTATCCAGCTGAAAAATTTCCAGGATCAGTTTGAAGTTCCGCTTACTGAATTGGTAGGTCGAAAATTGCATATCACCGACTTTGGCTATGAGATTGCCGAGATCGCTGAAAAGGCTTTTTTAGAATTGGAGAACCTCCGTTTCAAGACCTTAGAATTTAAAGGCTTGTTATCAGGAAAGCTAAAAATCTCCTCTGCTTCTACTGGTAAATACGTGATTCCTTTTTTCCTCACCGACTTTCTGCAAAGTGCGCCGGGCATTAATTTGGTTTTGGATGTAACCAATAAAAGTCGGGTATTGGAAAGTTTAAAGCAAAATGAAATTGACTTCGCCATAGTTTCAGTAATCCCCAAAGACCTGGAGGTAGAGGAAGAAAAGCTGGTGGAAAACAAACTCTTTCTGGTGAGTGATGGCAAGGGAAATCCCAAAAAGAAGCCCTTGATTTTTCGGGAGGAAGGATCAGCAACCCGCCAGGAAATGGAGCGCTATTTTCAACAGCATGGCAGTAAGGATCGCAAGAAACTGGAGCTCACCTCCAATGAGGCGGTAAAGCAAGCGGTAGTGGCGGGCTTGGGGAATTCCATTGTACCCTTAATCGGAATTAAAAACGAATTGTTGAACCAGTCCATTCACATAGTTCCGCGGCGAGGACTGCCCCTTAAAACCGACTGGCGTTTGATTTGGCTTAAAAGCAAGCGATTATCCCCCGTGGCCCAGGCCTATCTCGATTATGTACGGGAACACAAAGAAGAGATCATTGAAAAGCATTTTAAATGGTATGAGGACTTTGAGGGAACTGAATTCAATCAAGTTTAAAATCCTGATTCAATTTCATACACCTTTGCCATCTGCCCTTTCACCACCTTCTCCGGAGTAATCTTCATTATGGATTTTAATAGAAACTGCCCCCAGGGTTTATGCACCAATTGCCCGAAGCGCCAGGAATTATTGACTACATAATCCACTTTGGTTCGGCGTTGGGCCTCAAAGTCTATAAAAGCCTCTTTTAAGTTTGGAGCCTTTTTATAAATAAGCTGAGCCAGGTAATAGGCATCCTCAATTCCCTGACAAGCCCCTTGCCCCATATTAGGAGTAGTGGCATGGGCAGCATCACCTATTAAGCAAGCCTGATCTTTATGCCAGCTATCCAAACGTTTTAAATCCGCTAATTCAGTGCTGTGCACAAAGTCGGTGGCCCGGATAATTTGATTGACCACAGGATCAAAATTTGCATACATTTCTTGGAGGCTGTCGATACTAATTTCCGCCGGTGAAATTTCGGAATTGAGCACGGCGAAGAAGTAAACCTGATCTTCAGATATATGGGAAAAGCCAAAACGCCTTTTCGGTCCCCAGAGCTCTTTGCCTTCCTTTCGCAATGCTTCCGGTAAGCGAATCTGGGCAATGCCTCGGACACAAATCTGATCGGTATTGCGGTATTCGGAGGCAAAGCCTAAACTATGACGAAGCTTGGATTTGATACCGTCCGCGCCAATAATCCAATCGGCTTTGCGCTTGGCATTCTCAAACTGAATTTCAATCTGATCGCCTTTCTGTTCATGACCGAGATAAGGCATACCCAATTCCACCTTAGCCACGGCTTTTACCTTCTCTAAAAGAATGGCTAGCAATCTGGCGCGGTGAATGGCCACGGTTTGATTGCCAAAACGATCGGCCACCACATTGGAATCCACTTCTTTTACCGCTTTTAAATTGGGATATGCGATTTCCATTTTATTGAGCACAAATCCCGCTTTCAAGATCTCATCTTCTATTCCCAACCATTGCAATACCCGCAAGGCATTGGGCTGCAACCAAAGTCCGGCTCCAACTTCTGATAAATCCTCTGCTCTTTCGTAAACGGTCGACTGTATTCCTAGCTTTGCTAAGGCCAAGGACATGCTTAATCCGCTTATGCCTCCACCGATAATGGCTATTTCCATTGGAATCGTAATTTTAGGTCAAATTTACTAAATTAGGTCAAGTGTACTAATATTTCATGAAGACAAAAGAGCGCATTTTAGTTAAAGCTTTAGAACTATTTAATTCTGAAGGCCTTAAAGAAGTTACTCTACGCAAGATTGCGGTGGCTCTGGAGATGAGTCAGGGTAATTTGAACTACCATTTCAAAACCAAAGGCGATTTAGTAGCGGCCCTTTACTTCGATTTGGTAGCGCATATGGATCGTGAAATGGAAAAGATTGCCCAGGACCAGGCCCTCCTACCCTTGATTTACGAAAGCTCCTGGGTATCGATGAAAACCCTTTACGACTATCGCTTCATCACCAAGGACCTTTATGCGGTGCTGGACGCTGATCCCGATTTAAAGAAGCATTATTTGGGTCTGCAAGGATTGCGCAAGCAACAGTATATGCAGCTCTTTAGCCATATGACCCAGCAGGGTCTCATGCGCCCCGAAGAATTTGAAGGCGAATACCTGGGCCTCTATGAGCGCATGAATATCTTAGGCGATAATTGGATCAATGCCTCCATCCTCTTTAAAGGTAAAGATCAGGCGGTAGTGAAGCATTACCATCGCTTGCTTTTTGAGATGGTTTATCCTTATTTGACGGAGGAGGGGAAGAAGGTTTATATAAAACAAACTAGCTAAGTTTTATATAATAAAAGTGGCACTAAACACGAGATGTAGGTAGAGTCGCTTATTCAAATCTTCTTAGCGCTCCAATATTCCTATAAAAGGCACAATGTTCAATTAAGGTCTCATACCATAATTGCTTTGTAATCAACCATTAGAATTGATTCACTTTTCTAATGGTTGAATTTTAAAAATACCTCCAGAGATTTCAACTCAATATAGATTTTGAGAAGAAAATCTTCCCAATATAATTATAACTAAAAATCACATCTTATAAGTTAAAAAACTATACGCTAACATAATAACATTTAATTTTTCATACTTTTCCAACGCTAAAATTTAACCTTAACCTTATGAAAAATCACTATCTCTTATTATCAATTCTTTTTTTCCTCTCTTATACCTCTTTGGCACAGGAAACTTTTTCCATTGAATTTGGACAGTTTTTTGAACAAGGTTATGGATCAAGTCTTGACGAAGAAGGAATTGATTTAGGACCTTTTAATACGGACAAACTACTTGTTGGATGGCAAAATGTATCTGATGGTGAGTCAGGCATTAAGGATGCCGCTATATGGCATATTGAAGAGAGAGGAAAGGAGCAATACTTGAAACTAATAGGATCTACTGAATATGATGAAGTTGCCACAGGAGTTATACAAGTAGATTCTGAAACATACGCTGTATGTGTACATCAGAGCTCTAATTGGCAACATTTGAATGTGAAAGGCGGGGATCAAACATGGATTTATCTAATTCAGTCAGGTGGAACAATCTTATGGTCTTATAATATCACACCAGATGAAGAGGGAGGAATTGCACCTTCTGATATTATTCTTGATGCAAACGAAGAAATCGTTGTTCTCCTTAACAGATTGAATGCCTCCGGAACGGTTTCAAATGAAATTATAAGTCTTAATAAACTAGGGCAACTCAATTGGTCTTCTTCCCGTTTTTCCCAAAGCTCATTAGGTGGTTGGGCATTTGAATTACTTGAGCTTTCAGGAAACTTTATAACCTTAGTTAATGACAGGTCTTTAAATCTACCTTTTGCTATCGAATTCGGCTATGGTGGATCAATAAACAATGTCGTGAATTATGCCAATTCATTCTCAAATCACTTGTATGGTCTTGATTATGACAACATATCTCAAAGCATTCTTGGTGCAGGATATACGGTGATAGAAGGAGATACAAATTCATATGTAGCACGCATATCACAAGGTTTGAGTTTTATTTCCGACTGGAACTATGGAATATCTGGAACTGAAAAATTTATTGACATTGTTTCAACAGGTGATGGATTTGTTGCCGGAGGGGTTAGGAGCAATAAAGGAGAAGGTAAATTTGACTGCTACCTCCATCATTTAAATGGGAATTTAGCAACCTATGCAGAAGAAACAATGGGTGGCTCCACAACTGAAAGGTTGAACAACCTTAACATGATGGTAAGCGGTACCGATGTCTGGTTTGCAGGTCATAATATTGAGTGGACACTTGCCGAAAGTGGAAATGCTTATTTGGGAGGTACAACTTTGGGGTTTTCAGTTACAGGTGCGAACTGCAAGATACCAAGAGTCATCTTTGTCGACGGAATTCTTGACCCAACCCCCGGAACATATGGCGCTTATCAAGGTGGTTATGGAATTGGAAATTCTTCGGATAATTTAACAACCCTTCAAAATATACAATCTGTAGGTGGAAATATTATCGTCTTATACGATATTGACCGAGTGCTAGTAGACCTTAAAAATGGATCCCTATCTCAAAATAGTCAACTGGTACAGTTTATTGAAGATTTTATCAATCAAGCTACTTCCTCACCATTTAACTTTACAGTTGGAATAGTGATGGGACCAGGGATAATGAAGTTGAACACAGTCTCAAACTGGCTTTCAGCTACAAACGGTGTTTCTTATTGGAATTACATAAAACCGTCTAAACTTAATTTCATGGTTCTTGAGCATGAGTTTTGGGCATTGGCTGGAAATCAAGATTTCAGATTAGTTGATCAAGATTCATGGACAAAGAAACCTCTAATTAAGGCTTACAATGGTGGAAACCCACCTGCAAATAATATTAATCATGGGTTTCAAAATAATGCTCCTAATCAGAATATCAAAAACTTGTTTTTTGATCAAAGTGTTAGAGACCATCACTACTTTTTAGACGAATTAAGGAAATCCACCGATAATAGTGCGAACAATTGGAAGATCTTCGATTATATATCATCCTTTTGGAATCCACATGCGACGAGCAGTTGGGGCACGAAAAAACACTACAGCAACCTAGATTTAAACAATCCATCATTATCAATTTCTAATTTTGAGATGGATTCGATTCTATATGGAAATCAATTTGCGGATTACACTAAAACCCAATCCGACGCGATTTTTTTAACCTATTATCGCCCTCCTGTTTATGTTCAAGACTACCAGCTTGGGAATTTGACCGATCCTTGGGTTATACGATTACAATCATTAATGATAAACTCACCAAATGCTCCTGCTAATATTATTCCATTGTTTAGTTCAGAAGTTGTTGGTTGTAATTTAGGTTATAATTGGACAACAAGTACGGTTAGGTCTTGTGGAGTAGATAGATTAGGAGCCTGGTTTGGAGGACCAAACACATTGAAACTAGCCGAATCATATTACTACACTGATCACACAACCCGATTCTTTTCAACAGTTTCAAGTACGTGCCCAACCTGTTTAACTGATATTAATATTGTAGGAATGGGATGGTACCAGCTTAATTGCATCTTAGCTTCAGAGAATAACGCTAATGGAGTTATGACAGGAAACAACTCAAGGTTACCATGCGGCAGTATAGGTGGCTATCTTACTGAAGAGAAGATTATTGATTCCTTAAACCAGTTTTCGATTTATCCAAACCCTTCTACTGGAGTGCTTTCATTCACTGGAAATGTAAAAGGAGAAAATGTTAAGGTGTATAATCAGCAAGGGCAACTCTTGAAAGCAGAAAAATTAAATAACTCTCTTCAGGTAGATTTAGAAGGTTTACCAAACGGGATCTATTACGTTTCTATACCAAAGCTTAACTTGTCCTGGAAACTAATTCTCATCGATTAAAGATGAAATCTACACAAAATTGGACCTTTCTATTATTTATTGTGCCGTTCTGGACTTGGGGCCAATGGACCCATCCCTACATTACAGGTCAGGGTTATGGATATGGCTCAAATAGTGTACACGGCACTTTTGATGGCTATTTTACAGGTGATAGTCTGAAAACTTTTGGCCTGCAGCAAATTGGATCAAGCTCCTCACCTGAATACGAATACTTTCAAGATAGCTATGATTTAATAAGTGGAACATTCGGACTTTCTAAAATTATCTATCAATGGGACGGCTCCCCCACCAATGATCGTAAACTTCAATCCTTTAACCGATATTCAAATGGCTACATAGTCAATAAAAATGGAAACGGCATAAGTGCTGCGATCCGCTACATTAGAAATTTAGATGGTACAATTATTAGAGTGGATAGTGCTCAACGAAGCTTAATCAAGACGATGCAGCGTGTAGATTCTACTCACTCCTTCCTATGCTCAGGATTGGGAGCGGACCTGTTTTTACTGGATTGGTTTACCGGAGATACCATTCAAACATTTAGTTCAGATACAATTGCTCAATTATACAATGGTGCTCTAAATCCCACTAATTGGGAAATTTCATTTTACCACAATGATGGACTTTACATTTATCTGAAAGTGTTTGAACCTACCCTGGTTTTCTCTTATGGTTATGAAATTCTAAAGCTGAATATCTCAAACGGGAAACTGGAAAATTTTAAAACATTTAAGGAGGAATCCTCAATATTTAGCTCCTCCCAAAGTTTTGCTATGATTGTTAAGGATTCCATTCGCGATTTTGGAACTAATTATATAAGCTATCATAGCATCTATAATTCTCTGTGGCAGAAAACGCATTCCCTTTCCTTTCTATCTGAAAAGTTTTATGGGAATGAGACTGGTTCTGTTCCTGTATACTTTAGTGATTCATTAGTCCTGTTTTGTTCAAATGTAAAAGACAAGAGGATCCCTCCCGATAACCAAATAAAGGGTTCTCAACTTCGGATTTATGATCTAGTAAACAACAGCTGGCTCGGTTCTGCTCAATTCTTTGCAGCAAACACTGGCTCAAGCTTTATCCTTGGTGAAATTTTTGGGGTCAAAAAAGGATATATCTATCTAAATACCCAGCATGATGTAAGCAATTTCAATTATAGTCTGCTCCTGTGCTTACCCTTGGATTTAAATTATGACAACAGCTTATTCTACCGAAACCTGGGAGAAGTAGATATCAAGAAAAATAAAACTTTAGAGGTTTACCCTAATCCAGTTCAAAAGAGCATAAAAATAATCACCGATCAGTCTTACGATAAAATTCATTTTTACTCCACTAATGGCAAGCTCATTAAGACCTCTTCATACACTGAATCCTCTCAATATTCAACCGGTTCTTTAGCACCTGGGCTATATCAATTAGTACTTGTATCCAAGAACAAGGCTATTGCTGAGACGAAAGTAATTAAGGTGGATTGATCTTTCTACAATTTTGTAGCAGAGCTAATGCCGCCCACTATTTAAATGTATTATTAAAGCTTATTGAAATTAATTAAAGCGCTATCTGATCCTGTATTAAATGTAAAGAGGATTAATCAGATTAAGATTTACCCTGGCAACGATGTATGGGTTATCTATTAAAATTGAATTGCTCAAAATGGATATTGACTCAAGTATATGGGACCAGTCCTATCATTTAGGTAATACTATGCCTCAAATTTGGTATTACCACTTTCAGATTTTGTTTACCTCGGCTTTGACGCTTAAAAAAAATGCACTTGAAGGTGACTATTTTATCAGGAATTCAAATATTTCAGATTTTAAGCCTGGGACGCCAGAACATAATGAAGGCTGGAAAAGAGAAAATGGCAGGCCGGCAGCAATGTTACTCGCTTATTCTATTGAAAACCTATTGAAAGGAATTTATGCAAAAAAGCTGTTTTCAATGGATAACGAAAAGTCCAAAAATGATCTCATTAGTAATTTACCTCAAGATATGAGAGGACATTGGATGAATAAATTTATACGTGATAAATTAGAAATAGAACTTAGTGAAAATGAAAATGTAACACTTTTAGCTTTAAGCCATGCATCCCGCTGGTTTGGCAGATATGCTACAGCAATCAATTTAGAAGAATACAAACAATTCAGTAATATTAATGGCTATTCTATTATTCATAAGATAATTTTCACTGATTTTGGTGATGAATTCCCATTTGGTCAAGAGGTTGATGGCATACTAGACAAGTTAGAACCTATGATCCGTGATAAAAACTATTTCAATTAAAAACCCACATAATTTATACCACCCTCAACTTCTTAAGCTCTTCTCTATCACATTTCTCCTGATTTACCTGGTTTATAAAGATAGTTCGCATGTTGGAATGAGAGGCCAGCATCATGGCCACTTCAGTTGGTAGGCTATCCTGTAGCATTGCATACTTCAGATCGTAAAATCAACTTTGCCAATAAAATTCATTAATGGACACCATTTAATGGAAAGACATTCACTACTAGATTGCTTGCACCTATCTAGGATAAGCAAACTCATCCTAAATAGCCTTAATCACCCCACCAAGCTTGCAATCCTCCTATACTCCTTCCACTTAGGATCGTATTTAAAGCCGCAGCCGAACTCGATCCATTTGTCTTCCTTTTCATTTAAATCCATTAAGGTAGCTTGGGCAAACTCGGGATTGTCAATATACATATCCATGATCATCCCAAAATCAGTAGCGACTCTTGCCACTACATGAACCACGCATTCTTTTTTGAGAAGATCCCTAAAGAAGTCCTCAATTGTTCCCATATCTAAATCTTCAGAGCCTGAATCATCTATTTCCACGCTAAACTGAAGATTGTAGGGACAATACTTTTTATAAGGGTAATCTTTATAGGCTAAATCCAGCCATCCCGTTGCTGGCTTCCCGGTTTCAGTCTCCGTCATTAGGAGAGAAATAGAATTAGGGGGATAAACCCCTTCAGTAGACCGAATTGTATCCCAATCCAGAGCTTCTTTGTTGCTTTTAAAAAAATTGAGTAGTCCCATATTTATATAGTTTCATCAATGAAACAAACACCTTAGATTAATAATTTAATTGCTTTCAATCGGCATTAAGCCTATCCATTATAGTCTTGAAATTAGGATTATTTGAACTTCCACTCTCATCCATTTCAAAATGATTGAGCAAGGCCCATTCAATTTGCTTGAGGATTGTTTCCTTTTGTTCCGTATTAGTGATTTTATCCAGACTCTTCATGAGTAATTCGGGCTGACAAATAAAACAAGCTCCCAAAGAGTACAAAGGCTCTTCATTAACTGATTCTAGGTTGACCCAGATGGTTGCGATGAGTTTATCAATAAGCTGAAGGTCTTTGCTGGTACAGAAGTAATCAGGAATTAATTGAAGAATAGGATTGAATTTCGTATCCGTATGTTGATTCAACACTTCCGTAATTAATTCTGAATTTAAAGAGTCACTACCATTCAAAGTAAGGTTCAAACTATCCGCCAAAACTCTCTGCCTGTCTAGTACTTCTAGTATAAGTCCTTTAAGGGAATCACGGTCAAGAGCACTTAAGTCCTGAATACTACTTCTCGGAATAAAACCTTCCATTTGACTTCCCTTCCAAGGACTCAAGCATGCCCAAACTGACTCATCCTCTAATTGGTAGTAGAAATTGGCATCCTTATACAAGGTGTCTATGCTGTGAAATTGCATCCCTGGCCCATTTCGAACCTCTATAAAATTGAGACTATCAATAAGAACCGCAGGTCCTTTCTGAGCTAGCATTGAAAATGAAAAACAAAGCATTAGGCATGGTAGTATAGTGCTTTTTATTTTCATCTAATCTATTTAGAAATGAGCATGTAATACATCCTCTTAATTTCGGTAGGCTTGGTAAAAAAACAGAAATCTCCAATCTGTTCTTCTAGTTTAATCATTGGGAAGGCAGAAATCTAAATGCCTGAAATTAAATCCTTTTCAATTAAATGCCTTAATTCCAATAATGATATACCCTCCTCTGGAGTTTGATCTATATTCCAATCAAGAAATTCCAGTGTACCAACAAATGAAATCACATTGTACTCTCCCAATATATGGTCGAGGTAAAGAAAGAATAATGCCTGACTGCCGATTAAATTTGAATTCAAATTCTTGATATAGACTGCGGCATTCACCTTTCGATGGGTAGAGTCGATCTCAGGGATCACTAGAATATGACTACTTGGGAATTCGGTTTCTTCAAAATTTAGGCTGATCTCATCTTTAGCCTGACGAAACTTATGGACTATCCAATTTTCAATAACTGGCTTAGCTTCAAAAAGAACTTCCACTGGCCTAAGCCCCTCTTTCTGACCATCTGCACTTAGGATCAAGACTGTTTCCCCATTTTCACCAATAGTCATTTCAGGGTAAAGCATGGGATGATATTCTCTAGCCTTTGCACTTAATTGATTGTAGATCCCGTAATCCTTAAAGTCGGATCGGATAAAATCCTCCAATTCATTTTTATGGCGAATCACCCATTTCCAGAATTTTTCTTCCCTAGTAGAACGTTTAAAAATAGTAATGGCCATTAATTTAGAATTATAACACTATCCACCTTCATTAACTTATCCGAATTAAACATGGCGGCAGGAGAAATCACCTTTTCATCCAATGGAATCTGATCCCCGTATCGCTCTTTCAATTTAGCTTTAACCTGATCATGACTGAGGTCAAAGTCCGCAAGCCTTTCTAAAGCCCCGATTTCAATTCCAGTTGCCTGCTGGTAAATTTTCCATACCAATTCAGAGCAATACATTTTATCGTCAGACCATTCAAAGTATATATCATAGGGCTTGCCCATATATTGCTCTCCTATTCGCCTCATTTTCTTCAAGGTGATTGAATCTAGAACCTGGTCTGCGTTTTTCAAACGCTTTATTACATAATGCCCCTCTTTACCGCGAGCGATCCATTTTTTAAGAGGTGTTAGGCGTACCGGCTGTACCGCCTCATAAACGAAATACTGGCCTTGCTTCTCATAAATTATCCCCATATGACTGTATGGAGAGTGGGTCGCCAATTGAATGGCTTTGCTTTGAGCTGACTTTGAGCTTTGAAAAATTATATCGCCACTTTGAATCCTTTGTTCGAGTGCATGAGCTTCCCTTAGCTCAACATCTTGGACGACCACTTCTCCGAATTGATACATTTTAAAGCCCCAATAACTAATCAAGCCTACAATTCCCAGAGCCAAAGCAATTAGAAGTATTTTTCTCATCCAAGATTAAGGTTTAGGGCTTTAATATACTTTGATTTTATGTTAATTACCAGCCTATGCTTCTAGCCATCTGGAACACATGGCAATAGACCGGCATTGGGTAATAGATGATATCAGATAACCCGCAAGCAGAAACATTGGAAATACAAGCGAGCTTGCGCCGGGAAAGGATTAGCAAGCTGATCCTGCTAAAGCTTAAGGTCATACACCAAAAATCTACGGGCTAGCGCCCTGTATTTTTCATTTCTAGCCTTGGCTTGCAACTAAGCTTGCGATAGGACAGGATTAGCAGGCTGATCCTGATAAAGCTTAATGGTCATACACCAAAAATCTACGGGCTAGCGCCCTGTATTTTTCATTTCTAGCCTTGGCTTGCAAGCGAGCTTGCGCCGGGAAAAGGATTAGCAAGCTGCTCCTGATAAGGCTCAATGGTCATTCACCAAAAATCCACGGGCTGTCGCCCTGGCTTTTTCATTTCTAGCCTTGGGCTTGCAAGGGAGCTTGCGCCTGGAAAGGATTAGCAAGCTGATCCTGATAAGGCTCAATGGTCATTCACCAAAAATCCACGGGCTGTCGCCCTGGCTTTTTGTTTTAAGCTCCATAGGCTTGCAAGCGAGCTTGCGCATGGAGCTTAAAACAAAAATCCCCTCCGGTTGCACCGGAAGGGATTTTTGGTGATCGCGACAGGATTCGAACCTGTGACCGTCTGCTTAGAAGGCGTGCGATTTTGTATCTCGTTGAACCACTATGAAATTTATTTACTGAATATCAGTGTATTATCAATTTTAAAATTCAATAGAGGCCATTAAAAGCCAGTAATCCTGTGCAAATCCTGTGCAAATTTTTTATATCTTTAAGGTATGGAAATACTTCTAAATCAGGACACAAGATACAAAAAGAAGAATGGAACCTATCCGATTATTCTGCGTATTAGTGGCAATGAGCAAACCCTTCCAATTTCTACAGGATATAATGCCCCAAAGGAATTTTGGGATGAAAAGAAAAGGGAAATCAAAAAAGGCTATAAGGGCTATGGCTCTGTTTCCCGTGTGAATAATCTTTTAGAAGGCAAAAGGAATACTGCAAGAAACGTCATTACTCAACTGGAAGAAAGTGGCACATTGGGGGCGCTATCAATCCATGACGTGAAAAGATGTATTGTTAGTGTTTTCAGGAAACCTGATGCGGAAAAGACTATTGATAGCCTGCGGAAAAAGAACATTGTTGCCAGTGATAAAAAGAAGAAAGAGCTTCTTAATCACTTAGACGAATTGGTCATATCTGGTGAGCTTTCATCTATTCCTTTATCCGAACTTCCCAATTATTTTCAAGACTTAGTGAAAGCAGGATCAGTTTTTCAGTTCCTTCAAAAAATTGAAGGTGACTTAAGGGATCGCGGGAAGATAGGAAATGCTATTGTGTATGGGTGTTTGGCGGGCGTTCTTAGGAAATATATGGGAGAAGGTAAAGATTTATACTTCAATCAACTGACCTTGGAATTTCTCGAAGCTTTTGAGAAGTGGAATATTAAACGAGGTATAAAGGTTAACAGTATTGGAAATTATATGCGTACGCTACGTGCGACCTACAATCGCGCTGTAAAAGCTAATGAAGCTGATAAGCACTCCAACCCATTTGACGATTTCAAGATCAAGAAAGAGCAGACGGCCAAAAGGGCCATAAGTCAAGATTATTTGCGATCGATTATAAATCTACAACTCGAACCAACTGACCCTCTATTTGACGCCCGTAATTTTTTCTTAGCCTCTTTTGCCATGCAGGGCATGTCATTTATAGACATGGCTTTTCTTCAAAAGAAATTTGTTTTTGATGGCCGCGTACGATATCGCAGAAGTAAAACATCCAGAGTTTATAATGTGAAAATCAACGACCTTTTAAGGGCCATCCTTGAATTCTATTCTAAAGACAAGGCAGATGAAGACTTCATCTTTCCAATCTTAAGGCGTGAGTCTATGGAGGATCGGTATAAAGATGAAAAACAGTCCCGCAAAGTCTATAATAAACAGCTTAAAAAGTTGGCTCTGAAATGCGGCATTAAAGAAACCCTGACTTCCTATGTGGCACGTCATACTTTTGCAATGTCTGCAAGATTATCAGAAGTGCCCATTGAGGTTATTTCCCAAATGCTTGGGCACAAAGACACCAAGACAACAATGATTTATTTGGACTCCATTCCAGATAAAACCGTTGATGATTATGCCGACAAAGTATTTGCTTTTGCAAAAAGTGAAGGGGGCACAACATGATAATCTCTCATTTTCAATAATAGATCATTTTTACTAAAAAATGATTATGGCTAGTAAGCATTCATCTTCCCTCTCTTTTTATTAGATTTATTTTTTAAATCAAAAGCGATTTTCACATGTTAATCCCGTTAACAATATGGAGGTAATTTGTCTTCAAACCGAAGCGTTTTATGCATTGGTGGATGAACTTTACGAGCGGCTAAAGGAAAAAGAAAAATTTGACGATAAATGGGTGGATGGCGAAGAGGCCATGCGCTTGCTCAATGTGAAGTCCAAAACCACCATGCAAAGTTTGCGAGATGAAGGAAAAGTCCGCTTCTCCCAACCGCAACCGCGCATCATTCTTTATGACCGCGATTCGATCAATGACTATCTCGAAAAACACGCTAAAGAAACTTTTTAAGCTATGAAGGAAAGGATCTATATAAAACGGTTCAATCAGGGTTATAGCCTGATGAAATTTCACCCTGATTTGGCTGAAAAGCTTAAACAAGGGCTGAATGAAAAAGAAAATCTCTCAGGGCAGGATAAGGCTTTAATGGATGGTATGTCTGAGCATAGAAAGGAAAAAATCCGTGAAAACATGACAGAGCGATCAAATGATAGGCAGCATCAGGGAAAGGGTCAAAAACGCTAAAGTATTTTCAAAATGCTGAAGTTCATTTTTAGGTTTATTCTTTTGGGGCTTTTGGTCTGGTTGTTAAGTCCTGTCCTTGACCTCCTCCCCTCACTTCCGACTGAGAATATGGTGGATGGGTTTCTCGATCTGACCAAGGAAAAAGATCAGGCAGTTTTTGGCGCATTTAAGTTTATTTTCTGGATAGTGGTTTTTGCCCTCATAATTAAATACGGGCTGCCTGTTTTCAACTTCCTCTATCCCGTTGCCAAACGGTATTCCACGACCAAATTTTACAGGAGGTTTCAAAGCCTTATATCTGTGCCTATCACTTTCATAGTAATTTTTATTATTTTAAGCCTAACTATAACATCTGTCATTTTCTACAGCGATTATGAGGATTCAAAAGAGCTAGCCCAAGAAGACATTGTTCATAACGCTATCGAAGAGACCAAGAATCACCATATCGGTTTCTATGAAAATGAACTAAAGAAAAATGAGAAGGGTGCAAAAGCCTACATTAGAAGCGTTTCAAATATTTACTCTATTCCTCGAAGTAATTTTTGGCCTTATTCCACAAAGGATATATCCAAAGCCTCAATTCAAAATGCACTAAATAACCCTAATAGATACAGATGGGTTTACATTGATTTGATGCGCACTACTGCCAAGGAAGATATTAGATTCTCAAAAAAGTATCAGGATTATTTCTACGGGCAGAAAAATTTGCAAAAAAAACTCAATGCTGTTTATGTCGCTTCTTTTGGAGATAGTTCCTATGTACAGGAAAAAGTAAGCACACGATTGGATCAATGGGAAAAAGAAAAGCAAAAAGAGTTTAAAGAAATTTATAATGGCTGGAAACCTATAAATATTGCTATTTCTGCCTTGGTAGTCATTATTTTCTTTTTTACCTCCAGACAGGATTTTGGAAAAGAGTATGAAAAATTTATAGGGTTTTTAGAACAAGGACGTTTTGGCTTGGGTGGTTCCGCACGTTTTGCGGGATTATTGGAAGAGTGGCCTTATAACTTTAAAAATCATAAAAACAGCCTGTTTATGGGACGTTCACTTTACAATCCTTTTCGGCATATTGGTTTGAAGGATGAGCGCCATATGCTGACCATTGCCGGATCAAGGGCAGGAAAGGGGGCGACTGTCATTATCCCTAACCTTTTGCTTTGGGAAGGCTCAACCCTTGTTATTGACCCAAAGGGAACGAATGCGGCTGTTACTATGCGCAGGCGCAAAGAAATGGGACATGATGTCCATTTGATAGATCCTTTTGATCTGTTGGGCAAAGATGATAAAGCCAGTATCAATCCCCTTGAATTTCTTGATCCCAAATCTCTTCATATAAGAGAGCAAATCAATGTGATTGCAGAAGCTTTGGTTGTCCCGGATGAAAACCAAAAGGAAAGACATTGGGATGATGGTGCCCGAACAGTGATAGCAGGAATGATAGGCCACCTGATAAGCTCAGGAAAATACGAGGAACCCAACCTTTCCATGCTTCGGGATATGATCTCGATGTTGCCGGAAGAGCAGGTGGAACTCTGGGCGGATATGTCTTTGAATGAGCAGGCAGGGCGATTGCCCATAGATGCTGCCAACCGTGTGATCCGCGGAATGAATACGAATGAGATTTCAAGTATAATATCCAATGCAGATAAGCATACGGAATGGCTTTCTAGTCCTGCTATGAAGAAAACTTTAAGCAAATCTTCTTTTAAATTTTCCGATCTTAAAGAAAAGCCTACCACAATTTATCTGATTCTACCGCCTGAATATCTGCAAACACATAACAGATTTTTACGCCTGTTCATCAATTTGGTAATCAATCAAATGTCCGTAGGTGGGAAATCGAAAGTGCCTGTCCTTTTATTGATGGATGAATTTTTGGCTTTAGGGCGCATGGAAGAAGTAGAAAAAGCCTTTGGCTTGATGGCGGGCTATAATCTTGTTCTATGGCCTTTTGTTCAGGATTTTGGGCGGTTAAAAGACCTTTATAAAAAGAGTGTCAATGCCTTTATTGCCAATAGCCGTGCGGTGCAAATATTTGGTGTGGCAGATGAGGAAACGAAAGAGTTTGTAAGCAATCATATTGGGGATCGGGCGTTGGAAACCTCTATGAAGATTGAACATCATCGCAATATTGCAAAGCTTAGAACGTCAAGTGAAGTTGCCATTGATGTAGCTGCCCATTCAGGACGACAATATATTCTACGATCTGGCAAGGCACCCTTCGTTTTGGAAAAAGTCCCATACTATGATGCCGCTCCCGTTGAATGGATGAAAGGGACTTTTGGTGAAAAAGGTATAACAGAAGGGCTGTTTAAAGGCTTATATGACCCTGATCCTGATTATATCAAAAAATAACTTTAAAACTCTTCAGATTTGGAAAATGACTGGAAGCCCAATGCCCCTGATGCCAACCGTGCATTTAATCAGCAGGCGCATAATGAAAATCTGAAAGAAGAAAGGAAGGAGCATAACGAGGAGTTTCAACGGCAGGCTCAAAATCAGCAGGAAGAAAACAAGCGCACAGAAACTGAGGAAAAGGAAAAAGAAAAGCGCGAAATGGTTACACGCGCCATGCAAAAGCAGTTAGAGCGGCAACGCGAAACTCCTCAACCTCAAATGGCTCCACAGCCCCCGGGTGGGATTCAAAGCTCGGAGAATAGACAAAAGAATATGAACGAACGTGAAAAACGCATTCAATACATCAAGGAAAGAATGGGGGCAGCCCAAGAACGGTTAAGGGGTGGATTTGGTAAAAGCAAAAGGTAAGCTTAGCGTTCCTTCCCTTTGAATTTTTCGTTGGTTTTTTCTTTTAGCTTGCCCCGTATCCTATCTAATACCTCTTGTCTTTGCTCTTCTTTTTCAACTTTTTCTAAGGCTGCTTCCCTGCCTATATCAGGGAAATGTGCAAAACTCAGCTTTTCGCGTATGGGGGCAATTTCAGATTTAATTTTATGTGTTTTTTGTTCTTGATCCTGTGCTTTTGCTCTTGCTTTTTCTTCATTGGAAAGCCCATCGTAGTTTTTCTTGCGATAGTGCGCCTCCCATTTTTCCTTGATAGGTTGGGATTCCCGAAATAAGTCTTGCTGAAAAGCAGCATCAACAAGCTCAAACCCTTCTCTATCCATAATTTGTATTGAATTTGCACTTTATGGTAAAATGCTTGTGCTGCAAATTTAGCAAGGAATAAGGAACTGTAATATGGGCTTAATTGATCATGATGAACTTGAACGGTTAGAAAAGTTTGTTTCATATACCAACTACGCATTAAAATCTGACGCTATAAATGAGGAAGAGTTTGAAAGAGACATGCTTCGCATGCTTGATTTTATTGAAACATACGATGGTTGTGTCGAGAAAACGATAGAGGCTTTTAACAAAGCCCATAACTTGGCTTGGCAAAAAAGCCGCGAGATATATGACAGTGAGGGCCTTTATCACTCATTGGAAGGCATACCCAGTGAAATATATGATGAAATAATGGACGTTTATCTAAGAGTGCTAACGGATAATTTCTTTGCAAAATATATTCAGTTTAAGTGGAAGCAATTGAATGAATACAAAAAGCAAACAAGTACTATCGACCCGGTTCTCTATCAAGATTATCAGCACGCGCAGGATGTTGCATCCTATGCCGAATTTGGGCCACCCTTTCGCGCCTGATTTCTTCTTCTGATTTGGGCTTTTCCCGTTCAATCTTATTGTCCAGAGCATCATTCTGCTCTTGAATACGCATATCAATATTCTCAAGGTTTTTGTTTAAGTTATTGATCTCTTCCTTGTATTCGTTGTCTTTCCCGAAAAGCTTGCTAATGATGTTTTGCTGTGCTTGATTGGTCTTCAGGTCTTTGATCTGATCAATGATTTCCTGCGGCTTATATTGATCTTTCTGCTGTTTTGATAAGCGATCCTGTAAAATGGCTTTCTTTTTCTCCCAAGCCATAAGGGCATCAAGCTTGTGTAAATGACTGTTATCATATTCCTGATGGCTGGGCTTGCCCTTTCTGTCGTAAATGGGTGTTACTTTGGGTTCTTGATCAACACTTTTGCTTTGTTGCCTTCCTTTTTCCTCTATAGCCGCATCAACAATATTTTTTTGACGGGCTGTCTCATATTGGTCGCGGTCAAAATGCCGTCTCTGATGTGAGATGGTTTTTGCATCGGGGAGCTTTTCTATATCTTTTAAACGCTCCTTAATGTCAGACGTACGCTGACCTTTAAGTTGTCGTAAAAGGCTGCTTATTTTTCCATCATTATCGACCAAAACAAAGCCGCGCCTATCCCCTTTCGCCAATGTATAACCAAGATTTTCTAACCCTTTCTGAAAATCTATGCTGTTAATTGACCGGGCATAAAGCTCTTGTATGAGTTGGGCTTGTTTGGCTTTTTCTTCCCTGTGCTTGATCAGCGCCAGTTCACGGTCCTCTTTGGCTTGATCCCTGCGCTTTTGATTATTAATGACACGTTGCTCACATAGGATTTCCCCATCGTCTCTTTCAAGGTTTTCTGCCCAGTTTGATAGGGTTAGACGGTCATGGGATGGCGCTGCGGTCCTTCCCGTTTCGGGATGTATGAGATTGACAACTACATGCAAATGGGGATGCCGTTCATCATTGTGCGCAACAATAACGGCTTCTTGCTCATGGAGTTTTAGACGGGTGAGCGTATCAAAAGCTGCTTCCAGCATGCTTTCTTTTGTTGGATCTTGTTTTGGGTGCCAGGAAAGCGAAAAGCTGTAGACGGTGCCAGCTTTTCTTTTCCTTCCTGTTTTTACCATGCCTGATTTATGTTTGAGTTCGTCTGCATTCATGGCCGTGTGTGCCATCCAGCCAAAACCTTTATGGGCATTGTCGGTGGGCAGGTTATAGGTGTGCGTCCATTCCACACGTTCGCTGGTTTGTGCATTTTTGTCGTGCAGGTAGTATTGTGCTGCACCTTTAAATGAATGTCCTCGTTTTGCAATTCTTGGGATCATGCCTATACATCCTCTAACAGTTGATCCAGAAGTTCTTCAAGCTTTGGTAGCACCCGTTTGAGCTCAATGGGAATAACACCAGTGGCATTGAGCTTTTTTGTTTGCTGGTTGATGTTTACACCAAGCTTTTTAAGCTGGTGTACGAGCTCAAAATCATACTTGGATTGCTGAATTTTGATTTGCCCATCCAAAGCCATTGCGCGCATATAATCACTCAATGATAGTCCAACCTGAGAAGACTTCTCTTGAATAGAATTCTTCTCCGAAGGGGTACATCGGAAGCGTAGCACTTCCGATTGTTTTTCCTCGATATTTTTGGTTGGTCTTGCCATTGTTTTCCGTGCGGGTAAAACCAAAAATTGAAACGGTGCAATACATCGGTTCAGGGGGATGCAACGGGGGATTCTCCCCCTTGCCAAGAGAGTTTTTGTGGCTACAAAAACATATCTTGCTACCCGCGCTTTTCCTCGAAGTTAGAGCAAATTCATTGAGGGTCAAAGTGATCCGCAGATGAATTTTCCGTATGGTTTTACGTGGTTCCTATTGGATTTTATTGATGCGAAAAATTTTTCAGCCTCTTGTTCAAAAAATGTATAAATCGGGCTGAAAACAGACTTTTCAGATCTGAGCGACTGACGAATTTTGAGAGAAAATCTGATTAAGTTTTAAGTTGGTAAAAAAGAAAATGACGAGGCCGAAGCCTCGCCATTTGAATAAACGCTTTATAATATTTACATCTCAACTTCTGGTGTCGTTTCAAGTGGCTGCTCCTGAATTTGTCCTTCAGTATTTTCATCAGCCTTTGGTTCCAACAAAACAATGTTTAGAGCTGGGATGCTGATGCCTTCGCGGCCATCTTCGGTTTCAAATTTGAAAGCACCTCCAAGACGGTTCCAGAAATCATCTTGGCCTTTGCGCTTTACGACATTGAAGGCTTTATAGTCAGGTTGGTTACTCATGATAGTTACTCCTTTTTTTGAGTTTAAACCGCAACCGTTGCGGTCTTTATGCATGTTCAAAAGGGTGTGCCGGGATGTTTTTGCATAGTATTTTGCCTCGCGAGGAATGCCGCCGGCAGGGGAAAATACGTCATTGCCAAAACAGCACAAGCAGCTAGAATTGCATCCTTTAAGACCTCTTCGGGATGTGGTGGGTTGAAAAAGCGGTTGTCTATGGGGGCTTACTACTGCATACAAGGCCAATCGCTATGAGCAATGGAATTCTTTGGGCCAAAAACGATTTGGGTACGTTATGGGTACGTAAAAACCGTTTTTGTATGTATGAACGGTCATTTTTTGTTACCAAAAGTCCAGTATTTCTGCTATTTATGGACTTTAAGTGGGCGCTCATAACGGATTGGTCGCTGGTTCAAGTCCGGCCTGGCCCACCAATGCTCACTAAGGGTTTCACTCGATTTAGTGTTTTCTAATCTGAGGTTTGGGTACGTATCTGGGTATGTAATGATTGTTTTATAATGTTCTTGCTAGCATTAGGTGAGGTGAAATTAGGCAAATACTAAAACCCTGCCGACAGAACTTAATCGATGCTAAAGTCTAAAAGCAAGTTTTATTCAAACGTCCGCATAACGAGAATCAGAAATAGCTTTAAAACTGTTGTATTCAGATTCTCTTCCTAAGTGTTTTGCAATACTTTGAATGTTAAGTCGTTTAAGTATATCAATAGTGATGGGTCGTTTTTCATCCCAAAAAATCATCGATCTTAATGTGTCTTTTGCAATAGTAGAGTTTAGAACTTCTGATAAAAATATAGCTTCGTCCTTTGTCCAACATGGCAAGAAATTTACTGTATCATCAACCATTACAGCTTGGCCGTTTATAGGGTTTAGAATTTTGAAATCTAAACTCTTATAAAAACCAGAAATGGCAACTTTCCACGGTGAAAAGCTATAATCTCCAATTCCAAATATGGAGAAACGGGGTTTGTTCTTATATATTGAACTACCTCGTTTATCCAGTCTTTCAGAATAACGGAGCAAATACTCCCATGTTTTAGGAGCAATATTGGCAATACTTGAAGTTGACTCACCTACCTTTTTTTGAGTTATCACAACATGCTTTCGATACTTTAATTTATCTTTATTAAGATCTGAGCTTTTATATAAAGGATATACATATTCATCTTCCAGTGACACTAAATCACCAAAACCATTGGCAAAGAGTTCTGAGTTCTTTTCGAGTTCCATTACTTTAGAACAATCGTGCTTCACACCAGAACGCCACTGATAATGAGGATCAGTACCTAAAAGAAATTTATGTGATTCATATAAACCAACATCTGAAATTAAAAACCCATCGTGATAGCCAAGGGTGCAAGAGGGGGATTTGTTATCCAGACTATCATAAATGCTACAGTCTGATGATGTTCTGTTAACTGAACAATCAATTATAAGGAAACATGCATCTACGGAAGCACCAAAGTGTCTCAAGGCATTAATCTTGTAGATTTTAGCATCACCTATTCTCAAATTATTTTTCCATGATTGAGCCAGTATTTTTCTTGCAATAGCTGTTTTACACAAAACGGCTATCATTCCTTTTTTATTCTGCAGCCATTCCAGATACTTGAGAAGCATCCATTCTGAAATATCAAAGTTACTTTTGCCTGTAATTGCTTCAAAACCTTTTCTGCCTTGAAAATTAGACTTTTTCGGCAAATTTGTACTGCCTAATAGACCCAATTCAGAACTCGTAACCCATGGGGGATTTCCAACAATTAGAATGGGTTCGGGCAGGGTCTTCAGCAAAGCCTCCCAATCATAGCAAAAGAAATCGGAATGAATAACTTCCACTTTTTTATTAGTAGAGAGTGCCCTGAGATGCTCTAAGTAAGATTTATTTATGTCAAGACCGATTATTCGCTTAGCTGATTTAATCTGATTTGCCGCAGCTAATATAAAAGAACCTTTTCCACAAGTAGGTTCTAAAACAGATATTGGTTTGTTTGAAGTGTTACAAAGAACAGATACGGCCTTTTCTGCTAAACTTTGTGGAGTTTGAAAATCACCATACTCCCAAATATTCTTAACCTTTCTCCTCTGCATTCTAATATACTCTCCAAATCCCCTCTATATCTCCAGCTTTTTGTATTACCCGGCTATACTGTAATCTCCATTGTAAAGCATTTGATATAGTTAAATATCCTTGTTCTGGTCGTTCAGCTATTATTCTTTCCGCAATATTTCTTGCCTCAATATCATCAACAGGAAGGTTTTTATCTTGCATGAAAGCGATTAGGTCGTCTTCATTCCCGTCATTGTCTAGAATATTAAGTATCCCCTTGGTCATTTGAAAATCAGCTGTGTACTCTGCATCAACAAAAATTGTATGCTGCATATTCAAGCGACCAGTATGATTGTTGTTATCATCATTTTTTTCATATACAAAAATCAACAAGCTATAGCCTAAGCCATATATCTTTTGACGGGCAGACTTGTAAGGGCAGGAAGATTGCGGCTGCTTAATACTAGTGACTTTCATATCTACGGCAAGTTCTGGGAAATCAATTCCTGATGCAGAGTTGCCTTGTGCATATTGATACTTGTTGGCCAAGTATGCAGTAAATTTATGTTCAAGATATGTTCCAACAGCTTTTCCATCTGTAACACCGTACAATGATGGCTCATCGTATGTACTCTCTATTTTAGAAAACTCAGCAGCTTCCGACTTTAATAGTGATATTGTAAGTATAGGTTTTGGCATCTTTATATTTCGATAGTTCTACATTGGGCATACTTCAGTTGGTAAACCCAGTTAAGAAGCATGGGTACTAGTGTAATCCATAAGATTATATAACAACCATACTAAGGAAAAGCAAAAATGCATAAAAAAAGAAAGGCCCATACCTTTCTTTCTCATCTTTCTAGAGTTGGAAGCAAAATATGGATGGGCGTAGCCTTTGCATATGTTTAAATTGGTTTATCGTAGCTTTAATAGTTACCCGAAAGAAGCCCTTACTTCCTCTAAATGATCTGGTTCCAAATGACCATAGGTGTTTTCAATAACTTGTATAGTCGTGCCAAGGTATTTTGCAACCTTGTTGAGTGAAACACCTTTTTGAACCATCCATGATGCGGCTGTATGACGCATCGTATGGGATGTTATTTTTTCTATGCCTGCTCTCTTGTAAACAGTTTCAAGACTGTTCTTCACGCTTTTGATCTGCTGCTGGTTGCGATGAACAACGTATCCATCATGAGTTCCACGTTTTCTAGCTTCCTTCATTTTACGTAGAAGCCTGCGTGGCATCGGTACACGGGATTTTTTCTTGTTTTGGGTTTCTCCCTGCTTTTTGAAGTCTATAATGCCTGTCTCAAAATCTACATCCCTCCATTTGAGAGATAGGATAGCTGTACTTCTTGCACCTGTATAAAGGCCGATATTTATATACAATTCCAGATAATCCGATGCACGTGCATATTCACGTGCAGCCTTTAAAAGCAGCGCTGCTTCTTTTTTAGTCATCCAACGGTCTCTCGGTTGGCCCTTTTGGGGCTTCCAGACATGCGGGCAAATGCTTATGAGATTGTCGCGGTATGCATAGCCAATGGCTGCTTGCATTTGCTCAAGCTCCCGTCTAACAGCTTGATCTGTTAATACTCGCTTCTTCTTGTATTTGTGCTTCTTCAGCCATTGCTTGAATTCTCTTTTGCGGTAAGCAATGTATTCCCTGCATTTAGATTTTTTAATGTCTTCAAGCTTGATATCTCCCCAAAATGGGATAAGCCGATCAAAGCACCTGATGGCCGTTTTTTGACTGGCAAGTGACGGTACATGCTCGGTGATATAATAAGCCATGATTTCACCAAGGGTGATCTCATTATTGTTTTGCTGCGGTGTTGTTCTAAGGACTATGATTTCTGCAAGTTTCTCTTCTGCACTCTTAAGGCTGCCAAGCCCAGTTGCGTGCCGCTTAAGCATTCCTGAGATGTATTCAACAACTTCCCAGCATTTGCGGTCTTTTCTATATTTGATGTGGATGCCCTTGTTGCGCTTTGACATGTTTTGTCCTCAATAAAGTTTCGGATGGCGTGTTTTGAAATTCGGATGTCTTTAGGTCTGATTTCGATAAAGTCGATCTCTCCGCCTTTGCACAGATCCTTTACAGCGCGGGTATTGGGTTTGCCGTCTTTGAAAAGCTTGAAATATTCTGCAACCTCTGCCGGGGTGCATAATTCGGGTAGTTGCATAGGGGTCTCTATTTGGGTGAAGTGTCATTTCTTTCTCCTTCAAATGGGTCAGGGGTTTATGCGGCCTAGCCATGCGGAGCGTGGCAGGGTGCGCCATAAACCCTTGGATGCACCAATAAAGGAGGGTACGGCCTGTCAAATGAAGAAAACCTGTTCGCAGGTTCTTGGTCTGAGATGAGTGAAAAAAATAGGACGCATGCGCCCGCATTTTATTCATGAGGCCAGACTTCGAGTTTGACAGGGTGAGGGAGGAAATCCCTCAAAACGAAAACGGCAAATAGAGCACCGACAGCCCCACAACCGGCAAGCAATCCCGGTGCTCTATTTTCAAATTTAATTTGGGTGGAATTTCTGAGCAGTTAAAGTTCTAATTGATCGCTTTGTATAGCTCTTATGCTCTTTACTGACATATTGAAAAGATCAATGGCTTCCGGCTTCTTTTTATCGAGCAACTGATCTTTAATAGATTGTGAATAATGATCAATCGCATTCATCCAATCGATGAAATAAGTGTCACATTGATCTTCAACAATTTCAAAAATTCTTGCAGCTTCAGCGCACAGCCCCCAGATTGTTTCGCCCCTTTCTGCCTCAACGCGATCCATAAATGCTTCTATGCGCTCAGCATTGAATGGGTCGGATGCAAGGTGGCCTGATATTTTGGCAACAATTTCACCGTAGTATAATGTATTGTTCATAAACAATCCCTCTCGTTAAGTTTGATGAAGGGCGCTGTGCTAAAGCCATAAAAAAGAAATGTCAAGAAAAAAGGAATACTTTCCTATCATCGTATGGAAAGGGAGGACTTTTTTAGAACTTCATTAAATAAACTTCAGTTGTTTATGCCTAATTCATACATCATTTTTCGAGCGGTTTCTTCAAAGCCAAGCCATGCATACCAGTTTTTAAGATCACCTTGTGGTTGTAAGGGCTGCCCCATTTCTTGTTCCAATTCGTAGCGTAGATCTTCAATTTCATGATAGTGAGCATCATAGAACGCATGGGTGTCTTTGTAATAGATCAAGGAACTAACCACCCCGCTTATACAGCCATAATGAAGTAAATCGTGAAAGAAATTCTCTATGTTGTCATACTCCAACGCTTCTGCTGCAACCGCAGCCCGAAGGCTTTTGGGGTTCCGTCTAGTAATCTGTTCTAATTGCTCTTTTAGCTGCTGAGGTAATGTATTCATTATCTGCTCCATTTTCTATTGATAATGACCCTGCAACAGCAGAGGGATCAGGGGTGGCACAAGTAGGAATTCGCGAGAGCGGAGCATTGCTTGGGCTAAACCCGGCCTCTGCTAGCTTTGGGGAAGTTCAAAGGGAAAAGGAGTGATATAACTACAACCTACAGTAGGAAAGACAATTTATCCAATTGGCAGATGAGTGTCTTCAAAAAAGGTCTGAATGGTGATGTTGTGGATGTCGAGCAGCTTAAAGAGGCTTTTCATGCTGATATTTTGACCACTTTCCATACGCCAATAGTGTTTACGATCAAGGTTGTGTTCTAAAGCAAATTTTTCATAGCTGCTATAGCCAGCTTGAATTCTTAAGTCCTTAATCCGTTTGGCGATGGCTTCAATCCGCGCATTATAGATTTCATCATCATTCATGGCGCCAAAGACGGTATTTGCCTAAATTAAATTTACGGCATATATGCCTCTTTCGTATATTTGTGGCATAAATGCCTTAAATCTTAAAAAATTAACACCCTTGTATGGTTTTGTTGCAACTTACAAGCATAACATGGTATAAAAACACAGTAGAAATGGATTTGAAGATGAAGAACTTTCTGAAAAAGACATTTATTGGTGCGAATGTGGTTGTTATGTCGGTTTTCGGCGGCAAGGCACTTGCACAGCAACAGTCTGCGCCGAATGGTGACGGGCAGGACTTGTATGCCTTGAATGAAGGTGTGCCGGAAACACCTTCTGTGACATCTTCAAAAACGGCTTCTTTCAATGAAAATGCAGATACTGCAACAGCCAATGAAATGCCAAACCTGAAAACTGCCAAGGGCTATAATCTGCGTGGACAGGGGCATATTGCCGCTGTTGATTTTGTTCTTGATAGTGCGGATGCACACCCTGTGATTGTAGGGCTTGAGGGTTCGGAAATGGGGCAAACCTTCCTTATGACCAAGCAAGCTATTAACAACATGGATGCGGCAGGCATTGAGGATATGCTCTTTGTGTTGAGTGATCTTGACCCCAGAGCTGATGATAAGGCATTAGAAAAAATAGCATTTTACTCAGGCGAGAGTGTTTTAGGGATCCTAACAAAGTATTCAGATGGAGAGTGGTGGTATGTTGAAGGGAAGCATGATGCGGAATCTGTTCGACTGCCTGAAAACACGGATATTCAAGCATTCATTGAAGGAAAGATCAGTGAGGCCTCTATCAAGGCGACTGGTATCAGACCAACACAATCCTACACTGCGCTTGATCGGTAACTTATCTTAATCCATAGAAAAAGACATGGTGGCTACGGGCTGAGCAGACGTTGTATTTTCTGGAGTTGTGTTGTCTTTTAATGAAGCTTCACGAGCAGCTTGTCTCGAAGCGATAATGTCTAGCCTCTTATCCTTATCATTAATTGTTAAATCAGCTCTCTCTTGATAATCCTCAGAGCGTTCCTGATAGTCCTCGATTTGTTCTGGCGTACCGTTTTCTTCCAGTCTTGCTCCTTCGTCTTCCAAGGCATGACCCTCGTCAATCAGGGCATCGTTATCCCCTTTCATGGTATGTAATTCTTGCAAGTTCTGGTCAATCTCATTTACATGATCGTTCAGCAGGGTCTTATCAGGGTAGTCCGGCAAGCTTTGCTCCATAATCGCCAACAAAAGGGATGGGTTTTCACGGTCTACAGGCTTACCAGTCTTTTTCTCATGGTCTTGTATTACGCGCTCCAAAGCCTTATCCTTCAATGTGCCGTCTTCATCAAGCTCTGGCTCCCCTCCGTTTTTAATCAGCCTGATATTGTCCTGAATAGCGTCAATTTCTTCAATTTGAGCCAGCTTTTCAGCTTTTTCCTGTTCCAAGGAAAGGATCTTCAGGTCAATTTTAACACCGAATTCTTCCAGATCTGCCAGTGTTTTTTCAAGAGCCTCGCGGGATGCTTCAAGGGCAAGCATCATTTCCATCCTGCGGGTACGCTTTTTCTCTTCTTCTTTTTTGCGTGCTGAGTTTATTCCTGCGGCATCTTGTGCGATTTTTTGAAGGCCTGCGGCCTCGTTGCCACCTTCAGTAAAGGAGAAATTCTTTTGCTTGGTTTCAAGCTGCTCGGCCTTTTCATTGGCGCGTTTCAGGATTTCGACAGCCTCACCATCTATGCTTGCCGCATATGCATCAACAGTATCATCAACAATGAAATTATTCTGGATGGGGTCAAGCGTTTGCTCTACCTGTGGAAGCTCTGGCGCATCATAGGCGATGCCCGTTGCCGCAAACGCAGATTTTAAG
Source organism: Croceimicrobium sp. (assembly GCF_965228705.1). GTDB lineage: Bacteria > Bacteroidota > Bacteroidia > Flavobacteriales > Schleiferiaceae > Croceimicrobium. Next base: position 1,399,329 of record NZ_OZ245832.1, read on the forward strand.
TCCCCTTTAGTGAACCCACTCATTTATATACTCCCTAAATACCCGTGACCTTCTTACGAGGTCTTGTGCTATAGTTTAAAGTCTACTGGGTTGGGCTTAAAATATTGTGACTTTTACGGAACCTTTGAACTAAATTTATTTAAAATTTTATGCTTTTTCCTGCTAGAATGGCTCCATGAGAAAAAAGCCGGAAAAGGTTAAAATTACACAAGAAATCATCGCTGAGCTTAAAGCCGAACGTACCCGTACAGGGATGAGCGCGGCGGCACTACTGAGAGGCGGAAAGAATGTACCTGAAAAGCTCAATAGTACGATGATCAATGCGTGGATGTCGGGAAAAACTGGCTCGGCACAAAGCGCTATTCTAGATTATGTCGTCAAAACATGGAAGGCGTTGCCGAACAGGGATGAAGTGTATATCGAAATGACCGACGATGTGCGCGAAAGTCTTAATACGGCCTTTAAAAAGACAGGGCTGAGCCTTAAACGACTTTTCGACACCAGAACAGATCATCCTAAGGATTTTAATTGGCGCAATTTCCACTCTATCCTTGCTCGATATCCTAAGCTCAACATGGATCATTACAAGTATATCATAGATGTTTTAGAAGCCAATGAAGAGCAGGGATATGAAGTCATATCAGACCAACTTTGCATGACCATACGCAGTGAAATCCGAAGAACAGGTGTGACTATCCCACATATCCTTCGTCGTGCAGGTCGAAACGAGCCCCCCCTTGTAACCCAAACCACGGTCTATAACTGGTTAAATGGCAAGGTCAAACGCGCAGATCGCAAAGAGGTGAAATATCTGCTGGACCTGTATAAAAACATTCCTGATAAATAAAACCTTCACCCAGAGACAGGGAGCTATGACGAGAGCGTTTCTATTCTTTTTGATAACAAAGTCAGTATCTTTAAAGAAAAGAATGAAAAGCGCCGCCATGATGATGAACAATCCCAATATGCGCTTATTGCCTTCTCTCGAAGAACGGTTAATAGAATTGGATGAGGCCTGCAACTCCCTAGAAAAGGATTTGGCTGATAATGACATACAACAAAACCCTTCTGAATTAAGCCGTATTCAGGAATTTTTGGCCGATGCACAGGCCGAACGTGATCGTGTTGTTGATATGATCAAATACTTGAAAAGCCAACAGATGTTCTAATCGTTTTCTGTCTAAAAGAAACCCCACGCCATAAGGCGCGGGGCTAGTATGTGGTGGGCACGCTTCCATTCCTTCATTGTGTGGGTGGGGAGAAAATCGGGAAGAAAATGCACCCATTCAGAGGAACCTTATTCTGGTCCTCCAAATTCCTTGGCTAGAAATTCCTGTCTTTGCTTTATATCCTCTAGGTAGCTATCCATCACACGGATATAGATTTCATAGGATTTATGCCGTACCATAATTCTGGCTTTCGGCAATTGCGGGAAGCTATGTTCACCATATTCGTGTTTATATCGGGCTTCCAATGTTGCATCGAACAGATGAGCTTCGCGATTTTCCAATATCTTCAGCTCGCGGATAAGCGGCACTGAGTATATGCGCCAAAGATCACTGTCCATTTTGAGTCGACCCAGATTGCGATGAAACTCAGAAAGGGCTTGCAATTCACTCATGCCGCTTTCTCCAACCGATTGAAGATGCCAAAGAAATTGTGTTTTGCCTCTCGGTATTCGAGGCGATACCGCAGATAAAGCCCCATATCCTGATGGTATTTCCCTTCAAGAAGAGTATATCTGCGGCCATAGGCCGTTTTGTATTCCTCTACGGTTAAGAGAAATTCTTTGCGGCAGGCCCGCATGCAATGCGCCAGAGCCATGAGCTTTAGAAATTCCAGAGCAAGCGACAAAGAGAAGCGCTTCTTCAATCTTAAATATAGCCCTTCAACCGAATCCCGGTCACAGGGGGTGCGCAGGCAAAGTTCAACCTCGCCACGCAGGGGTACATACGCAGTCATTTTTCCCTCACACAGTTATATTCTATGTTGTTTTAGGCATATCTAATGGGTGTCGTAGAGGGATGTCAAGAAAAACTTGATTATATATGTCGAAAACGATATAAGTGATAAAAAATAGGTACAGGATGCTATAAATAATGCCAATATCAAAAGCACAAGCCAGAGCAGCAAGAGCATTGCTTGCTCCAATCACTCAGGCGGAGGTCGGGAAACTGACAGGCTTGGAACAATCAAAGCTGTCTAACTTTGAAAACCCAAATAAAACCTACAATCCTACCGCACGCTTTCTAGAGAAGCTTGAAAACTTCTATGACAGTCGGGGAATTGAGTTCCTTGACAATGACGGTGTTAAACGCAAGACAAGCTTGAGAACCTACAAGGGGTATGATGGGTTCAAAGCCTTCATGTATGACGTTTATGAAACCGTCAAGAACGGCGGGGATGTTTGTGTAACCAATGTGGATGAAAGCAAATTCCAAAAGCTCTTTGGTGATTATGGAGACGATTATCTAAGCAAGATGTCGAAGGTCAATAACCTGAGCTTTAGAATACTGGTTCAGGAAGGCGACGATAATTTCCTAGCATCTGACTACGCGAAATACCGCAAACTCCCAGCCCAATACTTCGGCAATGTCCCCACGTACACCTATGGAAACAAGAAAGCTGAAATTCATTTTGAAGACCCGGTAACAGTACTGATCGTTGAAAACGCGCAGTCTGCCGACGCACAGCGTAAGTATTTTGAAATGATGTGGGAGCAATCCAGTGACCCCGTTTAAGAAAGATGTCATTGATCTGTTTTCTGGGAAGCGCGGTGGCCATGTTGAAAAGTGGCTCTACAGCGATACCCCGCGCCTGTCGAAATCCGGGTCTCAACTCTGGCATGAGTTCATCAAGACACATCCCGATTACTATGTACTTTCCAATGAAATCGCGCTGATACAGCGTTCAGCAAAAGCAATCGGCAAGAACCTGAAGAACGTAGACACTTTGGTTGATTTTGGTGTCGGCGACGGACAGGCGCTAAACCAAAAAGTCATTCCTTTACTTAATACCATGCGCGGGATCAAAACCTATGTTGGTATTGATCTCTCTGAGGATTTCTTAAAAGCCGCGCAGAGCGACTTAAAAAGTCATAAGCCTGAGTTGAACCTTGTGTCAATCAACGGGGACTTCTTTCATGAGAAACTTGACCTTCCGGGGATAAAGCGGATGGGGCTAATGCTCGGATCAACCATTACCAACCTCGAACTGAAAGAAGGTGAAGAGTTTCCGCACGCAAGAATTGTGAAGCGGCTCAAGCATCTGAAATCAATGCTGGGGCAGGGAAACCACTTTCTGCCTAGCTTTGACGCAAATGAGGACGTGCCTTCTATCCAGAAAGCATATAACAGCCCGATCTGGTCGGAGTTTGTAACCGGGATCATGTATGACGTTGATAAAATCGCTTACGGTGATTTCTCACCAAAAGCGTGGACACATGAAATGATCTGGAACTCCAAAGCACACGCGCTTCAACATTGTGCGACCTCAACCGCCAATCAAAATTTCTCATTCAACGAACGAGAATTCCGAATATTGAAGGGGCAACGCTTTGTGACGGTCAACACGTTCAAATATCCACAGTCGGTTTTTACCTCAATGGCAGAAGGTGCAGGATGTGAAATTGAAGAATATTTCGTTGATAGACAAGCACGTATATGTTTGCCAGATCTGGTGTGTTAGAAGAGTTGGTAATCACTAAGAACAGGAAAGTTAGTTTAAACACATTTCTGTGCGAATCCTGTGCAAATGAAAAAAGGCTTGAAGAAAAAAATCTTCAAGCCTTTGATCTTTAAGTGATCGCGACAGGATTCGAACCTGTGACCGTCTGCTTAGAAGGCAGATGCTCTATCCAGCTGAGCTACGCGACCTTATTTCTAAAGAGTCGCGAGGCGAAGCTGCCTGTCTCGATATTATCGAGAAGCTACGCGACCTTGGTCTTCCCAATTAATTTAGGGCTGCAAAAGTAAAACTAATTCCCTAGCCCCGCCAAGGCATTTTGCAATTTCATAGCTTAGAGGCTTCAATTAGCAAGCATGACCTTTAAATTTCTCAAAGAAGATCTCTCTGCCTCCCTCGTTGTATTCCTGGTCGCCGTGCCTCTCTGTTTAGGTATTGCCGTGGCCTCTGGCGCCTCACCTCTATCTGGCTTAATAGCCGGTTTAGTAGGTGGTATTGTGGTAGGGAGTCTTTCCGGCTCTCAATTGAGTGTTAGTGGTCCGGCGGCTGGTTTAACCGCTATCGTTTTAGATGCCATTACCTCCTTACCTACCTTTAATGCCTTCCTCCTTGCCGTTGTATTTGCAGGAATCATTCAATTTTTATTGGGCAGCTTCAAAGCTGGTGTCATTGGCTATTACTTCCCTACCGCTGTAATAAAAGGCATGCTTTCCGCCATTGGTCTGATCCTAATCCTCAAACAAATTCCCCATGCCCTGGGTGATGATAAGGATTATGAAGGCGATACCTCCTTTATTCAATTCGACGATCAAAATACCTTCACCGAAATTGTAATGGCCATCCAAAACCCAGCCATGGGTGCGGTAATCATTACCCTGGTCGCTCTGGCTCTGCTTATTCTGTTTGACACCCAATTTTTTAAGCGTTTCTCCATATTTAAAATCATTCCCCCCGCCCTCATTGCGGTGATTAGTGGTGTGGGCCTCAATGCGCTTTTTGGGCTCTACAAACCCGAATGGGCCTTGCAAGACCTGCACCTGGTAAGTATCCCCACCAGTGAGGATTTAGGTGGTTTATGGGAGCAATTCAGTTTTCCGGATTGGTCGCATTTCAGCAATCCCGATATCTATATTATCGCCATTACCATTGCATTGGTGGCCAGTATAGAAACCCTCCTCAGCATTGAAGCCGCAGATAAACTCGACCCCAAGAAAAGGATAAGCCCTGCTAATCGCGAGCTACAAGCTCAAGGAGTAGGAAATATGCTGAGCGGACTTCTGGGAGGTTTACCCGTTACCGCAGTTATTGTGCGCTCTTCCGCGAATATTAGTTCTGGAGCTCAAACCAAGCTCTCCGCTATCTTCCACGGTATATGGATTGTGCTTAGCATCATTTTCCTGGCCGATATCATGAATCTCATTCCCCTCTCTGCCCTGGCAGCTGTTTTATTGGTGGTGGGCTATAAACTGGTAAAACCCTCCCTGATTAAGTCTATGTACAAAAAAGGCCTCAATCAGTTTATTCCCTTTGTGGTTACCATTGTGGCCATCCTACTAACGGATCTGCTTATTGGCATCGGCATCGGTTTGGTTGTAATGGTCTTCTACATCCTAAAATCGAATTTCATCAGTGCGGTGCACTTTGAGAATTTGGGTGAAGATAAAATCCTTATTCGTCTCAATAAAGACGTTTCCTTCCTCAATAAGGCACTAATCCTCGATCATTTAGAAAAGGTACACAGTGGAGCCGAAGTAACCATTGATGCCCGTCGGGCTGAATTTATTGATATGGATATTCAGGAGGTGATTGATGATTTTGTGCAATCTGCCCCCGAGCGCGATATTAAAATTGATTATAAGCCTTTTATTCAGCATTAAGCGACCGAGCCTCGATCTGCTTTAGAAAATCTTGCACCCGAGCTTTATAAGATCGTGAAACCGGGATTTCAGTTCCTCCGATACTCACTTCCGTGGGATGGATGCTTTGGGCCTGCTCGGGATTAATAATAAAGGAACGGTGGACTCTTAGAAAGCCCTGCGGCAAACGCTCCTCTAATTGCGAAATCCGCTCTCGCGTTTGAAACTGCTCCTGCTCCATATAAAAGGTGCACTGCTCATTCTTGCTTTCGATATACCGCAATTTGCGCAGATCGATCTTAATTTGCTTACGATCCGAGATTAATTCGAACCATAAAGGACCCTTTTCGTCTGCTGGTAAAGCCTTGGCGGGACGAAACAATCGATCCTGAACCAAGGTAAAGAAGAGCATATACAGCCAAAGAAAAACGGGATTCACCAGGACCTTAGGCAGGCGATCAAATTGCAATTCGAATATAAACCAATAGGCCCCTACCATTCCTAACCACTCCAGATAAAGAGAAAAAAGCAGGAGGTAGAACAAATGCAGCCAACGCCAATTGCTTTTAGACCTTCGCCAAAGTAAAAGACCATAGTTCATTAAAGCCGCTCCCGGCAATAGAAAAGTAGCCAGCATTAAAGCAGCCGAAAAACTGCCTAAAAGACTCTGGTAAATGAGGGTCATGATCAGCAAAGCGATCAACCAGAATGAAATTTGTTTCAGTACTTTCACGCTGTAAATATGCAGCGAAATCCCTCTGTATACAAGGAAGCACGGGTTTTAACCTTTTAGTTTCGGGTTTCGACTTTGCTGCGAATGGGCCTTTTGAACGTGATTTGAAGCAAACAAAAAACAAATTATCATGCTAGAGTTTTTTTACATGGGCGGTCCGCTTTTTATGAGCTTGATCAGCCTGGCCCAAATCGCCATGTTCATCGCAATGATTTTACATTTTCAGGGTAAAGACACCCGCCACTTGGTTCGGGAAGCCGGTTTATTAGCCCTGGCCCTGGGAATCCTCGGGCAGCTTATTGGACTTTTCGAAGCCTTTAAAGGTATTGAGCAAATGGGGGGTGTTTCCTCTGCAATGCTGGCTGGCGGACTTAAGGTATCTATGATTACCACCCTCTATGGAATGGTAGGCTTTATCATTAGTCGGCTTTATCTGCTGATTCGTAAATAGTTTAAAAACCGGAACCAGGCATCTTGCTGATGTTCCGGTTTTTCTTTCGTTTTAGGATTCTTTTATTTAATTGGTTCCCGTAGCCCTATAGCTAATTTGTTGATATATTTTTTCAAGCTGCACACACAATTAAATAGCTTTAAATAGCTTTATATCAGTATGTAAAGCTAAGCATGTTCCCTACAATTATTCCTTTTGCAACTAAGTTCAATTTTTATTGGATTGGTTTTTTAGTTCTTTTCGTCTGTCCATTAATTGTCCTTGGTCAGGATATTCCATATTGCCATTATTCTGTAAACGAAGGTCTTCCAAGTTCTCAGGTTTATAATGCTATTCAGGATAATAATGGGCTGCTTTGGTTTTCTACCGATAGAGGTCTGGTCCGATATGATGGATTTGAATACAAGACTTTTACCCGGGAGGATGGATTACCCGAAAATACCATATTAAGACTCTTCCCACAGGATGATGGCAGTATTTGGGGCATAAGCCTCAACTCCAAGCTCTTTTATTTTGATTATCGAGATCAAATCATCCACCCTTATGCTTTTAATGATAGTATTCCTCAAATAGAAAATCGACCCAAAATCCTGAGCATCTTCAGAAGTCCGGATCATTATCTCTATTTGGCGTTTTCAGGACTGGGATTGTATCGCCTCGACACCCTGGGCCGACTTGAACATTTTGGCCTGGAATCAGATCCACGAGGGCAAATACCCTTTTACCTGGTTGGACTGAAATCGAAGCTTACCCCAAGTCAAAGCACCTTTGTTTTTGCCCTTAAAAAACCCCATCTCTATAAAAGTCTTTTCCCCTATGCCGAATTGGATTCCGTGCTTATAAATACGGAAGCCTGGAGTCCACATTACCGTATGATCTGGCCTCAGGAACAGAAGGCCTTGTATTACTATTACAATCAATGCTATTATCAGCCCAAGGCGCCTCCCATCAAAACGCAGTCTCGCATCTTCGGAATCGGGACCTTTAACTCTCAATATTTCTGGATTGCCGAAAGTGGACAGGGCTTAAAAATCTACCACTCCAATGGTAACTTAATTGATTCCATTCTACCAAATAAATCCATTAGTGATGTATTAGTAGATCAATCCGGAGGCTGGTGGATTTGCACCCTCTATTCCGGCATCTATTATCTTAAAAACCCCTACTTCCGAAAAATTGCCCTTCCCAATCACTTTAATGAAAACCTGGATCAAATTGAGCATCATCCTCAACTAGGCATATTAGCCGGAACCTATCTTATTCCTTCTATTTATTCACTATCTCAAAAAGCGGAGATCTACCCTCAAAGAAAATTTCGTCAATTTCTCTACAGTAAGGTTCATCATGCCTTTGTGTCCAAAGAAGAATACTCGAACAGACTGTGGATAGGTGATCAATTCTATCCAGCTAAAAGCAGCTTAAACCTACGCAGTATCAGCGAAGACCCTCAAAGCGGTGAAATTTATCTTATCTACCAAAACCCCTATTTCGAGGTTTTGGATTCCAATTTACAGTTCCACCATTATGCCCTGGATCAAAGAGTATTATCTGCCTGTAATAGTGCCGACTCCGGGTGGTTTATAGGATCTTCCAATGGTCTTTACCACTTGAATAAAAATGGCGCACAAAGATCCCTAAGGCATAAGTATCCTGGATTTCAAATGCCGATAAGCCATATTGCCAAACATCAAAACGGCTATCTATTTTGTAGTCAGGGAAATGGATTAATCATTTGGACTGCCGACAGCATCTTTTCAATCGGTGCTAAGGATGGTTTGATTTCTGATTTCCTGGAAAAGCTCTATATCGATAGTCAAAATCAGATTTGGGTCATCAGCAAGCAAGGATTCAGCAGACTTCAATTCGATTCTCATTGGCAACTTCAAATTCAAACGATTGGCCCTGGCTCCGGCCTTCCAGAAGGGGAATTGCGCAATTTAGTAGTTGATGATAAACTGCTTTGGTTTACCTCCTCCAGCGGATTATATACTTATGCCTATACCCGCGATACCATTGCTTCCATTCAAAAGTCATTTCTACATATTAAGAGCCTACAAGCCGGAACCCAAACCCAGGCTTTGGCCAATGAAGAATTAAAACTCGGAGCCGATCAAAACAAATTGAATATTCGGTTTGAGGATATCTTTTACCGTCAAAAGGGAGCTATTCAATATCGATATCGCCTTAAAGGCCTTGAGGAAGAATGGCATTATTCCAAGTCCGGTGAAGCTATCTATCCCGAAATTCCGCCTGGTAGCTATAGCTTCGAAGTAGAGTCTAATATCGCCAATGCCGGCTTCCTTGGTCATCAGGAATTCAGTTTTAATCTTGCGGCTCCATTCTATCAACAATGGTGGTTCTACCTTCTGGAAGTATTGGCACTTGCATCGGTACTCTATGCTTTCTTCAAGGTGCGCATCCTGGTTTACAATCGTGATTTGGCGCGTGAAATTCTGCGCTTTACGCTCCGTTGGATAAGGCGAAAAAGTAAGATCCTCGTCATTGAAGATAAAGGTCAGATTACCCGGATTCCTGTGGATGATATTTGGTATTTACAAGCCTCCGCCAACTATGTGGAGATTGTAAGTATGCATGGAAAGCATAGCACCCGTGCCAAGATCAGCGAAATGCAAAGTCGAATGCCAGATCCTTTGGAATTCCTACGCGTACATCGCTCCTACATTGTTCGCTTGGATAAGATTTATCAAATACAGTCCAAGCAAATCACCCTGCTCAATGGCGAAAAGATTCCTTTAGGCAGCTCTTACCAAGCTGAGCTATTGAAACAGTCGGAGCGAAAAGCGGGCATAAAAAAACGCCCCATAAAATGAGGCGTTTGATATTCTTGTTTCCTTCGGCTTAGCCACCGAAGTCGTCGAAACTTACGTTTTCGGGTGGTACACCCCAGTCGTCGCACATCTTTAATACGGCGGCGTTCATCATAGGAGGTCCACAGAAATAGAACTCGATTTCTTCGGGTTCGGCATGCTTAGAAAGGTACTGATCGATTACGGCCTGGTGTACAAAACCGGTAAATCCGTCCCCTTCTTTATCATCTACACTTTTCTTCTCTGTCCAGTTGTCTTCTGGTAAAGGTTCAGAAAGAACTACGTGGAATTGGAAGTTCGGGAATTCCGCTTCAATTTTTTGGAAATCATCCAAATAGAAAAGCTCACGCTTAGAACGACCACCGTACCAGTAGCTTACTTTACGGCCCGTCTTTAAGGTGTGGAATAAGTGGAATAAGTGCGAACGCATAGGCGCCATACCAGCACCACCACCGATATAAAGCATCTCAGCCTCGGTTTCTTTAATAAAGAATTCACCGTAAGGTCCGGATACGGTTACCTTATCGCCAGGCTTTTGATTAAATACATAAGAAGAACAGATACCTGGATTTACATCCATCCATCCGTTTTTAGCACGATCCCAAGGTGGAGTAGCAATTCGAATGTTCAACATCACGATATTACCTTCTGCAGGGTGATTGGCCATGGAGTAAGCACGGAAGATGGGCTCATCATTCTTCATCTTCAAATCCCAAAGACCAAACTTATCCCACTCTGATTGGAAGTCGTTAGGATCACGTCCTAAGCGTGGGTGAGCAGTAATATCGATGTCCTTATAATCTACTTCACAAGCAGGAACATCAATTTGGATATAACCACCAGCTTCGAAATCGAGGTTCTCACCTTCTGGTAATTTAACCACGAATTCCTTAATAAAGGAAGCCACATTATAGTTAGATACAACTTCGCATTCCCATTTCTTAATACCGAAGATTTCTTCAGGAACGTGGATTTTCATATCCCCACGCACCTTAACCTGGCAACCTAAACGCCAGTTATCCTGTACTTCTTTACGGGTAAAGTAACCTACTTCGGTAGGAAGGATTTCACCACCGCCATCGAGTACCTGACATTTACACATGGCACAAGTACCACCACCACCGCAAGCGGATGGAAGGAAAATTTTCTCGTTTCCTAAGGTGGTTAATAATGTATTACCGGAGTCTACCTGACGGTCTTCGCCGTTGATATTCAAAGTAACTGGTCCACTGGGAGAAAGCTTGGCTTTGGCGCCCAGAAGTACAGATACCAACAGAATAATCAGTAAAAAGAAGACTACGATACTGGAAATGATAACCGTACTGGTCGATAATAATACCATCAGTTCTTAATTTCTTAGTTACAATTTAATTCCCATGAAGGCCATGAAGGCGATTCCCATCAATCCGGTTACGATAAAGGTTATCCCTAAACCACGTAATGGAGCCGGAATATGAGAGTAACGGATTTTTTCACGAATGGCGGCAATGGCTACAATCGCCAAAAACCAACCCACTCCACTGCCTAAACCAAATACGGTGGCTTCACCAATGGTATTATAGTTACGCTCTTGCATAAAGAGGGCACCACCCAAAATCGAACAGTTTACCGCAATCAAAGGCAAGAAGATCCCCAAGGCTCCGTAAAGAGCAGGAGCAAACTTCTCTACCACCATTTCCACTAATTGCACCATTGAGGCAATTACGGCGATAAACATGATAAAGCTTAAGAAGCTCAGATCTACCTCAGCGAAATCTGGTCCTAACCAGCTTAAAGCACCTTCTTTTAAAATGTAGTTTTCCAGTAAGTAGTTCACTGGAACGGTAATGCCCAATACAAAGATTACCGCTGCACCTAAGCCCACCGCAGTATTTACTTTCTTCGATACTGCCAAGTAAGAACACATGCCTAAGAAGTAGGCAAAGATCATGTTCTCAACAAAGATGGATTTTACAAATATGTTTATTAACTCTTGCATGATGGCTTAGTTTTCTTCGATCAATTCAGTGTTACGTGAACGCTGTACCCAAATGATAATCCCTACGGTGATCAGGGCCATTGGAGGTAAAAGCATTAAACCGTTATTGCTGTAAAATCCTCCCTCAGTTAAGTACCAGGATTCGGGTACAATTTGATATCCGAATAATTGACCGGATCCCAATAATTCACGGAAGAAAGCAACGGTTAATAAGATCCAGGCATAACCAAAGGCATTACCTAAACCATCAAGGAAAGATTTCCAGGGGGTATTTCCTAAGGCAAAGGCCTCGAAACGTCCCATGATAATACAGTTGGTGATAATCAGACCTACGAATACCGAAAGCTCTTTACTAACATCGTATACATAAGCCTTCAATACCTGGTCTACTAAAATTACCAAGCTGGCCACAACTACCAATTGTACGATAATCCGGATTCGGTTAGGAATCAGGTTACGCATTAAAGAGATCACTACGTTACCGGCACTTAAAACGAACAATACCGAGAGCGACATTACCAAAGCCGGATAAAGCTTAACGGTAATAGCGAGGGCCGAACAGATACCCAAAACCTGCACGGTAATCGGGTTACTGTCGTTAAGGGGGTCCGTAATCAGTTTGCGGTTCTTCTTACTAAAGAGCGCTTCCCGCTCCTTTTTTACTTCTTGTACTTCCGCCATGATTCTATTGATCGATAGTTGCTAAACGATTATCTTCCATAGTACCAACTGAAGCCGTTTTTACCGTCTTCAGATAGTCTACATAACTCTTCATACAGTCGGAGATCATAGTTTGAACTCCTACTGAAGTAATAGTTCCACCACTGATACCATTAACTTGATGTTCACCAGAGGCATTTCCTTTCATTACTTCGATGCCGGTGAAAGAACCGTTTTCTTCCAACATTTCTTTTCCGGGGAATAGACTGGTAAAGCCTTCACCTTTAATCTCAGCCCCTAAACCAGGTGTTTCCGATTTGTGATCGAAAGTAGCTCCGTAAATGGTGCTTACATTTTTCTCCAAAGAGATATATCCCCAGATCGGACCCCAAAGGCCTTTTCCACGCATCGGGATGATGTAGTAAGTTTCACCGTCTTTTTCAGCAATGTATAAGGGGGCATTGCGCTCCATTGGGGCTTTAGCTACCTCTTTAGACATCTCCACATCAAAAGCTGCAATACCACTAACTTCTTTCGAATTATTGATCACAACTTCCTTGGTGATGTACTGATCATAGGCTTCCTCAGCTTCCTCGCGAGATACTTCAATATTGATGGAAGAAAGGATGTTTTGCATCTTCTCCAATCGGATATTGTTATCCTGCATAGGTTTTAAGCTGGTGGCGGCAAAAGAAAGCAGAGCCGCTACTACGATCACCATGACCGCAGCGAAGGTAAATGTGTATGAATTCTTATTAACGTCCATCTTATGCTGCTTTTACGGTTGCCAAACGTTTTTTACGCTTGTTGATATTCGCCTGAATTACATAGTGGTCGATCAGAGGAGCCATTACATTCATAAAGAGAATGGCCATCATGATTCCTTCCGGATAAGCTGGGTTAAATACGCGAATCATAATCGCGAAGAAACCTACCAGGAACCCATAGATCCATTTACCACGGTTGGTTTGAGCTGCTGATACCGGATCAGTAGCCATAAAGACAATACCGAAAGCAAAACCACCCATAATTAAGTGTTGCCATCCGTCTATACTCATGAAAGACTGCTGTTCAGGGGAGATTGCGTATGGAGCAAAGGCATTGAAAAGGTATCCCATGGCTAAAGCGCCAATCACACCGCTCAACATAATTCTCCAGCTGGCAATACCAGTGTATAATAAGATTGCGGCACCAATTAAGATGGCCAGCGTAGAAGTTTCACCGATAGATCCAGGAATAAAGCCCATGAACATATCCCAAACTGAGTACTGTACATCTCCGCCAGTAGCGTAAGATCCTAAAACGGTAGCTCCAGAAAATCCGTCAACTACCGATTGACCAGCATCAGCACTAGTGTTGATCCAAACTTTATCACCACTCATATAAGTAGGATAAGCAAAGAAGGCAAAGGCTCGTGCGGTTAAAGCGGGGTTCAGGATATTCATCCCGGTACCACCGAATACCTCTTTACCAATTACTACGGCAAAGATTACCGAAACCGCAACCATCCACAGCGGAATGTCGATTGGCATAATCAAAGGTATCAGCATCCCGGATACCAGATAACCTTCCTGAATGGAGTGTTTCTTAATGATACAGAAGATAAATTCTACTCCCAATCCTACCCCGTAGGATACGATGAGCATTGGAACGATTTTCATCGCCCCCCAAAGGAATTTATCACCAAAAGTCATGGTTTCAGCCAGGCCTAAGGCAGTGTAATGCAGATTACCGGCATTCCACATACCGAATAAGAGTGCAGGAACCATCGCCATAACCACGGTAATCATGGTACGCTTAAGGTCGATAGCATCGCGCACATGCGCTCCACTATGGCTGGTATGTCCCGGAGTAAAAAGGAAGGTTGCAAAACCGTCGTATACCGGGTGGAGTTTTTCGAACTTACCGCCTTCTTCAAAATGCGGCTTAACGCTGTCGAGAATATTCTTGAATAGTTTCATCCTAATCTGTTTAGTCGCCTAATTCATCCAACATTAAATCCAAGCCTTCACGTAAGGTTTCCTGTACCGGAATCTTGGAGGTACAAACCACCTCACAAAGCGCCATGTCTTCCTCGGCCACCTCATAGATGCCCAGGTTTTCCATTGCTTCGATATCCTTAACCATGATCGACTTTAAAAGTTGAACCGGATAAATATCAAATGGGAATACCTTTTCGTATTCGCCGGTCACAACAAATGCGCGCTCTTCACCATTTAAATTGGCATCCAGATTTAAGCGCTTATTAGGCATCATCCAGTTAAAGAGGGCACGGGAAATACTAAACTTGTTGAAGTTAGGAGCCATCCAACCAAAGAATTGGTCTTCTCCCCCTTCGGGCATTACAGTAATTTGATTATCGTAGTACGATAAATAACCTTCCGAAGGAATTTGGGTACCAGTCAAGATGTTTCCAGAAATATAACGGTTGTTCTCCGCCGCTACATTGCCTTCCAGAATCGACTTCACATTGGCACCAATCAAAGCCTTATAATAACGAGGCTTAGAAACCTGTGCACCAGCCAAAGCTACGCTACGTTGCGCCTGGAACTGACCACTCATAAATAAGCGCCCGATCATAATCACATCTTGCATGCCTACCGTCCAAACGGTTTCTCCTTTATTAATAGGAGCCACTGCGTGCATTTGCACACCGGGATTACCCGCTGGATGTGGACCGGTAAAACGATGCATTACGGCTCCTTCCACCTTAAAGGCTTCTGAAGGATTGGTACGACCGTCTAAACCTAAATGTACCTTACCATCGGTAAGCTGCATTAAAGCTTTGATACCGGTTTTAAATTCGGCTTCCTGTCCGTGAACCACAAAATCCGCATCCGGTGCCAAAGGAGCACTGTCGAAACAAGATACCCAGATATCACGGGGTACTCGGTCGGGATTCGCTACAATGTTGTAGGGACGTTGCTTCACCAGAGGCCACATACCGGCTTCTACGATTTTGCCTTTCACCTCATCTCTTTTCAGAGAAGCAGGATCGGCAGAACCGAAATCGCGGTAGCGAATCTCTTTGTCCGCTAATACACGAACTTCCAGAATTCGGCGTTTCTCTCCTCGAACCACTTCGGCGATTTCACCACTAACGGGCGAGCCAAATGTGATTGCGGGACGACCCTTGTCGAAAAAGATCGGATCACCGGCCAGAACTTCATCCCCTTCTTTCACTTTAAGCTTCATGCGAATTCCGGGGAAATCCGAAGGCTTAAGAGCATAGGTGCTGGGGGTGTCGGCAGTCGCGAAAATTTTCTCCGCTTCGCCTTGCAGCTTGATATCTACGCCCTTTTTAATTTTGATAACTTCTGACATCGAATGGAATCAAAAAATTGTCATTATTATTGGCTTGCAAAATTAAGACGAAGCTTGAGCCCGCCTAAACTACGCGCAATTTAGAACTCATCTAAATTGGCGGCAAATTTAAAGCTTAAGTCGCAATAATTCAGACCCAAACGCATTTTTTACACATGCCCTATCGCTCCCTATTCCCGCACCTCATTTTTATACTGCTGATATCGCTCCCTCATTTCGTCCTGGCTCAGGCCGAAGAGTACTATCAAAATGATAAACTTCGTTATGAGGACTATATCTATCAAGCAGGAATACGTTCCGTACGACTGGTTCCCAGAGGTAATGATCTCGCCATGCCAGTGATAGCCTTAAATAGCGGCGAAACCCTCGAATTGAGTTTCGATGATCTCTATGAAGAATTCACCAATCTCTCTTATGCGATCTACCATTGCAATGCCGATTGGACCCCTTCCGACATTATGCGCAATGATTACCTCAGTAATTTCAGTGATGATTATATCCAGGATTTTGAGTATTCATTAAATGCCTTTATTCCTTACACGCATTATCAATTAGAGATTCCCAATAAGCAAGTAAACTTCAAAATTTCCGGCAACTACCTCCTATTAGTATACCGCGATGGCGATCCCGAAAAGCGGGTACTCAGCAAACGCTTTATGGTTTATGAAGAAATCGTTCAAGCCGGAGGAAGAGTAAAACGTCCTACCCGGGTGGAGAAGATTGATACCCATCAAGAATTGGACTTTACCCTTTCCCATGGCTCCTACCCCATCCCCAATCCATTTACTGATCTGAAAGTAGTCCTGATGCAAAACCAACGCTGGGATTTGGCGATTACTGATTTGAAGCCCCAATTCTTGCAAAATGGTCAGCTTATCTATCAATACGATGATGAGAACACTTTTGAAGCCAACAGCGAATGGCGCAACTTCGATATCAAAAACCTCTACAGCCTCAGTTTAAATGTGCGTCAAATTCGGCAAGACACCTTCTTTAAGGTCTTTTTAAAAAAGGATCAAAGTCGGGCGGTGGAGCGCTACTCTACGCTCTTTGATATCAATGGGCAATATAGGGTGCGTCGATTAGATGCCACGAATTCAGATTCTGAAGCCGACTATGCTCTGGTTGACTTCTTTCTCGATTATCCCAATGAAATTGGTTCCGATGTATACCTCTTTGGAGAGTTCAGTGATTGGAAAATGCTGCGCGAGTATAAAATGTATTATGATGCTGATCGTCGCGCATACCGTTGCCAAGCTCTACTGAAACAAGGCTTTTACAATTATGCCTTTGCGGTGAATTTGCCCGGAAAGGATTATGCCGATCTGAGCTTCCTGGAAGGCAGTCATTGGCAAACTGAGAACGATTATCAAATATTGGTATACAATCGGGAAATAGGCAGTCGCTACGATCGACTGGTGGGATTTGCTACCTTTAGCTCCAACGACCTATTTAATCAAAACGACTAATGCTCAAACGGCAAAAAGGCAGTGAGTGCCTCAATTGCGGCCAGATTATTGGCGATGCAAATTTTTGCAGCAATTGTGGCCAGGTAAATGATACCCGACGTCTTACCTTCATTGAACTCATCGGTGAATCGCTGTCCAATTTCTTCGCCGTAGACGGTAGAATATTCCGCACCTTAAAGGATGTGCTTATTAAGCCCGGAAAGGTAGCTACCGAATTCAGGCTGGGTAAAAGAGTGCGCTACATGAATCCCGTGCGCTTTTACTTTCTGGCCTCCATTCTTCTTATTACTTCCATTCAGCTAAACCGCGATGCCAATCTTGTTAACAGTAATATTGATCAGGAAAGCATCAGCCGACTTAAAACCTTGAGTGATGAGGAGCGTGAAACAGCCATCCAAAAAGCGGAGGATAAGCTGAATAAATTTGAAGACCCCAGCATAATCATTCGCTTTTCTGCCATGAGCGATTACCTGATCGTTAAGCCCGAGAGCAGCAAAGAAGAGCTTTTCAATCGCTTGAAACTGGAACCGGGTTTCTGGAATGACTTTGCCTTTGAACAAGCTCAGAAAACTGCACGATTTGGACACAATCAAAAAGATAATTTCGAGAGTTTTAATCGGGAACTCATCTCTAAACTGGTATGGATACTCTTTCTCTTTATCCCCATTTTAGGCCTGGTACTTAAACTCTTGTATTTCCGCCGCGATTTCTATTATCCGGAACATCTCTTCTTTACGCTTTATCAACAGGGACTCTTTTTCTTCATCTCCTTCCTATACAATCTGATAATTGATAATCAGACGGTTTTCATTCTGATCATCTTATTGTATGGGGTGCATCTCTTTCTTGCAATGCACCGTTTTTATGGCCAAAGTTGGGGCAAGACCTTTTTTAAATACTTCCTTGTAAACCTCTTTGGTCTATTAAGTTTTATAGCCTTTTTTATGCTATCCCTGGTTTTGGTTTTCATTCTCATGTAAGAAGGGCCTACTTTTGTGGCATGGAAAAAATGGGTTCCGATATTTCTTTAGCCGCCGAGCTCCTAAGTGAAGGACAAACAGTTGCTATCCCCACCGAAACCGTTTATGGCCTGGCAGCCAATGCCCTAAATGCTCAGGCAGTAGCGCAAATATTTGAGCTAAAGAAACGGCCCGCCTTTGACCCTTTAATTATTCATTTGGCTTCAGCCGATCACCTGGGCGACTACGTAAAAGATACCGGGCCTTATTTCGATGCCCTTTATCAAGCATTTAGCCCAGGTCCGCTTACCTATGTTTTCCCTAAGCAGGATATTATTCCGGATATCGTTACTGCCGGGCATTCTACAGTAGCGGTGCGCTTTCCGGCCCATCCCCTCTGTCAATCCTTATTGCAAAAGCTCGATTTCCCACTGGCTGCGCCTTCCGCTAATCTATTTGGTCGGGTTAGTCCTACCCAGGCTAATCATGTAGCAGGTCAATTTGGCGATAGTCTGGCTTATATTTTAGATGGTGGTCCAGCCCAGGTAGGTTTAGAATCTACCATAATTGATTTGAGTCAGGATGAACCCATAGTCCTGCGCTTAGGCGGCTTAAGCCTGGAAGCGATTGAAGAAGTGCTGAGTCGAAAGGTACCCTATACCCGTAGCTCCAGTAGCAATCCTAAGGCCCCCGGAATGTTGAGTGCTCATTATTCACCCGGAATTCCCTTGACCCATGGCAATTTGGACTTAAACCTCAATAAGGTGGATCGTCAGCGCTGTGGCAGCATTAGCTTTTGCAAGAAGATTAGTGGTATTCCGGAAAAGCATCAACGAATCCTCTCTCCTAATGGGGATTTAAAAGAAGCGGCCAGCAAGCTCTTCGCTGCCATGCGGAGCTTCGATAAAAATGAAGTGGATGTAATTCTGGCCGAAGAATTCCCCAACGAAGGTTTGGGTCGTGCTATAAACGATCGTTTAAGAAGGGCTTCCGTGGCTTGATCCCGGATTAAAAACCGCTTCCCGCTTTTTGCGCAATTCGAAATTCTGCCCAAGATAAACCCGACGAACCTGCTCATCCGAAGCCAATTCCTCTGCCGATCCCGATTTTAATATCTGCCCTTCAAACATCAAATAGGTACGATCGGTAATAGCGAGGGTTTCCTGCACATTGTGGTCGGTTATTAAGATACCAATGTTTTTGCTTTTTAATGAAGCAACAATACTTTGAATGTCTTCCACAGCAATGGGATCTACACCCGCGAAGGGCTCATCCAATAAAATAAAGTTAGGATCTACCGCTAAAGCTCGGGCAATCTCAGTACGCCGGCGTTCGCCACCCGAAAGTAAATCTCCCCGGTTTTTACGGATATGCTGCAAGCCAAATTCTTCGAGCAGGGACTCCAACTTTTTCTTTTGTTCTGCCTTGGAGAGCTTGGTCATTTGCAAAACGCCCATGATATTCTCCTCCACACTAAGCTTTCGGAAAACACTGGCTTCCTGCGCCAGATAACCAATGCCCTTTTGAGCGCGCTTGTACATTGGGTCAGTAGTGATTTCTTGCTGATCTATAAATACCTGTCCTTCATTAGGTTTTATAAGGCCAACCACCATGTAGAAGCTGGTAGTTTTCCCGGCACCATTAGGACCTAAAAGGCCTACGATTTCCCCTTGCTTAACCTGAAAGCTCACGCCTTTCACTACGGTTCGGGAGCGGTATTTCTTTACAATATTCTCTGCGCGTAAAATCATCCTAGTCTTTTTTAGCCGGTACTTTCAGCTCTTTCAATTGTCTCTTTTCCAAGCGGGCTGCAATCCGAATACTTATCTCGTACAAAATAAAGATTGGGAAGGAAACCAAAATCTGGCTTGCCACATCCGGAGGGGTAATTACCGCCGAAAGCACCAGAATCAAAACGATGGCATGGCGTCGATATTTCCTGAGGAAATCTGCCGTAACCAAACCACTGCGTGCCAGGAAGTAAATCACCACCGGCAATTCAAAGATAATGCCGGTTGCCAGGGTAACGGTACTCACGGTAGAGATATACGAATTGAGGTCGATCAGATTATTAATCTCATCACTAATAGTATAAGAACCTAAAAACTGCAGGGATAAGGGTACAATCAGATAATATCCGAAAGAAACCCCCATCAAAAACAATATTCCACCAAAGAATAAAACCCAGCGGGAGTAGCGGCGTTCGGTCGATTTCAGGCCGGGAGCCACAAAGCGCCAAAACTCGTACAATACATAGGGGAAGGCCAAAATAAATCCCGCAATCAAGGAAACCCAGATGTGCGTTGAGAACTGGCCTGCCATTCGGGTATTCAGAATTTTAAAGGGCATTTCACTGAGGCAGAATAACTCTGTATTACTAATTTCGCGCGAAATAGTGCAAAAAAGTTCGTAAGTGAAGAAGTCGGGCTGCTTAGGTCCAAATATGATTACATCGAATAAAATGCTTTTACCCAAGAAGGCCAACATGGCCATAAGCATGATTGCCAATGTTGATCGTATAAGGTGCCAACGTAGAACTTCCAGATGTTCGAGGAAGGACATGTGATCACTTTCTGCCTTTGCCATTAGTATTTCAAAAATTGCTGCAAAGTTGCTAAATTTTAGCTGTGAAACGGAAGCGATTCCGGGGAAGATTTATTTGCTCGCACGAGGCTATAATTAGTATATTTAAAGAAATTAATAAGACACGTAAGTATTGGGAACGCAAATTTCCACGGCTCAAGCGCATTTAAAACGCTTTTTTGGTTTTGGCCAATTTAAGGGCAATCAAGAGGCCGTAATCGAAAACGTACTTGCTGGCAACGACACTTTTGTGATCATGCCTACCGGCGGAGGCAAATCGCTCTGCTACCAATTACCGGCCATTATGCAGGACGGTACCGCCATAGTTGTATCACCCCTCATTGCCCTGATGAAAAATCAGGTAGATAGTCTACGAGGCTTTGCCGATGAGGCGGGGATTGCCCATGTACTCAATTCATCTCTTAGCAAAAGGGATGTGGAGCAGGTGAAGTCTGATATTGTAAATGGCATTACCAAATTGCTCTATGTGGCTCCGGAATCCCTCACCAAAGAAGAGAATATTGAGTTCCTTCGCTCGGTGGAGATTTCCTTCTTTGCAATTGATGAGGCCCATTGTATTTCGGAATGGGGGCATGATTTCCGGCCCGAATACCGCAATCTTAAGCAGATCATCCGCAAAATCGGGCGTAAGCCTATTATTGGCCTGACTGCCACGGCTACTCCAAAAGTGCAAAGCGATATTCAGAAGAACCTGGGCATGGAAGATGCCGAGGTCTTCAAAGCTTCCTTTAACCGTCCTAACCTCTTTTATGAGGTACGCCCCAAAACCAAAAATGTAGATCGCGATATCATTCGCTTCATTAAAAAGAATGAAGGTAAGAGTGGTATTATCTACTGCCTGAGCCGTAAAAAGGTGGAAGAATTGGCCCAAACCCTGCAGGTGAACGGCATCAATTCCCTGCCCTATCATGCTGGTTTAGATGCAGGTACCCGCTCTCGTCATCAGGACGCCTTCCTAATGGAAGAAGCAGATGTAATTGTGGCAACCATAGCCTTTGGGATGGGAATCGATAAACCCGATGTGCGTTTTGTGATTCACTACGACATGCCCAAGAGCCTAGAGAGCTATTATCAGGAAACCGGTCGCGCCGGACGTGATGGTGGCGAAGGACATTGCCTGGCTTTCTATTCTTACAAAGACGTAGAAAAGCTGGAGAAATTCCTCAATGGTAAGCCGGTATCAGAACAGGAGATTGGCATGCAGCTCTTGCAAGAAGTGATCGCTTATGCGGAAACCGCCATGAATCGAAGGAAGTTCATCCTGCATTATTTTGGGGAAGCTTTTGATGAAGAAAATGGACCCGGAGCGAAAAACGACGACAACAGTCAAAATCCGCGCAAGCAATTTGATGCTCGTGAGGATCTAAAAACAGTATTGGAAACCATCATAGCTACTGCGCAGCGCTTTAAAGCAAAATCAGTAGTGGATACACTAACCGGAACCCTCAACTCCATTACCAAGCAATATAAAGTTCAAGATCTGCCTGTTTTTAATATGGGTGCAGATAAGGACGAAAAGCATTGGATGGCGGTAATCCGTCAAGCTATCGTACAAGGCTTTCTGCGCAAGGATATCGAAAAGTATGGAGTGCTCTTTATCAGCGAAAAAGGACAGGCTTTCTTGAAAGAACCGGGTCCCTTCTTGATTGCTGAGGATCACGACTATGAAGAAGAAGCTGGTCAGGAGGAGATTATTTCCGAACAAAAAGCTGGCGCCTCCTTTGATCCGGAGCTCTTTAAGATGTTGAAGGAACTCACCCGTAAAGTGGCCAAATCCAAAGGTCTGCCTCCTTTTACGGTATTCCAGGAACCTTCTTTAAATGAGATGGCTCTACACTACCCTACCAGCCTCGATGAATTGAAGCAAATTTCAGGAGTTGGCGAAGGGAAAGCCCGTAAGTTTGGAGCTCCTTTCCTAGAGCTGATCAGCAAATACGTGGAGGACAATAATATCGAGAAAGGCGATGGCTTG
This sequence comes from Croceimicrobium sp., assembly GCF_965228705.1. Taxonomy (GTDB): domain Bacteria; phylum Bacteroidota; class Bacteroidia; order Flavobacteriales; family Schleiferiaceae; genus Croceimicrobium. Next base: position 1,421,847 of record NZ_OZ245832.1, read on the forward strand.
CTGGTGAAATCGGTGGTGAATAAGTCCGGATTGAAGGTGTATATTATTCAGAGCACCGACCGTAAACTGCCGCTCGAAGATATTGCCGCGGCCAAGGGCCTTAGTATGGATGACCTGGTTACGGAAATTGAGCATATTGTTCATTCGGGTACCAAGGTCAATCTCGACTATGTTTTGGAGGATCTCTTCGATGAAGATCAATTGGAAGAAGTGCATGAATATTTCATGGAAGCCGAGTCCGATGAACTGCAAGAGGCTTATGATGAGTTTGATGGCGATTACAGTGAAGAAGAATTGCGATTAATGCGCATCAAATTCATGAGTGAAGTAGCGAACTAATTAATTTAGCCCTGAGCTAAAATTCTCTTTTTTAATGCAAATTATTGAAACGCCCATTCAGGGCTTATTGGAGATTGTCCCCCGAGTTTTTGGCGATGATCGCGGCTATTTTTTTGAAGCTTACAACAAAGCAATTTTTGAAAACTTCGGAGTGAATTTCGAATTTGTTCAGGACAATCAGTCAATGAGCAATAAAGGGGTTTTACGGGGTATGCATTTTCAAAATCCTCCTCATGCTCAAGGCAAATTAGTTCGCGTTATTCAAGGGGCTGTTTTAGATGTGGTGGTCGATATCCGAAAAGGCTCCCCTACCTATGGTCAGCATCATAAAGTAAGGCTCACAGGTGAGAACAAATTGATGTTTTGGATTCCTCCCGGCTTTGCACATGGCTTTGTTACTTTGGAAGACAACACCATCTTTACTTACAAATGCACCAGTTTTTTCAATAAAGAAAGTGAAGGCTCCGTTTTATGGAACGACCCGGCATTAAATATTGATTGGGGAATTGATAATCCGATACTTTCGGATAAAGACCGTGAATCGCGTCCCCTTTCTGAACTCGACTCTCAATTTAGATTCTCATGAAACTCCGCGTAGAACAAATAAGTATGGCTCTGGGACTGATAGGCATCAGTACCCTCTTAATTTTCGCTCGCTATGGTGAGCGCGATGATGTGGGCCAGAAAGAAGATTTTAAAGACAATTACTCCATCTACAGTCTGCCTATTCCCGAGCATTTAGATTTCGCTGGGGAGGAGGTACCTCTTGATGACCCTCAGGTGGTGGAGGCCTTTGATCGTGAATTATTGGTAAACACCTATTGGCAAAGTCAAACCCTCTTATTTATCAAGCGTTCTGCTCGTCATTTCCCTACCATTGAAAAGATCCTTAAAGAAAATGGGGTACCGGTTGATTTCAAATATCTGCCCTTAGTGGAATCAGGCCTTACCCCCATTGTTTCGCCCGCCGGAGCCGTTGGTTTTTGGCAAATCATGGAAAGCACTGGTAAGCAATACGGATTGGAGATTGATCGTGAAGTGGATGAGCGTTATCATGTTGAAAAAGCCACCCGCGTGGCCTGTGCTTATTTGAAAGAGGCTTATGCCGAATTTGGCTCCTGGACTTTGGCCGCCGCTTCTTACAATATGGGAATCAGTGGCTTAAAAAAGCAAATGGAACGCCAGCGCGAAAATTCTTATTATGCCTTGAACTTAAATCCGGAAACGGCCCGTTATGTATACAGACTACTAGCCGTGAAGGAAATCCTGGAAGATCCGGAACAATATGGTTTTCATGTAAGAGCTAAAGATCGTTATCTACCCCAGGAAACATTTACGGTTAAAGTAGACAGCAGCATCAGCCACGTTGCTTACCTAAATGAGAAATACGGCATTAATTATCGCATTCTCAAGTATTACAATCCTTGGTTAAGGATGGAGAATCTGCCTAATCCTCAGTCGAAGGTTTATGAATTTGTGATTCCTAAAAAAGCTAGTAATACACAGGATCAACCTTTTGACCCGCCCGTTACGCAACCGGCTGCCGAACAAAGTAACAACTAAAAAACAGCCCTATGGAAGCTCCTAAATTGCCCAGTTTTATTCGTCAGAACAAGCACAAGACTTTCGAATTTCAACCTCGCTATTACAGTGAATCCAAAGAGCGTATCGATAATTTGCGCCAGAAATATCACGGTACGGAAGAAAGCCCAAAGCCCGAACGCAGAGCCAGTATGCTTAGAGATGAAATGGCTTTGAACTGGAAAGGGAGCCGACAATCCAATGTGAGCTCTTCCAACCGTAAATTGCTGTATATCATTGTTGGCCTTGCGGCCCTTACCTACTATTTAATCATGAATTAATGGCAGATATCATCAGGCTTTTGCCCGATAATGTAGCCAACCAAATTGCCGCTGGTGAAGTGGTGCAGCGCCCTGCATCAGTGGTTAAAGAGCTGCTCGAAAACAGTGTGGATGCCGATGCCTCGGAAGTGCATCTGGTCGTTAATGAAAGTGGAAAGACCCTAATCCAGGTAAGCGATAATGGTAAGGGCATGAGCGAAACCGATGCCCGTATGGCCTTGGAACGTCATGCCACTTCCAAGATTCAAAAAGCAGAAGATATCTTCAGCATCCTTACCAAGGGCTTCCGTGGTGAAGCCCTCGCCTCTATTGCGGCGGTGGCAAAATTGCAAATGCGTACCCGCTTAAGAGGTAGCGAGCTAGGCACTGAACTTAAAGTCGCAGCCAACGAAATCGAATCACAGGAGTTTTGCCAATGTCCGGAAGGGACCACCATTAAGGTGCAAAACCTCTTTTACAATATTCCCGCCCGTCGGAATTTCCTGAAATCCAATCAAGTAGAACTGCGTCATATTATCGATGAGTTCGAAAGAGTGGCCATGGCCCATCCTGAGGTAGCCTTCCGCTTTGAGCATAATAATTCTGAGCTCTTTCATTTAGAGCCCAGTACCCTGCGTCAGCGGATCGTAAACATCTTTGGTAAGCGCTATAATGAAAAGCTGGTGCCGGTAAGTGAGGATACCGAACTGATCAAACTGGAAGGATTTGTAGGGAAACCCGAATTCGCCAAGAAAAGTCGGGGTGAGCAATTCTTCTTCGTGAATCATCGCTATATCCGCAATCCTTATTTGCATAAGGCGGTGCAAAAAGCCTTTGAAGGATTATTGCAGGATGATAGTCATCCTAGCTACTTCCTCTTTATGGAGCTGGATCCGGCCCGCATTGATGTGAATATCCACCCCACCAAAACGGAAATCAAATTTGAAGATGAAAGGGTGATTCACAGCATCATTCGTACCGCCGTAAAACATTCCTTAGGTCAATATAATATTGCGCCCAGCCTCGATTTTGAACATGATCAGCAATATGCCCCTCCTCCCCCCACTCATAAAAGTGTAGAGGCTCCGGGTATTTATATTGATCCTAATTTCAATCCCTTCCATAAGGAAGCTGAAAAACCCGCTGTGTCAGGTTCTAATACCAGTCGACCCAGCTCCGGTTCTAGCTCTTTTGGCGGAAGCGGATACAGTAATCCTCGTCCAACTTCAAGAGAAAGCCATCAATGGGAATCCTTGTTGAGTCAGATTCCGGAAATCCCGGACGAAGCCGAACAAAGTCAGTTGATTCCAGAGGAAGGCCTGAATAAGGTGGCTTATATTCAAGTAGGCAGAAAATACCTTTTAAAAGCCCATGGAGAAGGCTTAATGCTGATCCATCAGGCCAGAGCCCATCAAAGAATCATCTTTGAAAAAATGATGGCTTCCCTGGCCAATCAGCAGGTAGCAGCCCAGCAATTACTCTTTCCGGTTCAAGTGACCTTTAGCGCTGGTGATTTTAGTCAGATTAAAGAGCTCTTACCCACCTTAAGGGAAATGGGCTTTGATTTGGATGAGTTTGGGCAAAAAGAATTAATTGTCCACGGTATCCCCCTCTTTTTAGAGAACCCCGATCTGGATCAGATTTTACATCAGTTATTAGAGGAGGCAAAAGATTACAATAGCCATAGTAAGGAGGAGCTGCAAGAAAAAATGGCGGCCGAAATGGCCAAAGTGGCAGCTTTAAAAGTAGGCACCGTTCTTGAACCTCAGGCCATGGCGCATTTGGTTGATGAACTCTTTGGCTGCTCTTCCCCGTATATTAGTCCTGAAGGTCGCCCTACTATCATTAACCTGGCCCTAAACGATTTGGATAAAACATTTACGTAATGCAGCGTTTTAACCTTTTGCCGATGGTAATTAAGAACCTGATCATTATCAATGGTCTGTTCTTTTTGGGGATGATAGTTTTAGGCAGTTCATTCGGAATCAACCTCGGCTATTATTTAGGATTACACCTTCCTATATCTGAGGCCTTTCAGCCCCATCAGCTGATTACCCACATCTTTATGCATGCGAACTTCACCCATTTGCTTTTCAATATGTTCGCTTTATGGATGTTTGGCTTTGAACTGGAGAATATTTGGAAACCCAAGCGTTTTTTAAACTACTATCTCTTAACTGGACTGGGAGCGGCAGCGCTTCACCTAGGAACATTGTATTGGGAGTTTAATTCCATTGCCGCCGAATTAAGTGCTGAGCAATTAAGTATCATTAAAAGTCAGGGAGCACAAGCCATTTTAGAAGGTAAAAACTTTGTTGACCCTCTTATGGCGCATGCCAATGGACTATTAAACGGATCAACGGTGGGTGCTTCCGGTGCTGTATTTGGTATACTACTGGCCTTTGGGATGATGTTCCCCAATCGCCCAATTTTCCTCATGTTTTTCCCAATTCCTATAAAAGCCAAATATTTGGTTGCCGGTTATGGCTTATTGGAATTGTACAGTGGATTTCAAATGAATACCCATAGCAATGTTGCTCACTTTGCCCATTTAGGTGGAATGCTGTTTGGATTCTTAATTTTGCGTTACTGGAAGAAAAAACACGGCACCTATTATTGATGAACTCAGCCTGGGATCAAATAAAATATCAATACCGCAGTGGTGGGGCTTTAAACCAATTGATTATGATCAATTTGGGGGTCTTTATTCTCTATTTGATCCTCAATGTTTTAAGCTTCCTCTTCCAAATTAATATCTCCGGGCTTTTTATCAACTTCATGGCTTTGCCCTCCGATTTGGGCACCTTGGCCACCCGCCCCTGGACCTTGATCACCTATATGTTTCTGCATCAAGGATTTTGGCATATCTTCTCTAACCTTATCTGGCTTTACCTTTTTGGTCGCATTTTCTTAGAGTACTTTGGCGGCCGACGATTAATTGCCACCTATATATTGGGAGGTTTAATTGGAGGCGCTTTTTATGTACTCAGCTATAATATCTTCCCGGTTTTCTCTCAGGCGGTAGCCGAGAGTACTAACCGCGGTGCATCGGCCGGTGTAATGGCCGTGGTATTTGGTATTGCTATTTATAATCCCCGCTATCCCATTCGCATTCTGGTTCTCAGTATACCGCTATGGGGGGTAGCTGCTTTTGCCCTGTTAATGGACTTAGTAGCTCTGGGCGAAGGAAATAATGCCGGTGGTCATTTGGCCCATATCGCCGGAGCTGCCTTTGGTTATTTTATGGCCAAATCCTATAGCGGAGGTCGAGACCTTACTGCTGGTTTATCTGGCTTATTGGATAAATTAGCCAACCTCTTTAAACCCAAACCTAAGCTTCGTAAAGTGTACTCCAAGGGAAGCAGAAAAAACGCTGTAAGTCCCAAATCCTCCGGAAATCGGAGTGATGAAGAGAAACTCAACCATATCTTGGAAAAGATATCCAGAAGTGGTTACGATAGCCTTAGCAAGGACGAAAAAGATCATCTCTTCAAATTCGGAAAGGATTAAATGGCCCCAAAACGTAAGAACTTCTTTGACGGATTTCTTTATGTGCTCAATACCATCGCAGCCTTTGCACTGCTTTGCTCTTATCTGAGCAATTACATCAGTCCACGCATTTTCACCTGGTTTTCCTTTTTAGGTTTGGCCTACCCCTATTTATTAGTAGCCAATATCCTATTTGCGATTTGGTGGGCCCTCCGACTTAAAACCAAGATCATTTTACCCATAATCGCCATTGCGGTGGGCTACAAACAAATTCCTTTGGTTTATCAGTTTGGAGCCAGCAAGCAGGTTGTTGCCTCCGGTGAAGCCTTAAAGGTGATGACCTTTAATGTGCATAATCTCAACCGCTACCAATGGATTGATGAAGAGGATGTTCCTGCCCGTATTGAGCAATTAATAAAGGAAGAACAGCCAGACATTGTACTGATGCAAGAATACTACCGTCTGGAAGAGCCTTTAAATCCGGATATGCCCCATGTTTATTTTGAGTTTCAAGATAAGGCGGGGAAAAACGGGCAGATAATCTATTCTCGGCTCCCTATCCTGGATAAAGGTTTTTATCCCCTTCCAGCCCCCGAAGGCGCTATAGCAAAAGGCAAGGCCCTCTGGGTGGATGTAGAGTGGCAAGGACGCAGCTTGAGGCTCTACAACCTGCATCTCTATTCGGTAGGTCTGGCTGGTGATGACTACGAAAACCTGAGTCAACAAAGCGAAGAAAGCAATGAGGAGTTCCAAAAGCGTATGTATCGCATCGGCGGAAGCCTAAACCGTGCCTTTGAACGACGCGCCTATCAAGTTGAGTTTTTAGATTCCATTTTCCAGGCTCATGAAGGTCCCATTATCGTAGGAGGCGACTTTAATGATCCACCCAGTTCCTATACTTTCCACAAATTACACGAGCATCTTCAAGATTCCTATGTAAGCGCTGGTGAAGGCTGGGTACGCACCTTTAATCGTGGTCCTCTGCCCTTTAGAATCGATCACATCCTGTATCGCGATAAAGAACTGCGCTGCCACTCTTATAAGGTCGTGCAGCAAAAATTGAGTGATCATTATCCAGTACTGGCCGAATTTAGTTGGCGCTAAATTTAGAATTGGGAAATTTGGAATGAATTCTGATATTCATTTTGCCTAAACTCAGCCCATGAAATTTTGGTTTACTCTTAGCTTTCTGAGCCTCTCCTTGCCCTCTTATGGGCAGAACCATTCCTTTTCCGATCTCTTTCAATCGGTGAACAGCATTTGCTGGGAAACGGAAGCTGAAATTATTAAGGCGCAGGCTGCAGGAACCTTAAGCGAAAAACAAAGTGATTCCCTAATCAACCGCTGGGAACTCTTTTGCGGGAGTACCGAAGCCAGCATCCGCTCCCGGCTTTTACATGACTTAAAATATCAAGGCAAACTAGACACTCTTATTCCCCTGGAATATTGGCGGGTCTATTTCAAAAATCTGGAAGGTGACTCCTACCTCAGTGTCGACCTGCAAAAGCATTTGGAATGGTCTAAGGGTGAAGCCTGGCAATTACTCTACAGTCGCGAATGGCCCAAATATGAAAGGAAGGTACTCGAAATATTAGCAGCAGATGATATGCAAGAGGTCTATGATCAAATGATGCGAATGGAGACCTATAATGATCCTGAATTTGAAAAACTAAGCCAATTGGTTAAGGATGAGGCACAACCAGAAGATATAAGCTTTGGACTGGCCTATAATTACTTTTACTTGAATCAGGATTTAAAAGACAATCTGGGTGCCCTGCACGGGGCCTCCCTGCTCTTAGATTATCAGACCGAAAAATTCGGCTTTAGCCTCCAAACCGGATTTGCTGCCAGTGAGCAAAAGGCTTACCTCCGCTTTGTTGAGGATGGCAATCTTACCGAAAGCGACCTCGAAGTTCTCTTCCACATTGAGGCCTATTTACAATATGCGGTAATTAATTCGCGCAGAAGTCGCTTGCGCTTTGGCGCTGGATTGGGCTACAATAGCTTTAGTACCGACCTGTCTAATTATGATGAGGAACTGGACCAGGAAAACCCAATTGGTATTGGAAGCTTTTACCCATCTATAGGTTTGGACTATTCCTACCGCCTGCATGGCACCCGTCGCTTGGGCTTAGCGGCCCAATACCATCTTACCGATTACAATGGCAATGATGAGTTGCGCAGTGCTCTGAGCGGACATATGCTTGCTTGTAGCCTTTACCTCAGCTTTTAAAAAAAGAAAACCCCGCAACCAAAAGGCGCGGGGCTCAGAACTTATAAGAATCAATCTTAGTTTTTGCTCAGGTAATCAGCTACACCTTCGTGAGTGTCTTTCATACCTTCTTTACCTTCATCCCAGTTAGCAGGACAAACTTCTCCTTTGTTTTCGAAGAATTGTAAAGCTTTAACCATACGCATTGCCTCATCAACGCTACGGCCTAAAGGCATATCGTTTACTACTTGATGACGAACGGTACCTTCTTTGTCGATCAAGAACAAACCGCGGTAAGCAACCATTTCGCCTTCGGCTTGCATCTCATCATTCTCATCGTAGTAATAGTTTCCGGCTAAAACGTCATAGTTCGCAGAAATAGTTTTGTTGGTATCGGCTACTACTGGATAAGTAACACCTTGGATACCACCGTGATCTTTAGAAAGTTGTAACCAACCCCAGTGAGACTGCTCAGTATCGGTAGAAACGGCAACCACTTCAACACCTAATTTTTTGAAATCCTCCAAACGAGCCTGGAAAGCATGTAATTCGGTAGGACAAACAAAGGTGAAGTCTTTAGGATAGAAGAACAAGATTACATAGTTCTTGCCTTTGTATTGGTCGAGGCTGAAATCTTCGATAATCTCCTCGCCATTGATTACCGCTGCGGCTTTAAAAGATGGGGCTTTCTTGCCTACTAATACTCCCATGTTTTGATTTTTAGGTTGTTAGTATATTATATTTATAAAAGCTATTCGAATTTTATTTTGATAGCCATTGCAAATGTATGCTTATCATCCGGCCTCTTCAATCCTGCCTGTTCAATCTTTTCTATGAAGCTTCAGAAATACTAATGTGAAACGGATAACCAAGCAATTCCAAGGGCCAACAAAATTACGCCATACTTCAGGAAATTAAAACGATGCGACTGGTTTCCTTCGAAAAGAATGGTGGTGCTGATATGTAAGAATATCCCGAAAACAAAGGCCGTCATTTCGGCACTATGCTCTGCGAATAAGGGAAAGAAATCGCCGATAATTACCCCCAGGGGAGCCATCAAAGCAAAGCTCAATAACCAAAGTCCTACGATATACCATTTGCCACTGAATTCACAGAGCATATTATAGAGGATGATACTTACTGGCAGCTTGTGTACTATGAGTCCCCAGAAAAGGGCATCCCGACTTAAATCATTCATATGGCTGCCAATAGGAATGCTTTCAATCAAAGCGTGTAAAAACAGGCCCAACATTACCCCCATGGGCAAACCCTTATTCTGGAAAAGCTCACTATGGCTATGCCCATGCTCCAGGCCTTTACTCATGCCCTCGAGTAAGAGCTGAGTGAAAAAACCGGCCATTATCATTAAACCGTAATGGTGACTATGCTCTTCATAAACTTCCGGTAAAAGGTGAAAAACACCAATACCCAGGAGATAGGCTCCACTGAAAATTAAAAGAAACTTGATTGACAATTTGCTGGATTTACGCAGCCATCGTCCTAAAAGGGCCCCTACCAGGACCGTTGACATTAATAAAAGGTAAGTCATCATGCTTGCGCCAGCAATATTAAACGCTCTGATTTACGGGCCTCAAAGTTCGCCAAATTATAAGAACCAAAAATATCGAGTATTTGAAGGCCGCTTTCGCGGAAAAGCGCCTGAAACTCTTGTAAGGACAAAGCCCAAACCTCTTCCTTGAAACGGTGTTTATGGCCATCAGGTTCCTTCAATAGGATTTCCTTCACAATTTTACCCGCTTCAATTTTACGCTCTATCTGAAATTCATGGCCCTCAATATTCCTTTGTTCGCTAGGAATCAATTCCACACGAACCTTTTCCACATTTAAAAAATCGATCAATAACAGTCCACCGGGTTTTAAGGCCTGCTTAATTCGTTGCATGGCCTTCAAATTCTCTTCCCACTGATCAAAATAGCCAAAGCTGGTAAAGAGGTTTAGGATTAGATCAAAGCGGTTAGTCCCTAAATCCTGTCGCATATCGGCCACCTGAAAATGAAGCTTATCTTCCAGATACTGGGCTGCAAACTCAATATTGGCATCGGCCAAATCCAAGCCGGTAACCTCCATTCCCTTTTGGTGGATATAACGGGCATGGCGACCTCGGCCACAGGCCAAATCTAAGATATGCCAATCCGCTTGAGGCTGGAGACGGGCAAAAAGAATATCAATAAAATCCCGGGCTTCCTGCTCATCACGATGCTTATAAAGCAAATGATAAAAGCGGGTATTGAACCACTGTTCATACCAGGAGTTGGGTGTTTGGTTGCTCATTTTAAAACAGACTGCGGATAGCGTCCACAATTCCCAGCAAAGTAACAGAAGATATTAGCAAGATCACAATCAAGGTATAGCGCACTATGGCATTGGCTTTAGGCAGAAACAATATATAGCGAGCCCCTATCCAGGCCCCGAAACCTTGGCCAAGCGCTAATAGCAATCCGGGCACCCATTCTAAATGGCCATTCCATACAAAGACTACAAATGCCGGCAACACAAATAAAAAGGCCAATACCAGCTTAATAATATTGGCATCTCGTAGGCTGTAATGCGCTACCAGTACTAATAGCGACAAGAGCATGATCCCAATTCCCATTTGCAGGAAGCCACCGTAAACCGCTACCACAAAAATCAAAATCCAGTTTACTACCGTTTTATGCGATTTGCTGGTATCGGTGGGTCTGGCCCATTTCCCGGGTTTATAAACCATGGTTCCCAGTAATAATAGCATGATCAAACCAATGATCCGCTTCAGCACAATCGGATCCACATCTACCGCCAGAAAAGCCCCCAGCACCGAACCAATAACCGCCGGAACTAAAAACCAGGCACTGTCTTTAAAAAGAAAAAGAGTTCGTGGTGAGCGACGTAAACTCAATACCGCCGTTATCGTTTGCACCAGCGCTCCAATGCGATTGGTACCATTTGCAACATTGGCAGGCATCCCACTAAGGATGAGTAAACTCAAAGTAATGGCCGAACCATTTCCTGCGAGGGTATTAATGATTCCGGCTAATAAGCCACCACCAAATAATAGAGGATAGTACCACCACTCATTCATGCGGCAAAGGTAGTTGGAGGGAATGGAAATATGAGCTTAGATAGTTTTACTTAATGATACTATTGAGCCTTAACAAATCAACTTATAACCTACCCCGCGAATATTAACAATCTTCACTGATGGGTCGGCCTCCAGCTTTTTACGCAGACGCGAAACAAAAACATCCAAGGTTCGCCCTACATAGTCGCCATCATCTCCCCAAACCGCTTCCAGGAGTTCTTCCCTTTTTACGGTTTGATTCAAATCTTGATACAATCGCAAGAGTAAATCTCCCTCCTTGCCAGTTAATTCCTGTGCTTGATCCTCTATCCTAAGCATGGCTTTAGTGGGAGAATAGCTATAGGCTCCCAGTTGAATGAGTTCTTCCTTAAAGTCTTCGGTCTGGGATTTCTTCTTACGAGGATAAATCAACAATAAAGCAATGGGGCCAACAATAAAAAGGGTCATTAACCACAAGGGTATCTCGGCCGATTCCTCCTCTTGAAATTCGGGAAAACGAATTTGCAGTCGATAAGAAGCTACAGGCTGATCTCGACCCAAACAGGGAATAATATTCGAAAGACTGTCGGGACTGTGCTCAAAACTATACACCACTTCCCCACTGGCTTCATTGATCAATGCCACATGATAATACTCTGAAAGCTTTGCCTGCTGCACCGTTTCTTCTATGCGACTTACCAAGCGGAGTGGTTCAAAGGAAAAGGCATGTTCAAATCGTAAAATGAATACATCCCCCTCCTGCTTTACGGGCATTACCCGCGATTGTGTATCCCCAAAATCGCTTAGAATATGATGCCCCATCTGCCGAACGGCTACTTGATAATGACTGGACTCTCCCTTAGCTAATAAGCAAATTGGAAGGAGTATTACCAGGAAAGTATGGAATGGGCGCAATTGCATCTTTCAAAAATACCCTAAAAGCCAGGCTCCCAAAAGGCTTTAGGGAAGTTTTACACTAATTTACACTGCCTTTACTAATTGAATATCAAGGAGCTGATACATTTGGTTTCCATCAAATGCTAAAACCATGAAAATGTTGAAGTACAAATTAATTCTCGCAGGCCTTTCAATTAGCCTGGCTGGCTACGCTTATTTAAGCAGCCATCACTCCGATACGGAACCTAAGATTATTGCAAAAAATCAGGCCAATACCAATGCCAATTCTCATGTGCAAGCGGATCTCTTCTTTCAAAAAAATGAAGGTTTCTTCTTTGATTTAGATACCCGCTTTAGACCCATCAAAAGATCGGAATTATTAAAAGCAAAGCAATTCTCTGATTTTGCCGATGCGGAAGACATCCGAAAGGTACATCACTACCAATCCTTAGAACTTGCCGCCGTAATATCTGAACAACTGGCTGAAGATCGCTTAATTGCCAAGGGGCCAGAATTAAGCGCAGAACAATTAGCCTGGCTTGAGAATGCCCCCTATTCCACCAATTTCCGACTGCGAGCCGATTTTCTGGAAGCCTTAACCGTAGACACCAACAATCTCTCCTATAATTACAGTACCCCCCATCTTACTTTGGTTCCTGAATCTCAAGCCTATTATAAAGACGGTAAAAGAGCCTTCATTCAATACATCCGGGAAGGAGCACTGCCGATTACCAGCACCTTAAATGAAGAGGATCTCTTTGCGGCTAAAATCTATTTCACCATTGGAGTAGACGGCGTAATTACTAAAGCCAAAGTGGGTACCAGTTGTAAAAGTGCTGAATTGGATGCCAAAATGTTAGACCTCCTGGCCAATTTACCGGGCGAATGGGAAGTGGCACGCGATATAAATGGCCAGGCGGTTGAGCAAGAATTAGTACTCTCTTACGCTCTACCAGGTTGCTAGATTGATTAACAATTAGAGAATTAGGCCTTTTAGACATTCATTACTCTGCATAGAACAAAGGCATGTTTCGGGGACTTTGAAATTTATTTCGAGGTCCCTTCGTTATTTTCTCATGACCCACCGAACACTCTTTTTAGTGCTAGTCGCCTTTAGCCTACAGGCTCAATCCCAAAATTCAGCTTTAAGAGGGATAGAAAATTTAGAAGGCTATAAACTCATTCGAATACTGGATAGTGGATATTACAGCACATCTCAATTAGCGGTCCTTGAAAAGTCCAGGCACCATCAAAGTATTTTTTACCTGGACTGGGAAATCGACTATGATCAATCCGGAATGGACAGTAGCTATTTAATTGCTTGTCGTCCGGCAATCAGACACACTTATCGAAAAATTGATCCCTTTAAAGCAGTAGATCAAGATCGATATGCCAGATTTGATGATCTTATGGGACAAGAATTGGAAACGGCCTTGGTTCACTCCAAACGCAAAAGGGGAATCCTGTATCGCTATGGCAATAGTGAAGAATGGGCTTATGTAGATGCCAAAGACCTGTTTCGGGAAATTGATTGGGAATATCAAAGCGGTACTCTGATTGCGGTTTCGCAAGGAGACAAATGGGGCTGGTACGACTGGTATCGACAGGTTCAGGTGGTAGAACTGAGCTATGAGCATCCTTCAGAATTGCCCTGTACCTTGGATAAATCGGAACATCAAAATCAAAGTTTGTTTCTGTTGCAGGATTTCAATCAAGCCAATACCGAATGGCGCATTGACTGCATCCAAATGGACTATATCAATGGCGACGGAATATTTATCGGTCGATCAGCAGAAAATGGGCTTTGGGGCATGTTTCAAGGCTGGGACTCTCAATATCAGATGTTGATTCCTCAAGCCTATGACTCCTTGCGCTTTTTTCCCTGGAATGGTGACTATACCGCTGTTTTCAAAAATGCTAAGGTGGGCTTTTACCTTTCATCCTGGTCGGGCATGGAGGAAGGAAAGCAAAGCATCCCCTGCGAATACGACGACTATCAACGAGCCACTAAAGAAGACGGCACCCCGGTTTTAGCGGTGCAGAAAACTGGTCAATGGGCCTGGATCGACTGGCGCAATGGAGAGCTAAAAACGGAGCTTAAATACGATTCCTTCGAAGCATTGCCGTATCCTTACTATGAGCAATAAGCAGCCAAAACATTGGTTTCTGAACTTTTGCAGCTGGTCACTTATGTACAAAAACCCGTTGTTCAAGTCATATCCCTAGCTTAGGTGACTAAGATCGGCTTCCTAAAAAATGCTTTCAAATATATTGGGTGCTTTAACCAAGCAAACTAGGCATGCCGAAACTCTACAAGCCCCATTCTGGCCAAGCAATTCGTATTCCGATTAAGCGGAATTTTCATATTCCCCTCCTCATTATACTGTTTCTTTTTCCATATCTACAGCAGGCACAAACCATCAATGGCAAGCCTACCAATTCTTACATGAATTGTATTAAGCAAGAAGGAACTTCCTATAGAAATTCTTGTTTGGGAAATGGTCTGAATAATAACAGTCAGTCAGCCGCTACCTCCTATATCACCAATTTGTGCGATGAGCCCGTCGACGTTTATTACCACTTTGAAGGAGAATGGATTGACTCCAAAGACAATCCGATTTCCCCCGGAAAGCATCAAAAAAACAGGGTAGCGAACAATATAAAACCTGGTAAACGAGTACGAATCTACTTTTGTGAAACCCGCAAGAACAGTGGACATATTGTGATCGACAAGGTAGTTCCGGCTGGGCAAAGCAGTTCATTTTCCTCCAGCGGATCGGGCAGCTCAGGTAGTTCGGGATCCTTTGGATCCGGTACTAATTCTTCTGGAGCATCTTCGAATTCTTCCAGTTCCTCTGGCTCCTCTGCTAATTCGAATTCCGATTCCGATCCTATTGCTACGATGACCAACTCCATCATGCAAAAAAGCGGCGGCTCCACCTCTTCAGGTTCCTACAATAGTGGCTCATCTTCATCCCGCCGTTCTTCCAGTCAAAATCAAAGCCAGAGCAGTGGCAATTCTCGATTAGACCGTGAGCGTCGCATTCAACAGCAACACAAAGAACATGTAGAAGCGAGCCGAAGAAACAGTGCTGCCGCCCAGCAAAGAACCGCCAATAAGCGTCAATCTACCGCCCAAGCAGAACAACAAAGAAAAGCGGCCGAAGCGGCACGAAAGCAGGCTGAATACGAAAGACAAAAACGAAAGGCGGCTGAGGAAGCTCGTAAACGACAGGAGTATGCACAGTGGAAGAATCAACAAAACCAGAAAAATGCCCAGGCAGCAGCAGCAGCGGCAGCTACAACCGTAACTCTACTTGCTGTTTTAGGACGCGAGATATACAAGAATATGGGGGTGGTTGATTTTGACCAAGTTTATCGCGACAAGCCCAGCTTCTATGCTTCCACCGAATACGGCTATTCCTTCCTCCTCCACCCCATCTATTTTAATAGTGAAGTCTACGATGGAGTGCGTACTTCCAATAACACCGACTATGACTTTGCCTGGCCTTTGAATTTCGATTTTAAAGCCAAAATAGGTTTTGAATCACCCTATTTCGGTGGTTATGGTTTTGGAGGAATGGGCATCGGTACCAGCCTTCTCTTCCACAGCTTCAATTTCCCATCCTATCAATATGGTGGTCAGGTACACGCCGGAATTCCCAATGCTAAATTTCTCTTTGCTTATGAGGCTGGTGGACGCGCCTTAACCAATGACTATTGGCTTTTAGTAGAAGAATCAGGCAGCGGCTTTACGGACCTAGCTTATGGCAATATTAAATACGGGGCTCGCTTTAGCTGGGGCTCCTTCACCCGTAGCCATTTAAGTTTAGGAGTGATTTACGAAAATGTAGCCGGAGCCAATGAGGATATCAAAGTGCAGCGTATTAATGTGGAAGGATTGGATCAGACTAAAACCTATTTCATACCTGGTTATTTCCTGGAGTATAAAAAGGACCATAGCTTTAACTTCTTCCTGCACTTTTACCCCAATTATCCTTTTTCGGGCGAGGTAAACTACGGCTTCCGCGGTGGTGAAGATTATGATGATGGTAGCATCTACCTCTATGTTGGATTTTTACGCTCTTTAGACTTTTACAAATAATATTCAATGCGTCTAGCCCTACTCTTTTTAGTACTTCCTTTCTTCGCCTGGTCACAAACCGAATACATTGGTTATGAAGATTACCGCCTTCAGCAAATGTTAGAGGAAAGCATCGAAGCTGGCGATAGCCTCAATGCGCATAAAACCATGCGCTATATTGAGTTTACCCGTCAGTTAGACGACTTGGAATTTGCTTTTCAAGAAAGTTATAAATCCCCCCGAACGGATGCGGATTTAAAAGCCGAAATTGAAAAGCGTTTAAATGCCCTTTCACGTTTAAACCTTGCGGGCCAGGCTTATAGATACTACCTGGAGGAAGCAGATGAAAGTACCGCAAAGGACTCTCTGAATAGCTACTTCAATTACCTGGAGCAATTAGGGCTCGACAACTATTTTTTAAATCTATTCGATGACCTGCAGGACAATTCCGATGCCGAGATGCTCGTGGAAGACATTGAAGAGGAGGAGGATCAAATAAGTACAGTTTGGGATCAAAAGAGCTTCGGAGGCTATTCAGATCAATCGCGGTTTGACTATCGCTTTCAGCTAGGCCTGGTATATAACTACTTCCATTTCTCGGATACATCACAAGTTCCGCCTGAAATTAACTTGCAATGGTCTAAAAAAGGGAGCACGGCTTTGGTCCTCAATATTGGGGCATCCTATAAAATCAATAGCAAGCTGTCGGTTTTTAGTGAATTGGGCTATAGCAGCTCACAACTGGAATACCAATCCGAATTTACAGATCCCTGGTTGGGTGAAACTTTTATCAATGGCAATGAGTACAGCTTTAGTCATCTGGACCTCATCTTTGGTGCTCAGTATAAATTAGCTGATAAATGGCAATTGGCACTGGGAATAGCCCCTTCTTTCACCCTTAAGTCGGAAGCCATCAATTTCCAGGAAAACCTTGATGGTACTCGTAATTACGGTAGCCTTCAGGATTTAAAAGAATTGGAATGGTTCCGCAGCACTCAATTTCGAATGCTCTTTGAAGTGGCCTATTTATGGCGATATATTGAAGTGTCGGACTACCCCATCCTAATCAGCCCCTATTTCCGTCCCATGCTCAGTGCGAGCTCTTACCGTAGATCAGATGTGAGCATTGGGCCAAATTGGGAGCGTTTTTCAATAAGTCAGTTTCACCTTGGGATTCGTATATCTTATTAAAAAAAGCCGGTGCAATCTGTACCGGCTTTTCTTTTATCAATAGATCTCTGCAATAGGATATCGCAGGTGTTCCATTTCATAGTATTCACTGCGCTGATAAAAGAAACTCAGCACTGCCCATGGATTGCGCTGCAAATCTTGATGCTCTGCCATCCATTGATCATATTCCTTCTTTATCAGAGGATGTTTGAGCATTTCCATGGCCTTATCTTCAAATACATAAGGCGAGAAATATTCCTTTTGCTGGAAGATAATATCGAAGAATCCCCAGGACAAATACGAATCTACCGACATAGGACTTAAAACTGAAGCCAGGAAATACCGATGCAGCTGATCACCGGGCACCAAATAATCACCAGCATAAAAAAGACGACTATCGGTACGCACCTCTACTTGTTCTACCTCGGTGCGAAAATGCCCCTCATAAGGTGCATCGGAATGATTCCACTTTTGAAGGTAAGTAGATCGGACTTCCATAAGGGTATCCTGGGCCAGAGGTCGCATCTCAATATTTTGGTATTGCAGTCGACTTATCACTTCGCGCCAGGCTTGAGGAATCACATAATATTTCGGCACATAAGCTTCCTGCACTGCTTTATAATGGGGATAGTACGGAACCTTCAGTTCCTCAATTTGATCCCGATGATACTTTAATCGGCGATAAGCCCCCAATTCGCTAGGCTCATAGCTGTACTCAAAGGCTTTAAAATCCAGTTGCTCTACTTGATTACTATCCAGCTCCCAAGCCACCGGAAAACTTAGGCTTTCCTTTTCCCATTTCTGTGCCTCTTCAAAGGCCAGCACTATTTCTGCTCGATGCGCTTCACTAAAGCTATTTAGGTTTTGCAAGAACTGATAGGTGGCCATCACCCTTTCCTGATAAGACTTAAACATATGGGCCTCAGTAATAAAACCCAAACTGTGGAATAGTGTGGTATAGCCACTGGCATAACGCGGAGTTTCCAAAAAGGCTGCATATCCATCATTTGGCGGACGTCCAAATACATTCACATAAGGAACCATAGGCCAGGATTTGGCCATTTCTTCATAGAGATAAGGCAGCATTTTCTCTTGTTGCAACTGAGCCAGAGAGGGTGCCAACTTATCTTGTTGCGTGGCGATCAAGGTAATGGTGTAAGGATAATCTGCGCCATTGCTGGTATGGGTATCCACGAAAATATGAGGCTTTAAAGCCTGATAAAGAGCCCAAAAGGAAAAGGTATTAAGAGCATCGCCTTTTATAAAATCCCGATTGAGATCCAGGTTTCGGGCATTGCCTCTAAAACCTTGTAATTCTGGTCCATTCTGATTTGCCCGGGTATGCGGCCGCGCTTGCAGACTTCCACCGATATTGTAAACCGGAATTATTGCAATTAAATGCCCCTCAGCTGGTCCACCTACTTCGAGGAGATTATAAGCCCACATGACACTGGCATCCATACCACAGCTCTCGCCAGGGTGAATGCCATTATTAATTAGGGTAACCAGCTTCCCTTCCGCTAATTGAGCCAGGGTTTGCTCTTCACTAAAGGCCTCCTTCTGAATTAGAAATAAGGATAATGGTCGACCACAATCGGTATTACCCAATTCTAAATACTGCGCATTTACATAGCGCCGATCCATTTCTTTGTAGGCTTCGATAAGCTCTGGATAAGTCCAGGCCTGATTGGTATCTTTATCAGGAAGAACCTGCGCTGATAGCGTTCCCATTACCAGGACTAGGCTCCCTATCAGTGCCTTAATCTTCATCTACCTTTTCTTCTTCTACCAAGGTAAGGGCAGTTAGCATTTCGGCCTGCAGACTGGTATAACTAGCCAAAACATCATTAAAATCGCCCAGGTATTCACCGGTAAATGTATGCGGTTCGGTTTCCCCATAAGTATGCCCTACCAATTCACCCTTTTCATCAAAAAGATAAATATCGGCCAGAAGGCGCAAGTTTGCCTTGGCTCCATAGGTAGTTACTTTATCAATAACCAAACGTGCATAGCCAATGGCCAGTAATTCGCATTCAGCAGCTTTGGTTACGTTGCGAACTGCAGAACGCAAGCGCGGACTCTCTTCAATAAAAGTCTTCACATCACCATTCTCCAATTCTAAAAACTGTACTGCTTCTTCGCTTAAATAGACGGTAGGAAATTTGGGATTCCCCTCTACTTTTAAAAGCTCACGCTCTTCCTTTTGTTTGACACGATCGAAACGTGGCTTTTTCGCCATATCCTCACCCGCAATGGTATTCAGGTTTAACTGCATTTGTAAACCTTCTGCCAGGCTATGGTAGTAGCGATCACTATTGGTCGCTAAACTGGCATTGATCTTTTCACTTAAAGCTTCTACCTTTTTATTGAAGGCATCGGCATCACCCGCCGGAACTGTAGGTAATTGTGGTGGAGCAATATAGAAACCCGTAACAACGAGGTTCTTCACATCGGCTGGTGCCTGATAAGTTTGATAGGCCTTGATGCGTAAGTTGCCACAGCCATTTAAAAGCAAAGCAAGACTTAAAACACTAAGGGTGCGGAGTATTTTCATGATTGTGATTTTGTGACTCGCACGAAGATAGTATGCTTTAAGCCACCGTCACAAATTCTAAGCAGCCTTCTTGTCAATCAATGCTCCCTTCTTCATGAAGTACCGAAGTGAAATCAAGGAGATAAACAGAGCCACCAGCCAGGCAATACTTTCTGAACTTTCGTCAAATAAAAGAGAGCCTAAAGCAAATAAAGCTGAGTACACCAACACCACTCCGGAAAGCCAGGCGCCAAATAAAGCGCCACTGGCCTGATGCTTCTGCCCTTCTTTTCGAAAGGGCTTCCAAAACCCTGAAGGACGAATGCGTGCATAGAAATTCTCTAAAACCTTGGCATCCGTGGGTTTACTGATAAAAGTTACTATTAACCAAACCACAGTTGTAAAGATCACCGTAGCAATAAAATCGCCATTTTGATGATAGAAGGATTCGGGTAAATACGCTTTTAATGGAAATTTTAATAAGGCCCAGGCTAAAAGTGGTGCCAGGGTAGCGCTCAATTCACTCCAGGCATTTATCCGCCACCAATACCAGCGTAAAATCAATACCATTCCTAAACCAGCACCAGAAGCAATCAGGAAACTGGCTGCCTCATCAATCATTCCGATTTGAGCTGTGGAGTACATAGCTACCAACATAATAAGTAAGGTGATAATCCGACCGGCCAGCACATAATGTTGATCGGTAGCTTCCGGCTTAAAAAAGCGACGGTATAAATCGTTGGTCAAATAACTGGATCCCCAATTTAGCTGTGTGGAGATAGTACTCATATAGGCGGACAAAAAGCCTACGAAAAGCAAACCTTTTAATCCAGAGGGTAAGAAGTCTCGCATGGCAAATACAAAGCCCTTACGAGATTCTTCCAGGGGTAAATCGGGATAGAGGATCAAGGCGGCTAGACCAACAATAATCCAGGGCCAGGGACGCAAACAATAATGCGCAATTTGAAAGAACAGACTGGAATAAACGGCATGCTCCTCATTTTTGGCACTCATCATTCTCTGTGAAATATAACCTCCGCCGCCCGGCTCATTGCCGGGATACCAACTCGCCCACCATTGTAAAACGATGTAAGAGAAAAAGGCGCCTGCCGACAAGGAAAAGGTACCCACCGCTAAATCACTACCACTGCCAATCTGCGGAAAGAAATCCAAACGCCAGGCGGGTAATTGGTTTTTAATTCCGCTTAAACCACCAACTTCTGGAAGGCTTAACACTATGATCGCCAGTATAATACTCCCCGTCATGGCGATAATGAACTGTACAAAATCGGTGATGGCAATTCCTAATAAGCCGGCAATAGAAGAATATACCGCCACTAATGCCATGGCCGCCATGCAAAACCAAAATGCTTCCTGAGCTGGGATTTCAAAAAATACTTCCAGAATAGAGATGAGGGCGGCATTTACCCAACCGATAATTACCACATTCATAAAAAGGCCCAGATAAACAGAACGAAGTCCACGCAAGAAAACAGCTACCGGTCCTGAGTACCTTAATTCCAATAATTCCAATTCGGTGATAATCTCCGCTCTGCGCCATAGACGAGCAAAGAAAAAAGTGGTGAGCATTCCCCCAATGGCCATATTCCACCACAGCCAATTGCCCGAAATTCCGTGCTGGGCAATTTTCTCAGTAACCCATAGTGGGGTATCCGCAGCAAAGGTGGTGGCTACCATGGAAACCCCGGCGATATACCAGGGCAATTTCCTACCGCCTAAAAAGAAGCCCGCTAATCCGCCTTCAGCCTTTCCTCGGAAATACAGACCTAAGAAAACAAAGAGTAGCATAAAGAAGCCAACTACCCACCAATCGAGCGTACTAAGATGTGTCATGTTTGGAATTGATTGCCGAATCTAAGGATTATTGCGAGACCCATTTAGGTGTAAAAGCCCGAGATATCCCCAATCTTAATCAACAGAAAAAGGAGAATTTTAAATTTCGATTATCCTTTACCTTTGAAGAAAATTCCCAAGAGAACATGAAAAAATTAGGATTGCTGGGCTTACTTGCCTTAGTAGCTTGTCAAAATAATTCCGAAAACAGCGATAGTGAGGCTTCAGCCAATACGAAAAGCTACCCCAGCTACGAGCAAATGGAGGTTGAATTAAATGATCAGGTTGTATATGGTGTGATCGTAAAGGATTCAGCAGGTGCTAAGCTCAATCGTGGTTATGCCATTACTTTCAAATTAAGAGATAAGGTTTGGTACGATACTGTATTTCTGGAGATGTCAACCGGTGAAGTAGCGCAAAGCGAGTCTGTTTTTGCTGAAGCGATTGTAGATGATATGGGAGGCGCTCAATTTGAGGTAACAACTTTCGAGGTTCAATAATTTGAAGGATTCCAATTTACAGATCGTCATTAAAACCCTCCCCGGACTGGAACGGGTATTGGCGCGTGAGGTTCGACAATTAGGCGGACGTGAGGTGCAAGAAATTCGTCGCGGTATTGTATGCAAAGGCGATATAGGTTTTGTCTTTAAGTGTAATCTCTGGCTGCGCACCGCCCTGCGAGTTTTGGTTCAACTGGATCGCTTTCAGGTACGGGATGAAAAATACCTGTATAAAAAGGTCTATGAGACACCCTGGGAGAAATATTTTGATGTTGATAAAACGCTGGCCATAGATGCCACAGTGCATAGCGATCGTTTTCGCAACAGCCTCTTAGTGGCGCAAAAAACCAAGGATGGCATCGTAGACCGTTTTCGCGATCAAAGTGGCAAGCGCCCTTCCGTAGATTTAAAGAATCCGGATATCCGCATTAATGTGCATATCCAAAATCACTTCTGTACTCTTTCCCTGGATAGCAGTGGCGAATCACTACATAAAAGAGGCTACCGGGTAGAAGTGGATAAAGCTCCACTCAGCGAAGTATTGGCAGCGGGAATATTGGCTTTAATGGATTGGCAGGGTAAGGGTCCCCTACTCGATCCTATGTGCGGATCCGGGACTTTCTTAACGGAAGCCGCTCTATTTGCTTCCAATGTGCCGGTAAATGTGTTCCGCAAACAATTCTCCTTTCAAAATTGGAAGGAATATGATGCTGAGCTTTTCGATACCATTTTCGAATCTTCGATGAAGAAGGAAAATCGTGACTTGCCTCCGATCTATGGTTTTGATATCGATCCTCAAATTGGGGCAAAAGCGCGAAGGAATGTGAAAAACGCCCTGATGGAGGACGTGATCAAAGTGCAAAAGCGCAATTTCCTCCATTGGCCTGAAGACGAAAAAGTAGCACCGGGTACAACTTTAATCATGAACCCACCATACGACCTTAAGCTAGAGGCTGATATCCCCGAATTGTATAAGGGTATTGGGGATAGCTTAAAACAGCATTTTAGTGGCTGTACTGCCTGGGTGTTTACTGCTTCCGCGGAAGGCCTCAAACATTTAGGATTGAAGCCCACTAAAAAAATTCAGCTTAAAAACGCTAAGCTCGACAGTTGGTTAGTGCGTTACGACCTCTACGAAGGATCCAAAAAAGCGGGCAGTTAGTTCATGGAGCAATTTGCTGAAATCCTACTTCCACTGGCCTTACCAGTGAATTACACCTATCGCATCCCCCCGGGATTAAGAGATATTGTAAAGGTGGGAATGCGGGTTATTGTACCGCTCGGCAAACGAAAACTCTATACCGGACTGGTAAAGGAAATCCATCAGCGCAAGCCTAAAGACTTCGAAGTCAAGGATATTTTAGATGCTGAGGATGCCTCCCCAATTATAGCCAGTCCTCAGATTGAATTCTGGGAATGGTTGGCCCAATACTACCTCTGCAGTGAGGGTGAGGTTATGAATGCTGCTCTCCCCGGAGGTTTAAAGCTGGAAAGCGAGATGGTGATTCAGCGCAATCTGGCCAAGGAGATTATTGACTCCGAACTCAATGATGCCGAATTCTTGATTGTTGAAGCTCTAGAACAACAAGATCGCTTAAGCATTAAGGAAATCGCCGAAATCACCTGTTTTGCCAATCCGCTCTTTACCATAAAAGAATTGCTCTCTAAGGCCTACGTGGTTTTAGAAGAAGAACTCAAAGGGGGCTACAAACCGCGACAAGTTCGATTGGTAAAAGCTGGTTCGGAATTAAATGAGGAGGATGTTAGTGCTGCTTTCGATGGCCTGGGTAATGCCGCCAAGCAAAGGGAACTATTATTGGGCTTTTTCCAATATCGCAATGAAAGAGGCGAAGTAACAGCGGCCTTGCTTCTGAAACGTTGCAAAGCCAGTGATGGCAGTTTAAAGTCTTTAGAATCTAAAGGACTACTCGAAATTTTCTATGATGACCCATTTCGGCATCAACATAGCGAAGACCCTAGTGCCAGTGGCCTTTTCCCTCTGAATGAAAGTCAGCAAAAGGCTTTTGACGACATTCTCAATCATTGGGAACAACCCGTATTACTGCATGGCGTAACCTCCTCTGGAAAAACGGAGGTCTATACCCATTTGATGGCCGAGGTCTTAAAGCAAGGGCGACAGGTATTGTATCTGGTTCCTGAAATTGCGCTAACCACCCAATTAATTCAAAGGTTGGAACGCTTTTTTGGCGAAGATCTTTTGGTTTACCATTCGCGCTACAGCGATAGAGAAAGGGTAGAAACCTGGCTCAAGCTCTTCCGTAAGGATGATAAGCCGGCTTTGGTAATTGGGGCTCGTAGTAGCATTTTCCTGCCCTTTCAAAATCTGGGCCTGGTGATTGTAGATGAGGAGCATGAAAACAGCTACAAGCAATATGAGCCTGCTCCTCGCTATCATGCCCGCGATGCCGCCCTGGTATTGGCTCAGCAACAAAATGCGCATGTGATATTAGGCAGTGCTACCCCGGCCTACGAAAGTTATTTCAATGCCCGTAAAGGCAAATACCACCTAGTAGAAATGAAGGAGCGCTACGGCGCTATTGCCTTACCTGAAATCCGTCCTATTAACCTGCGGGAATTGCGCAAACGCAAACAGATGCGTGGCTATTTTGCCCCCGAACTCGTGGAGGAGATTGAAAGGCAAATGAAAAAGGGGAAACAGATTATTCTCTTTCAAAACCGACGAGGCTTTTCCACCTTTTTGCAATGCGATACCTGTGGCCATGTAATGCAATGCCGCAATTGCGATATCAGCCTTACCTACCACAAACATCGTCACCAATTGCGCTGCCATGTTTGTGGCTATAATACCCCGCCTCCCCGCAGCTGCCCGGCATGTAAAAGTCAGCAGGTACGAAGCCTGGGCTTTGGTACTGAAAAGTTGGAAGATGAACTGCAATTGATGTTCCCGGATGCGCGAATTCAACGCATGGACCTGGATACCACCCGCAAGAAAAAGGCTTATGAAAATATCCTGCAAAGCTTTGAAGATGGCGATACCGATATATTAGTAGGCACCCAAATGGTTACTAAAGGCCTCGACTTTGGCAATGTGGGTTTGGTAGGCATCATGAATGCCGATTCCCAAATCTTCTTCCCCGATTTTCGTGCCCACGAAAAGGCCTTTCAAATGTTGGCTCAAGTGGCCGGAAGAGCGGGTCGTAAAGGCGAAAGAGGTTTGGTATTAATCCAAAGCTCCAGCCCCGACCATGAAGTTATTCATGATGTAATTGGCAATCGCTATCGCTCCGGCTATGAAAGAGAAATGCAAGAGCGTTTGGAATACCATTATCCTCCTTTCTACCGTCTAATCCGGATTAGCTTAAAACATCGCAAAAGGGAAGTTTTAGAAGAAAGAGCAGTATTGTATGGCCAGGAATTAAAGGCTTTATTGGGTCGCAGAGTGTATGGACCGGAATATCCCCTAGCCAATCGCTTACGCGGGATGTATCAAATGGAAATCTTGCTAAAACTGGAAAGTAAGTTAAGCTTAAAGGCGGTAAAACAGGCACTATTAGAAACCAGTGATGCCTTTCAGCAAAAACATAAAAGTAGCCCGCTACGCATCATTTTTGATGTAGACCCATTCTAAGCTTTACGAGCAATTATCCCCAGGAGAATTAAGCCTTGTGCCAGGCCATAGGTGAGCATAATAATAAAGCGGTTGTGCCAATGCTCATCCAAGGCGCCACCAAATTTCGACCAGGCAATCCACCAATCAGAGAAGATAAAAAGGGCGATGCCCAATAAAGGCCAAATACTAATTTTCTGAGCCTGCCAGGCCATTGCACTTAAAATAAAGTGCAAGCTTAAAAGTCCAAAATATCCATAGATTGGAATGCTTAATTCCTCTGGCAAGATCACTAATTGCAATAAGGCGTACATAGCAGCCAGGGCCAGTACTAAAGCAATTACGAAAGCTTGCCATTTTAATCCTGTACCCTGTTTTAAGTACCAATAACTATAGGCAATATGGGCCAGGGCAAAGGCCCCCATCCCTATTAAAAAGGCCGGTCCTTGCTGAAACATTAAGGCCACATCACCAAAGAGTGAGAATACCAAAGCCGGAATCAAGGGCATTAAAAAACCGGCTCCTTCCCGAATTTTACTGAAAGCGAATAAAAGTAAGCTTACTAAAATCAAGGGTTTGCTAAGCCATAACATCTGACCTTCATCACCACGATATACTACCGCCAAATGAAAGAGAATAATCGCTCCGTAGATCTTGATGAAATCACGAACCTTCATTCGCTATTGACCTTGCTGAGTTTGCAAGTAATACTTCATAGCCTCGCCCATATTGGCATTCAGGTCTTTGATTCGAGTGCTGTGAGAGGGGTGAGTAGACATAAACTCAGGGGGCTGATTACCGCCACTCTGAGCAGCCATACGCTCCCAAAACTTAGGTGCTTCGCGGGGATCATAGCCTGCCATTCCCATAAACACCAATCCCATTTTATCGGCTTCACTTTCGTGCAAGCGACTAAAAGGTAGCATGGCACCATATTGTGAACCAATGCCATAGGCGGTCATGTATAAAGACTTGGTTTTCTCCGGTTGATCATTAATGGCAACTTGCAAGGCTACCCCTCCCATTTGCTGGATGAGACCTTGACTCATACGCTCCGAACCATGACTGGCGACGGCATGGGCAATTTCATGTCCCATAACTACTGCAATACCGGCCTCATCCTGGCAAATTCCCATAATGCCCGTATAGAAAGCCACCTTTCCACCCGGCATACACCAAGCATTTGCTACATTTTCATCGATCAAGGCAAATTCCCATTTAAAGTCCTTTACCATATCAGCATGCCCCTTTTGGCGGAGGTAGCGCTCCACTGCCGAAGCAATCTTCTGCCCTACGCGCTCCACCATTTGCGCTTGCGCTGTTCCTTTGATCACTTTTGATTGCGATAATACCTGCTGGTATTGATCAACTGCCATGGCATTCATTTGAGCTCCGGGAATTAAAGCTACCTGTTTACGCCCGGTTAGGGGAACGGTTTTACAAGCACCTATGGCAATTATTAAGGCGGTAAGAACAAGCTTTCTCATAGCTGGGAATTTGATCGCAAAGAAAAACAATTTGACAGGAGAATTAAGCTCCACCTGAAAATATGACGGTAAAAAACTTTGCTACCAGACAAAAAGACACGCAATACCGAACTAAAGTCTTTAAATCCTTAAATGGCATTTCAATTGTTATTAGCAAAGGGAAGTCAACAGAAAAAATGAACTACAATGAAAGTTATAAAAAGACAAAACGAAGCCCCTTTATTTGATCAATTATTCGATGGTTTCTTCCGTGATGAACCTTTACATTGGATGAATCGAAACTTTGTAAACCACCGTCAAGAATCTGTGAATATTTTGGAGAATGATGCGCAATTCGAAATTGAGCTTTTAGCTCCCGGATACCGCAAGGAAGATTTGCATATTGAGGTAGACGGCGATTTGCTGACCCTAAAGGCGGAGCGCAAAGAAAATAAGGAGGAAAAGGAAAGTAATTACTTACGTCGCGAGTTTCGCATCCACAACTTCGAACGTCAATTCCGTTTGCCAGAAGATCGAGTAAATGCCGAGGGAATTACCGCCCGCTTTGAAGATGGAATCTTACACCTAAGTGTTCCTAAAAAAGAAGAGACTAAAAAAGCCAGTCGCTTAATTGAGATTAATTAAGCTCCTCAAGAAATAGATTTAACCGCAGAGTATCTATTTTATAAAAAGATAAGTTAATAGTGTCTTTTTCATCAAGCAATAGCTGGATATCATTCGTGGTATCCAGCTTTTTTATAGCACTAAAATGGTGTTTCTCATAATGCCCAAACGGTTCAATAATGGTAAGGGCGGCTTTATCGAAAGCCACACCACTACTTAATGCCGAATACGACAATATCCCAAATAATACCAGACCCACTCCGTATTGTAAGTACCTAAAAGTGCCAAAACTCTGATAGCCCTGCACGAGTTCTTGCAATTCCTCCAGGTAAAAGCTTAAACCATCTCTCTGAAGTTTACGATTCAGCCGAAAGGCAACAAGCGAACCCACTAATAATCCTCCTAAAATAGCTGCTTGCCAATAGGCCGAGTTCTTTAGAGGGAAATACAGAGCAAAGGACTGAGGACTTAGAAAGTCACTCCCATTCAGCCAAACCAAGAAGTAGAATATTCCGGTTCCGAAGATCACGATGAAAAGTAATAACAACTGGAAGTATCGTACTCTAAATCGCTTCAGTGCTCTTAGTGATTCCGGAGAAAAACGCTCCATCTCCGTTTTCTTAGGCAGAAATCGTTTTATCGCACCCCGGAATAGGATGAATAATAGTAAGAGCGTTACTAATTCGAATAGCAGTTTCATGCAATGATCTTAGGGTTAAAGATACGCCAAATCGCATCTTCCCCAGGATTTGCTGCCACCAGATCAATATTTTCTCCACCTACCGGATGCTCAAACTGAATGCACCCGGCATGTAAACTAATACTCGCATCGTGATTAGAGCGATCAAAGCCATATTTCAAATCGCCCTTAATGGGGCATCCAATCGCAGCTAATTGCGCTCGTATTTGATGGTGACGACCGGTATGCAATTCCACTTCCAGCAGAAAATAGCGTTGCGAATCAGCTATAAGCTTATAGGTCAATTCTGCTTTCTTCGCATTTTTATCGCTGGCAGGTCGAGGATAGGATTTGTTGTTTTTTGCTTCTTTCTTTAGATAATGCACCAAATGGCCTTCTGGCGGATCCGGCTTATGCTGAACAATTGCATAATAGATCTTACGCACTTCCCGCTTTTCAAAAATCTTGTTCATGCGACTCAAGGCCTTACTGGTTTTCGCAAAAACCACAATGCCCGAGGTAGGTCGATCTAATCGATGGACCAATCCACAAAAAACATTTCCCGGCTTATTGTAAGTATCTCGAATATAATCCCGCACCTTTTCCAGTAGAGGCTTATCTCCGGTAAAATCGCCCTGAACCAATTCGCCCGCGAGCTTATTTACAATAATCAGATGATTGTCTTCGAATAAAATGCGCTCATTTATGGGCACTAATACTGCTCTTTATCGTTAGGAAAGTCGTGGCTCTTCACATCGTGTACATAGGATTGTACAGCTCCCGTGATATCTGCATAAAGGTCTAAATAGCGACGTAAAAAGCGAGGATTAAACTCATGCGTCATGCCCAACATATCATGTAAAACCAGCACTTGACCATCCACACCTGCTCCGGCACCAATGCCAATTACGGGTATGTTTAGTTCCTGTGCTACCCGCTCTGCTAAATCCGCTGGGATCTTCTCCAATACCAAAGCAAAGCAACCGGCTTCTTCTAAGGCTTTTGCATCGCTGATCAATTTTTCAGCTTCTGCTTCCTGACGAGCACGAACGGTATAAGTACCAAATTTATAGATGCTTTGCGGAGTTAAACCCAAGTGCCCCATCACCGGAATACCGGCAGTAAGAATACGCTCTATGGACTCAATAATCTCTACTCCTCCTTCAAGTTTCACAGCATGCCCACCACTTTCTTTCATAATACGGATGGCTGAACCTAAAGCTTCTTTGGAGTTTCCTTGATAAGAGCCAAAAGGTAAATCTACCACAACCAAAGCCCGGTCTACGGCACGCACCACACTAGAAGCATGGTAAATCATTTGATCCAGAGTAATCGGCAATGTGGTTTCGTGACCAGCCATTACATTCGAGGCGCTATCCCCTACTAAAATCACATCAATACCGGCTTTATCAACAATTCCTGCCAAGGTAAAATCGTAAGCAGTTAGCATGGAGATCTTCTCTCCCTGACGTTTCATTTCCTGAACTGAGTTGGTGGTAACCTTCTTAAAGTCTGAGCTTGCTACGGACATATTAATTAATTGTGAATGCAAATTTATACTTTTGAGGCGTGTGGCTTTTGACCCACAAATCTTTTACTCTGTAACATGAAGAAATTTTTAGCTGCCTTAGGTTCCTTGATTTTGTTATCCGCCTGTGATAATGAAATTGACATCAATGCCGAATACAAGGATATGACCATCATGTATGGCATGCTGAACCCCGTATTGGATACCAATTATGTGCGTATCCAGAGAGGTTATTTAGGTGACGACCCAGCCAGCGCATCATTTGGAATAAGTGATTCTCTCTATTACGACTCCACCGAAATTGATGTTTTTATCCGCGAATACAATCCGGGGGCAACAACTTTTAATCAAGAGGTAGAATTAATTTGGGATAACAGTATTCCTTTAGACAGTGGCATCTATACGGATGAAGGTTATCATTTATACCGAATCCCCAGCAACTTCCCTATTCAGAGCAGCCGGGAATATGAAATTGTTGTAAATCGCGCCGACGGAAGCGTAGCCAGTGCCCGAACCGGTATTGTTGGCAGTATAAATATCACCCGCCCGCTGCCTATTATCACCGCTCGTTATTTCGATGGACGCTTGCAATTTAATGTACGTCAAAATACCGATGGTAATGATCCGGAGGCCACTGAGAAAATGATTGCCTATCAGCCTATCCTATATTTCCACTATAAAGAATACAACAAAACAACGGGTAGCGAAGAGTTTAAAACCGAAACCATCCGCTTGCCCCTGGAGGAAAATCCCTTCGATCAAATTGACATTCTCTTCAGTGGCAATGAACTCTACTCTGCCCTGGCCGCCCGTATTGAAGAAGACCCTTCAAAGAACATTTTGCGCTTTTTCATCGGGATGGATGTAGAGATTATTGGTGCCTCGGAGGAGTTAATGACCTTCATCGAATTGAGCAAACCCTCTACCGGAGTAAACCAAAACCGCCCGCAATATGAGCAGGTAATCAATGGAACCGGTATTGTAAGCTCTCGTACCCTGGCCCGTCGAAATGATTGTCGCCTGCAACAAAGTATCTATGATCGCTTGTTGGAAAATGGGACAGTTTGCGACTTAAACTTCGCTCGTGTAGAATTAGGCGGTACTGACACCTGTTACTGTATCGATAATCAAAAAGTTTGTTTTTAACTGACAGAGCGGCACGAACAACTCAAATAGTCAGTCAAAATCTACGATCCTGTCAGGTATGACAGGATTTTTTTTGTTTCAGGGCCTTGGCACATGCTTTGACTATTTAGAGGCGAATGATTGAGCTAACCATTAAAATTCAATAAAAGCCATGGGAAAAATCATTGGCATTGACTTAGGAACCACTAACTCCTGCGTTGCCGTTATGGAGGGTAACGAACCAGTGGTGATTCCTAATAGCGAAGGAAAACGCACAACCCCCTCTGTGATTGCATTCGTAGAAGGCGGTGAGCGCAAAGTAGGTGACCCTGCTAAACGTCAGGCGATCACCAATCCACATAAGACGATCAGCTCTATTAAGCGCTTTATGGGATCTTCTTTTTCAGAAGTTTCTAAAGAAGCCGGACGAGTTCCTTATAAGGTAATTAAAGGCGATAACGATACCCCTCGGGTAGAGATCGATGATCGCAAATACACTCCACAAGAATTATCAGCAATGGTGCTTCAAAAAATGAAGAAAACCGCTGAAGATTATCTGGGTGAAGAAGTAACAGAAGCGGTAATTACCGTACCCGCTTACTTTAACGACTCTCAACGTCAGGCGACCAAAGAAGCCGGTGAAATCGCTGGTTTAAAAGTACGCCGTATCATCAACGAACCTACTGCTGCCTCTTTGGCTTATGGTATCGACAAAAAAGGTCAGGACCAAAAAGTAGCCGTATTTGACTGTGGTGGTGGTACTCACGACGTTTCTATTCTCGAATTAGGAGATGGTGTATTCGAAGTATTGGCTACCGATGGTGATACGCACTTAGGTGGTGATGACTTTGACCAAGCCATTATCGACTGGTTAATTGCTGAATTTAAGGCTGAGGAAGATTTCGACCTGAGCAAAGATGCAATGGCCTTACAACGTTTGAAAGAAGCCGCTGAGAAAGCTAAAATCGAATTGTCTTCTTCCAGCGACACTGAAATCAACTTGCCTTATATCACTGCAACCGCTAGTGGTCCCAAGCACTTGGTTCGCAAATTAAGCCGCGCCAAATTCGAGCAATTAGTACATGATCTTGTAGATCGTACCATCGCTCCTTGTCGTACTGCACTTAAAAATGCCGATTTGGATGTATCCGATATCGATCAGGTAATCCTGGTAGGTGGATCTACACGTATTCCTGCCATTCAGGATGCCGTGAAGAGCTTCTTCGGTAAAGACCCTTCTAAAGGTGTAAACCCTGATGAAGTAGTGGCCTTAGGTGCCGCCATTCAAGGTGGTGTATTGGCCGGTGATGTGAAGGATGTATTGCTTCTGGATGTTACCCCACTCTCTTTAGGTATTGAAACCATGGGTGGTGTATTCACTAAATTAATTGAGGCCAATACTACTATTCCTACCAATAAATCGGAGGTATTCTCTACCGCCAGCGACAATCAGCCTGCTGTAGATATTCATGTATTGCAAGGTGAGCGCCCAATGGCCCAGGATAACAAAACTATCGGTCGCTTCCAGCTGACTGATATTCCGCCTGCACCACGTGGAATGCCTCAAATTGAAGTGACCTTTGACATCGATGCCAATGGTATCCTAAACGTAAGTGCTAAGGATAAAGCTACCGGCAAAGAGCAAAGTATTCGTATCGAAGCTTCTTCTGGCTTAAGCAAAGAAGAAATCGACAAAATGAAACAAGAAGCCGAAGCTAATGCTGAAGCGGATAAAGCAGCCAAGGAAAGAGTTGAAAAACTGAATCAGGCTGATAGCATGATCTTCCAAACTGAGAAGCAATTGAAAGAGTTTGGCGAAAAATTATCGGATGATAAAAAAGCGCCTATTGAAACTGCTCTCGAAAGCTTAAAAACCGCTCACGGTGCTCAGGATCTGGAAGGTATCGACAAAGCCATGGAGCAAATCAATGAAGCCTGGAAAAATGCTTCAGAGGAAATGTACAAAGCCCAACAGGAAGGCGGTGCTGATGCAGGTGCCGGAGCCCAAGGCGGTGCAGAAGCTGGCAATGGTGGCGACGATGTTACCGACGTAGAATTTGAAGAAGTGGATGACAATAAGTAATCCCTTTGCAAAGTAAATTTGAAGCCCCGATGATCAATCTCGGGGCTTTTTTGTTCCTAATAAAAAACACGATAAATGGCACAAATTACTCTGGGTGGAAACCCTGTTCAAACTCAAGGCGAACTGCCCGCAGTAGGCACTATGGCTCCCGATTTTAGTTTAACCGACACCGCATTACAAGATCGCAGTCTGGCTGAATTTAAAGGTCAGAAGGTGGTATTGAATATCTTCCCCAGCATTGATACTGGGGTATGCTCAGCTTCAGCGCGCAAGTTTAATGCGGATGCTGCTGGTCAGGATGGTGTAGTGGTATTGAATATTTCCCGCGACCTTCCTTTCGCTCATAAGCGTTTCTGCGCAGCAGAAGGTATTGAAGATGCGATTGGCTTAAGTGAATTGCGCAACAGCAATTTCAGCGATAATTATAAAGTACGTATGGTTGATGGCGGTATGAAGGATTTCTTCTCTCGCGCGGTAATCATCGTAAACGAAGAAGGAAAAATCATCTATACCGAACAAGTACCTGAAATTGGTCAGGCTCCGGATTATGATGCAGCCCTGGCCGCTTTAAACTAGGCCTGGCACCTTAATAAATAGAAAGAAAGCCGTCTCACTAATACCGAGACGGCTTTTCTCTTTCATCCTATCCCCTTCTGAATGAAGCTTATAATTTGGCTAGAAGGCTACGCAGATAATCTTCTTTACTGCTGGCACTGCCTTCTACCAATTGCCCATCCTTAAAGACTGCTAAAAAAGGAAGGTTATCTACCCCCGCCATTTTACGAGCCTCTGGATTTTCTTCGGCATTAATATCTACAAATACGGTGTCGGCTTGCTCTTCCTCATTGCTAACACGCTTATATTTTGGAGCGAAGAGCTTGCAGTTTCCACACCAATCGGCGTAAAATTTTACTGCTACTTTAGAATTATTGGCGAGAATCTCTTTGAACTCGCTATCATTTACCACTTGAACTGCCATGTTTATCGTTTTATTCGGCTACAAATATAACATCTAATAAAACTATCGTAAAAATATTTTAATAGAAACTGATTATGATCTATTGAAAATGCTCGCGAAATAAGAAACGAACTATTCCATCAGCTAAACCCTTCTTGGGTACGATCATCTCTTCGGCTCCGGCCCATTTCATGGCATTGATATAAATCCGCAAAGCATGTGGTAAAACGTCGGTACGGTCTGGGTTTAGGTCAAACTCAATCATCCGCTGATCATCATCAAAATTGAGGATTTGCTCGCGAATGCCTCTTAAGCCTTTCAGGGTCATGGTTTCTCCCTTTCGCTTTTGAGCCAGTTTAAAAGTTCGGTTGATATTACCCCCGGAGCCCACCATTAACACCTCATCAAAATCTTCTGTTTTCTCTTGTATCCATTCCTTCATTTCCTCCCAGCGCTTTTTCTTCACCAGGTCCTTAAGCAAACGAATGGTCCCGATTTTAAAGGAGCGACTATTGCGAATTTCTCCTTTATGGAAAAGGGTAAGCTCGGTGCTCCCCCCACCCACATCGATGTATAGAAAGGTCTCGTGAGCTTCCGCTACATCGCCAATCATATCCGAGCTAAAAATCATGCGGGCTTCTTCTTTGCCGCTGATTAATTCGATATTCACTCCGCTTTCGCGATAAATGCGTTCTACCACCTGAATACCGTTCTTGGATTCACGTAATGCAGAAGTGGCACAGGCGCGGTATTTCTCCACTCCGTGTACTTCCATAATCTTGCGGTAGGCCGACATCCCCGCAATGAGGCGTTTTAAATTGCTTTCGCTGATTTTCCCTTCTCCAAAAGCATCAGGTCCCAAACGAATGGGCAAACGCGTTAAGGAGGATTTTTTGAACAGTATGGTTTCGCCAGACTCTATAACGTTGGAGACTAAGAGTCGAACTGAGTTCGATCCGATATCAATTCCGGCTAATTTGTGGATTTTCACTTCCCTAGCTTTAATTGCTTTTTCACATAGTCGTGCATGGCATATTGTGAGCGAATCTTAGGTCCGCGAATTTGTCGATACTCATTATTGAGTTCGGCATTGTGCCAGCGCGATTTCACATTGTCTTTCCAGATAATCTCAAAATGGTCACGCAATTGACGCTTCACTTTTTCATCATAGACCGGAGTAGTCACCTCTACCCTATAATCCAAATTGCGAGGCATCCAATCCGCTGATCCTAAGAAGTATTTCGGATCGCCACCATTTTCGAAAATAATTAATCTGCT
Source organism: Croceimicrobium sp. (assembly GCF_965228705.1). Classification (GTDB taxonomy): domain Bacteria; phylum Bacteroidota; class Bacteroidia; order Flavobacteriales; family Schleiferiaceae; genus Croceimicrobium. The sequence continues at coordinate 1,457,154 of NZ_OZ245832.1, forward strand.
GTGCTCTAAAAAGCGATCTAAGATAGAGATTGCCTCAATATTCTCACTCATCCCCTTTTGACCGGGAACTAATGAACAGATACCGCGAATTACCATTTGAACCTGTACTCCATAGGCACTTGCTTCATAAAGCTTGTCGATAAGCTTCACATCCGAGAGGGAGTTTAGTTTCATTTTAATACCCGAGGATAGACCTTTCTTGGCATTTTCAATTTCCTTTTCAATCAGCTTTATAAAGCCTTTGCGCGTATCATGAGGTGAAACCAATAAGTGGCGGTATTTCTTCACCTTATAATTATTACGCAAGAAATCGAATACTCTTGCCACATCTTTGGTGATTCTACGATCTGCCGTTAGGAGATGATAATCCGTATACAGCTTGGAGGTGCTCTCATTAAAGTTACCCGTCCCTACCGAAGCGTAAAGCTGCTCTTTACCCTGAACCTCCTTTGTAATCAAAATAACCTTGCTGTGCACCTTTAAGCCCTGCACGCCGAAGATTACGTTTACCCCCTCACTTTGCAGTACTTCAGTCCATTGGATATTATTCGCTTCATCAAAGCGCGCCTGAAGCTCAATCACTGCGGTAACCTCCTTACCATTTTTAGCGGCATTCACCAGAGCAGAGATTACCCTGGAATCTGAAGCCATTCGATAAAGGGTAATATCAATGGAACGCACCTCAGGATCAATGGCGGCCTCCCTTAGGGTGCGGATGATATAACTGAAATTGTGATAGGGTAAAAAGAGCAATACATCTTTGGTATCCAATACCTCCAAAATACTGCGATCCATATCCAAATCCGGATGTGCCAACTGAGGCAAGCTTTCAAATTCCAGCTCCTTATCTCCAATATTGGGGAATTTAATCAGGTCCTTTTTATTGTGATAGCGACCACCGGCAATCAGGCTGTCATAGCTATCAAGGTCCATCTCTCCCACCAAATACTGCAGGGTTTCCTCGGCAATTTCTTTATCGTACACAAAGCGCACCGGATCGCCGGAACGACGGTTTTTCACCGAGCGCGTCATTTTCTCTAAGAAGCTTTTCGATACATCATCATCTAAATCCAACTCGGCATCACGGGTGATTTTTACCGTATGGGCTTCAATGCGATCGATATTATAAATGAAAAGGATGTACTCCAGATTATAGCGAATCACATCCTCCAAATACATGACATATTGCTTACCATAACGCGGTAAGCTTACAAATCGCCCTACCTGCTCGGAGGGGACTTCGATTAAGGCAAAACGCGGCTCATCCGGATTTTGCTTCACATACATGCGAATGGCTAGGTATATAGACTTATCTCTAAGTTCTGGTAATTCCTGACTTTGCCCCAGCATCAAGGTGAAAACCGTAGGGCTTACCTTTTCGATGAAGAATTTCCGCACATATTCCTGCTGCCCGGCCGTAAGTTCTTTTTCGTTTACGATCTCAATATCATGCTCCGAAAGGGCTTGCATTAATTGATCATTGATCTCTTGAGAACGGGCTTGCATCACCTGAACCTTTTCCGAGATCTCCATTAAAACCTGTTCAGGCTCCATGGCTCCCAAACGTTCTTGCTTTTGATCAGTCATTTGGGCCAGGCGCTTCATGGAAGCGTAGCGCACCCTGAAGAACTCGTCCATATTAGATGAAAAAATCCCTAAAAAACGCAGGCGTTCAATTAGGGGATTATTCTCACTATCCAGGGCTTCTTGTAAAACCCTTTCATTAAATGCTAACCAAGAAATATCGCGGGCTATAATCCGCTTAGAGGCGGGGAAATTCACTTCTTCTTACGTCTTTTGGGATAGTCGAAAAATACTAATTCGGCTTCCTGACCCAAAGCACTCCAATCTTTAGAGTCGAATTTGAGACAAGCCACGCCGGTGGTAGGCACATTATCGATGATATGATCAATACAGTGATTTACAAAGTTAGTGAGCGTGGGATTGTGACCAAAGAGAAATACAGATTGAATGCTATTATCCAATTTGGCTAAAGCCTGAAGGATATCATCTCTTTCACCGTGGTACAAATTGGCCTCGATATGGATTTCGCTAAAGGGGTATTGCAATTCTTGAGCAAAGATCAGAGCGGTGTGCATTGCCCGAGTGGCCGGACTGGAGATCATAAGCTCTGGGGCCTCCTCCTGTTTTTGCAACCATTGTGCAGTGGTATGCGCGTCTCTAATGCCCCTTCCTTTCAGGGGTCGGTCAAAATCCGTTATCCCTTCCTCTTTCCAGGAAGACTTGGCATGACGTACGAGATAAAGCTTTTTCATCGGTTATAGGAAAAATATGCGTATCCGATGGGAATTTAGCCAAAAGCCTTTAATGGAAAAGGCGGATGCAGAAAATTAACCCAGAAATAATTTCGCTTTAAAGGCGATTATCCCTGAGGCCTAATATTCTGGATTATTGAAAAAAAATTAGGGGAATTAAAGGCCCTTCGCCTTGGCCTCATCCCAATAGCGATCCATCTCTTCCAAAGACATCTCGTCGAGCTGTAAGCCCTTGGCTTTTGTGGCCTCTTCTAAATATTGAAAGCGGCGAATGAACTTCTTATTGGTGCGCTCCAAAGCCGATTCGGGATCTACCTTAATGAAACGAGAAATATTAATCAGAGAAAAAAGCACATCTCCAAACTCCGCTTCAATCTTTTCAGGATCTGCAGCTTCGACCTCCGCTTCCAGTTCCGATATCTCTTCCCGTAATTTGGCCCAAACCTGCTGGGTTTCTTCCCAGTCAAATCCGGCCCCACGCGCTTTATCCTGAATGCGGGTGGCCTTCACTAAGGCGGGTAAAGAACGAGGCACTCCTTCGAGCACCGACTTCTTCCCTTCCTTCAGCTTTAGCTTTTCCCAATTGGCCTTAACGGTTTCTTCGTCATAGGCCTCAACATCGCCATAAATATGGGGATGGCGATGAATTAATTTTTCGCAGATGCTATTGAGAACATCAGCAATATCAAAGGACTGTTTCTCCTCCCCAATCTTCGCGTAAAAGACCATATGCAGGAGGAGATCACCCAGTTCTTTCTTCACTTCCGGCAAGTCCTCATCCAAAATAGCATCGCCCAATTCATAGACTTCCTCAATGGTGAGATGCCGTAGACTTTCCATCGTTTGCTTGCGATCCCAGGGACATTTCTCCCGCAGATCGTCCATAATATCGAGCAATCGTCCAAAGGCCTCCAGGCGTTCTTGCCGGCTGTGATTCATACCTATTCGCTTTCTTCGCTGCTCTCTTCTGCAGGCGCTTCTGCCGCCTTATCATCGGGACGATTCAGAAGATCACATTCATGCAAAAGGTTGTACCAGCTAAATAATTTTTTAAGGTGAGAGGTGTATACACGCTCTTCATCGTAATCGGGCAAAAAGCTCGACATGAATTCACGCAAATCATCACCACTGGCTTTCTTTACATCCAAAGCTTTGGCTCCTTCCAGTTTCTCGAATAAACGATCGTAAACCTCTCCCAAAGGCAATTCTTCCTCGTAAGTATAGATGGCAATATCGCTCAAGGCAGATACGTCGGCACGCTGTGAAACCGGCATGCGCTTTTGATCCAATAAAGATTCTACCAATACTCCTTGACGAGTGGCTTTTACCAATTTAAACAGGCCGGGCTTACCGCCGATAGCCAGAATATCATCTAATTTCATATTCTTAATTCACAGAGTTAGTTAAACTGTCGCCTTCTTGCTTCCCTTGCTTTGCCTTCTGCATCCATTCTTGAACCAGTTCGACATCGCTTTTTTCTTCCGACAACAGATCCATTAATTGTCGGGCTTGATTGGCCAGACTATGACTGGGGAATTTGCGCACAAACTCCTTGTAAGTCAACAATGCTTTATCCCGATCTTGAATCTCCTCATAAAATAAGGCCAAAGACATTAGGGCCTTGGGAGCTTCCTGGTGATAAGTATAGGTATCAATTAATTTCTCGTAAGCTTCAATGGTTTGCAACTGATGTCCGGGATAAGCCCGATGCATTTCGGCAATCTTCTTTTGATAATAGGGCGCCAATGAATCTTTAGGGTACTTCTCGATATAATTGGCATAGGCTTCAATCATAGAAGAAGCTAAGGCCGTATCCAATTGTTCCTGCATCCGCATTTGGCTTTCCAAAGCCTGAATAGATTCCTGACGTTCCTGAGCATCGCTCCTCCCGCCTTGGCAAGCTGATAAAGCAGCGATAAGACCTAATACAAAAAGGCTTTTTCTCATCATTTGGCAAATGGGAATTTCATTCGGTAGCCCACCTTAATTTGCCCTTTGGAAATATTGTTGAGCTTCTTCTTCAGCATATTCTTGCGCAGTGGGCTCAAATAATCGGTAAATAAAATACCATCAATATGGTCGTACTCATGCTGAATAACGCGGGCCTTTAAACCTTCGTAGGTTTCTTCATGCTCATTCCATTCCCGATCACGATAGCGAATTACGATACGCTCCGGGCGATCTACATCACCACGTACATCCGGAATGCTCAAGCAGCCTTCGTTAAACACAAAGTCATCACCATCTTCTTCGATAATCTCCGCATTGATAAACACCTTCTTGAAACTGTTCAGGCCTTCTACATCTTCCTCTCCTTCTTCTACAAAGCCAGAGGTATCCACTACAAAAAGACGAATAGACTTACCAATCTGAGGAGCTGCCAATCCAACACCATGCGCATTGTACATGGTTTCGTACATATTATCGATCAATTCCTGAAGACCGGGATAATCCGCTTCAATATCTTCCCCTTCTTTTCTTAGGACGGGGTCACCATAAGCCACAATGGGTAATATCATTCTGCAAATTTGGGCAAAAATAAGGATTGACCACAAGGCCCCAAGCAAGCTTTTAATGTTGCTCGAGATAATCTCTTAAGATAATGGCTGCACTAATGGGATCCAGGCTCCCTTTCTGGCGTCTTTGTTTCTTCTTCATCCCCGACTCTATTTGCGCTCGCTGGGCCATTTTAGAACTAAAACGCTCATCTTGTAAGACAATTCTCAAAGCGGGAAAAAGCTTCTCTAATTTTTGATGCCATTCGCGCACGCGGGCCGAATTATGACTGTCGCCACCATCCAAAGCCAATGGTTCACCCAGTACAATCGCTTCGATTTCCTCTTTCGCCATCCAATCTTTAAGATAGGCCTCTAAATGATCGGTTGCCACGGTTTCGCGGGGAGATGCGATCATTTGCAAGGGATCGGTCTCTGCAATTCCGGTTCTTTTACCTCCTATATCTAAAGCAATGATCTTCGCCACGGGCTTCTTACTTTTGCGCAAATTTAAAGCGAATCATGAAGCAGCACGAAGAACATATCTTGAAAGCTTGGGAAGACCGTGAATTATTAAAAGATCCGGCAATGGTAAAGCTTATCGAAGAATGTATCGAAGCGATCGACAAGGGAGAATTGCGTTGCGCCGAGAAGATTGACGGTCAATGGCATGTTCACGAATGGGTTAAGAAGGCCGTAATCCTTTACTTCCCTACTCGTAAAATGGAAAGCCTGGAGGCCGGTCCTCTGGAATTCCATGATAAGATTCCTTTAAAGAAGAACTATAAAGAATTAGGCATTCGCGTGGTTCCTCATGCTATTGCCCGCCATGGAGCCTATGTAGCTTCCGGGGTAGTAATGATGCCTTCTTATGTAAATATTGGTGCTTATGTAGATAGCGGTACCATGGTTGATACCTGGGCCACCGTTGGCAGCTGCGCTCAAATCGGTAAGAATGTTCACTTAAGCGGCGGCGTTGGAATTGGTGGGGTATTAGAGCCTGTACAGGCCGCCCCCGTTATTATCGAGGATAACTGCTTTATCGGATCTCGCTGTATTGTGGTAGAAGGAATTCGCATTGAAGAAGAAGCGGTATTAGGTGCCAATGTGGTGCTCACCGCCTCCACTAAGATAATCGATGTAAGCGGTGCAGAACCCAAAGAAATAAAAGGATATATCCCCGCTCGTTCAGTGGTGATTCCAGGCTCCATGCCTAAAGAATTCCCAGCGGGAACTTATAATGTTCCCTGTGCTCTGATTATTGGCAAGCGTAAAGAAAGCACCAATAAGAAGACCAGCTTAAACGATGCCTTGCGCGAATACAATGTGGCCGTTTAATTAGCCTTAAGAATAGCAAATAAGCCGGGTTTATCCCGGCTTTTTTATTTGGATGTGAGCCTGCTAAATGTAAACTTGTAAGAAATTAATCGATGATGCGCACGCTTTGCTTTTCTATGATTCTTTTGCTTTTCCCCTGGGCTGGGGCCGATACATCGGGATCCAAATGGGAGCTTCGTAAAAATGAAGCAGGAATCAAAATCTATACTCGGGCAGTTGAAGGATCAGCCTTGGATGAATTTAAGGCGCATGCCGAATTCGCTTTCCCCATGGAGAAAATCGTCGCGATTTTAGAGGATGCCGATCATTTCAAAGATTGGATGCCCAATTGCTCACATTCGAAGCTCATCAAACGTGAAGGGCCAAAACAATATCATTATACCATTACCTCTGCCCCTTTCCCTTTGGATGATCGCGATTGCTATTATCGCTTTAGTTATGAAAGAACTGCTGATCAAGTAAAAATCAGCATGGATGGGCTACCAGACTATGGTCCCAAGAAAGAAGATATGGTGCGAATACCCAGTGTTAAAGGCTATTGGCTATTTGAAAAGCTGGGGCCACAAAAAACAAAGATCACTTATCAGGTACTTGCCAATCCCGGAGGTAGTATCCCAGGCTGGTTAGCGAATGCGGGTAGCGTTGACTCACCTTTCAATACATTGAAAAATCTAAGAAAAAGGCTTAAGTAAGGAATTAAAATTTCCACAATCATTTGATTACCCTTCAGTTTAACTAGTAATTTTTAGCATTATTCCCTAAATTAGAAAGCTCAACAATCTGCCAAAAAATTTGCTCCGCTATGCAAAGAACAGCTTTCATTATTAGGGTCCTTAACCCAGAAAAGCCCGGCTTCCAAGACAGTAAAGATCTTACTGAGGAAATTTTCAAACCAATATGTGAGAATTTAAATATTGTCGCAAAAGATGCATCGGATTTCAATAAAACCGGTCGGATTTCAGAACAAGTTTTGCAAGCCATTCGAGACTCGGATATAGTATTTGCAGATGCAAACTCAAACAATGAAAATGTTTGGTTTGAAATGGGTTATTGTCTAAGGGAAAATCCGGAGAAGTTAATTTACCTATTCAAAGAATCCAGGAAAATCCCATTTGATGTAGCAGATTTTAGGGGTGTATCCTATTCCAATACTGTAGGATATTTCCGAAGATTGGAACATGATATAACGTTAACTATCAGAGAAATACTAATTAAGAGCGATGTAAACCGCCTACTTAAAGCTAAAGATTGGAAAAATGAGCTTCAAAACTTTCAGAAGCTGGACGAAGGCACACAGAGTTTGGTAATTGCAGAAATTCGAAAAATCTTTAATAACATATCAAGAGCTATTGAAACTCGTAAAAGAGCAATAATAGCATTAAGCCATTTGGATCAGTTGGACTATAATGAATTGATGCATTATCTAGGTGGTGATACAGATGATGGTCTAAGAGTGGTCATTATTGAAAGCTTTCGATTGGCAAACCAAGCCGTATCCGATGAAATTTGGGCAAAAATCATCTCAAAAGATCAAAGGTTCCCCATTTTACGTGCTGCTGCAAAAAGCGGAGCAATTCAATACAATAAAGGGCTTATTTCAAAAGATCGATTTAATGAAATCTTCCTCGATGGTGCAGAATGGGTGGTTTTAAAACATATCGCTATAATAATGCTAGAAAACCTCAATGCCTATTCAAATAGTCTTATCATTCTTAGGAAACTCCTAAAAGATAATAGGGAAGAAATCTACAATCGCTTTCTAGATTGGTGGTATGAAATTAAGGACACTCCTCTTACCGAAAACGAAAGGGATTTAAAGCAAGTCTTACTTGAAAGCTGGAGCAATTCAGAAGTTCCAGGAAAGCTTCAAATCGCAGATAAACTAAAAAGCACATAAAAAAAACCTCACTTATTCAATCGTAGTTTCTGCAAGGTCCGCGAGGCAATCAGGATACTTAAAACCGCTAAGAAGGAAGCCAAAATAAAAGGAGCACCGGGATAATAATAATCGGTTTCCGGATGGGTATAATAACCGAAGATACCGGTCATTAAAGGTGGACCAATAATGGCGGTTAGCATCATAATATTGGTAATCCCACCTTGTAATTCCCCCTGAGCATTTTTAGCAGTTTGGCCAGCCATAATCGATTGTAATGAAGGGCCAGCTAATCCCCCGAAAGCGTATGGAACTATTACGGCATACACCATCCAGGGCTCGGTAATAATTCCTAAGAGCAGTAATCCCAAAGCATTGAAGAAAAAGCCCAAATAGACTGCTTTCACCTCACCTAGTTTTTTCACCACCTTACCTACCACTAATCCTTGGATCAAGGCTACCATTACCCCTACGAAACCCAGGGAAAGGCCAATCTCCAGAGCTCCCCAATGAAATTTTTCTTTGGTGTAGAAAGACCAGTTGGATTGGGTAGCATGTGCAGCTACATAAATAGTAAAGAGGCTAATGATAAGAGGAACAATAATCTTATTGGAGAAAATACTCTTCAGGGTACCAATAGGATTCGCGCGTTTCCAGGAGAAGGCTCTGCGATGTTCGGCATCCAAAGATTCGGGCACTACAAAATAACCATAGAGCCAGTTTAATAAAGCCATAGCCGCTGCAGCCATAAAGGGAACGCGAGTACCATATTCCCCCAATAAACCACCCACTGTAGGTCCAACGATAAAGCCCAAGCCAAAGGCGGCTCCAATCATTCCAAAGTTTTTTGCCCGGTCTTCCGGACCACTGATATCGGCGATATAGGCATTGGCTACGGTCATGCTACTACCACAAATCCCGGAAATAATTCGTGCAATAAAGAGCCAGGCCAAACTGGGAGCAAAAACAATTACGAGGTAATCCAAGCCCAGACCAAAGAGCGAAATCAGAAGCAAGGTGCGTCGCCCATAGGTATCACTCAATCCTCCTAAAATAGGGGCAAAAATAAACTGCATAGTGGCATAGGTAGCCGCCAGAAGCCCCCCATACCAAGCAGCGGTACTATTATCAAAATCGGTGAGTTCCTGAATCAGATCAGGAACAATGGGAATGATAATACCAATCCCAATGATATCAATTAAGATGGTTATGAAGATAAACCGAACGGCAGCACTTTTTCCTCGCATGGCCCAAATGTAAATTAATATGGGCTTTGGATTATCAGGAAATAATAAGGGAGGGTAATCTTTTCGACTTAAGCTGAGTTCGGAGTGACTCACTTATAATTGACACTTACCTGGAAAGCAAATAATTCGGGTAGTTATTCAATATTTCAGCTCCACACTCATACATGCATTCATCTCTAGTTCTCAATTTGAGGTATCAATAGATTATCGGTGAGACTGCTTATTTAATTCCTTTATCTCGTCTTATAACTGGCTCCATTGTTAAAACAAGCATCATTTCAAATGTAGAAACTTCTTAAAAATCCACTTTAAGCTCAGCGCCCTGCCTTCCCCATTAACTTTCCTACCAAAAAAAGCTGTTAGTAAAAATGCCCCACATTGACATAAAGAAGACAACTATTATTAAAGATAATGACTCGAGACCTTGTAACCTAGCCACAAATCACGGTCAGCATATGCTGGTTCTCCAAGGGGGCACACAAAATTATCCTTAGCAAATTGAGATAAATAACTGCAAGAACTTATAAAATCATATTCGGGAATAAATAAGACTTTTAAATTGGGAAAATCCCTGAAATTAACACCTTCACTCTCGCTATCACATCCCGTAAAAACACTTGCATATTTCAAAGTCGCCTTAAACCTTTGAACATTTAAATTATCATACTCCTCATTACCATAAATATATAGACATTCCAGACCACCTGGAATTAAATCCATAAAACCCCATTCTTTTATCTTATTATACGACAAATCTAAAGCTTTTAAACTCGGTGTTTTAGCGAGGTTAACATCTGACACCCCACTGTAAACGCAACTAAAATGGGTTAATTTTTCACATATTAATTCAATTTCATTATCACTAAACAGTACTCTATAAAAATTAATATTTTCAATATAATTAGAATTAATAATCATTTTACCTGAACAATGTTCAACAGAACTATTACTAATGTCTAAAATCCTCAATGAATGATAAGGAAATTGACAAATCGCAATGTCCCCAACATTACTCAAGTGCAGTTCCTCTAAGGCAGTATATCCTAATAAATCTTCAAAGTCAAAATCTTGCAGACCATCTAATCTCAATATCCTTAATTTACTTGCTGAATCTATAATGTAAAATAGTTTCTCTTTATTAAGATTGTATAAAGCAACTTCCTGAAGTTTTTTAAAGCTAACGCTAGCTTTACCTTTAGATTTCACATTAACACCTTCGAAGTCTAATAGCAATTTCTTTAGACCATTAAACCTCCCTAGATCCAATCGATCAATCCTACTATTGAAAATTGCTAATTCCTTTAATTCATCGGAATTTAAAAAGTTTAAATCCGATAAATCAGAATTCATTATGGTTAATGAATATATGGTTTTAAAATCATTAATTCGCAAGAATTCAAGGCCGTCTCCTCTATAATCAATTAACTCAACATGCCATAAACAGTTAGAACATTTTTTAATTTCCTCAATGCCCTTGTTAGAACTTTCACCTTTAAATATTAGGGTATCATGTTGTATCTCGCTTACTTGAGCACACAGGGATAATGATGAAAGAAGTAATAGTATTAGGCCACTTGCAATTTTCAATCTGATAGTTATCATTTCGCTATTGTTTTGTTGCATGCTCCATTTATTTCTTCCCCTCCTCAGTCATCATTTCCAATTGAAGCCTTGGACAATTGGCTATATTTTCAGATGCCTTTGTTTCATATATGGTATAGTCCACAACAAGGTATATTAAGGACCGTAAGGCAAGCCCCTTTCAAAAATAGCTATTGCTAAAAAATGGCATCAATACTCTATGCTTTCAATTAGCTCCTGGATAGCATTTAGCTTAAAATCAGCAAATGCTCCTCGTGGCTTATCCTTTGCTGTAAAATCAAATACATATAGATGACTCTTGGAAGGCCAAATCATATGGAGCTCGGAGAGAAACAAATCCCCTCTATCATTTTCATAGCTATATCTTAATTCATACCAGGTAGAATCCGATGAGTGTTCAAAGCTATCTTGAAGTAAAGTGATCTTGAGAAGAGAGGTTCTACCTAAATCCCTAACATAGGCGGTAATTAGTTTTGACCAGTCCAAATATTCAAAGCTAGGGTCAATCTTTGCCTTCGATACAAATAAATTGTTACAGTAGGATTCAGAACAAGGAACAAACTTATAGCCTTTCGTAGAATCTGTAATTTCTTCCTGTTCCCAAGAAGATGATAATCTATAAGATATATCTCCAATAAGAACTTTTCCACCTAAGGAATCATTGGGATTCGTACTATCTCCATTAGGCATCTCGATTTTAGTGCTGTCACTTGAAGATTTCTCGGTTTTTTCAGCAGCTGTGCTAGTGCATGAAAATGTAATCCCCATTAATAACACCCAAATTAGTACTTGTTTAAAATCCATTGTTACTCTTTGTTTTCATATTCACCCAGGGAGTCTCTACTAAGAAAGACCTATTGAAATGTCTCTTTTTTAGTCAAAAAATAAACTGGGCACAAAAATTCGATTTGAATTAACAGCTTGAAACCTCTTCTAGAAACTAAGTCCTCTGAAAAAGTAATTCAAGGCAAAGAAACATTTTAATTTTCTCAAAGCTCTTTGATCTTTACGACAAGCTTTTAAGGAACAAATTTTTAACTCCGATGGAAAGCTATGTAGACCTATCAACTAGCTCCTTAGCTACCCAGCTCAAAAACATTCCCTAATTTCCCTCCATGCGAATCGTTGGAAGCATCCTTATACTGCTAAGCCTTTCATTGAGCCTTCAGGCCAGATGCACTTCCCGTGGTATCTGGGTCAAAACCTTGCAGGACAGTTTAGCCAATGGTGATTTAATTCAATTGATAGCCTATGCCCACAGTATTGATATTCTGGATTCCTTAGGAAGCAAGTACCCCGTTTATCTTCAATCCGCTGCACATAAAGTTGAATTGGAGATCGTCGAATCCTACAAAGGCCAGGTAAGCACAGCAAGCGTGTACCTAAGAGCCAAGACTCCTTTAAAAGCGGGTGATTATTATGAATTCCATATCGACAATCTGGATCCTTACCATGAATACCATTTAAAGGAAAGGGAGAAAAAAGGAGCTGAAGGACAGTATAAAGGTTGGTGGATCGCCAAGGGAAGATCTTTGCCAGTTCCTGTCCAAATGATTCCTCCGGTATTTTCAGAAACCATTTTCCTACCTCTAGGTTGTGGTCCGGAAAGCTTTTGCAAATTTATAGCGGATTCCAGCTACCGTAATCGCTACGAAGTCAAAGTTGAGCTCTACAATCACAATAGTCAGACAAGTCATATTTCTGTCCTTGGGATAAGCTTAGATAATGAGCTCTGGGTTGGAACTAATATGTGTAGTGGCAATTTTTATTTTATAAAAAACCACAGCTATAAAATTCGTTTCTGCCTGCGCAATGCCCGCGGCGAAGAATCGGAATGGACGGAATGGATGAAAGCTCCAAACCCAAATAGCTCTAATGGAAATTGATTCTAAAAAAAGCGGAGGTTTTATCTGATTTTAGAATCTCATTTACCTTTAGCCTTTACCAATTCCATGAATATCAAACTTATTCGCCCTGGTTTATTCTGCTTGATAGTACTGCTATCTCAAGCTTCAATCAAAGCCCAAGTGCAGGAGAGCATGACTCCCAGCAAAATCAAAAGCTTTGGCTTGAGTGGAGGCCTGCTTCAACTGAAGGAAGAAAATCTGCATCCCAAAGTGCATAGTGCCTTGGCCGCGGGATTAAATTATCAATCCATTAAATGGGGAAATAGCCTGCGCCTTTTTCGTTTAGATCTGGGCTATGCCCGACCTAAAACCTATCTCGAAGCGGTGGGCTATAGCGTGAATGCCCGAATTCAGGCTCAATATCAATACCTACGGATGATTAAAAAGGCTAAGCATTGGCGCTACTTATCCGGAGCTCAGGCCTTGGCTTCCTATCAAATCAATTATTACCCTAATTGGGATGATAGCCATTTGTACTGGGCCAATCAGTTTAATTTAGCTTGGGCCAATCGCCTCTACTACTTCACCGAATCTAAAGGAAGTTGGATTGTAAGTTCATCCTTGAATGTACTTTCACTGCACTCTCGACCTGAGGCCCTACGTCAGTATAAAATCGATGATCTCTCCGCTTCAGGAATTCTCTCCGCTTTACACTCGAACATGAATCTGGGGAGCCTAAATCGAAATCTGAACTTAAGCCTGGCCTGCGAATACCGATTTAAATTAACTGCCAAACACGCGCAGTCCATCGGCTATAGCTATTCCTATCAGCGCAGTGAAAGTGATATTTCAAGACTCTTCCAAAGCAGTGTACATAGTCTAAGCTATAATTTCTACTTCTTATGATCACCTGGAAAAATAGCCTCCCCTTGGCCGTCTTGCTGATCTTGAGTACTGCCTGCTTAAAGAATGAAAATTTCAAAAGCGATTATCAAGGATATAGCCCTGCCCTGCTTAATGATGATCTCGAAATTTCGGATCCTGAAAGCGAAGGTCTGGATGCAGTTAAGATTGAAGCTGCCTATAAATTGCTTTATGAGGATGATCGTTTTGTGATGGCCCGCAGTCTCTTAGTCTTCCGGCATAATAAACTGGTCGCCGAAGCTTATCCTAATTCTATCGAGGATCGGGATCGCTATGCTAATATTCAATCCTGTACCAAGTCCATCACCTCTATTATGGCTGGTATCGCCTTGCAGAATGGACTTTTTGATTCCCTTGAAACTCCGCTCTATTCCCTTTTTCCTGATGCCTTTGATTCGGATCAGTGTAAGCGGGAAATTAGCCTGGCAGATGCCCTGCGCATGCAAACCGGACTCGAATTCGACAATAATGTTCACACCCTCGGGCTCTATCAAAATGAAGGGAATTCGGCGGCCTTTGTCTTGGAACAAGAATTTCTCTACCCTGCCGGGGAGATCATGAATTATAATGATGGGGCTCCGCAGTTAGTGTCGAAAGCCGTTGAAACAAAGGCTGGTATGAAGCTGGCTCAATATGCCGATGAAAAACTTTTTGCCCCCTTAGGGATCAGCAATTATCAGTGGGAAGAAGCTAAGGATGGCAGCTCCTATGGTGCCTTCAGCCTGTATTTAAAGCCCCGCGATCTTGGGAAGATTGGCCTTTTACTGCAGGATAAAGGTTTGTGGAATAATCAAGTTATTTTGGATAGCCTGTATCTGCAAGAGGCTACAATTATTCAAGTGGCAGCCAATTACAACCATGAGCCCTATGGCTATTATTTTTGGATTATTCCAGCTATGAATGCCTATGCCGCCTTAGGTCATGGTGGCCAGTTTTTATTGGTAGTACCCGAAGAGGAATTAGTAGTAGCTTATACCGCCTGGCCTTATACCAGCGGGCAGTTCTTCGATCAACGGAATGATTTAATGCAAATGATTGTGAATAGTGTCAAATAATAAAGTCATCAGCCGGAAGAAAATATTCCCCAAATATGCCAAAGCCGCTCAAATCTTGGGCTTTTTTGCCTTGAGCCTATTTATGAATAAGGCGAGCAATGCTATTTGGGATATTGCATCGGAGAATACAAGCTCAGCTTCTATCGCCTTAACTGATTGGATTGTTTTGGTAAGCCTTCTAATTATTGGCTTAGCCCTAAATGGATTGGGGATATATGAATACCAGGTCCATCTCCGAAAGGATGGATTAGCCTTTGGCAAAGCCTTGGTCACCTTCAAAACAGAGAAGACCATAAGTACAGAGGATCTCAGCAAACTGGTATTACGCCAAAGGCCGGATAAGTACTTTGAAATTGTACTCATCAGCAGGGATGCTCAAGAATTCCAATTGGCCCTAATTGCCAATCGAAATCCGGCCCGCGCTAAATTGCAGGAACTCTACCAGAAGCACTTCCAAAACTGGAATTGCGAACTGATCGATGAAAGCTTAAATTAATTACTCACCGTAAACACCCGGCTGATATTAAAGCCAAAGTGTAAATCACCATCTAACCAGGAGCCATCATTTTGGGTAAAGGCATAAGGTTCTGCTACCCCGCGGGCATTGGTTACAAAGAGCTGAAATACGTGACCACCCGTTTCAATATCAATACCTACAGATAAGGCATTAGTGAAATTATTGAATGGCACATCCTGAGGTAAAGCCAAAGGATCAGCGCTTAAATCCGGGTATTGATTGGGGTTCAAAACCGGAACATATTCTATCGTAATGGCATGCATCGGCGTGATCTTATAACGGGCGGCAATTCCCACTGCAATCTGCGTATTATTATCAGCAGCACGATTAGTGAGATTGCTATGAATCAAGGTCGGAACAATCTGCGCCGAAAAATTCTGACTGAACTTTCGGGCGATAACCAATTCATGCACATAGGACATACGACGACCAAAAGTGCGGTCCACGCCATCACTCACCCGGATAGCCGAATAATAGGCTGATGAAAATCCGGTTACACTCACTGGCATCGTACGAGCGCCTTTCGATTGACGCAGTAAACGGTATTTCGCAAAAACATCATAGGTCTTACGGAAGCCGGTATGTCCTAAACCCACATTCAACCAAGAGGTCGGGCTATAGTCTAAAGTCAGGCGTACCTGAGCATTATCAAGGCCCATGAAATTGTAAAAGAAATCATCATTGAAAGCTCCAAATCGGTGCAGAATAGTATACTGCAAGACACCTTTTCCCGGCAGCTCATTGGTTTGCAAATTCACCACCTTGGTACCCTTCCAGGTTGCAAAGGCATATTCCGTTTTATTGGCATCGGCCTGTTCCAACTCGGCCATTAAGTCATCCTGTGCCCACATAGAAAGGGGGGCAAAAGCGGTAAGAACGAGGAATCGTTTAAGCATAGTCGAACTTTACGGTTACCGAAATTTCGTTACTGATATTGTCCTTTTTGGCGGTAGGAATTTCAATACCATAATCTGAACATTTCAAGAGGAATTCAGCTTGCACACTTACTTTCCCTCCTTTTACCAATAAGATCACCTCTTTTGTAATCTCCTGGCTTTCGCCATGAACGGTCATTGTTCCCTTAAACTGAAGGGTATATTTCGCGTCCTTGCTAAGATCAATCTTAGTGTAATCGACTATACTGCCTTTAAAAGAGGCACTGGGAAATTTACCGCTTTCCATATAATTCTCATTGAAATGCTCCTGCATTAGGGCCTTTTCAAATTGAAAAGCTTTGATCGGAACTAAAAAGGCAAAGCTGCCATCTTCCAGATTGAGAATGCTACTTACCTGATTGTTCTCGGCGGTAATATCTTCAACCGGTGCGTCGGAGAAGAACTTCACAAAACCACTGCGGGTACTAACTTTTTGCGCCTGGCCCATGAAGCTAGCGCCTAAAAATAAAAGGAGGACTAATTTTTTCATCTTCAAGAATTAATTGTTTTGAGCACCAGCTTGAACCCAAGCTCTTATCTTATCAATTTCGCAATTCGAAAGCTTTCCGGTAGGTGGCATTTCAGCACCACTTGTTCCGGTGATTCTACCCACCAGATCACCATTGTCTGCAATCTGTTTGGCCGAACTATAGGTTCTTAAATCCAAACCACCTACTCCGCCCGGGCCAACATGGCATCCGGCGTCGGTACAGTTATTTGTAAGGATGGCTTGAACTTCGGCACTATAAGTCACATTTGAACTATCACAAGGTGCTACCTGAAGGTCTTCCAGGTTTTCACTGCTGCAAGCTATTAAGCTTAATGCCAGCAGGGAGAGGCTAAAAATTTTCCGCATCTTTCTATTTTGGAACAGGACGAATATATTCTTTATTTTAGGCATTTCACGAATCTATCTTTATTTACGCTAAGTTTAATCCTACGGTTTGCCTGGAACCGCTCCAATAGCATTACTATGAAAAAACTACTCCTTCCCCTTTTGATTGTTGCGGCTTTAGCAATTGCTGCCTATTGGTATGTTTTCCATAAACCCCATCGGGATTTAATTCATGAAAATGCTGCCTTTAGCCTCAGTGCAACGCACTTAATGAACGACTTTCAAAAAGATCGCTCCCTGGCCGATTCGCTTTATATCGATCAAATCATCAGCCTGAAAGGCGTAGTTAAAGAATTGCAAGAAGCCGCCTTGATTTTAGAACCCGGTATCTATGGTAGTTTAGACAGCACAGCAAGCATGCCTGCTCTAAAGGTGGGCGACAGCGTTCAAATTAGGGGTCGGGTTCTTAGCTACGATGAACTCTTTGAAGAAGTAAAACTGGATTTCGTTCAGTTCGAAAATCAATAAACCCAGGCACTTCTGCGCAAGCGTAGTAATTGCAAAAAACCAATTACGAAGAAAGCCGACATCGCTAAAGCACTGGCTTTCATATCTCCGGTAATATCAATCAAATAGCCATATACCAGGGTACCACAGATAATGGCCACCTTCTCACTTACATCGTAAAAGCTAAAGAAAGAAGCCGTAGATTGGGTCTCGGGTAATAGCTTGGAATAGGTACTGCGGCTAACCGATTGAATTCCACCCATTACTAAACCTACCAAGGCACCTACCCCATAAAATTTGTATTCTACTAAAGGATCCTCACGATTCAGGAAAAAGGCTAAAACACAAATTAAAGCCCATATACCAATACTGATTTTTAAGGAGAGAATATTCCCTCTTTTCTCAGCCAGATTCGCAAATAAATTGGCCCCACCAATTCCCACGAATTGAATAATTAAAATAGTGGCAATCAACTTATTGCTATCCAAGCCAAGTTCTTCACTGCCAAAAAGGCTCGCCAAAAGTATAATGGTCTGTACGCCTACACTAAAAAAGAAAAAACTGTAGAGGAATACCTTTAAACGAGGATCTTCTTTCAACTTAGACATTACCGCTCTCAATTCACGAAAGCCCTGCCATAAATAACCTTCTGACTTTGGTTTACGATGATGGACATTATAGGGTAATCTTCTAAATGTGATCTGTGCAAATCCTATCCACCAAATCCCTGTTAACAGGAAGCTGAATCTAGTTGCTGTTCCTGTATCCGGAAAGCCAAAACTCTCAAAGAAGATAATCATGACCAGATTGATAATCAACAGCAGTCCGGAACCAATATAGCCCAGGGTAAAACCACGTGCACTCAAACGATCTTGCTCCTCCGGACTGGCGATTTCCGGTAAAAAGGCATTGTAAAAAACTATAGAACCCCAAAAACCCACACTGGCAATTACGCTAAGGCCGATACCGAGATAAACATTATCCGCATCAAAAAAATAAAGCCCCATACAAGCTAAAGATCCCATATAAGCAAAGACCTTTAAGAAGGTGCGCTTACTACCCGAGTAATCGGCAATACCGGATAAGAAAGGACTCAAAATTGCCACTATAACGAAAGAGAAAGAAAGCGAATACGAATAGAGAGCGGTACTCTCAAATTCAGTTCCGAAAAACGAAATCTCTTCCGGGCTTACTGCTGCAAAATATATAGGAAAAATGGCCGTGGCAATTACCAGCGAGTACACGGAATTAGCCCAATCATAAAAGGCCCATCCGAACTGAATTCGTTTGTTGGTCATGCATGCAATATACTAATCGCTGCCCATTAAATGCGTTTATCTTTGCGCCATGCAAAATTTGGAAAGACTAAGCGAGGAGCTTAAAGAATACCTGGTTGAAAGGCCAGATATTGTGGTTACCAATCACTTCAATCCAGATGGTGATGCCGTGGGAAGTGCTACCGCCTTATGCGGGGTTTTAATGCAGCTGGGGCTGAAGGTGAAAATGATTATGCCCAATGATTATGCTGCCAATTTAAAGTGGATGACTCTAAGCGAAGAGGTGCTCTTTTACGATCAAGCGGAAGCCGAAGCAGATACCTATTTGGAAAATGCCGGATTGCTGATTCACCTCGATTATAATAATCCCGCGCGTAGCGGTCCCATGGAATTAGCGATTCGCCATAGCCAGGCTAAAAAACTGATGATCGATCATCACCAACAGCCGGATGATTTTTGCGATTGGACCTATAGCGATACTTCCATGAGTAGTACCTGCGAAATGGTTTGGCATTTTCTGGAAGCTATGGGCTGGACCGATATGTTGAGTAAAGATTTAGCCGAAGCCCTTTATACTGGCATTGCCACTGATACCGGTAACTTTCGCTTTAGCAGCACCAGTCCTCTCACCCACCGAGTTACGGCTCAATTATTGGAGAAGGGGGTCGAAAATCAAAAGGTGGCCAGTAGAGTGTACGACAGTAATAGCATTAGTCGTTTTCAATTGCTGGGTCGCACGCTCAATCAAATGGAAATACTGGAGGATTTTCATACCGCCATTCTTTATCTCGACCAAAAAGATTTGGATGCATGTGGGTTCCAAAAAGGCGATACCGAAGGATTTGTTAACTATGGACTTTCCTTAAACGACATGGAATTGTCAGCTTTTATCTTACCTCGAGATGGCGGCCATAAATTGAGCTTCCGGAGTAAAACTTCCTTTGATGTAAATCAATTTGCCCGCAACTATTTTGAGGGAGGTGGGCATAAAAATGCTGCCGGAGGTAAATCCGATCGCAGCATGGAAGAAACCATCGCCTATTTAAAAGATTGCCTAAAATCCCATCAGGAAGAATTAAAGAGCTATGCAACAATCGTTTAAATACCTGCTGTTAATTTTAAGTTTAGGAGCTTGTCGCCCTGGAACGGAAAACAGTCAAAAGCTGGAGTTAAGGCAAGAAGCAAGTCAAAACCCGCGGGAAAATAGTATTGAAGCGCATCGGGCCTTTTTGCAAAAGGAGATAGAGTCTATTAAGGCTTATATCGCCGATCGTGACCTGGATTTAGAGCGTAATGGCACGGGCATTTATTATTCCATCGATAGTACTGCGGCTCAGGGGCCGATGGCGAAAGAGGGCGATTTGGTTTATTATTATTACAGCATTTCGATGCTAAATGGCAGTCAGCTCTATCAATCGGATAGCAGCAAACCCGCATCCTTACTCATAGACCGGGAAGATGCCGAAATCGGATTACACGATGCCTTAAAGTTAATGCGCGTTGGGGATAAGGGCTTCTTTATCTTACCTTCGCATCGCGCCTTCGGGGTGGGAGGCGATCAAAATAAAGTTCCCCCCTTTACCGCATTGGTATATAAATTAGAAGTCTTAGAAATTCAAAATCAAAATCAACAGAAATGAGAAACTTTTGGTTGACCGCATTCCTCATCGGAGGCCTGTTGTCGAGCTGCAGCTCCCAAAATTCCGTGGTAATTAATGGCGAAGAGCAAGAATTAAGCGACGGTGTTTATGCCCACATGAATACTACTTTGGGCGATATCTTAATCAAACTTGAAGAGGAAAAAGCACCTTTAACCACTGCTAATTTTGTGGCTTTAGCCGAAGGAAATCACCCCGAGGTAGCCGAGCAATTCAAAGGAAAACCCTTTTATGATGGTTTGATCTTTCACCGTGTGATTCCTCAATTTATGATTCAAGGTGGTGACCCCGAAGGAACCGGTATGGGTGGCCCCGGATATCAATTCGAACAAGAAACCAGCAAAGAGCTGAGTCACAATAAGGGCGTTATCTCTATGGCTAATTCTGGTCCTAACACCAATGGTAGTCAGTTCTTTATTACCGTAGCTCATACCGCTCACCTCGATGGTGGCTATAATGTATTTGGTAAGGTGGTAGCCGGACAGGATGTAGCCGATAATATTTCTGCTGTAGAGCGCAACCGTCAAGATCGTCCTAATACTGATGTAGTGATCAATAGCGTAAAGATCATCCGTAAGGGATCAGCCAAAAACTATGATGCTCCTAAAGCCTGGAAAAAGGCCAAGGAAGATATGGTAGCTGCCAAAGCGGAAGAAGAAGCTGCCGCTAAAAAACAGGTTGAAGAACTAACTGCCGGCATGGAGCAAACCAGCACCGGTTTATACTACGAAGTACTAACAGAAGGTACTGGTCCTAAGCCAGAGCCCGGCCAAATGGTATTAATGAACTATTCTGGTTGGTTACCTGATGGAACCTTATTCGATTCCAGCATTGAGGAAGTAGCCAAAGAAGGTGGTCGTTTTAACCCTGGTCGTAAATACGAGCCTTTTGCAGTAGCGGCAGGTCGTAATGCTCCGGTTATCCAGGGATGGCGTGAAGCCTTGGTGCGCATGAAAGTGGGCGACAAATGGAAATTGGTTATTCC
Source organism: Croceimicrobium sp. (assembly GCF_965228705.1). Taxonomy (GTDB): domain Bacteria; phylum Bacteroidota; class Bacteroidia; order Flavobacteriales; family Schleiferiaceae; genus Croceimicrobium. The sequence goes on from NZ_OZ245832.1 coordinate 1,478,528, forward strand.
TCCTAATTTAGGTTATGGCAGCCGCGGTGCTGGTAACTTAATCCCACCCGATAGCTGGTTGGTATTTGAAGTAGAAATGGTATCCATTAAAGAAGCCGGTTCAGAGTCCGCCAAATAAGAAATGATGCAAGACGGTATTTATGCCCGTTTCAGCACCCCCAGAGGTAGTATTACCTTAAAGCTGGAACATGAAAAAACTCCACTCACCGTTGCCAATTTTGTTGGATTGGCGGAAGGTAAAATTGAAAACAGCGCCAAAGGAAACAATGAGCCCTATTATGATGGCTTAAGCTTCCATCGCGTAATTGCTGATTTCATGATTCAAGGTGGCGACCCTACCGGCAGTGGCGCCGGAGGTCCCGGATATAAGTTTGTCGATGAGATTCATCCTGATTTAATCCACGATCGCCCCGGTATTTTAAGCATGGCCAATGCCGGCCCTGGCACCAATGGATCTCAGTTTTTCATTACCCACGGAGCTACTCCCTGGTTAGATGGAAAACATACCGTATTCGGTTCAGTAATAGAAGGCCTGGAAGTGGTGAATGCCATTAAACAAGGCGATACCATGGATAAGGTAGAAATTCTCCGTCAAGGTGCCGAAGCCGAAGCCTGGGATGCTGCCGCCGTATTTAGCGAGTGGATGGCTAAACAAGATGAAATTGCCGCCGCGGCTCGTAAGGCTGAAGAAGCGAAAATGGCCCAATTAACCGAAGGTTTTGAGAAAACCGAAAGTGGCCTATTCTATAAAATCACTGCCGAAGGATCAGGCGATAAGCCTCAAAAAGGTCAGACGGTAGCGGTGCATTATGAAGGTCGTTTAACCGATGGCACCGTATTCGATAATTCACATCAACGCGGGGAACCTATTAGCTTCCCGGTAGGTGTAGGTCGCGTTATTCCCGGATGGGATTTGGGAATCCAATTATTAAGTGTGGGCAGCAAAGCCACCTTAATTATTCCCCCCGACATGGGCTATGGCGCCTCAGGCGCAGGCGGAGTAATTCCTCCTAATGCCTGGCTAATATTTGATGTAGAGCTAGTAAGCGCTCAATAAATTTAAAGCGAACCCGAAGGTTCGCTTTTTTTATAGCTTTTCGCATCTTAGTTACATGAAATACCTCCTGCTCCTTCTCTCCGTTTTTAGCACTTGCTGGCCGGCCCAGAGTCAATGGATCGCCATACAAGAAAAACATATCGTTCAATTGACGGGACAGGAGCGACAAATGGGCCTTTTTGATGAAGGTCCCAGATTATTTGATCAGAAAGGAAAAGCCAATCTAAAACCGCATCGACGCTTTCACCCCACCTATCAAAAGCTCTATCAACCACAGGAGTTTTTGATTAAACTAGATGGTAACTACCGCCTCGATTCAGTGCGTTTCTACGATGGCGCCGGCAAAGACAGCTTTGAAATTTACCTGGGAAATCCTGCTGAATGGAATTTAGTCTTAAAGCAGAGTACTGATCGCTATGAAAGCTGGCGTAGCTTCGAATTAAAAGGCCAATCTGAATTAATTCTACTGCGCTTTAAGGGACCGCAGGCCGAGATTGGCGAAATGTATTTCTATGGCGAAAGACTGGCGCCCTTAAAAGAGCCTTTGAAAAATCGGCAATTGCGCTCTCCCCTTAGCTTAAATGAGTTTATGGGCATCAATGCCTTTATTGATGATCCGGGATCCAAGGTAGAAGCCGTTGCCGGTTTGGTGCGCGAATACCACAATTGGGATTGGCATTATCCTGAAGGACTAAAGGCCGGGCAAATTCAGATGGAAGGCATTCGCTTTGCTCCGGCCGCCGCTGGCTATTGGGATTTTGATCAATACTATACCGATCTTAAAAAACGAGGGCTGCAAAGCTATCCCTGCTTGCAAGGCAGTCCACTCTGGTTAGCCTCTGAGTTTGATCATAAACCTCAGGATCTCAATTTCGCTGCAGATGATCCCCAAGCCTATCGCCAACATGCTGCCTTTGTATGGCAATATGCGGCTCGCTATGGCAGTAGAACACAGGTGCCCAGTACTTTAAATTTAGCTAAGGGGCAGGCTCCATTATCGGGTTTAAACCTAATCGCCGGACTCGAAAGCTGGAATGAACCCGATAAATGGTGGCGCGGTCGTGAGGGGTATTTCCATCCTTTCGAATATGCAGCTATGCTAAGTGCCGATTTTGACGGACATGCCAGTACCTTGGGACCTCTCTATGGATTAAAGCAAGCCGATCCCAATCTGGACTTTGTGATGGGCGGTTTGGCTGGATTAGACACAAATTATGTGGAAGCCATTCGCCTCTGGGCCCTATATCGTCGGCCTAAAGGCAATTTCCCGGCTGATGTGCTCAACTTCCATCATTATAGCAATGATGCTGGTGGTCAGAATGATCGTGCTGATCATGGCATTCCGCCTGAAGATGACCATTTAAAACAAAGACTCGAAGCCTTAGTGCAATACCGTAATGCACATCTGCCAACTCAAAAAATTTTCCTTTCCGAATTTGGTTACGACACCAATCCCCGCTCCATTCAAGCACCTCCCCACGATGATTCATTGGAGGTCTTGGCGGCACAAGCCAATTATTTAGTGCGCTCCATATTACTAGCCCATGCTTCCGGAATTGATGGCGCTTTCATTTACATGCTTCGCGATGTTAATGCCCCCAATCCCAATAAGTACATGAGTAGTGGCCTTACGGCAGAGAAATGGAACAAACATCGGCCAAAGCCCTCTTATTATAAGCTAAAGGCCCTAAAGCAAATCATGGGTGAATTTGTCTTTGTTGAGCAGGAACAACCCAACTTAAAGGAATTGCACATCTTCCGCTATCGTCATCGCGAAACCGGGCAAAGGGCTTATGTGCTCTGGGTAAAATCGGATGGACGAAAATCGACTTACAAAGAATTGTACTTCCTCAATGAAAAGCGAACACCCAGCAAAGTCTACCGCTTACCTTCCGATAACCAAGAATTAATACCAGAGGAGTTTAATCTCAGTCAGGGATTTGAAGTGAATAACAGTCCGGTAATCCTGATTTATGATTAAAAATCACCGTCCATTTCACCTCTACCTTCTGGCCTGCGGGATTTACGCTGATTAATGCGATAACTGAAATTAAGCGTAATCTGACGCTGACGCCATTGGAAGGTTCCGAAAGTATCGAAATAGCCACCGGAGGCAATGGGCCCCGAAGTATAATATCTACGTACCCGATTATTAAAGAGATCGCGCACCGCTAGGGTTACCGTAGCATTGCCTTTCATGAAATCCTTAGTCCAGGCCAAGTCAAAAGTATAAATCCCCAAACGACGGGTTTGAGCATTCTGGCTAGGTCCGTCCATATTGAAGCTCACCTGTAAATCGCTATCCCAAAACTTAAAGCGGTTTACCAAACGCCCGCTACTGGAGGCATTATCGGCTCCAAAGTCGGTCCCTTCATAAGAACCCACTAATTGCGTATAGAAGAGGTTCAAGTTGGCATTTACCTCATACCATTTAGCCAGATTATACTGGAAGTTGAATTCCATTCCATAGGCATCTTGCACCGCCAGGTTAATTGGGAAAAAGCGGGTAAACTCCTGACCATCGCGCTCTTCCACCAAGGTAATACGTTCAATTACCCCGGTACGGTGACGGTAATAAAGACCGCTGTACAAGCTACCCTTTTCGAAGTAGCGCACATAACCAGCCTCATAACTGTCGGTAAACTCGGGGTTCACATTTGGGTTTCCAGAGAAGAAATTTCGATTATCGCTAAAACCAAAAAATGGAGCCAGAGTACGAAATCCTGGTCGGCTGATTCTGCGACTGTAACTCAACTGCAAATCCGATAAGGGACTGAAGGAGTAGGTGAAAAAAGCACTGGGAAAGAGATTGGCATAATTGCGACGATTCACGCTATCACCATAGCCCACCTCCGTGGTTAAATCTGTAATCTCAGCGCGCAGGCCTAATTGATAAGTAATCTTCTTTTTCCAGGCTCCATTGTAAATCCCATAAGCCGCGTAAACATTCTCGGTAAACAAGAAACGGCTATCAAATTCCGGATCGGGAATATAGGTCCCATCATCGGCTCGATCGCTTAATTCGTAATCGTTTTCAATTTCGCGCAGAGTAGAACGCGCTCCTAATTCATAACTCCGCTTCTCCCCTAAGGGATGTACATAATCGGTTTGAAGCAAGGTACTACGCTGGTACTCGAGGTTTGCCACTTGCTGTAAAAAGGTACCTGGACGCCCTAAAGTATCTTGCTCAATGCGTGAGTTTTCCCGATCATCTTCCAGACTGTATCGGAAATCAGCGGTCCATTTATGGTCTTCATTATCGCTAAAGGTCTTTTGCCAGGAGAGATTTCCTTCCACCACTTCTTCAGTTTCCGTTTCGGCATCATGGCGCTTCACCTCACGTACAATTGCATTGTTGGCATCGCGATCCACAAATTCCAGATCCACATAATTCTTATCCCTACTGGGACTGTATAAGAAGGAACCGGTTAGGGTTTGATCTTCCCTAAGGTAATAGTCCATCCCAGCCCTGAAACTAAAATCATAGCCTCCGCGACTTTGATAGCGATCACGACTAAAAGAATAATTGGTATCCGCTAAAAAGAACTTTTGATTTGAGCGTCCACCACCAGGGGAACGACGCTGGTTAAAACTAATATTGGTGAAGAAATTCAAGCGATTTTGGCGGTAATTCATGGTTGCCCCGGCTCCGTATAATTCGGGGTAACCACCACTTATATCAAAGCTGCCATTAAAGCCTTTTTGATCCTGCTTTTTCAGCACAATATTAATGATACCTGCTTCTCCTTCGGCATCATAACGCGCGGAGGGATTGGTAATCACCTCAATCTTTTCAATGGTATTTCCCTGTAATTGCCTTAAGGCTGAGGCGGGATCGGAACCTATTAAACCACTGGGCTTACCATTAATGAGAATGCGCACATTATTGGAACCCCGCAAGGCCACATTACCTTCTACATCCACCGTTACAGATGGTAGATTATTCAGGATATCAGAAGCATTACTGCCCACGGAGGTCAAATCCTTAGCGACATTAAATACCCGCTTATCCTGCTCAAACTCCATCATTTTAGATTGAGCCACCACCTCCACTTCTTCAAAAACCGAAGCGGCCGATTTCAAGGCAATATCGCCTAGTTCTAATTGGCCAGATGCCGGCACCTTAATATTCATTGAGTCGGGCTGCATACCTACATAGGAGATATGCAATTTGTAGGCACCCGCTGGAGCGGAAAGACTAAAACGACCTTCCATATCTGTAGATAATCCTTCTATAATCTGATTGTTTTGATAAAGCACCACATTGGCCAGAGGTAAACCTTCTTGATCAGGACCAATAATATGGCCTTGAATTTGGGACCAAAGCGAGCTCATTGATCCTAAAATTAAGATCAGACTGCAGAGTAAATTTCGCATAATCAAAGAATCGGTAATTAACCGTATTTGTTCATTAAGCAGGGAATTCCTTTTCCATGCGTTCTTCTAAGGCTACCATCTCATCACGAAGGGCAGCCGCTTCAATAAAGTCGAGGGATTTGGCCGCAGTTTCCATTTTACGACGAATCTTATCTACGCCCTTACGCATATCTTCCCGCGAATGGTAAACCGCATTTTCTTCTGCGGCTTTAGGTACAACCAGATTGCTGCGATAGGGATTATGGTCCTTCTTGGAGCCAGGTAAAATGGAATCGGTGGATTTCTTTAAAGCGGTTGGCTTTAGGCCATGATCATCATTGTATTGCTGCTGTATAGCACGACGACGATTGGTTTCATCAATGGTGCGTTGCATACTGTCAGTCATCTTATCCGCATACATAATCGCCAGGCCATTCACATTTCGAGCAGCCCGACCTACGGTTTGCACTAAGGATCTTTCGGCTCTCAGGAAACCTTCTTTATCGGCATCTAAAATAGCTACCAGACTAACTTCCGGTAAATCCAATCCTTCACGAAGAAGGTTTACACCAATCAAAACATCAAAGAGACCTAAACGTAAATCGCGCATAATCTCTACCCTTTCCAGGGTATCCACATCCGAATGCACATAGCGACAGCGCACGCCATAGCGAGTAAGGTATTTGGTTAATTCCTCCGCCATTCGCTTAGTAAGGGTAGTTACCAAAACGCGCTCATCCAATTCCGTCCGTTTATTAATCTCCTCCATCAAATCATCGACCTGATTTTGCACCGGACGTACTTCAATACGAGGGTCTAATAAGCCAGTAGGTCGAATTAATTGCTCTACGACTACACCCTGACTCTTCTCCAGTTCATAATCGGCCGGAGTAGCACTTACATAGATCACCTGGTTTTGCAGGCTTTCAAATTCGTCGAAGGTCAAGGGTCGGTTATCCATCGCCGCTGGCAAACGGAAACCATATTCAACCAGGTTTTCCTTTCGGGATCGGTCACCACCGTACATGGCGCGCACCTGGGAAACGGTAACGTGACTTTCGTCTATGACCATCAGATAATCATCCGGGAAATAATCTAATAAGCAGAAGGGACGAGTGCCTGGTGCCCGGCCATCTAAATAGCGGGAATAATTCTCAATCCCTGAGCAATAGCCTAATTCACGGATCATCTCCAAATCAAATTCGGTTCTTTCCTGTAAACGTTTTGCTTCCAGAGGTCGACCTTGCTTATTGAAGAAATCTACCTGCGCCACCATATCATCCTGAATTTGATGAATGGCCTTTTGCAAGGACTCTTTGCCGGTCACAAAGATGTTGGCTGGGAAAATGCGCACCTGTTCAAAGGTTTCCAATACCTCGCGATTGGAAGGATCGAAGCGTTCAATACGCTCAATTTCATCCCCCCAGAAATGAATGCGGAAGGCAGTATCAGCATAAGCTGGAAAAATATCTACAGTATCGCCCTTCACACGGAAGCTACCGCGAGTAAATTCTGCGGCGGTTCGATTGTAGAGGGCATTTACAAAGGCATATAAGAGCTTATTGCGCGCAATCACCTGCCCCACTTCAATCTCAATTACCTGCTGGTTGAAGGATTCAGGGTTACCAATACCATATAAGCAAGAAACGGAAGCCACAACCAGTACATCCCGACGACCCGACAATAAGGCCGAGGTAGTGGAAAGGCGTAGTTTTTCAATTTCATCATTAATACTGAGGTCCTTCTCAATATAAGTTCCGGTAGTAGGGATATAGGCCTCGGGCTGATAGTAATCGTAGTAGGAAACAAAGTATTCCACCGCATTATTGGGGAAGAACTGCTTGAATTCTGAGTACAGCTGAGCGGCCAAAGTTTTGTTATGACTTAAAACCAAAGTTGGCTTTTGAATCTCCTTGATCACATTGGCAACGGTAAAAGTCTTACCTGATCCAGTTACCCCTAAAAGAGTTTGGTAACGCTCCCCCTCTACCAGCCCTGCGGCCAGTTCCTTAATCGCCTGCGGCTGATCTCCGGTAGGACTGTATTCCGATTGAATTTCGAATTCTTGTGCCATGCCGCGAAATTAGGTATTGTAAAAGCATTTCAATCGCTAATTAGCGAGCAATCCTGTTAATTAAAAGCAAAAGGATTTAGGCTTGCCTATTGATAATCAATTAGAAGACAATCCAGGATCGAAGGAAAAGTCAAGAAATTTTGTGCAGAAGGATTTTCATTTTACATTTGCATCGTGCACGATATAATCTTAAACGATTTAAAATGCGATACCTTCAAAATATCTTTAGAATACTATTAGGAGCAGCCATGACCTTCGCTGGAATTGGTCACCTCAGCTTTCAACGCGAAGAGTTTCTGGCCCAGGTTCCACGCTGGTTACCTACGGATCCCGCCTTTATGGATTTTGTAGTTCTGTCCTCTGGAGTGGTAGAAATCAGTTTAGGTCTGGCTTTAATTTTCTGGATTAAGCAAAAAGCCAAAGTGGGCATTGCCCTGGCCATCTTCTATATTCTGATTTTCCCGGGCAATATTTCACAGTATACTAATGGCATTGATGCCTTTGGCCTGGATACGGATCAAAAGCGCTTGATTCGCTTATTCTTTCAGCCCGTGCTTATCCTTTGGGCCCTTTGGTCGAGTGGAGCTTTTCCATATTTAAAAAAATTAAAATCCAAAAAACAGTCATGAGCAATTCCAGTATTTATCAATTCGAAGCCGAAACTTTAAAAGGCGAAAAAGTTCGTTTGGAAAACTATCAGGGTAAAACCCTCCTCATCGTAAATACGGCCAGTAAATGCGGACTTACCCCGCAGTATGAAGGTCTGGAAGAACTTTATCAGAAATACCATGCTCAAGGTTTGGAAATCTTAGGTTTTCCCTGCAATCAATTCGCCGGTCAAGAACCAGGCAGCAGCGCCGACATTGAAGAATTTTGCTCGGTAAATTACGGGGTGAGCTTCCCCATGTTTGCAAAGGTGGATGTAAATGGTAAAAACGCACATCCTCTTTTTAAGCATTTAAAAAAGGCCTTGCCTGGCACCCTAACCAATGCCATCAAATGGAATTTCACCAAGTTCTTAATTGATGCCCAAGGGAACCCCGTGAAGCGCTTTGCTCCCACCACCGAACCTTTGAATATGGAAGAGGATATTCAAAAAACCCTTGGTCATGCCTAATCCAGAGGAACTTCTTTTTCTGCGCAATCAGTTATGCTTTCCGCTTTATGCAGCTTCTCGCATGACCACCAAAATCTATGCGCCTCATTTACAGGAACTGGATTTAACCTATCCCCAATACCTCGTAATGCTGGTGTTATGGGAAAAAGACGAGCGCAGTGTTAATGAAATATCCAAAGAACTGCATTTGGAAACCAATACTCTTACTCCCCTTTTAAAGCGTTTGGAAGGAAAGGAAATCATCTGCCGTGAGCGATCCCAAAGTGATGAACGCAGTGTGAAAATCAGCCTATCTGAAAAAGGTAAAGACTTATATAAACAAGCTTTGGAAATCCCTGGCAAGATTTGGTCCAGTTTCCAAAGCTCAGAGATTGACACCCAAGCTTTAAAGGACTTTCAGCAAAGCCTATTTAAATTGGTTAATACCCTGGAAGAGCAGGTAAACAGTATGAAGTAGAGGACTCTGCCCATAGACTAAGCTTAAAATGATACCTTAGGTTTCTTAAACTAAGCTTATGAATCCAATTCTACGAAACCTAATCGCTGTAATCGTCGGTGCCTTTTTAGGCGGTGCACTCAATATGTTTATTGTCACGAATGGCAGCTCCATAATTCCTCTTCCTGAGGGAGTTGACAATAGTTCCATGGAAAGCCTTAGTGCAGGCATGCACCTTTTTGAACCCAAGCATTTCCTAATGCCTTTCCTGGCCCATGCTTTAGGGACCTTATTGGCCGCATTTGTTTGTACCAAAATTGCGGTTCACCGGAAATTGGCCTTAGCGATGTTAATCGGAGTTTTCTTCTTAGTGGGTGGCGTAATGATGGTATTCGAACTGCCCTCCCCGGCATGGTTTAATGCTACCGATATTACCCTCGCTTATATCCCCATGGCTTGGATTGGCTATCGATTGGGAAAGTAAATTAGAGGCTAATACCAAATCGTTCGTGGAAACGGTGCTTTAAGAGCCAGCCAACGAACCAGGTACTGAAGAAGCTAAAGCTACTGTACATCACCGGAATCAAGGAAATTTCCGCTCGACCAATAACCTGGGTGGCGATAAATATTGCCAGGGCTGCATTTTGCAAGCCTAATTCCACCGCTATAGTGTAGGAACCATCATGCTTTATTCCCGACCAACGCGAAAGGAAAAAGCCCATTACCATGGTTCCCACATTAAAGGCGACGAGAGGAATAAAGAGCCAGAAATGCTCCAAAAAGGCCGCTGACTGTGAACCGCCATCTTCAGCAAATAAAGCATAGCTGAAAATCAAAAAGAGGATTATTGGCAGGATATAGCGCAGGGGTTGTTGCAAGCGCTTAATGTAATCTCTGGGGCCGTATTCATGCAGCAATACTCCCAGTACCACCGGCAAGACCACCGTAAATAGGATCTCCTTAAAAGTATCCATAAAGCCTATGCTGATTTCGGTTTCGGTATGCAGAAACCAGGTAAGCGCTAAATTGAGATAAAGCGGGATACTGATTAAAATCCCAAAGCTATTGAAAGAAGTAAGGCTAACCGATAAGGCCACTCTACCCTTTAGCATATGGGTTACCAAGTTCGAGGCCGTGCCACCCGGAGCCGAAGCAATAAGTACCAAACCCACCTTATGCAAGGGGTCTAAAGGAAGAATCCAAGCCATTAAAAAGGCGATTAGGGGCAGCAAAAAGAACTGCCCGGCCAATCCAATCAGGATTCCTTTGGGTCTTAAGAATACCCTGCGGAAATCTGAAAAGCGCAGCCCCAGGCCAATACCCAACATAATGAAGGCTATGCCTCCTGGTATAAGGTAATCGCCCAGACTTTGCACCTCTTATTCTTCGGAGCCTTGCGTTTCTTCAGAAGATTTTTCCTCTGCTTCACGCATGGATTTAATCTTCTGTCCCAACATTTTTATTTGGGCCTGTAAAGAACTCACATTTGCTTTCTGAGCATCAATATTCTTAGTAGCTTCTTTTACGATTGGGCTATTCGGATTGCTGCTGCTGAAGAATCCTAAATTGTTTTCTAACTGAATCAGTTCCTTTTTAGCCTCATCCAATTTACGACGTAAGAAATCGCGCTCTCTTTGCAGTTCGCGTTCCCCTTGTGCCGCTAAGCTATCTACCTTATTCTCAAAGCGAATACGCTGTGATTCCTGACGATCTAAATCAATGGCCTTGAAAAAGCTGTCGATGGCCTTATTAAAACGGCCTTCTAGCTCATTACGCAATTTCTTGGGAGATGGTCCCATCTTGCGCCATTCGCCAATCTTGGCTTTAATCGCTTTAATGGCTTCTTTCTTATCACTTAAATCCGGAGCCCATTTTTCCAGTTCATCCAAGAAAGTTTGACGCTCCTCGGCATTGGCTTCAAACTTCTCATCGCGACCCTTATTATGGGCAGTTAAACGATCGAAGAAATGATTACAAGCCGAACGGAATTCCTTCCAAATTTTATCGCTTTCACTTTTCGGAACGTGGCCGATTTTCTTCCAATCCGCTTGAATACGCTTCAACTCATTGGCAGTATCGCGCCAGTTTTCACTGTCCTTAAGTTCTTCAGCACGCGCCAATAAGCTGCGCTTCTTCTCTAAATTATCGTGGTGTTCCTTTTTAAGCTCTTTGTAGAATTGGTTTTTAGCTTGATTAAAGTCACGCAAGCCATCGCGGAATTGCTCCCAAACCGCATCATTGTCTGCCACATTTAGGCGACCAATCTTTTTAAAGGCATCCTGAATAGAGTTTACCTCTTTTATGGCTTTTTGCCATTCATGATGCTTAGTATGGTTCTTGGGTAAATTCTTTAATTGTGCTACCAATTTGCGTTTTTCCTCTAAGAGCTCTTCACGCTTAGTGCGCAATTCCTTGAAGTACTCATCGCGCTTTTCGTGAATCTGACGAGTAATTCCGGAAAATTGTTGCCAAAGTTCTTCACGTAATTCTGGCTCTACCGGTCCAATCTGACGCCATTCTTTATGCAACTCCTGCAATTGCTTAAAGCCTTCACGCAGGTCATTGCCATCCAGAATAACTTGAGCCTTTTTAACCAGCTCCTCTTTATGCTCTTTGTTTTTCTTGTAATCAAGATCGCGTAATTCCTTGTTGATCTTAATGTACTCGTAGAAATTCTCAACGTGGAAATGATAGGTACGCCATAAGTCACGACTCTCATTACGTGGTACGGGACCCGTGCTACGCCACTCTTCTTGAATCGCCCGGAAATCCTTAAAGGTTTCGCCAATCGATTCTTCCTTGTTTACCAATTCCTTAAGGCGCTCAATTAGATTCTTCTTCACCAAAAGGTTTTGATCCAATTGGGCACTTAAATCCTCGTAAAATTTGCGACGGCGATTGCGGTATTCGCTATAAATAGTACGGAACTGCTCTCTTAAAGGCTGAATGAATTCGAAGTCAATCTCATTTCCTCCTTGTTCCACAAATTCCGCTAATTTCTCTGCACGCTCTTCATTCAAGGCGTTCATTAAATACTTACGGATTGCGGCAAAATGATCCTTCAGCTTTTGGATAGGATGATCCCGCAATAATTTAAATGCAGCACCCACCAAATCCTCAGCATTGTACTCAGCATAATCCGGCATTTCCAGTTCATCGGGATGCTCCTCTTCATGGTCTTCATCTCCTTGAACTTCTGCCGTATCATCGTCTTTTTCAAGATCCTCATCACTTAGCACTACTTCCGAATCCGCTTCTAGCTCTTCCGAAGCCGTTTCTGCTTCAGTTTCAGTAGTAGTTTCCGGCTCGGGGGCCGATGGGTTCTCAGCTTGTACTTCGCTTTCAGCCTGAGGATTTTCGTCCTCAAGTTTTACAGGCTTTTCGGCCGAAGCAGCAGCTTCTTCCATTTCAATGGGTTTTTGAGGCAAATCTTTTTCTTCAGGTTTTTGCTCCTCACCTTGGGGTAAGTTGTTCTGTGTATCGTCCATAATGCTATGTGAATGGGAGAACAAAAATACAGGAATTTCGAAGCAGCAAGGCCTAGAATGCAGATTTTAAAAATCCAGCTTTTTAGCGATGCCTTTTAGTGATCCTGCCAGAGTTTCCAAGCGGCTTCCGCCTGATAAACCAACATGGATTTTCCGTTTAAAACCACTGCTCCGGCGGCTCTGGCTTTTTGCAACCACAAAGTCTCCTCCGGATTGTAAATTAAATCCATGAAATAATGGCCGCTCAAATCACCATGAGGCTCTAATGGAGGCATGGCATCTACCTCGGGGAAAGTACCCAAAGGACTGGTATTAATGATCAATGCGAATTCCTGCATTCGCATTTGAGCTTCCTGATAATCGATTTGCCCCTTGGCGGGATTGCGACTCACAATTTGGCTCTCTATTCCCATTTGCTCCAGTGCATAGATTACCGCTTTGGAAGCACCACCACTGCCTAGAATCAAGGCTATATCTATTTTCATTTGGGGCCAGCCTTCTTCCAGGGCCCGACGAAAACCAAGATGATCTGTATTATGTCCCCACCATTGCTCGCCCTTGCGGACTAAGGTGTTTACAGCTCCAATGGATTGGGCATCGGGCGAAAGCCCATTTAAAAAAGGAATACAAGCTTCTTTATAAGGAATGGTCACATTAAAGCCCTGCCATTCTCCATCCAGCAATAAGCTACTGAGCTCGTCTATCGAAGCCAATTCGCAATTGAGGTAGCGGTAATTGCTTAAGGAGAGCTTTTCGAATTTCGCTTGAAAATAAGCGGCTGAAAAACTGTGCACCAAGCTTTTACCGATGAGCCCAAATTGCATTAGGCCGCCTTTTTGCTTTGACCCGATCCGAATTTCTCCAAAAGGAAAATCAATACTGCTCCAGCCACTGCCAAGCCCACTGCGGCCCAGAATTGAGGATCGGCAGCAGTTTGACCAATTACTTCAGAGCCTTCCAGAATGGGTCGACTAAAATCGCCTGGCAAAACCGTTTTTTCCAAAATAGGAACTACCTCTTCATTGGCTTCACCCGCATGTTTGATTAGCACCTCTTCCACTTGTTTCCAGGGCCAAATCTTATTCAAAGACCCTAATAAGAAGCCGGATAAAAGGGCGATGGTCACATCATGATATTTGGCGAACATCAGTTTTAATAGGCGCGCAAAGGAAAGAAGGCCTACTACTGCTCCGGCACCAAAAACCGCAATGATAGTTAGATCGCGTTCATGAATGGCATTTAATACGATGGAGTAGCTTCCCAATAAAACCAAAATAAAGGAGCCTGAAATCCCCGGTAAAATCATCGCACAAATGGCAATACTGCCACTGAGGAAAATGTACCAAAGGGCATCATTAGATCCCGAAGCCGGTAAAATGGTAATCATATAGGCAATTACCGCTCCCAGTACAAAGGCCAATCCGGGTGAAAGCCCCCACTTCTTAACCTGTTTACCTACAAAGAATATACTGGCGAATACCAATCCGAAAAAGAAACTCCAAAGTAATACCGGTTGATTCTCCAAAAGCCAGGAAATTCCTTTCGCTAAAGAGACAATTGATACTCCGATACCTAAAAAGAGAGGAACGAAAAACCAGCCATTGATATAGTCCCAGGCTTTGGCAAAACCTTCTTTGCGAAGAATGCGAAGGGCTTCGAGATTAATGCGATTGATGCTCTCAATGAGCTCCTCGTAAATACCGGTAATGAAGGCTATGGTTCCTCCGCTTACTCCGGGTACTACATCCGCAGCGCCCATGGCCAAACCTTTCAAAAAAAGGAGTGCTTTATTCATTCCAGAAGTTTTGGCAAAGAAAGGAAATGCCGCTTAATCCAAGCCTAAAAGAAGTCGTACAGAAGGATTCTTTTTAAGCCAGGGAAATAAGGCCAGGAAAAAACTCTTACCTCCCGGATCCAAGGCTATGGCTTTTTGCAGGTAAATCGCCGCCTCGTCCTGCTCTTCGATGGTGTATAAATAACCGGCTAATTGGTAACGCAACTGACTAGAATCTGGAATCAGCTCCAAAGCTTGATACAGTACATCCATGCCCTGCTTAAACTCACACATATCGAATAGCAACTGCGCATATTCGGTAAATGTGCTGGCATTGTAGTATTCGTCTTCAATCAGCTTGGTATAAATCAAAACTGCTTCATCCAGCTTACCTGCTCGGCGGTGCATCATGGCACTACTATGACGGTATTCCCAATTTTCAGGATCTAGCTCTACGGCCTTATTAATCAGATATAAGCTTTCGGCCCATTGCTTTTGCTCATCCTTAAGCAGAGCCAGCTCATAATAAGCTTCCTCCAATTCGGAATCTTCCTGAATGGCTTTATTAAGGTATTTCTCCGCTTGCTGATTTTTACCCAATCGTAAATAGCAGAGACCGGTTTTATAATAACCATAACCGCTGGCCCCATCATATTCGAAGGTAGCCTGATAGGTTTCCGCAGCTTCCTGATAGCGGAATTCTTGCTCCAGGATGCGGGCCTTTTCATAATAGGCGGCAGAGAAATAATCGTCAATTAAAATGGCATAATCCAATGAGCGTAAGGCCTGCAGATTATCTCCCATCTTAGATTGCATCAAACCTAAGTGGTACCAGGCAATTTCCGAATAAGGGTTCTCATCAATAAAAGACTCCAAATACTCGATCCCCTGCTCTGGTCTTTCCAAAAGATCATAGCAAAGTGCGAGATTATAGAGCGCGATTTCATCTTCCGGATATAAAGCCAGGGACATTTTTAAATAACGCAATGCCTTATCATAGGCACCGATTAATTGATATTCCAAGGCCAGGAGATGATATACATCTTCCGGAAACTCAGTATGAGCTAATGCCTGACGGTATTGCTCTATGGCTTTTTGATGATTACCGGTTTTGGAATACAATCCGGCCCGAGCCATGTGCATTTCGTAATAGTCGTGCACCTGACCTTCCAATTCTTTTAAAACCTTGCTGGCCTCACGCGTTTTATCCAAAGAAGTAAGATATTGCACCTTCTTCAATTGCAATGAGCTGGCATAGGGATGTTGATCAATGGCCATCTCTAAAACCTCCAGGGCCTTTTGAGATTTGCCGGTCTCATAAAAATAGTCCGAGATCGCTTCAAACTCCTCTAAATCATAAAAGCGAGATTGCCCTGCGGACTCCATTCTTTTAAACTCATCGATCAGGTCGAGGAGGTTAAAAAAATCATCTTCATTTTCGTCTTCGAACATAGGCGAGAATTGGATATTTAAATTTATCCAATTGGCTGGGGCAAAGGTAGAGTCCGTCTTTCGCTTATCCACAAAGAAATGAACACTATTTAGCTAAATTTCTATTTATTAGCAGTTTAAGTCTTAGTAGATTCTCGATTGTGCACAGAATGTTGATAAGATTTAGAACTCCACTTCTGCCCTTCTCTACTTAAGTCCTTATCGACCAATTTCTTATCCCAAAACTAAATTCCGATTCATTGGATTCCCCTCCCTTCAAAGAGCCGTTCATCGGGGCACTAAACTTATATTTGCCCCAAATAGAAATCCCCTCATGACCTTAATAAAATCTATTTCTGGCGTACGAGGTACCATTGGCGGTGCCAAAGGCGATAATTTAAGTCCATTAGATGCAGCTGAATTTGCTGCGGCCTACGGACATTGGTTAAAGAAAAAATATCCCGGCAAATCCCTTAAAGTGGTAATTGGTCGCGATGCTCGCCCCAGCGGACCCATGATTCAGGGAATTGTGCAAAACACCTTAGTGGGCACGGGTATCGACGTTATTGATTTAGATTTATCCACCACGCCAACAGTAGAAATGGCGGTGGTTTTTGAAAAGGCCCAAGGAGGAATCATCCTTACTGCATCACACAACCCCAAGCAATGGAATGCTTTAAAGCTCCTTAATGATAAGGGAGAATTTATCTCGGCTGCCGATGGCGCTGAATTACTTTCCATGATCGAAAATGAAGATTACGATTTTGTAGAAGTCGACGATCTGGGCAGTGTAGAAGCAAAGAATGGCTTAATCGAAAAGCATGTAGAAGCGATTTTGGCCCTTCCTTATATTGATGTAGAAGCCATTCGTAATTCAGGTTTAAAAGTAGCGGTAGATGCCGTTAACTCCACTGGCGGTATTGCCATCCCGATCCTATTAAAGGCCTTAGGTATTGAAAATCCTGCCCTCTTATATTGTGAGCCTACTGGACAATTCCCTCATAATCCTGAACCTTTAAAGGAGCATTTGGGCGACATCATGAAGGTGGTAAAAGAGCAAAACTGCGATTTGGGCATTGTGGTAGATCCGGATGTAGACCGTTTGGCTTTGATCGATGATCAGGGAGAAATGTTTGGTGAGGAATACACTTTAGTGGCAGCCGCCGACTTCCTTTTACAGCATAAGCAGGGTCCGCTAGTAAGCAATTTGTCCAGCTCTCGTGCTTTGCGTGATTTAGCAATATCTCGCGGTCAGGAATACTATGCTGCTGCGGTTGGCGAGGTGAATGTAGTGACCAAAATGAAAGGCGTAAATGCCCTTTTAGGGGGTGAAGGTAATGGAGGAGTAATTCTTCCTGATCTGCACTATGGTCGTGATTCACTGGTAGGCATTGCGATGATTTTAAGTCATCTGGCCACTTGTGGCAAAAGCTTAAGCGAGCTAAAAGCAGGCTACCCGGCCTATTTTATGGCCAAGAATAAAATTCAGTTAGAAGCTGGAATGGATGTAGATGGTCTGCTCAAGAAAATTGAGGCCAAATACCAAAATGAAGAACTCAGCACCATTGATGGTGTGAAAATCGACTTCGCCGAAGAATGGGTACATTTACGTAAGTCGAATACCGAACCGATTATCCGTATTTATACCGAGGCTAAAAGTCCGGAAAAAGCGGAGGCTCTGGCCACTCGGTTCATCAGTGAATTACAGGAACTAATCTAAAGCCTATGGAAACTAAGGCCCTGGCCTCAAAAATTGAGGGCACCCAGTGGGAAGCTCATTTCGATAGCTATCGCGAGAACATCGTAGGTCATAATGCCGAATTTGTAGGTCCCTTTGGGCCTAAGAAAATACTCTATGCCGATTGGATTGCCAGCGGCCGATTGTATGAGCCCATAGAGCGCAAAATGCTCGAGGAAATTGGTCCTATGGTAGCCAATACCCATACCGAGACCTCTTACACTGGTAGTATCATGACCAAAGCTTATCATCAAGCCAAATTGGTGATTAAGCAACATGTGAACGCCCAGCCGGATGATGTTTTAATTCCTACCGGAACCGGCATGACCGGGGCGGTGCTTAAGTTTCAACGCATCTTAGGCTTAAAATTACCGGAACAGTTTAAAGGGAAATTTGAAATTGAAGATCAATTTCGTCCGGTGGTTTTTATCAGCCATATGGAACATCATTCCAATCAAACTTCCTGGTTAGAAACCATCGTTGACCTTGTAATAGTTGGTTATAATGATGATGGTTTAATGGACCTTGATCATTTGGATCAACTCCTGGACCAGTACAAAGACCGTCCCTATAAAATTGCCTGCATTACTTCTTGTAGTAATGTTACCGGCATTTTTACCCCCTATACTGAGGTAGCCAAAAAAATGCATGCGGCCGGAGGCTATTGTTTTGTTGACTTTGCCGCTTCAGGTCCTTATGTGGATATTGACATGCATCCCGCAGAGGAAGGTGCTCATTTAGATGCCATCTTCTTTTCACCCCATAAGTTCTTGGGAGGGCCTGGAACTCCTGGAGTTTTGATTTTCAATTCACAGTTATACCGAAATAGCGTTCCCGATCATCCTGGTGGTGGCACTGTTTTATGGACCGATCCCTGGGGTGGACGTTATTATATTGAGGATATCGAATCTCGCGAAGATGGTGGCACCCCCGGATTCTTACAAACCATAAAGGCTGCCTTTGCCATGCAATTGAAAGACGAAATTTCAGTGCAGGCCATCAAAGCCCGGGAAAAGGAATTGCTCAATTATATCTTCGATCGATTGGAGAAAATGAAAGGCATGGTAATTCTGGCCGGACATATCCGCGAACGTATTGGTGCTCTGTCTTTTTACCTCGAAGGGGTGCATTACAATTTGGTAGTGCAATTATTAAATGACCTGTATGGTATTCAAACTCGTGGTGGCTGTAGTTGCGCTGGAACCTACGGTCATTACCTCCTGCATCTCGATAAAGAAAGCAGCCGCAAAACCATGGACATTGTTTTAGGGGGTGATATTTCCTTTCGTCCAGGTTGGGTGCGCCTATCCGTACACCCGACCTTAACCGATGAGGAGGCTATTTTCATTTGTGATGCTATTGAGGATATTGCCAATAATTGGGAAGAATACGCCAAAGAATACCATTTCGAAAAAGGAAGTAACCGCTTTATTCATCTCGGAAGTGCTGATACCGGCGCTGAACTGGTGAACAATTGGTTTTACTAATGGAATTAATTTATCTGGATAATGCCGCCTCCACCCCTTTGCGGAAGGAGGTAAAAGAATATATGCTGGAATTAATGGATGGCGCCTATGGCAATCCCTCCAGTACCCATAGTCAAGGTAGAAAGGCCAAAGTAATCTTAGAGGCCAGTCGCAAAAGCATTGCCCGCAATCTCAATTGCCTTCCGGCAGAAATCGTTTTCTGCTCCGGAGGAACTGAGGCAGATAATGCTGCGATCAGCTTGGCTTTGCGCGATTTAAAAGTTAAGCGCATTATTACTTCACCGCTAGAACACCATGCGGTACTTAAGGCTGCTGAAAAGTGGTCCAAAGCCTTTGAAGCTGAGCTTATTCTCCTGAATGTAGATCCCAAGGGGCGTATTGACTTTGAGCAATTAGAGCAACTATTGAGCACTAACTCGACTCCTACTCTGGTTTCCCTAATGCATGGCAATAATGAAATCGGCAACCTTTTGGACATTGAAAAGGCAGGGAATCTTTGTCGCCAATACGGAGCCTGGTTGCACAGCGATACCGTGCAAACGGTAGGTCATTACCCTCTTTCATTAAAAGACCTGCCCATTGACTTTGCCACCGCTTCGGCCCATAAGTTTTATGGCCCTAAAGGAGTGGGATTCTTGTATATCGATCGTCGGGTTAAAGTAAGCTCCTTCATTACCGGAGGTGCGCAAGAACGCGGATTAAGGGGTGGTACTGAGAGCATTGTACAAATAGGAGCGCTGGCCAAAGCATTGGATTTAGCCTATCAAAATTTAGATGAAGAGCGAGCCCATATCGAAGCACTTAAAGCACAACTTTGGCAAGGATTAAAGGGATTGTTCCCTAAGATTTATGCCAATGGCTTATCCAACACCGATGAAAGTCTGTATACCGTTTTAAGCGTTAGTATCCCTGAACTTTCTGAAGACAGCATGTTGCTCTTTAACCTCGACTTAAAAGGATTAGCTGTTTCCGGCGGAAGTGCCTGTTCTTCTGGTAGCGTTCAAAAATCGCATGTAATCGCTGCCATGGACCCTGAACATACCGATCCGGTGGTTCGCTTTTCCATTGGCAAAGACAATAGCACTCACGATATTGAGAAGGCTCTGGCCATTATGGCCGAATTAAAACAAGCTTAAAAGTTCCGAATTACTCTTCGGAACTTAGATCAACTGCTTCCGCTTCTTCCGTGTGAGGATAATAACCGAAAAGATGCTTGTCGCGAATCATTTGATCCACATAAGCAGGTAAACAATCCTCCCAGCCGCTTTCTCCATTGCGGATCTTTTTCAAAACATCGCGGGAGAATATCTGTAAGATTTCAGGATCGTAGGTTTCTATATCCTTAATCCGGCGGTTAAACACCAGGAAGTCGTACAGAGGTTGGAAACGTGGGTGAATCTTAAAGTCCTTGGAAGTCTCAATCGGATCATCCGGATTGGGTTGCGATGGATACACATAAAGCTTAAGATCGCTGGAATACAAGATTCCAAAGGCCTCCAGAATTCCCCCTTTAAGATCGCGGTAGTACTTATTATCAAAGAGCTCATGCAAATTGGTAACCCCCATAATAAGGCCCATTCGCTCCTCTGAATAACGAGAGAAGTATTCTACCAATTTATAATACTCCTGATAATTGGAGATTAATACCGTTTGCCCCAGCGAGCATAATATATCCGCCCGATCCAGGAAGTCTTGCTCATCAATCTCACCTTCCGATTTCAAATTGTTCAGGGTGATTTCAAATAGCACTACCAGCTTATCCTTTTTCACTTTTCGCTCTTGAGTAAAGGCATCGATACTGGTTCGCACCATGTCCATATTTACCTTGGTAACAGGACGGAACGAACCACGGGCAGTAAGAATGTTCTTTTTATAGAGCAGGGCCGCTGGCAAAATATTGTTGCCTTCAGGCCCAAAGATCACCGCATCGGTCATGCCATTTTGGATAAGGCGTAAGGACATTAAACGGTTATCTACATTCTCAAATTCAGGGCCTTCAAAATGGATCATATCGATCTCCATTTTGTAGCGCGCGATATTGTCGTAAAGTGATTTCAGTAATTCCTCAGGATTATTGCGAATATTGAAACATCCGTAAATGAGGTTCACCCCCATAATCCCGATGGTTTCCTGCTGTAAGGAAGCTTCCTCCTCCTTCATACGGATGTGGAAAAGCACATCATTGGGTTCCTTATCAGGATCCAATTGGAAGCGAATTCCCATCCAACCATGACCTTTAAACTTACGGGTGAAGTTGATGGTTGCAACGGTATTGGCAAAGGCAAAATAACATCGCTTAGGATGATCGGTGCGATCCAATCGTTTTTCAATCAAACCATATTCATGGTCTAACATTTTACGTAAACGATCTTCAGTAACATAACGTCCGTCCATTTCCTTACCATAAATGGCATCGGAAAAGAGTTTGTCGTATGCACTCATTGCTTTAGCTACTGTACCTGAGGCGGCTCCAACCCGAAAGAAATTTCGAACAACTTCCTGGCCAGCGCCAATCTCGGCGAAGGTGCCATAAATGTTCTCATTCAGGTTGACTTTTAATGCCTTTTGGGCAGTAGACAACACCATGCGTTCCATAAGTAGAGGGTCTAATCTATCAGAAGGTTAACGGTAAACAAAAGTAATAGTTTAGCTATGTTTGACCCGAAAAAGCAATTAAAATTTGAATCCTTCAAAAGCTTCAGCAGACTGGTACTTCGAATTCCTTGGAACCGGCACCTCACAAGGGGTTCCGATGATTGGCTGTGATTGTAAAGTTTGCCAATCCAGCAATCCCAAAGACCAAAGATTACGCAGCAGCTTTTTAGTGGAAAGAATGGGCACTCGAATATTAATCGATGCCGGACCCGATTTACGTCAACAATTATTGCGCTCTAAAACCCATGATATTGATGCGGTACTGATCACCCACCAACACCAAGATCATACGGCTGGATTAGACGAATTAAGAGCGATCAATTTTATTCAGGGGCACTCCATTCCCATTTACTGCACGGAAGCAGTGGAAGAACGCTTAAGAGAGCAATACTCATATATTTTCCAAAACAGCAAGTATCCGGGTATTCCTCAAATCGATTTAATCCGTATCCCGGAAGGCCCCTTTCAAATTGGGAATATTGAATTGGAAACTCTGGAATTGGAACATGCCAATTTACCCGTCCTTGGCTTTCGCTTTGGAAAGCTGGCTTACCTCACCGATGTTAACCATATCCCTGATAGCGAATGGCCTAAACTGGAGGGCTTGGAGGTATTTATTTTAAATGCCCTTCGGCATGAAGCCCACCATTCCCACTTTACCCTGGATGAGGCCTTAGCCATTGCAGATCGATTAGAGGTAGCTCAGTTTTACGCCACTCATATCAGTCATCAATTAGGCCTGCATGCTGAAATTGAATCCAAAATGAAAGCCGGAAGAAATTTGGCTTATGATGGACTGCAATTGACATTAGCCTCAAGCTAGCGCCTTACCTTCGCAAAAATTCTCAGATGGACCGAAATTTTGATCTCATAGTTATTGGTGGTGGCATTGTAGGCTTAGCCACAGCTTATAAATATCAGATGGCTTTTCCTGAGCATCGCATTGCGATTTTGGAAAAAGAAGATCATTTAGGCGCTCATCAAACCGGCCGAAATTCGGGGGTAATTCATTCGGGTATCTACTATAAACCCGGCAGTTTCAAAGCCCTGAATTGTACCAATGGTCGCAAGCAAATTGTGGCTTTCGCCAAAGAACATGGGGTGGCTCACGACATTTGCGGGAAAATCATTCTCGCTACGGAGGAGAAGGAACTGCCCATTTTACAAGGCATCTTCGAAAAAGGACAGGCTAATCAGATTGAAGGTATCGAGATGATTGGTCCGGATGCGATCCGTGATATTGAACCCTTTAGCCGAGGCATCAAAGCGATTCGCGTTCCGGTTACGGGAATCATCGACTATGTTGGATTTTGCAAAAAATTGGTAGAACTGATTAAAGCTCGTAATCCCAAAAGTGAATTATTCCTAAGCACTCAATTTCTGGAAAGCTTTCGCGAAGATGGCAAAGAAGGAATCCGCACCAATAAAGGAAACTTTTATACTCAGCATAAGATCTTTTGTGCCGGATTGCAAAGTGATCGTTTGGCTCGTAAAGAAGGGGCTAAACCCGATTTAAAAATTGTAGGCTTCCGTGGCGATTATTACGAATTAACGGAAGAGGCCAGGCATAAAGTAAAGCACTTGATTTACCCCGTACCCGATCCTGATTTCCCTTTCTTGGGTGTGCATTTCACCCGTATGGTTGATGGCAGTGTGGAATGTGGTCCTAATGCTGTTTTCTCCTTTAAGCGGGAGGGTTATTCCCCCAGTTCCTTTAGTTTTAAAGACACCTTCGAATCCCTTACCTTTCCTGGAACCTGGAAATTATTTAGTCGCCATGCAGCACAAGGCATTGAGGAAATGAAACGGGCTTTCTCGAAAAAGCTCTTTTTAGACGCTTTGCGAAAAATGATACCGGAATTGCAGATGGAAGATATTCGTCCTGTGCGCGCCGGGGTTCGAGCTCAGGCCTTAAAATACAATGGCGATCTGGTAGATGATTTTAAGATCGAAAGGTTCGGAAATTCGGTGCATGTACTAAATGCTCCATCTCCGGCCGCTACTGCCAGTTTAGCCATTGCCGATGAAATACTCGACATGGCCGGATTTGTCCCTAAGATAAAAGCTTAATAAACCAGAACGCGGATTTCTTCGCTACTTGCAGAATTGTGTAGACGAGCAATGTACATGCCTTTTTCAAAATTCTGAAGTTCCAAACGAGTTGGTCCTTTCTCGTACTCCTGCTCCCAAACCAAGGCGCCCCCTAAGCTGAATATTTGCAATTGGGCTTTGCCTTCGGGGATTTCAAAAAAGAGCGTTTCATCTAATTGACGCAGGCTAAATACCTGCTCTTCCGCTTCTGGCAAACCAATCCAGGCAGATCCTTCACCAGCTACAATCCCTTCACCATACTGCTCATTATAGCCATAATCTTTAATGGTGACAGACTTATAATCAGCCGCTACATCAACTCGGATCCAACCGTAATAATTGCGAACCGTATCATCTACTTCTGCGCGAAAGCGTAGGCCGATTAAGCCGTTTAATGCCCCATTGAATTTATCATTAGGGCTGCCACTACCACTACTCACCATAGAAAGCTGCCCCAGGGAATAGGAGCCTCCACTACCTTTAAATACCGAATTTGGGCCAATGCTATCGCCAGGACTTAGATTAAAAGGATAAGCGTAGTTACCATAGTCGAGGCCTAAAATCGAATTAGCAGCCACTCCGCGAGATTGCACAAAATTGCCACTAACATTGAAAATTGAAGTATCTACATATTGAATAAAACGATAGTCAACCACACCAAGGCTGTCTTCATCAATATCCAAATCCCAATAGGCATTATTGGTATTTAGAGTAGTATCGGCCAAATCAACATACTTGATTTGAGCATCTGCGCCATATGCAGCTAATAACCCACTGATGGCTCCCAAATACTTTAAACTCTCTTTTTGTTTCTTATCCTTCATAATCCGTAAAACTGGGCAAAAATCTATAAAAGGTGCGGACTAGCCAATTTTGTTTCGATGCAATTGTGGGTCAACTGTTTTTTCCCACTGTTCTTTAGTCACGGAATGACCTAAAAAACGGCTGATTTCCGGTAATGCTTCTCCTTTTAATAAAGCTCGATACGAAACTTCCATCCATTCGATATACGGTTGTTGATCCAGCCACAGCTGAAAACGTTGTCTTTCCCTTTCTAATTGTTGACCCTTTTGAAAAGGGAAATTTTCAAGACTGGCTGGCTCCCCTCTCATCTTAGCTTGCGAAAGGATAATTTCAAGCAGCGGACGATCCATCCAAATCACCTTGTACTTTCGATCGGCAGGTAAATAGGGTAATAAAGGGGCTACTACTTTTAGCACTTTAGCTTCCGTTTGAGGGAGCTCTCCACTTTGGGGCAAATTTTTCAAGGCCTCCCACTCATAATAACCTTTAGGGTTATGGTGATCTGCCTCGCGTATATGGTCCTGCAAAATTTCCAAACCACTGGCTTCCAATAGAGCCATCATAAAGCTGGTACCCGACCGAGGAAAACCACTTATAATAATGCTGCTGGCCTCGGGGTTTTGGCCTATTAAATCCTCTCTCAGAATCAAAGCTTTTTGATGCTTAGGGGCCATTTGCAAACAAAGTTGCAAAGCCTTTCTACAAGAATCAGCTTCTCCTTTTTGATGGTAATGCAAGGCCCAGAGATAATGCAAATGAGGTTGATGCATTTTTAGGCTCAAGGCCTGATTCGCATACATTTCAAAATCATCGTAAGCCCCTTTAGCAAAGGCCACCTGAGCCTTCCCGTTTAAGGCCGGACTGTATTCTTTATTTAGCGCTAAAGCCCGATCAAATTGCTGATCGGCAGCATCCCATTGACTCGCCAAAAACAAAGCATGCCCCATCTCTTGGTAGAGCGTCGGACTTTGTAAACCTACTTTTTCTAAAGACTGCATTTCAATCAAAGCCATTTCGGCTCGCCCCTTTTGAAGCAATGACAAGGCTTTGCAAAAACGCAATTGTAAATCTTCTTGAAACTCTAATTTAAGACCCTGCCAAAAATTATCCCAAAGCTTTGCATCTCCGATATTGAGAATTAAACGCGCCTTTAAAATATACCAACGATAGGCCTGCTCGCTATTTAACCAATGCTGATCGCATAGTTGAAGAGCCTCCGCATAAGCGCCTACCTCCCTCAGGCTTATAGCCTTATTGTAATTATGCTCTTCACGAATACCCATTTGCTGGCTGTGGGCTAAATCGAGGTATTGCAATTCCTCCAAATCGCGTAAGGCATCATTTTGCCCTTGCTGCGCATGGACATCCAGAAAATGAGAGCTTTTTATCACATCCCAGGTCGGCAGCCAGCTGGCAGCTGATTTAGTCCTCAATAAATCCTTTATAATCCGACCTTCCATATCCTTGGCAAGTGGCAATTGAAAATGATGCAGAATAGTGGGAACCAGATCTAAAAGGCTAATGCCATACAATTTTCGACCCCGCACAAAATCGGGACCGGTAGCGGCAAAAACACCAAATGCCTTATGTTCTGATGCGGGCGCCGCAGGCAGATTAGGTAGCTCCTTTTGCCTTCCGGCGGAAAGCTCAAAGCCATGGTCGGAAATTAGGATCACATTATGCCCGGCTGCGACATTGAGCATACTACCAAGCATGGCATCATGCCAGCGATATGCTGCACTTATAATGTATTGATAATGCTTGAAATCGAGATCTGATACCTGGCTTTGCTGCGGTGGGAAATATGCGGCTCCTAAGTGCTGTAATTGATCCAATGCTTCGAAATAGAACATCCGGCATTGGGCATCCTTTTGTAACATAGCCATGGCACAGTTAAACTGCATTCGGCTTCGCAAGAGGATACGTCCAACTTTCTGAACCAAAGGATCTTTTAGTAACTGTTCCGCTGCCATTTCCGGGAAAAAGCCAGCCAAGATTTCTGGGTCTAGCTCATGGGCCTTTTCCTTTTCAGAAATTAGGAAATCACCCCATTCCTTGGGATAAAACTGCCCCTTTAAATCACCTTCGGCGAAAGCCAAATTAGAGATCATATCCCCACGAATCGCCTCAACGGGATTGGAGGGCCACCAGTTTAATACCTGGCACGAAATCCCTGCTTCCGATAGAATATTCCAAAGGGCAGGTACCCGTCGTTGTAGGCTCGAAATCGCTCTGGGCCCTTGCAAACTTTCCTCCACAAAACCCAAAACGCCATGCTCATGAGCTCTTTTGCCACTAGCTACTGAAGTCCAAAGTAAAGGACTAATCATAGGTTGCAGGCTCGCCAGGGCACCTTCACTACCTCGAGCCAGGAGGTTCTGGAAATGGGGCATTTCGCCTTGATCTATGAGGTTTCGAATTACCGACCACTCGGCGCCATCCCAGCCTAAAAGTAGCAAGGGCGAACTTTGATTATGCTTTTTTGGATCTGTCATGCTTTTCAAGCCTCCAATCACGGCTATAATCGTAATTTAGGGGCATGGGAAAGAATATCTTTTTCGAGTACTTAAAAATCGCGCTGCAAAGTATAAAAAGCCAAGCGCTGCGAACCATTTTGACGGCATTAATTATTGCCATCGGAATCACTGCGCTGGTTGGAATACTAACCGCTATCGATGCGATTAAGTCTTCTCTTACCGGACAATTCGCTTTATTGGGAGCCAATACCTTTACCATTCAGAATAGAGGACCTAATATTCGCATTGGTCGCAGTGGTGAGAGACCCAAAAACTATCCCTCCATTACCTATTATGAGGCCATGAAATTTAAGGAACGTATGCCTGCCACTCGGGCTCGTACCAGCGTTTCATTCCAGGCCACCGGCATTGCAGAGGCCAAGTACAAGAACCTCAAAACCAATCCTAATGTATCGGTTATGGCCGCCGACGAAAACTATTTACATACCGGTGGTTATGAATTGGAAAGTGGCCGAAATCTTAGCTTAAACGACATCAAAGATGCGGCGGCAGTGGCTCTAATTGGTCAAGATATCGTGCGCAATTTATTCCCCAAAGAAGTAGCCTTGGGGAAGTTCATTAGTATTGGCGATGCTCGTTATCGCATTGTAGGCATCTTGGCCCCCAAAGGAAACTCCTTTGGTTTTGGTGGTGATAAATCCATGTTTATTCCAATCACCAAAGCGCGCACCAAATATGCTACTGCCAATCGCAGTTTTGCCGTGAACGTAATGGCCCTGGAAAGCACAGAATTGGAATCAGTAGTGGATGAAGCTACGGCGACCATGCGAGCCGTTCGAAAACTAAACCCCAAAGAAGAAACCAATTTCAATATTATAAAGAGCGATAGTGTTAGCGAAAGCTTAATTGAAAACCTCAGCTATGTTAGTATGGCTGCGATAATTATTGCGGCGATCACATTATTGGGCGCAGCCATCGCCTTGATGAACATCATGTTGGTTTCTGTAACGGAAAGAACCAGTGAAATTGGAATTCGCAAAGCGATAGGTGCCAAATCCAATGCCATTCTTAGTCAGTTTTTAACCGAAGCCATCGCCATTTGCTTCCTGGGTGGATTGGCTGGCATTATTTTCGGAATTCTTATCGGAAATGGCATCTCCATGTTAGTAGGAGGAGCCTTTATTATTCCCTGGGCCTGGATGAGCCTTTCGGCCATCATCTGTTTCCTGGTGGGTCTCGTTTCAGGTTTCTACCCGGCCCTTAAAGCTAGCCGCCTGGATCCGATCGAAAGCTTACGCTACGAGTAGTTTCCTCCCCACAACGAGACCAACGACCAACGACCAACGACCAACTACTTACTACCAACTACCAACTACCATTTACCAACTACCTCCAATTTCCTCCCCTTCTTCCCGTTTCCCTATAAACAGGTTTAATGCGAAAAAGGAAAATTGTAAAGGGAACCCTAGTCCTAGTTTTCTTGGTTTTAACCGGCTCTTGCATGCCACAGTTCTTCCATCGAAACAAGGGGAAGAGCATCTCACATGGCAGTCCTGGAAAGGGCAGTTTGGAAAACGGATACCTTATAGACTACCGCCTTAAAAATGCCAAGTACTTCAGTTTAACCAGCTACTATGTTTTAGGCAATGGCTACCTCAATTCTAAAGTTTATCACACCTTAAAAGATGCTTATGCCGCCTGCGAGGAAACTTGTCCAGAGCGCAAATTCTATTATATGGAATGCTCCTCACATAATGGTGGCAAGCAATTGATCCATCGCACGCATCAGAATGGAATGAGTGTCGACTTTATGGTTCCTTTAAAAAAGGGAAATCGACCGGCAACATTTTACGATCATTGGGGAATCTGGCATTACCTTCTGAATTTCGATTCTTCGGGAAAATTAAATCTGAACTCCAAAGTGGAGATTGATTTCGAAACCATGGCTAAGCATATTCTGGCCCTGGACAATGCCGCTAAAAAGCAGGGACTAAAGATTAAAAAAGTGATACTCAAGATCAATCTTAAAGATGATTTCTTTCGCAGTCCAACCGGAAAAGAAATAAAAAGAAGAGGAATTTATTTTGCCCAGGCCTTGAGTCCGGTAGTGGATAAACTGCATGATGATCATTACCATATTGACTTCGCTTTGCGCTAATTAACAAGGGAAATCACTATGTTTAAGGATGCCTAAATCTCCTTTAGTTATACTCTTGTTTAGTATTGGATGCCTGTTTTCGGGCCTTGCTCAAAAGACTCAGTTCTTTTACCTGGATTCTAGCGATAGCACTAAAAATTCAGCCCTCTTAATCCTGCCCGAAAAGCCTGTAATTAAGGGTTTACTCATTCGTGACTATACCCACTTGCCGAGCTTGGAATCTTTAAAAGAAAGTCCCTATCAATGGCGCGACCTGGCGCTGAATAGTGGATTGGCTATACTCTACACCAGTAGCACTCAAGTCTTCCCGGAGCTTTATCTTAAAGATCGGGGCTTGGAGGTTCTGGACAGTTTACTGGGAAAAGTACTGGCGACCTACTCCATTCCAGAAAATGCCTTGTTTATTGGTGGCATATCTGCCAGCGGCACTCGAGCCTTGCGCTATGTTCAATACTGCGCTGCAGGTAAATCAAATTTCGATATTCGAATGCGCGGGGCTTTTGCAGTTGATGCTCCTCTGGATATGGAACGTTTCTATCAATCTGTGCATTGGAATAAAAACAAGTTTAAAGCAGGCATGCTCTGGGAAGCGAATTATATGCAAGACTATTATGCTCGTGAAATGGGCTGCAGTCCCGAAGAATGCCCGAAACGCTACCATTCCGCCTCCGTTCACTCCTACCGCGATAGCAGTTGCAGTCAAGCTCAACTCCTAATGGGCAGTAGTGTTTTACTAATCCATGAGCCCGATATGGATTGGTGGTCGAATGAAAGAGGAGCCTCCTATTTTGATATCAATTCCTTTGATTTGGTTGGACTTCACACTTGCTTATTAAATGAGGCGCATTCTGATCTTGAAATCATCTGTACCAGTGGTAAAGGATTTGATAAAGAAGGAAATCGCAATTGCCATTCCTGGACCATTGTAGATGAAAACTATTTAATTGAATGGATTTTAGACCGATGCGAAAGCCCTTAATTTTATTTTTCGGTTTGCTACTGCTTAGTCTGGGAGCAAATACTATCAAGGCTCAGGCTTTGAGCCAGGATGAGCTACTGAAAGATTTAGAACAGCTTAAATCTGCCATTGAGAAATACCAGGTTACCCTATTTGAATTTCAAAGCCCTGAACTCTGGGATCAGCGCTGCACTGAGCTCTTTAGCCAGATCAAAGACGATTCAGCTCAAAGCTATTCTCATCAGAAAGCCTTTTATTGGATTAGTCGCCTAACTAGTCTGGCCAATGAAGGTCATTATGGGCTTGGAAACTGGCAGGATACTGTGCACTCCGGATTTCTGGCGAACCGCTATCGCTACCTCCCAATCACCGTATGGATGATCGAGGGTCGCTTGTACTTGCGAAAAGATTATTCTAAAGAACAATGTTTAAATCCTGGTGGGGAAATCCTTTCTATCAATGGGATCAGCAGCACCGAAAGCGTAGACATTCTTCGTAAATGCAACCCTGCCGATGCGAATATCCTTAGCTACAAGGATGCGGTGATTGAATCTGGATTTAATTGGCAATACTATCTCTATGTTGATACGGCTCGCCTAGCTAAAATTCAATATCTAAAAAATGACAGTATCCAAAACTGCCAAATAAAGGCCCTGTGTAGAGATAGTCTTTTTGCTCAGGTGAATCGTTTAAATCCACAGGCAAAATCCAAGGCTGAGGATCCATTTTACTCCTTGAGATTTGAATCCAACATTGCCTGGCTGGAACTCCCCTCCTTCGATCGAAATCGCATGGAGCAATTTGATATTGACCCGGATGACTTTTATGAAGCCATTTTTGATAGCATAAATGCCGCCCAAAGCGAACATCTGGTAATTGACCTAAGGGCTAACACCGGTGGCCGGAATGAAATGGTCGATGAGATTTTACCCTACCTCATCCATGAAGAGCAGCAAGTTGACTTCCTGCGCAAATCCATTTCCTGGAAAGGAAAGGAGAAAAAATATCGTTTTCCAAAACGAGATAAAAATGCTTTTCCGGGACAAATCTATGTGCTTATTGATGGTTTGAGTTTTTCCAATGGCAGTGTCTTGGCTAGGCATCTCAAGGAATATAGTAATGCCATGATAATTGGTGAGGAAAGTGGTTCTCGTTACACGGGATTTGCCGCTGGCTCTCAAGAACAAATTACCTTACAGAACAGCGGATTGCAGATAAGCATTCCCCGTTATTATCTTTTCTATGGTTTAAACCTGAATCAAGAAAACAGCGATCAAGGGGTGATCCCGCACATCCCGGTGAAATATGGATTAGAAGATCGATTAATGGAAAAGGACTTAGCCCGGGACGTGGTTTTAGAGCAAATAAAAAAGCGACAATAATGGAGGATAGAAGGTTTAAGCGCTTTAAAATTCTGCTGATTCCCTATTCCGTGTTTCTTTTAGCTTTTAATGCAACTTTTGTATGGATTGCTCCTGAATTAGGAATTAGCTCAGTCTACGATCCTTTAAACTATATCTTGTTTGGAATCCATTTTATACTGCTGATTATTTTCCTTCGACAGCAATGGCGGCCCGAATACTCCGTAAAACAAAAGATCAGTGGCAGCCTGGTACTTATCCTAATGGGACCTATTGGCTTTTGGCTATGGTTTGCATACCGCGGTCGACTTGCTTAATTTGCTGGCGATGAAAGTACTACGCAATATTATCCCCATTGTATTAATCTTAGTAATTAGTCTAAGTCTGCGGCCAGTACGAGATTGGTTGGGAAATATCTTTCCCAAAAAGATTGAGAAACGGAGCTTGGCCTTGCAACCTTATGGCAATTTTGTCCCTGAATGGTCTGCCGAAATTAAAAGAAGTTTGGAGGCCACTTACCCCATGAAATTTCATCTTTTGAAATCTAGAGATCTACCGGAAGCGGCCTTTGTAAATATTAAGAGCCCCCGCTACAGAGCAGATTCCCTGCTACAGGATTTAGCTCGTCTCAAAGCGGATACCCTGGACCATATCCTGGGCTTATGCACTCAAGATATTTCCACCACTAAAAGAGATCGTCAAGGTCAGGTAAAGAAACCCGAATCTCGATATTCGGATTGGGGAATATTTGGATTAGGTCAGCGCCCCGGAGTAGCGGCTATTGTCTCCAGCTTTCGCTTGATGCGTCCTCCCAAAGAGCTTTTTCTGGATCGATTAAAAAAGGTCAGCATCCATGAAGTAGGTCATAACCTGGGCCTGAAACATTGTGATGAACTTGAATGTGTTATGGCTGATGCCGCCGAAAGTCTAAGCACTGTTGACCAGGTTGGTTTTGAGCTTTGCAAAAAATGCAAAGGTGAAATTGGTCTTAAAGATTAAAACTATGTGCTGGAAAATAAGCCTCTTTCTAGGCCTGCTCCTAACAGGGCTTCATGCTCAGGATAATCCACCCAAGCTTTTTCGAATGTACTATCAGGGCTATGAGCGGATGCCCAATTTTCACTTCGTTTCATTAAGTGATGCCTATTTCTCGCATTCGGAAGAAGAAAGCTCAGTTATAGCGGAGGACTATTTAGAATATGCCGGATTCAAGGAGCAGAACTACCATGTGCTTAGTGCTACTAATCGCAAGCTTTTCCTGGATCGTTGTGGCTTCAGCGAAAAAGACTTTCTATATGTTTATGATCTGGATTCCAATATCACTTTGAAATACCCCCTGGCGAAGCTCAAAGTTTCGGCCTTTGTTAATCTGTATTCAGGAGAAAATGATCAGCCCTTTCGTGAGTATGATTATGTAATAGGTTTGGAAATAGACTCCAATTTCTTGCCTTTAAGGTATAATGTACATCAGAATAATTTTGCCATTATAGCTTCAGAAAATCCCTTTGAGAAAGCGAATATTGAAATCATGCAATTCACCGAAATGCCCTATGAGCATGTTCCATTTGCAGATAGCTTAAGCCCGAAGGACAGCACCTCCCTCTTTTTCTTTACCTATAAATATGGCCCTCTTCAAATTATTGCCATGGATAGAGGGGAAAAGTTCCGCCCGCATTACCGTCGCCTTTTGGTCTATGATCTAAGACGCGGAGTTTATATAAATAGCTTCGAATACTTCGACTCTGAAGGTAGTTCAGTGGCGCCCCTTAATATTCAAGCTCGTAATTTTGGCGCCAATCAATGGGTAGGCCCCTTAATAAATGGCTATGGCCCAATCCTATTTGGTTTCAGCTACCAATCCTTTAGCTGTGAAGATTTAGAGTTTCTGGCACCCGGACAAATGCCGCTACCCATATTATGCGACAATCGACATTAATACTAATCATGCTTTTTAGCGGATTGACTTTAGGGCTTTTCGCTCAAAGAACTGTATTGCAAAAAAGTCAGGAACTGATAAGTAAAAACCAGTTTGCACAGGCATTTACAGTATTAGATCAAGCTGATCCTCAAAATAATAAGAGTCACATATTTGAAGCGAAATTGCATTTGATCTTAGATTTTCACTGCTATACAGAAGACTATCTTCATTTTGCCCTTTGTAATCTAAGTAGTGACGAAACGCTGGATTCTTTGCGTAGCATTCCAAAGGAAAATGGACTCATCTATTTTAAAGCGGACTCGATAGGGAAAGAATTGTTGAGCAAGGAACCTGGCAATATGCAGCTGCATTTAGCTATGGGCTATTTCTATCAAAAATTACTGGAGGCTAATCAAAAGGAGTATATGCCAAGCTCCGCTGCTCAAAGCCGCATGCAAATGCATTATGAATTGGCCGATCGGCAAGGCAGCCGCAATTACCAGTCGATGTATAGCTTGGGAATCTTAGCGATGAAAGGCCTCGATTTTCAGTCCGCCCTACCCTATTTAGAAAAGGCCATAGAACTAAAGCCAGATCATGCAGAATCACAAGCGAATTTGGCT
Organism: Croceimicrobium sp.; assembly: GCF_965228705.1. Lineage (GTDB taxonomy): Bacteria > Bacteroidota > Bacteroidia > Flavobacteriales > Schleiferiaceae > Croceimicrobium. The sequence continues at coordinate 1,512,531 of NZ_OZ245832.1, forward strand.
TATGCCCTTTTACAGTTAAATCGCCAAGCAGAAGCTCGCAAGCATGCCGACCTGGCCCATCAATATTTTCAAGATTCGGCCTTAAAGGCGGAAGCGGCCTCGATGATGGCGCTCTCCTATTTACAATCCGGAAATGATAGTTTAGCGCTGGACTATTTTCGACAAGCCTACTCCTTCAATCCTGACGCGCTAATTAGTTTAAGGAACCTATTACAATTGGAAAGGAAGATTGACAGTATAAGCTTTAAAAAAAGTCGGCTGCACTATTTCCAGCGCGATCCTCAAAGTACTACTACCTATAAGGATTTGTACAGCTTGCACCCCAGTTTTCAGGAAAAAGAGGCACTCCTGGCTTTTTATCAGAACCAAATGAAAGAGCAGGCAGATTCCATCGTCCTAGCCAATCTCCATCTCTTTAGTGCTGTATTATTAAAGGATTTCCAGAAGGAAGAAGCAATGCAGAAAGAGCTAGCTTTGGCTCGCGAAATCTATATTCGTGAATATCCGCCCGAGCATGAAATTTTTGTTTTTATGCGTAGCTATTTCAGTCCAAAAAGTTCCAGATGAAAATCAATTTAGGCTTTGCTAAGATGGAGGATCTTCCTGCCATCAAAAACCTCTTTGAAGCCAGCATACGTCAAACTTGCCAGGCAGATTACAGTGCTGCTGAAATCGAAGCTTGGCTGCAAACTCTTCAGAACAAGGATCGTTGGGAGGAGTTAATTAAGCAACAAGTAGTTTGGTTAGCAATGGCTGATACTCAATTAGCGGGCTTTTGTAGCCTCAAAGCCGGGGACTATCTCGACTTTATGTATGTATCGCCACATCATCAAGGCATGGGACTTGCTAAGCTATTGCTTAAAGCTGCCGTACTTGAAGCCCGCAAACAAGGAAAAGACACTCTAAGCTCTGATATCAGTATCACGGCGCGACCTTTCTTCGATAGTCAAGGATGGAAGGTAATTCGAAAGAATGAGAACCCCAGAGGAGATCAGGTTTTGATCAATTATCGCATGGAGTTTAGACTTTAAGGGCAATAAAAAAAGCCCCGGCTCTAAAAAAGAACCGAGGCTTTCCCGTATTAACTATCTCTGTCTTTATTCAATAATTAAGCGACGACTGATGCGCTTGCCTTCGCTGCGCAGGATCACCATATAAACGCCCTTCGCTACAGAAGGTAAGCTTATTTGATGTTCGCTGTCTGAGCTGAGGTCAGCTTGCTCGTAAATTACTTTACCAGCTAGATCAGTTACGGTCATGTCGAATGAAGATCCCGTATTCGGAAGCTCCAAGCTAAACTGTCCATTGTTGGGGTTTGGATAGATTGCAATTTTAGAATTCAGCATTTCCTCTTCCAAAGAAATTCCCTGAACCACAACCGCAACAGTGGTATCATCAGTAGCACCACAACGGTCAGTTACCGTAAGAGTTACATTGTAAGTACCATTAGCTGAATAGCTGGTATTGGTATTTACACCTGTACCATTCGAACCATTGTCGAAGGTCCAGTCATAAGTCACTGCATTAGTCGATGCAGAAGCATCAAAGCTTACATCGGCGCTGGTCATAGTTACATTAGTAATCTGAGCAGTGAAGGATGCCCAAATTGGACCAACAGAATCTGTTTTAAGGGTAAATGGACCGGCATAAGCACTGGTATCAGAACCACAGGTATCAGCTACCCATACATCGAACTCGGTATTCAATGGCAATCCGGTAATATCGAATGGTGATGTAACGATGCCAGTATAGCTTCCCTGACCAGGTGTAAATCCACTAGGACCGTATTGGATGATAGATCCACCGCTGTTGGAGGTCCAATCTACTGTTAGTGTATCACAGTCAGTAGCTGTAACATTCAAGGCAGTGGGTACCTGACAGGCAACTGTAATCGCCTCGTATACAAAATTATCAACATACACCTCATAAATGTCGGTGCCATGAACTAATGCAATGTTTTGCGCCGATCCTATTAAAGTAGGATCATCAAAATCATAAGTATAAGATTGATATACCCCAGCTGTAGTCGTTGTGATGGTATCCACAATTCGTAAGCTTCCAGCATCATAAGGATTGTCGAGTAATCCTACGAATAAGCTTTCAACTGTATTTTCAAAAGCTACTTCGAAAGAAATGCGATTTAAACCAGTACCTAAATCACTAAAGGTTGGACTTACTAAAATCGCTGTATCACCGGCATTAAAATCACCATCATTTAACTCAACCGCATTAGGAGCACTAGGAGCATTGGCTACACCAAAGTCGGGTACATCCACTAATTCAATATCACTTGCTCCAGGTCCAATAACCGTCCAACAAGGAATACCATCAAATGGATCTTGCGCTGGTGCTGCATCAAAGTTTTGACTATAAGGCGCAGTCATAGGCAAACATTGAGTAGTAAAGCATTCTGGTCCAATTGTATCTGAGAAACCATTCGCACATTCTTCTACGATATAGAAACAATAGCCGGTAGAAGGAGTAAGATTTGTGAAGATAATAGAATCAGCAGCTGTAGGATTGAATACTGTACCATTTGCCGGAGACTGTCCTGCAGTAGTAAGAATAATATCAGTGCTAAGAATTACAGCACTACCTGGAGTCCAATACCCAACGGCGCCAGTGGTAGAAATACCATTCACTGCTAAACCTGTAGGATTAGCACAAGCACGAGGGGTACGTACTTCGAAGTTATCAATAAACCAATCCGTATCCTCAGGATCATCAATCGAAGATCCCGCATAGAAACCAAACTTCACATAACCGGAATAACCAGTTAAAGGAAGGGTGAAATGTTCACCGGTATTATCAATAGTATCATTGGCTGTTTTCACCCAAATAATATTGGCATCAGACCAGGTCTGACCATTATCAGTTGAAATAACCAAAGCAAGTGAATCATCAGAACCAAAATAGCCTTGAGCGGTATTCGCATAATCGGTAACCGCTGCATCAAATTCAACTTGAAGGTTGGTGATGGCTGGGTCCAGATAAATACTTGGGCTGATTAACCATTCGTATTGACCATCGAAATAGATATTTACGCGTTGGCTGCTACTATTGCTAGTACTATTACCATAGTCATCAAATCCCCAGGAAGAAGAAGTAGTACTGGTAAATGTAGTTGCACTACTCAACTGGCCATCGGCCTCTTGCCAGCCCCCATTATTAAAGGCAAAGCTGTTAAAGTCGTCTAGGAAATTGGTATTGTAGGCAGTAGTGAAAGTTATAGGACCTACCCAATCACTTACATCACCCACTCCACAACTATCGCGTACATAGGCTTCATAAGTGGTTCCCACACTAAGACTAGTAGCGGTATAGGAGTTAGTACCTACATTCACAATATTACTTGGAGCCGGGCTAAAGCCAGGAGCACCAATCGCTAAATTAAAGTTGCTGGCACCACCGCTGGTCCAATCTAAATCCACTTGGGTTAATTGACTATTGGATGCCTGCAAAGCGGATGGATCAGGACAGGTGGGTGGAGTACAGAATGAGTAGGGTCCAGTCCAAACACTGCTATCTCCAGGACCACAAATAGATCGTACTAAAAATTCATAGCAGCTCAATCCGCTTAAAGTATCAACCAATAAGGTGTCCGAGCTTACCATTGCTTGAGCTCCAGTGGTAGTTTGCGTTCCCTGATAAAAACCTTGGGGCCCGAACCATACCTGATAGGAACTTCCGTTCCCAGATACATCATCCCATTTCAAAATGCTTTCCCAAGCGGTAGTTGCACTGTCTCGCAGCCCCTGTACTTGTGGACATGGGGGCACTGCTTCTACATTAAAGTCATTTACATATAAATGAGGACCGTAATCAGTAACACCCAATAATTCAATAACCACATCATTACCGGTATAGGTGGCAGGGTCTAAAAGAATGATCTCTTCAATAAAAGAACCTACAGAAGTATTACCGGCAGAAGGATCATCAAAGGCAGGGCCTTTCAAATTTAAGATTGTATCCCAGCTGGCAGTACCACTTAGTGCCTTAGCCCGCACAATAAATTGATCATCGGGATAAGTACTATTATAATGATGTGACCAGTAGAGGCGAACTTGGGCATCCTGACTAATTGTAATAGGACGTGAAGTGATTACCGCCAATCCGCTTGAATTACTCCAGAAGTTAGCCAGAGCATAGCGATCAGGGCTGGAGCCTGAAGGTTCCCAGTTAAAGCCAACACTGGCAGTGGAATCCCAGCAGCTTAAAGGCCAGATTTCAAAATCCTCCACATAGGGCATGGATACTGAAGTACAAGTGGTGCTAGCAGTCAATGGACCGATGGTCTGACTAAAGGAACCACCACTACAGGTATCGGTTAAGTAAAAGTCATACAAAGTATTTGAACTTAAACCAGTAGCAGTATAGAAAGTATCGGTTGTGCTAGCAAATGTTCCACTTCCCGGGCTAAATCCTGCCGGACCATATTCAATGCCAAAGTTGGTACCTTGACCTGCATCCCAATTGATAGTGATACTATCTGAATAAGCTGTAACTAAACCAAGGTTAGAACTGGTATTACAAAGCTCCTCTTGAATGGAGAAATTATCAACTGCCCAGTACCAATCATAATAGGCAGTATAATGGAATCGAACTTGCAAATTGGCATTAGCGTATGCTGTTAAATCGATTCGTTGATGGTCAGGATTAGACCAGGCCCCAATTGTAGAATTTTGGGACAAAACGGTAACCCAATTGGTTCCATCGTAAACTTCTACATATCCATTATCACTGCTATACCAAAGGTAGTATTGATCAAACTCCAATATTAAGCTACCTGTAATTGAGGAAGCATCAATAACTGGAGAAATAAGGTATTCATCCATTGATGTACTACCTGCGGCATCGCTGTTTACAAAGGCAAAACCTGGATTTCCATCCAGATCACTTCCGGAATAATCTGAAGTCCAGGTCCAGGTAGCAGAGCTACCTGCACTATCAGCTACCGTAAAGCACCCTAAGCTACCATTAAAGTCTTCAGTATAAGGTAATGATTGTGCTAAACAGGGTAATTGCACCTTTATTGGGCCAAGCCATTGGCTATTACTACCACTGCATATACGTCGTAAGTAAACATCGTAAAGTGTACCTGCTGTTAATCCGCTAATACCATACATACCAGTATTGGAGGTGTCTAAATTCTGTGCTGTTGAAGTAGCCTGATTAAAGCCTGCAGGACCCCAATTGATAATTACATCATCGCCAGCTACACCACTCCAATAAACATCAAAACCAGCAGTCGAAATGTTATGAATAGAATCTAAAACGGGAGCAGGACAAGCTGGGGGAGTAAAGCTATATACTTGATCTGTCACCACGGTATCCAAACTGGCGTATTCGGTAGAATTGGAAACTTTTGGATTGGCAGTACCTACATCATAAACGGATAAAAAGCTGCTGGCTCCTGAAAGCCCGATTGAGGCATCTGGTCCAGTAATGCAAGAGTCACATTCCCAGCGATAATGAAATTCTACCACATTAGTAGACTCATATAACTTTACCTGAAAGGAAACTACAGAATCGGATGCATTCCAACTCCACTCCCAATCTCTCCATTCAAAGGTGAACACCCGATTAGGGGCCGAACCTGTGGTTTCATATAATGCTGCAGAGGTATTCGCTTTACCATCATGATCATCCCATAGAGGAGCTACCAACGGTCTACGGCCAGATGAGCCATTATCCAAATCATTTCCTGAGGTCGAGGTAGCACCTTTAATAAAGGAAATGAAACCATCCGAAGCAGCTGCCACAGTATCGTAGCTCACACCTTCGAAGGTGAAATTGAAACCGATGGGTACATCGGCACTAGCATTATCGGCGAGAATTGCCGAAAGCGAATTTGCAGAAGGTCCTAGTTCCTGATAAGTAGAACTAGAAACCGAAAACGAATAATTGGCCGCTTGTTGAGACCAAATCAATCCGGGCGAAAAAAATAATAAGGCCCAGACCAAACGTAGTTTGTTCTTCATCTTAGGATTCTTGGTTAGTAAATAAGGGTTAGTAATTGGTAAACTAACACAATAAAAACCAAGGATCAAAAGGAATTAAACCGCGCTTTTTCAAGAATAAAGCATATTTGTCAATTCTTGCTTTAATGTTGAATTACCCAACCATTTTGCATTTCACACCAACAAAACCACTTTTCAAATACAGCTTTACTGAGACAGAGCATCTTAGTCCTTTCAAACAGGCTAAAAATCAAAGGACTTTAAATTCATAAAATTGGCCTCTTAATGATATTAATCCGTGAATTTTAAAAAACACCAATATTGAAAAGCTTCAATATTACCACGCAAACCACTAACTACCAATCAATTACGACTGCCTTAATCAAAGGCAACCTAAAGCTCAATAGAAATAATGCCAATGATTTGGGAATAGAGCGAAAAAAAGTGGTGATTTTCCGTAATAATTTTCCTCTCAAATGCCGGAGAGATGCCTATTGGGCTCCAAAATGTGGTTTTAAAACAAAGAAAAACCCCGAATCCTAAAAAGAATTCGGGGTTAATATGAAGTTCGAATCTATTTCTTAAGCTTGTTCAGCTACTACTTCAAAGTTGAATTCTACATTCACCTCGCGATGCAAACGGATGTGCGCCACATAAGGTCCGGTAGCCTTAACGGTACCACCTTGGATTTGAATGTATTTACGATCGATGCTATGACCATTTTTAGCCAATTCATCGGCCAGGTCAGCATTGTTCAGGGATCCGAACAATTTGTTACCCTTACCAACTTTAGCGATCATTTTGATCTCTAAGCCGTTCAGGCCTTCAGCAGTTTTCTTCGCATCTTCGATAGCCTTAGCTTCTTTGTGCATGCGCTGCTTAATGTTCTCAGCTAAAACCTTCTTTGCAGATGGAGTAGCTAATTCGGCATATCCTTGAGGAATCAGGTAATTACGACCGTAACCGTTTTTAACAGTTACAACGTCGTCTTTATAACCTAAATGCTCTACGTCTTGTTTCAGAATTACTTCCATGGTTCCGGCTTATTTAAGGTTATCGGTAACATATGGCAAGATGGCCAAGTGACGGGCACGCTTAATAGCGGTAGAAACTTTACGCTGATACTTCAAAGAAGTACCGGTAATACGACGAGGAAGGATTTTACCTTGCTCATTCAAAAACTGAGCGAGGAAATCGGGATCCTTATAATCCACGTATTTGATACCGTAGCGACGGAAACGACAAAACTTTTCGCGCTTGCCAGTATCAATTTTCAGGGGTTGTAAGTAACGAATTTCGGATTGGTTTGATCCGGTATCCAATTCTGCCATGATCTAAATCTTTTAAGCGTTTTGCAATTTCTGACGACGCACCTTGGCATAATCCACATGGTGCTTGTCCATTCTAACATTCAAGAAACGGATAATGCGCTCATCGCGTTTCATTTCTACTTCAAGTGGAGTGATGATCTCACCCTCAGCTTGGAATTCCATCAAATGGTAGAAACCACTGCGCTTGCTCTGAATTGGATAAGCGAGTTTCTTAAGGCCCCAGTTTTCGAGGTGCAGGACCTTACCACCCTTGGCTTCGATGAAGCCTTTGAATTTTTCTACCGTTTCCCTTACCTGTTCTTCAGATAAGACGGGATGCATGATGAAAACGGATTCGTATTGATTCATCTGTTAAACAATTAAAAATTAAACCTTTAAAACCTTCGTTAAAAAGGACGGCAAAAGTAAGGAAAAAAGATGAAGGAATAAGGCGGAAGTTCAGAAAGATCTGCTAAGTGTAAGAGCATCCCCGATGCTTCCTATATCATTGATCAATCCTAAGCCAGATTTCAATGCTCTACAGCCCTTTGGAATAAAGCAGCCCTTAACGATAAAGCCGAATGGTTCCTTCCTTATAGCCCTCATGAATAAGACCATTTATTTCAGAGCTGAAGTACATTTTATAAATAAACACTCCCGCTGGTACCTCGGTCCCCTTATAAGTGCCATCCCAGAAATCTTCAGGTCCAGTATTCTCAAAGACCTTAATTCCCCAACGATTAAAAATCTGAATCGAATAATCAAAATTGTTGCAAGCGCTCTTAATGATATAGCTATCGTTTAGATTATCATGATTAGGGGTAAAAGCATTGGGCAATAGAAAATCACATTCACATGACTGTATCTCCAGTTTAAAGGTATCCGTCCAAAGTCCGCAAGGCTGATAATATTCTATAAGGTAATCTCCGGTTTGACTAAACTGATATAATCCATTTTGAGCGGTCTCACCATTCACTTTGATCTCCTCAATCGGCCACTGATTGAAGTCCTTATACAGGGAAGCTCCCATACATAATATTGTATCCTCCAAGGTCTCCGGTTCTAATCCCGATAGATCGTAAACATTATATACCAGATTTTTCTGGCTGCATTCATTATCCAGATGCAGATTATAATTTCCGCCTTGGGAAAGCCATTGGAGTGAATTTGGATGATTATTAGACCAGTAAAAGTTAATAGCAGTATCCAAAGCCAATCCTATTTGAATGCTATCCCCAGCTTCACATATAAATAAAGAATCCGCAATATTAGGTGATGGTAATTCCGGTGGACTACTCACATAAAATGTATCCACAACTGTATCACATTGCAATGAAACCCGACACCAAAAAATGCCTGAGGTACTCACATTAATTTGAGCTTGGGAACTACCAGTAGACCATAATAGCCCATAACCAGGACTGGTACGGCTACCAATTTGAATTGAAGTACCCGGACAGACCAGAGTATCGGTAATTCGGGGAATCAATGTTTGAATGACCTGAATGCGCACAGTATCATTTACCGTCCCGCAGTAAGAATAGACTTGTACCGTCAAATTTGTGCTGGAATTAAAAGTCCGAATTTTCGAGGTATCTCCATCCGACCACAATATGCTATCTGCCGCAGAAGCGGAATAATTAACCGTAAGCGATTGACCAGCACAAACAACGGTATCAATTAACTGGGCCTGAGCCAAAGGAACAACACCTACTATTATCGTGTCATGTAGGGTATCATTGGTGGTCGTTGCCCTAATCCAATAGCTACCTGCCTGGCTAATCCAACGAGTATTTGAGCTGGAATTATTATCCCATAAATACGAAACACCAATTGTGTTGGGCATGCTAATTAGGATGCTATCTCCATCGCAAATAGTGGTATCAGACGGCAAGCCCCTTAGAGGAATCGGTAATTCAGATTGATGTAAAGAATCCACTTGTGTGGAATCCAATGCACAATCATATATTTTCACATCATCAATACGGCCTTTAAAGAAATTGGCATTTCGCATTCGGTTTGAGCCCATTACCAATTTATCATAGGCACCAAAGCCACTGCCGTTTCCATTAGATGCCCCTTTTGCAGTTTGAACACCATTCACATAATAGAAACAGCTATCTATGGTTCGAACCAAAACGGCATGATACCAAACATTAGTAATAATTCCTAAGCCGTAAACTACATTCCCAACACCACCTGCTCTTCCTTCTAAATTACCTCCGGAAATAGCTGATGAAAAAGAACCATAGCTTAAACTATTTGCATCATGAGCGAGAATCGCATTGATCGCTGAAGTACGTTCAGCATAGAACCAATAACTAACGGTACGCTCCTGATAATCAAAGGTTGTTAAGGTGTTTAAATAATCATTGACTCCATCAAAATAGGTAGCACCATTAGGATTCCCGTAGCGATCTCCGGCAGTAGTTTGTGGGCCGCCAACAAATATCCCGTGATTTAAATTGGCACTGGAATCGGCTGCATTTCCATCTAACATGTAATGCGCCTGGAGGCTGCATTGCGCATTTAATTCTTGTATTCCCGAAATAGAATAAAAAAGAACTAGCGTAAAAATCAGGTTTTGAAGTACTTTCATGGTTCTTTGAGATCCGTAAAACTAAGAAAGACCGTCCTTAATTAGCCGCCCAATTCTTAAGTTCTTTCTATCGTGAATAACTGCTCCTTTAAATTATAAGTTCAAAACTCAAGAATTTTATCTTTGCCCCCTTATGGAGAACTACATTGTATCGGCACGCAAATACCGCCCACAGGCTTTTGAGGAAGTAGTGGGGCAATCGCATGTGACCAATACCCTGCATAAAGCGATTCAAAGTAATCACCTGGCACAGGCCTTATTATTTACTGGTCCGCGCGGTGTAGGAAAAACCACCTCTGCTCGGATTTTGGCTCGCATGATCAATTCCGATGCAGAAACTACGGCTGATCAGGATTTCTCCTTTAATATTTTCGAACTCGATGCTGCCTCCAATAACTCGGTGGATGATATCCGTAACCTGATTGATCAAGTGCGCTTTGCGCCCCAGGTTGGTCGTTTTAAGGTATATATCATTGATGAGGTACATATGCTCTCTCAACAGGCCTTTAATGCTTTTTTAAAGACCCTGGAAGAACCACCAAAGCACGCCATCTTTATTTTGGCAACTACCGAGAAGCACAAGATTATTCCTACCATCCTAAGTCGTTGTCAGATTTATGACTTCAAACGAATTTCGGTAGAAGATATAGCTGCACACTTACAAAATGTTGCGATTAAAGAAGGCGTAACTGCCGATGACTCTGCCCTGAGGATTATCGCTCAAAAGGCAGATGGAGCTTTACGTGATGCCCTGTCTATCTTCGATCGAATTGTATCTTTTTCGGGAGAGCACATTAGTTATCAGGATGTAATTGAGAATTTACGTATTCTCGATTACGACTATTACTTCCGCACCATCGATTTGATTCGTGCTGGTGATCAGGCAGGTTTACTTAATCTCTTCAATGAAATTTTAGAGAATGGTTTTGATGGCCATCTTTTCATTAATGGTTTAGCTTCCCATTGCCGAGATCTGTTGGTTTGCCAGGATCCCGCTACCTTATCACTTTTAGAGGTTGGAGCCGAAGTACAGCAACGCTATCAACAGCAGGCCCAGGAGGTTAATAGTCGCTTCTTACTTGCCGCTTTAAAAGTGCTGGCTGAAGCCGATGTCCGCTATAAAAACAGTAACAACAGTCGTTTATTAGTGGAACTGGCCTTAATGGACATGATGCAAATTTGGCATAAAGCCGAGTCCAACACCGCAGCAGGCGGTGAAAAAAAAAAGCCTGATTTAAAGCCCCAGGCAGCTGCTCAACCAGAAGCCCAAAACCCAAAACCAGCAGCGCCCCAAAGCTCTCCAACGGTTTCCGCTGCTTCTATTCCTGTTCCTAAAGCCGAAGAAGCCCCTGCTTCCCTGGAAAATAAAGTCGTAGACCCACCGAGACCCTCTGAAACTGCCACAGCAAAAGCGCTTGGAAATACTGAGCGCCCGAGCCAAGACCCCCCTCAAGCAAGACCCAATAAACTTCAGAAAAAACGCGGTTCTTCCTTTTCCATTTCCCAGGCTTTAAAAGGCGAAGGGCCCGATCAACAACAAACTGAGGAGGAAGACGAAGAAGATTTAGACCGTCCGGTAGACGGCAAGCCACAAAAAGCTTTCGATGCGGATCAACTGCAAAAGGTTTGGAATGAATTTGTGGAAAAAGTACGGGCCGAAGGTCAAAAAGTTGTGGTCGCCACCTTGGCGGATAAAGAGCTGAAAATCAAAGAAAACTTTGAGGTGGAAGTTACTTTAGACAATAACATACAAGCACAGAAATTTCAGGAAGTAAAAAGAGACTTGCTCTACCATTGTCGGGAAAAACTGCAAAACTTCGGCTTATTTTTTAGCTTGAATATCGTGAAAGGCAGTCAGAAACTCGACCCCTACTCCGCTCCCGAGAAATATCAATATTTACTCGAAAAGAATCCGCATCTCGCCAAATTGCGCGAAGACCTGGGCTTGGATATAGAATAATTTTCACGCCTAAGCAATCCAGGCTTTCGATCAAGGATTAGATATTTTCGCCTAAAAACTATTCTAAATTAGCGCAGTATACGATGGCATCAGGCCCTAAATGCTGTCCAATTTCCTATTTTTGTGGCCCTTAAGATTTTGAAGGAATTGTTTTCTCAAGCCTCAGAATCTAACTCACTTAATATCAAACATTAAGATATAAAATCAATTATATGAGTAATCCACACAAGATCCTCTACACCCTCACCGATGAGGCTCCGGCCCTAGCCACCCGATCCTTTTTACCGATTGTACAAAGCTTTACCCAACCTGCGGGTATTGAGGTGGAAACCAGAGATATTTCACTCGCCGCTAGGATCTTGGCTGTGGTTCCAGAATACTTAAAAGAAGAGCAAAAGATTTCGGATACCCTGGCAGAATTAGGAGCTATTGCTAAAACTCCCGAAGCCAACATTATCAAATTACCCAATATCAGCGCTTCTTTACCACAGTTAAAAGCGGCCATTAAAGAATTACAAGATCAGGGATATGCCATTCCTGACTATCCGGATCAAGCAAATACGGATGAAGAACGCGATATTCAAGCACGTTATGACAAGGTAAAAGGTAGTGCGGTAAACCCCGTATTACGCGAAGGAAACTCCGATCGTCGTGCTCCCAAAGCTGTAAAAGAATTTGCACGCAAACATCCCCATTCCATGGGTGCTTGGTCTGCTGATTCGCTTTCTCATGTTGCGAGTATGGATGAAGGAGATTTCTTTGGCAGTGAAAAATCAACTACCCTGCCTGCTGCTACCACCGTTAAAATCGTTCAGAAATTAGCGGATGGTTCTGAGAAAGTTTGGAAGTCAGGTTTGGCCCTGCAAGAAGGCGAAGTAATTGACGCTTCTTTTATGAGTGCCAAATCTTTGGAAGCATTTATTGAGAAGGAAATTGCCGATGCCAAAGCAAAGGGTGTTCTCTTTTCCGTGCACATGAAGGCTACCATGATGAAAGTTTCTGATCCAGTGATCTTTGGATTCTTTGTAAAAGCTTTCTTTAAACCTGTATTTGAAAAATATGCAGATACCTTTACTCAATTAGGTATCAGCCCCAGCAGTGGCATGACTCCAATCCTGGATAAAATCGCCACTCTTCCCGAAGCAGAACAAAAGGCGATTGAAGCCGATATCGAAGCCTGCTACACCAATGGCCCTGACTTAGCTATGGTAAATTCCCATCGTGGAATTACCAACCTTCACATGCCTAATGATGTGATTATCGATGCCTCTATGCCAGCGATGATTCGTACTTCCGGCCGCATGTGGAACAAAAAAGACGAAACTCAGGATACCAAAGCCTGTATTCCAGATCGTAGTTACGCTGGACTTTATCAGGAAACCATCAACTTCTGTAAAGAAAATGGAGCTTTCGACCCAACCACCATGGGGAGTGTTAGCAATGTAGGCCTCATGGCTCAGAAAGCTGAGGAATATGGCTCGCATGACAAGACCTTTATCATGGAGCAAGCAGGAACCATGATGGTAATAGACGCCGAAGGCAATACCTTATTAAGTCATGAGGTAGAAGCTGGGGATATCTGGCGTATGTGTCAGGTTAAAGATGCTCCGGTTCGGGATTGGGTGAAATTAGCCGTAAATCGCGCTCGCGCCACCGGCAACCCTGCAGTGTTCTGGCTGGATGAAGATCGTGCCCACGACCGTGAACTCATCAAAAAGGTAAATACCTATTTAAAAGACCACAATACCGAAGGTTTAGAGCTACCAATTATGAGTGTAGCAGAAGCAACTCGCTACAGCTGCCAGCGAACTAAAGATGGTTTAGATACTATTTCGGTTACGGGTAATGTTTTACGTGATTATCTTACAGACCTCTTCCCTATTTTAGAAGTAGGTACCAGTGCTAAAATGTTAAGCATAGTTCCTTTGATGAATGGTGGTGGTTTGTTTGAAACAGGTGCCGGTGGTTCTGCTCCCAAGCATGTGGAGCAATTTGTAGAAGAAAACCACTTACGTTGGGACTCACTGGGTGAGTTCCTGGCCTTAGCAGCTTCATTAGAGCACCTGGCAGAAGTAGGTTCTAATCCCAAAGCCAAGGTTATCGCCGAAGCTCTGGATGTTGCAAACACCCATTACCTCAACAATAATAAAGGCCCTTCCCGTAAGGTAAATGAAATTGATAACCGTGGTAGTCATTTCTACCTCGCTCAATACTGGGCACGCGCTTTAGCTAATCAGGATAAGGATGCTGAATTGAAAGCGATCTTTACCCCTGTTGCCGATAAATTAGAAGCGCAGGAAGCCCAAATAGTTAAAGAGCTTACTGAAGTACAGGGCAAGTCCGTTGACATTGCCGGATACTTCCATCCAACCGAAAAATTGGTGAGTGATGCTATGCGTCCCAGCGCAACTTTAAATGCCATTATTGGCTAAGTGAGGTTAAAAGGGATAATATTCCTGTTTCTGATCCTTGCCTGGACAGTAAACAGTAGTTTTTTACGAATTCCACAATTTGAAAAAGCGGACCTGCTGGGAGATATAGACCCCGGTAGGCACCGCGATTTCGATAAGGTCCGCAGTAAGTATTGCAATAAAGAATCCTACCTCCGCGAGGAAGTGTACGATGCTTTTAAAGATATGTGGGACGCCGCACAGGCCGATGGAATTTCCCTTACCATTATCTCAGCAACCCGCAATCGCAGTTACCAAAAAGGCATTTGGAATCGCAAATGGTTAAGCTTTGGTGGTGATGAATCCGATCGAGCGGAGCGCATTTTGCAATACAGCTCCATGCCAGGTACCAGCAGACATCATTGGGGAACCGACCTCGATATAAATGCTTTAGAAAACAGCTATTTCGAAAGTGGAGAGGGCGCCAGGGTTTACGCCTGGTTACAAGCGCATGCTGCCGAATTCGGCTTTTACCAACCCTATACCCGCTTTAACCCCTATCGAGATGCGGGCTATCGCGAAGAGAAATGGCATTGGTCCTACTTTCCCACTGCTTCCCGCATTCAAAGAGCCTATAGACTGGAAATTGACTATTCGCAATTAAGAGGTTTTATGGGCGACAGCTATGCTGAAAAGCTGGATGTGATCAATAATTACGTGATGGGCGTAGCGGCCTGGCCAGACAAGGCTCCTTTCTAAAGGCATTTTGCACTGAGATTTATTAAAATTTAGTCTAATCTCGGCGAAAGCCGCATTCATACACAATTTTCCTACATTCGTAACGCTCTGTATAAACCTAAGTGGAACTATCTTGAAGAAAAACCGCAATCTATGGATTGGCACCGGTGTAGTGGTGTTAATCCTTTCCTTTTGGGCCCTGAGTGGTGAAGAGGAAATTAGTCGAGACATAACCGCCAAATCCTTTCTAGGAGAATTTAAAGATGTAGTTACCAGCTCCGGTGAGCTTATGGCTAAGAACTCTGAGGATATTAGCGGTCCGCAAAATGCCCGTCGCTTTGGTTTGTACAATATCAAAATCTCAGATTTGGTAGCTGAAGGCACCTATGTGGAGAAAGGTGATAAAGTTGCAGAACTGGATAAAACCGAACTCAGTGGAAGGCTCAATGAATTGTACAATGAATTGGAAAAAGCCCAAAGTCAGTATACCCAAACCAAATTAGATACGACTCTGGAACTACGTCAGGAACGCAGCGGTATTGAAAGCCTTGAATTTGATATCCGCCAGAAAAAGGTAGAAATTGAGCAAAGTGAGTTTGAGCCGCCAGCCACCATCCAAAGGTTAAAACTAGACTTGATTAAACTGGAACAAAACCTGGAGCAGAGCAAAGAGAATTACAAAATTAAAAAGGAACAAAGTCGGGCCAAAATGCGCGAAGCCGGTGCTACTTTGGCCCAAACCCGCAATAAATACGAAAGCCTTCAAGACCTCGAAAAGGAATTCGTAATTACCGCTCCCAAACCCGGGATGGTGATTTATATCCGCGAATGGAGCGGTGAAAAGCGTAAAACGGGGTCTACCATTTCACCCTGGGATCCTGGTGTGGCGACCCTCCCCGACCTCAGTCAAATGGAAAGTAAGACCTATATCAATGAGGTGGATATCCGCAAAGTGAAAACGGGCCAGGAAGTAGAAATTGGTCTCGATGCTTTTCCGGATGTTAAATTAAGTGGCACCGTTACTGAAGTTGCAAATGTGGGAGTCGATCGTGAGAATTCTGAAAGTAAAGTATTCGAAATCATCATTGAGGTTAATGAGGCAGATAGCACTTACCGTCCCGGTATGACCACCTCTAATGCAATAATTACCAAAACCCTGGAATCTGTAGTTCAGGTACCCCTGGAAGCCATATTTAGTGAAGACGATATCACTTTTGTTTACATGAAAGACGGGGCTTCGATCGAAAAACAAGAAGTGCGCATTGGCTCAAGAAACGATGAGTTCGCCGTGATTGAAGCTGGCCTGGAAGCCGATGTAGAAGTCTTCCTCACCGAACCTGCTTCGGCCAGTGACAATAGCATTCGGACCTTAAGTGATTCTTAATGGATCGACTGCTCACTAATTTAAATATCGCGCTCGACGCTATTCTGGCTAATACCCTGCGCTCGATCCTAACCGCACTGGGGATAATTTTCGGGGTGGCTGCGGTAATTACCATGCTTGCCATTGGAGAAGGGGCCCAGGCTGAAATCCTTCGCCAGATTGAACTGGTGGGTGTGAACAATATCGAAATCAAACCCATAGTTGAGCAAAAAGACGAAAAGATTGAAGAAGATCTTTCAGCCAAAGAGCCCAAGCGCTTTTCCAAAGGATTAGACCTTAAAGATGCACGTAGCATTAATCGGGTACTTCCCACCGCTGCCGCCGTAAGTCCGGAGATTGTCATTGAAACCTCGGTAATTTCCGGCGGCCGCCGACGTAGCACCAAATTGATTGGGGTTGAACCCAGCTTTTTTCCTGTATCCAATATTCCCTTGCGCTACGGTCAAATGTTTTCGCCAGAGCATTTAGAAATGCAAGAACCAGTATGTATCATTGGCAGCGGCATGGCCAAGAAACTCTTCCCCGGGAAACGCCCCTTAGGTGATAAGATAAAAGTGGGGAATCAGTGGCTTACCATTATAGGAGTTTCGCAAACCCTAAATATCACCACCCAGGCTCAGGAAAACTTAGGCATCCGAGATTATAACATGGATATCTACGCTCCCATTACCACGGTATTGAGTCGTTACCGTGATCGTGCTAAGTTGCGCGAATCGAGTGGGCGTTTCGATGATGATGAGGATGAAGAAAAATCCAGCAGCAGCAATAATTACCATCAGTTGGATCGCCTTTTAGTTCAAATCGATAATAGTGCGTATTTAGCAAGTAGTGCAGATGTAATCAGTAGATTACTGAAACGCACTCATAATGGGATGGTCGATTTTGAGATTATCATTCCCCAACAATTATTGGAACAGCAGCAACGCACTAAGGACATCTTCAATTTGGTATTAAGTGCCATTGCCGGTATCTCCTTATTGGTAGGAGGCATAGGTATTATGAATATTATGCTGGCCTCGGTGCTGGAGCGTACGAAGGAAATTGGAACCCGCTTGGCTATCGGCGCCAAGAAAAAAGACATTATTACTCAATTCCTCTTTGAAGCACTTTTAATCAGTTTAAGTGGTGGTATCATCGGGGTAATACTAGGTGTTCTTGCTTCTTATGTGATTAGTGAATTTGCAGATATTGAAACCATAGTGAGTCCTATCTCCATTATCATCTCCTTTGGTGTAGCCTCCTTTACCGGTTTGGTATTTGGATTATCCCCTGCCCGCCAAGCTGCGGAGAAAAACCCTGTTGAATCTTTACGCTATGAATAAAGTGTATCGGCTGATACTGGCCTTCCTTATAATGGGAAGCGCATCGGCGCAAAGCCAAATGCTCGACCTCAAGGGAGCTATTTTAAGAGCACAAAAGCAATCGCCCTCCTATTTTAGGGCCATCAATACCGCAGAAAATCGCTATTGGAATTACCGTCAATTTAGAGCGAGCTTATTGCCCCAATTAAACTTAAGTGGGAGTTTGCCCAATTATTCCAGCGCCATTGATCGGGTAACCCTTCCGGATGGTACTTACGACTTCCCGGAACGCGAACAACTATTTCTTAGCGGAAACCTTTCCCTCGACCAAAATGTGGTTTGGACTGGTGGTCGCTTATCGCTGATTAGTAGCCTGCAAAGAACTGATGTTTATCGCCCGGATCGAAGGATTAACTATTTCAGCACCCCTATTTCAGTGAGTTATTTCCAACCGATGTTTCTCTATAATTCTTTGAAATGGGAGAATAAGATTCAGCCTCTGGCTTATGAAGCTTCACGCCGTGCCTATTCGGAGGATCTGGAAGACATCGCCAATGAAACTACCCAATTGTATTTCGCGGCTCTTACTTCGAAAATCAGCATGCGCATTGCAGAGCAAAACGTAAAAAACAATGATACGATTTACAAGATTTCGCAAGGGCGTTATAATCTGGGTAAGATTGCAGAGAACGACCTTTTGCAGATTGAATTGAACTTACTTAATGCTGAAAATTCATTAACCAATGCGCGGCTTAATTATGAAGTTGCCGCTCAGGAATTGAAGCGATATTTAGGCATCCCTAGCGAAGAAGAATTGGAATTAGGCATTCCCTCGGAAGTACCTCAAATGGAGGTGAATTTAGATAAGGCTTTAAGCGAAGCCCGGAAAAATCGTGCTGCGGTATTAGATTTCCGCCGTCGTCGCCTGGAAGCCGAACAGTCTGTAGCTCAAGCCCGTGGCAATACCAATTACAATTTTAACCTCAGTGCCAATTTTGGATTAAACCGACAAGCGGATAATTACAATGCTGCCTATGCCAATCCCTATGCCCAGCAGCAAAATATTTCCATAGGTATTAATATCCCTATTGTAGATTGGGGCCAGGCGCGTTCTCAAATTCGCAGGGCTGAGGCCAACCGCCAATTGCAGGAGGTTAATATTGAACAAGATGAAATTAATTTCGAGCAAGAAATCTTCCTGCAGGTGATGCAGTTTAATGCCCAATACCAGCGCTTGAACATTGCTGCCAAGGCAGATACCGTAGCCCAGAAACGTTATGAAGTGGCCCGCCAACGCTACCTTACTGGGAAGATTAGCATTACTGATATCAATATCGCACAGAGCGAAAAAGACGGTGCTAAGCAAAGCTATTTACAAGAGCTTCAACGTTTTTGGGTGGCTTATTACACCTTGCGCCGCTTGTGTCTTTATGATTTTGTGAATGATCGGGTAATTAGCTACGAGGCAGAATACTAATCGTTACTCAAAGCCAGCTTCAATTCATCCAGGCTAACCTTGTTCTGAAAGTGATCATTGCGAACCACACTGATTTCGCCTGTCTCTTCTGAAACCACGATAGCCAAAGCATTGGCCTTTTCCGATATTCCTAAAGCCGCGCGATGCCTTAGACCAAATCGTGAAGGTAAATTCGTTTTCTCCGTTAAGGGTAAAATGCAACCTGCAGCCACAATCTTACTACCACTCACGATCACTGCGCCATCGTGCAGCGGTGAGTTTTTGGCGAAAATGCTTTCCAATAATCCGGCACTAATCTGAGCTCCAATGGGAGTTCCGGTACTGGCATAAAAACCCAATTTAGAATCGCCTTCAATCACTATCAAAGCGCCAGTTCGACTGCGTGCCATAGAACCGCAGGCCTTAATCAAATCGCTGTAATCAATTAAGGAAGTGTCATCATCTCCCTGAATCCGCCAAAAGCGAAGAAGCGCTTTACGTCGGGTAAAATTGGTAGAACCAATCATTAATAAAAAACGACGAATCTCTTGCTGGAAAACAATTACCAAAGCAATTACCCCTACCCCTATAAACTGACCTAAAATCTCACTCAGCAATTCCATTTGCAGGGCTTGAACCAATTTCCAAACCAGATAAATGGCTGCTACACCAATCAATACATTTATCGCCACCGTGTCTTTGATGAGGCGGTATAATTGATAAAGTAAAAAAGCAACCAAGAGGATATCGATAAGATCCAGGAAGCTGAAGTCGAGAAACGACATTTAGGCGAAATTTTGGTTCAAGTTAAGGATTTTGCGCACTTCCACCGCCTCCTTCACATCGTGTACCCTAAGGATATTGGCTCCTTTTTGCAATGCTAAAGTATGCATTACGGTAGTCGCATTTAAGGCCTCCTGAGCATTAAGACCCAAACTTTTATAGATCATCGATTTACGGCTAAGACCTATTAAAATTGGGAGTTCAAAAATCTGCTTGAAGTAGTCGATATGCTGAAAAAGACGGTAATTATCCGCCTGACTTTTTCCGAAACCAAAGCCGGGGTCAAGGATAATGTCATTCGCGCCAGCCGCCACCAGCTTTTCCAACTGCTCACTAAAAAAACGCGCCACTTCCTTAACAACATTGGCATATTGCGGGTTTTGCTGCATGGTTTCAGGTAAGCCTTGCATATGCATCATTACGTAGGGTGCCTGGCTTTCGCCGATGAAGGGAATCATTGCTGAATCGATCAAGCCTCCCGAAATATCATTGATTAGGGCCACCCCATTTTCCCAGGACTTTTCTGCAGTACGGGCATTGTAGGTATCCACCGAAAGGGGCATATCGGGCATTTCACTTTGTAAGGCTTCAATAACCGGAGCCAGGATTTGCCACTCCTTTTCTGCATCGATTAAGGCAGAACCTGGTTTGGAACTAGCTGGACCCAAATCGATAATATCCGCTCCTTCAGCTTGCATCTTTCGAGCCTGAGTAAGGGCCTTCTCTACCGTTGTATAGGCCCCGCCATCAAAGAAAGAATCAGGGTTAATATTCAATATTCCCATAATCATTGCCTGATCCAATGGGTAGACTTTGCCCCTTAAATTGAGACTTCCTTTCTGGTAAAATGCCTTATCTTTCGCCACCTTTCCGCTATCTTTAATCGCAGCGAAATTATCAAATGGCGAATACTTCTGAACAGTACGATTCGGTAATTGAACATTGCCGCAGTTTATACTTGAAAAAACATCGCGACTACGGGGCAGCCTGGCGCATTTTACGTTTACCTTCATTAACCGACCAGATCTTCATTAAGGCCAATCGCCTGCGAAGCATTCAGGATAAGGGCGTGCAATTAGTGGACGACCATATGGAGGGCGAATTTATTGGGATCATCAATTATAGTTTGATGGCTCTGGTGCAAATTGAAAGAGGCATTGCTCAGGAACCCGATTTAAATGAAGCTGAAGCCCTGGAGCTTTTTAATGCCCAGGCTACAGTGGCCAAAAATTTGATGGAGCGTAAAAACCATGATTATGGTGAAGCCTGGCGCGATATGCGAATTTCTTCTCTCACCGATTTGATTTTGCAAAAGATCCTTCGGATTAAACAGATTGAAGATAATGCCGGCAAAACCATTGCTTCGGAAGGAATAGATGCGAATTACCTGGATATGGTAAACTATGCTGTTTTCGCACTCATTAAAATGAATGAAAAATAAAGCACTATGAAATTGATCACCCAGATATCGCGCCTGCTGGTAGGTGCCCTTTTTATTTTTTCAGGATTGATCAAACTCAATGACCCGATGGGTTTCGCCTTTAAGCTAAGCGATTATTTTGCTCCCGATGTTCTTAACCTCACTTTTCTTAGTGACTTCACCCTTCCTCTGGCCCTCTTTATCGTTATTTTGGAAGTAATCCTTGGGGTGGCCTTATTGCTGGGCAAATGGGTAAATCTCACCAGCTGGCTTTTACTTTTAATGATTGTCTTCTTCACCTTCCTAACCTTCTATTCTGCTTACTTTAATAAGGTGACAGATTGCGGTTGCTTTGGTGATGCTATCCCTTTAACACCCTGGCAGTCTTTTGGTAAAGATGTAGTTCTCACGGTCTTAATAAGCTTGATATTCTTTAACCGTCAGTACATTAAACCACTATTGGGGCCTGGAGGCCAAAATGTCGTGCTAAGCCTTTCTTTGGCTGGATGCATTGCTCTGGGCTACTTTGTTTTAGAACATCTTCCTATTAAAGACTTTCGCCCCTACGCTGAAGGCAAAAGCATTGTTGAAGGCATGAAATCTGCCGAAGAATTGAATTTGGAGCCGCCTAAATACGCCACTATTTACACCTTAAAAAATGCCCATACTGAGGAGAGCATGAAGGTGAACTCTGAAGACTATATCAGTGAAGGCTGGTGGCAGAAAAAAGAATGGGAAATTCAAAGCGACGAAAGTGAAACTGTCTTATTAAGCGAAGGCTATGAACCTCCTATTCATGATTTCAGCATTGAAATGAATGGCAATGATGTTACGGATCAGGTATTGGCAGCCGAGCGGATTTTTGTTTTAGTGGCTTATGATCTTACTAAAAGCGACAGCAGCGCCTATGCGGCTTTAAATGAATTTGCCCTGGCAGCAGCCGACCAAGAAATTCCCTTTATTGGCATTACAGGTAGCTTACCTTCTTTGGCCGCTGAAAAAACTCAAGCCTGGTCTTTGCGCTTTAGTTTTGGTATTATCGACGGAACCACAGCCAAAACCATTATTCGCGCCAATCCCGGTATCGTAATGTTGGAGAAAGGGCTGATCGTTAAAAAGTGGCATGCACAGGATTTACCAGCTTTTGAAGAGCTGGCTCAAAGCTGGAAATAATTGCTGCGTTTTATCTGGAATAAAACCTGGTATGGCCTCCTGGTGATGTGGGGTGTTATTACCGTTGTCTTCTTTCTCTTTAACGTATTGCCTGGCGATCCTTCCCGGATGATGCTGGATCAAAGAGAAGACAGCGAGCAATTGGCACGAATCAAAGCCAAATATGGTTTTGATTTACCTCTTGGTCAACAGTATATGCATTACCTCAATGACCTGAGTCCTCTTTCCTGGCACAGTTCAAATCCTGAAGATTTTAGTAATTATCAACGCTATCAGACAAAGCCCATAAGGCTTTTCAAAATAGGGGAAGGAGAATTTTGCTTAAAAGCACCTTATCTGCGCACCTCCTTTCGGTCGCAGGGCAAAGAAGTGAGTACTATCTTAAGTGAAACTTTTCCCAATACTTTGGTGCTGGCAATTGCCGCTATGACCCTGGCCTTAATTTTAGGCTTAAGCCTGGGTATGGTAGCAGCCCGCTTTAAAGGCAGCTGGATCGATAGCGGTATTAGCTTTTTTGGTACCTTGGGTATGTCGGTACCTTCCTTCTTCTCGGCCATCTTAATGGCCTGGATATTTGGCTATCTGCTTTCTGCCTGGACCGGTCTTAATATGACCGGGAGCTTATATGAGGCCGATCTTTATGGAGAAGGGCGCTACATTGCATGGTCCAATTTAATTTTGCCCGCGATAACCCTGGGGATTAGACCCTTGGCTGTAATCATTCAATTGAGTCGATCTTCTATCTTAGAGGAATTAGGACAAGATTATATCCGCACTGCTCGGGCCAAAGGCTTAAGCATGCCCGCCATTTTAAGGAAACATGCCTTGCGAAATGCCTTAAACCCGGTTATTACCGCTGCTTCCGGATGGTTTGCCTCTATGTTGGCCGGAGCTGTTTTTGTAGAATATATCTTCGGCTGGAACGGTTTGGGAAAACAAATTGTTGACGCTCTAAATCAGTTGGATTTGCCTCTCGTAATGGGGGCAGTACTATTGATTGCGATTACCTTTGTGGTGATCAGTATAATTGTAGATTTATTGTATGCCTGGGTTGATCCCAGAGTACGTAATTAATTGAAATAAAATGGCACGTAAAATTATTGCCGGGAACTGGAAAATGAACCTGAACCTGGCCGAAGGCGCCGCTTTGGTTAAAGCCAGTGATGACTATCTAAATGCAAATCCGGCCAAACATATTGACGTGATTGTTGCTCCTCCGGCGCATCAATTAGTCCAAACTGTTAAGCTTTCCACAAACACTAAACTTTCGGTGGTTGCCCAAAATATGTGCGCCCATGAAAATGGAGCTTATACGGGTGAAATTAGCGCCAGTATGCTGGTAGATGCCGGGGTGGAATTAGTAATTGTAGGGCATTCGGAAAGAAGAGAAATTTTCGGAGAGGATAATGCGCTTTTGGAAGCTAAACTTCACAAAGCCCTGGAATACGACCTCTACCCAATTTTCTGTGTAGGTGAAAGTTTGGAACAACGTCAAGCTGGAATACACTTCGATCATATCGAAAAGCAATTGGAAGCTGGTCTTAAAAATTTCAGTGCCGATCAGATTCCTCACATCATTTTAGCCTACGAACCGATTTGGGCTATAGGAACCGGGGAAACTGCCAGTCCAGAACAAGCTCAGGAAATGCATGCCTTTATTCGAAAATTCCTGGCCAGTAAATTTTCTGCCACGGTAGCAGATGAGACTTCCATTCTTTATGGTGGTTCCGTAAAACCTGCCAATGCCAAGGATTTATTTAGTCAACCGGATATTGATGGTGGATTAATTGGTGGCGCCTCTATCCAAATTGACTCCTTCTTGGAGCTTATTAAAATCGGAGAATCCATTTTACGATGAAAAATTACCTAGTCCTCGATTTCCAAGTAAGCCCAGTAGAACCGGGCCGCGATATCCTTCTAGCCCTTTTGGATAACTTAGGTTACGACAGTTTTGAAGAAAGTCCCAAAGGCCTAAAGGCTTATATTTTGGAAGAGGATTTTAATGCTGAAGAATTAGAAGCTCTGCCCCTTTTTAATGGAGAAGAGTTTGAAATCAGCTATAGCTCCGAAAAATTGGAGACAATTAACTGGAACGAAGAATGGGAGCGCAATTATGAGCCTGTAAGCTTGGAGCAGCGCCTTTTAATCAGAGCTCCTTTTCATAGCATCAGCGGAAGCTATGATCATGAAATCGTAATTGAGCCTAAAATGTCCTTCGGAACCGGGCATCATCATACAACTCGTTTAATGGCTAAAGCTATGTTTGACCTTGACTTCAAAGGCAAAAAGGTTTTAGACATGGGTACCGGAACCGGAATCCTGGCAATATTAGCCCAACAATTAGGCGCTACTGATATTGATGCGATTGACAATTTCGAATGGGCAGTTGAAAACACTGCTGAGAATGCCGAACGCAATCAAGCTGATAAGGTTAAAGCCGAATGGGGTGATGCGGCCTTATTAACAGGAAGAAATTACGACATGATTCTGGCGAATATCAACCGAAATGTATTATTGGAAGATATGAAGGCCTACGTGGATACCCTGGCTTCCGGTGGATCTATTCTCTTTAGTGGATTTTTTGCCCATGATTTTGAGCTGATTGATGAAGAAGCGCAAAATCAAGGACTAGAATTTCGCCATCGAATAGAAGAAGAACGCTGGCAATGCGTTCATTATCAAAAGCCCTAATTCCCAAATACCCTCTGCCGATGCGATTACGCCTCATATTTATTTTTCTCTGCAGCTCGTTCATGGCCCTTCAAGGCCAAAGCTTAAAACGTTTCACCCCAGAAAAGACTAGCTATTTACAGGAGTTAAAACAATTTTGGGAAGACGAGAATAATAATCTTGAGGACACGGCTATTGAGCACTTAAGCAGAGATTTCGATAGCCTCTTTATTGATCAATTTACGGATGAAGAAGCCGCTTTGCTTTACGATTTAAGCAATACCCTTCTCCGAAAAAGAATGCGCGATTTTGAGGACTGGGCTCATTTACTGCGTATTAGCATCTGGTTTAAGCAGGAGCAGGCCGAAGGAGAATTAGAGCGCTTTTACAAGGATTTTGAAGAAGTAAGCAAAAGACCCGCAAAACAGTCCTCGGTATACCTCGCTACTTTTTACAATGTTATTCATCGCAATGTACTCTATGACGATGGTCGATTGCGTTGGGAAATAATTGGTGAAATAGGTCAATATCGCTTCGATAATGGCCCGGTATTTAGTTTCGCCATCTCCGATCTTGTGGGCTTTTACAAGAACGATAGCACCCTGATTGAAGGAACGCAAGGTGAATTTCGACCTCGTCAATATCAATTTGATGGTCAGGGAGGTACCGGCTATTTTACCCGGGCCGGTCTCCCTCAAGATTCAGCTTATGTAGACATCCTGAATTATTCTTTTGATGTAAGTAAACCAGAGTTGGAAATAGACTCGGTAACCTTGCATACCAATTTCTACCTCGATCAACCGGTAGAAGGTAGCTGGCAAGAGAAATTAACCAGCCAAAGTGAGACCGGACATGCAACCTTTCCTCGTTTTAGGTCTTATCGCAATGATCTCTACGTACCTTATATTCTGCCTTATGCCCAGTTTAGAGGTGGATTTTCCATCATTGGCGATCGCTTTTATGGCGGTGGAAACGACAGCAGCCGAGCTACCATTATTTTAGATTACAAGGATACCGTATTAATTAAAGCTACTTCTCGTCGTTTCTGGCTACGCAGAGATAAGGTGTATTCTGAAGATGTGGAAGCGGTAATCTATCTCGGTAATGGTGATAGCATTTTCCATCCAAAAGTGACCATGCGCTATTTGCCAGAACGCAAACAGTTCAGCTTTATTCGCAATGATGAAGGCATGGGCTCCGCCATCTTTTCAGACACCTACCATGATCTGGATATGTTATTCGATATCATAACCTGGGAGGTGGGCAGTCCGCGCATGAAGATCTCCAGCTTAAACATGGGCTCTACTTCACCTGTGGTCTTTGAGAGTAAGAACTACTATCGCGGTCGGCGATTCGATGACTTGCGAGGTATGAGCAGTACACACCCCCTGGTGACCTTACAAAGGCTTTCCCAGAAAATGGGGGGTACCCGCACCTTTACAGATGAAGACATTGCCTACCACCTTAAAATGGATCGCAGTGATGCACATCGATTCCTTATGCGCTTTTCCGTTTTAGGATTTATTGATTACAGTGTACAAACTCGCGAAGCTTATATCAAGGACAAAACCTTTGAGTACATCCTCAATGCTAAGGGTTTACGCGACTTCGATGTGATTCAGTTTGTATCCCGCCTGGAGAATGGTACCAATGCAACTTTAAGCCTGGAAGACTACGCTATGGAAGTTGAAGGTATTAAAGCCATTACCCTCTCTGATTCCCAAAAGGTAGGTCTATTTCCGGCGAATGAGAAAATCATTATTCATAAGGATTTGAATTTCGATTTTGACGGGCAAATTAGTGCAGGTCGATTCAATTTCTGGGGAAATCAATTTAAGTTCAATTACGAGCAATTCCGCATTGCCATGGTCGATATCGACTCCATGCGCTTTAAGGTATTAAGCTTCGAACCGAATGCTTTGGGCCAACGCTATTTGGTTGACGTTAAAACAGTATTACAGGATCTAACGGGGGACCTTCAAATTGATAAGCCCAATAACAAATCGGGAAAAGGCTCCTTCTCCGAGTATCCCATATTCACCTCCGCTAAGGACTCCTATATCTATTATGATAAACGTAGCATCTTTGATGGGGTCTATAATCGAGAGGACTTTTATGTAACGCTGGAGCCTTTCGAAATTGACAGTTTGGACAATACCTCCACCACGGGTCTGTCTTTTGATGGCACCCTTACCTCGGCTAATATATTCCCGGAATTTGAAGAGTTTATTAAAGTACAGGAGGACTATTCCCTGGGCTTTACCCGGCAAACCCCGGCTGGTGGCTTTCCAACATATGGCGGAAAGGGACAGTATACAGCAGAGTTAAGCTTAAGCAACCGTGGCTTACGCGGAAATGGCAAACTCGACTATTTAAACTCGGTTGCCTATTCCGAAGAGTTTTTCTTCTTCCCGGATAGTACGGATGGCATCACCACTTCCTATGAAATTACTGAAAAAACGGGTGGTGCAGGTTCTAATCCGCATGTAACCATAGATCAAAGTAAGCTGCATTGGGAACCCTATAATGACGTGCTTTACACCAGCAGCATGGAACAGCCCTTTGCTTTGTATGATGCAATGGGTATGCGTACCACGGGTACTTTAGCACATTCCCCTACCGGTTTAAAAGGAAAGGGCCTTAATGAGTTTTTGGATGCAGAAACCCGTTCTCAAGACTATACCTACGAAAGCCGAAAACTACTATCGCCCAATACAGCATTCCGAGTTAGAGCCAACCCTGATGCTGATTGGGGATTTGGTGTAGATAGTGCTCAAGCGGATATCGATTTTAATAAGCAAAAAGGCGAATTCCGATTACTGAATACCGATCAGTATTTCAGCTTAACGGCCAATAAATATATTGCCTACATGGATTTTGCCCTTTGGCAGATTCCCCAAAAAGCCATTGATCTAAGCAAGGAAAGCGGATCCGGACTTTCAGAAATGATTTCGGTTCATCCCCACCAGGACTCTCTGCGATTCCTGGCAGACCATTCTAAATTCTATCTTGAAAATACTTTATTGGAATCCTTTAAAGTTCCAGAAATCATGGTGGCTGATGCTTATATCTATCCTGATACAGGCTATGTAGCAATTGATAGTAATGCTGCTATGCGCACCTTAACCAATGCTGCCGTTACTGCAAACTTGGTAGATCAATATCACAATATTTACGGGGCCTCAATAGACATCAAATCTGCTAATTACTACCAGGGAGAAGGTGACTATGAATATGTGGATAAAGATGGAACCCCCTGGCCTATTCACTTCAAAGAGTTAAAAGTAGATACTGGCACCACTGTTGGATTTGCTCAAGTAAAGCAGGAAGATTTCTTCTATCTAAGTCCATTCTTTGCCTATTATGGAAATGTACGCATGCGTGCGGATCGAAAGGAACTGCTATTTAGAGGCTATACCCATATTGAAGCTAATTGTGATGCCATAAGTACCAACTGGTTTAATTTCCAAAGTTTAATTGATCCTGCTAATATCATCATAGAATTGCCGGAGGTAGATTCAGAGGATAAAACCAAATTACTGGCCAATGGTATTTATTTGGCCTCAGACACAATTAGCGGATACGCGGCATTCTTAAGTCAGGAGGTACGCCCCACCGACAAGCAAATGTTCTTTGCCAATGGAGTGCTTTACTATGATGAAGCCATAAGTAGTTATGTTATTACAGAACGGGAAAAAATTGCCAATCCCGATCTTCCGATCAATATTCTGCGCTTCAATAACCTGAATTGTACAATGGAAGGCGAAGGCGCCATGAGTTTGGGTGATGGAAAAAGTCAGTTAAACATTAATTCGTATGGTCTGATTAGCTACGATCTGAATACGGATAAAATGCAATTGGACCTTACCATGGGAATGGAGTTCTTCTTTGCTAAAGATTTATTGGAAAAATTCGCCCAGATTGTTGCCGACAATGCAGATGGAGAAGGAGTAAACATCGGGCGTAAAGCTTTTGAAATAGCCACCGAGTACCGACTGGAGCCTAAGGATCTCACCAAGTTCCGAGAAGAGGTTAAAGCCTTTGGAGCGCCTGAAAAAGTACCTGATGATCTACAACAAACCTTATTATTTGGTGAGTTAACCATGAACTGGACACCAGAGTCCATCTCATTTTTAAGCGAAGGTCCCATTGGGATTGCCGGATTTGGGGAAAGTTTCGTTAATGCCAAGGTAGAAGGCTATGTCGAAATTCAGCGTAAACGTCGTGGTGACGAAATTTACATCTATTTGGACCTTGGTTCTGATGAGATATACATCGACTATAAGCGTAACCAAATGGGGATTTACACCACCAATGATGAATTCATGACCTTACTCAAAGAAATGGATATTAAAGATCGTCGAAATGAAGTACGCGGCATGCCTCCATTTATGTACAGCATTAGTACCAAGGGAAAAATGAACCGATTCATTCGTCGTTTCGATAGTTTTGAAGATCAGTAAACACCCTTTCATTTTGCGCTTTTAAAACAATTTAAAAGGCAGCTTCTGCACTTTTAGCAATTAAGCACGACCCTACTTTAGAGAAAGATTGTAAATCAGACCTCAGTAGGATGCCTTTTCTCTCCACATCTTAAAGAATCCTTGCCATCCTATTGAGGTCTTTCCTTAAAGCTTATGGATGCTTGGATTTCTATTTTAAAACAATCTTGGAAAGGGAACCTGGCTTTGATTAGCCTATGCCTAATTCTGATTTTAAAGCTACTCCTTGCTCAACCTAAAATGCTGGAGGAAAAACAGAGCATTGA
This sequence comes from Croceimicrobium sp., assembly GCF_965228705.1. Classification (GTDB taxonomy): domain Bacteria; phylum Bacteroidota; class Bacteroidia; order Flavobacteriales; family Schleiferiaceae; genus Croceimicrobium. The sequence continues at coordinate 1,542,443 of NZ_OZ245832.1, forward strand.
AACAGCATTGAGCTTAAACTACATAGAGAAAAAGGGTATCCGTTATGAACTGCATTTCGCAGAGGGTCGAGCAAAGTATTATTGCCGGAGTACTGACAGTATTTGCGCTCATTGGAATGCAGGCGATCGCTTTTGGATTAAAGGAGACTTGCTTCCTGTTTCAGGGCCCAGTCGACCGGATCAATTCAATTTTAAGCGCTATCTGCAAAATCAAAATATTAGGGCCCGCTTAGAATGGAGCCGCATTGCCAAAATAAAGTCAGAGGCCAATTTTAAGGAGCACCTGCTTAACTATCGTAATTCTTTAGCACAAAGAATCGATACTTGGCCCTGGACCGATAATCAAAAGGCACTCTACAAAGCCCTTTTCCTGGGTTTAAAAGGCGATATAAACCCAGAGCTGAGAAAGAACTTCGGAACTGCCGGTTTAATGCACTTATTGGCCGTTAGCGGTCTTCACCTGGGAATAGTATATCTCTTGCTTCAATATGTACTAATCCCCTTTAAATCCCTGCCCTATTCAAGAATACTTATTTGCTTTTTAAGCATAATTGGATTATGGTCATTTAGTCTCTTAAGTGGAGCGGGTCCATCTGTACTTCGGGCCGCTACTCTCTTTAGCTTTTTGGCCATTGCTAAATTAATTAACCGACCTGGGGGTGGACTACGCGCAGTTTGGGCTTCAGCCTTGGTTCTGCTTTGGTTTCAACCATTATTAATTCGCCAATTAGGCTTTCTTCTAAGCTATTCTGCCGTAATTGGTATACTCTATTTGGTTCCAAAACTGAAAGCCTGGCATAGCTTTAAAAGCAGACCTTTACGAGCGGCGCAAGAACTCATTTATGTATCTCTTGCTGCCCAATTATTTACGGCTCCTTTAAGCCTCTATGTTTTTGGGAGTTTTCCACTCTACTTCTTACTCGCCAACCTTCTGGTTCTACCATTGATGACCCTTATAATGTACACTGGTCTCCTGGTTTTGCTATTAGATCAATTTAAGCTCTTGAATACATTGAATGAATACTATCCCTATTTATTGGAGTATTTAGGAGGTATAGGTAATTGGATAAGCTCTTTACCCAATGCTCAAATCCCGGTGAATGTTTCGCTTTTAGGCTGTATCCTGGCCTATGTTTTTCTGGCCTCTTGGCTTTTTGGACCACAGCTCAATCGCAAGAAATATATTCTTTTGGGATTAATACTATGCAGTTTGAACCTGGGCTACCGCCTCTATCAGAAAAAAACAGAACATTTAAGTCTTATTGTTTATCCCGGTAATAAAAATGAGTTCAGCTATCGCAGCGGATTAGATCATTATCATTTGAAAGGCTCCCAATTGAAAGCTTTAATCGATACCAGTGCCTCCTTGCCTTATATTGATCCTAACATTAGTATAAAAATAGTTTTAGACCGCCTGATACTAAATAGTCCATTGGAATCTGAACCTATTGAAATTGTAAATGATTACAGCGCAATTAAAGTTTTGAACCCGGCCCATGTCATCTTTACCGGTAAATCTCTGGAAAAAGAAAAAGCCTGGCGATCTTATTGCCAGGCTTTAAATATTTCTTTTCTAAGCAGTCGTACTAACTACCTTGAACTTCATTAGTTCTGGAAGATTGCGCTTAGAGCCGCTAAAATCTTACGTTTTTCCAGTGGGCGACGAAGCACATAGGCAAAGCCATTATGAATAGCTCTTCCTACAAGATCATTACTACTAATCGCCACTACCGGAGATTTCACCAGACCTTCCTTTCGTAATTGTTGAAGTATGCCCATGGCATTTTCATTATCGAGACGAGAATTCATCAGAATCAGATCATAACGACTTTTACTCAAGGTCTTCCGCATTTCTTCAATGCCTTTGGCTACGTTTAAAACGCCACCACTTTCTACTACCATATACCGAAGTAACATCTCATCTACTTCATTGGCACCGGCCAGTAAAACTCTTTTTCCTTCTAAAAAATGACTCATGGATCGATTTACAAGCTGTATTCGTTCTTCCTCCGCAATTACGCCATTTTTTGTTGCCATCATATTAATCCTGTGTTATTTGCCCCCTATAATAAGCGTACTAAGTACACTAAGTATTTACTGCCGCAAATATAGTGTTTTAGTACAATCGACAATAAGCTTAGAGAACAGTTAAATTGAGCTAAAAATTAACGATGCAGAGTTTTAACTTGAATGACTTTCTAGTTTTCAAGTTGTCCAAATATAAGATGAAGAAGCATCAAATCAAAAACAGTATTTCGGGGCGCCCAATTTAAATTACCCTATTAAACAAGAGGTTTTTACAAGGGCTGGCGAATTGCATATTAAAGGAATATCGAACTAAGCTTCCGGCTTGAAGATTCGAAGAAATCCGCATTTTCCCAGGCTTTGGTTTACCTTTTTTGCAGTAGTGATAAGAATTGAAATCAGACTTTACCGGGATCAAGGATATATATTCTCTCCTATTCAATTTCTAAAAAAATCCACCAATTTCATTGAAGAGCTTAGGGCTTGTTGCTCCAGACAAGACTCGAACTCATCTCGGCCAGGACGAGATTACAGGTATGCATTCAAACGCTCACCGGCCAAAAACAAAAAACCCCCACAAATTACTTCGAGGGGGTTTGGATTGTTGGCGGTCTGGACGAGACTCGAACTCGTCTCGGCCTGGCCGAGATGACAGGCATGTATTCAAAAGCTCACCAGCCAAAAACAAAAAAACCCCTTCAAATTACTTCGAGGGGGCTTGGATTGTTGGCGGTCCGGACGAGACTCGAACTCGTCTCGGCCAAGCCGAGATGACAGGTATGCTTTCAAAAGCTCACCAGCCAAAAACAAAAAAACCCCTTCAAATTACTTCGAGGGGGTTTGGATTGTTGGCGGTCCGGACGAGACTCGAACTCGCGACCCCATGCGTGACAGGCATGTATTCTAACCAACTGAACTACCGGACCAGATTTTTAAGAACGTCGTTTTCTCAAACGCGGGTGCAAATATAAGGGTAGATTTTAGTGACGCAAGCCCTTCTGGAAAAAAAATTCAAAAAAATTAAACATTATAGCTTTCGCCCCAAACACGCGGGATACGGACGGTAAAGCAGCTCCCTTTATCCTTTACGCTTCGTACTTCTATCGTGCCATTCATATAATTCAGAAACTCAGCGCATAACATCAATCCTAGGCCTACTCCTTTTTCTTTATTAGTACCTAATCCAACTTCCCGATGGGGCGAGAACAACTTTTTTCGTTGTTCCTCTGTCATACCAATACCATTATCCTCTACTTCTAATTTAAGTTCCGATTCCATTTCATAGGCCCGAACTTTAATCCACCCCCCTTTGGGTGTAAATTTTATGGCATTGCTGATTAGATTACGAATGATCATTTCCAGCATATCTGCATCACCGGTGACCATTCCCTCCCCTTCATCTATTAATATCTGCAGACTGATCCCTTTGGCATCTGATAATGGTCTTAAATGCTCTCCTACCATCTTAATTAGCTTGGGATAGTCCACCCTGGATGCTTCATATGCCTTGGTATCTCTTTTGGCCCAGCGTAAAAGATTATCAAGTAAAGCTCGGCTGTTACGAGTTAAACGCAATAATTCGTTCTGCATGATCTTACGTTCCTCATCGGGTACACCACCATGGTCCATAACATTTAGGAAGCCTTCTATACCAGATAAAGGACTGCGCAAATCATGTCCAATTATAGAAAACAAGCGGTCCTTTTGAGCTGAAAGTTCTTTGGTTTCCACCATCTGCTTCTCCATTCGTTGGCTAATCTGCTCCAATTCCCTTTTTTGTTTGCCGACTAATGCCGTGGATTGATCGTACATCATTTTTAAATAGACCGTGCCCAAATAAAATATACAGGTAAACGCAAAATAGGTGAGAAAATAAATCCAGGTAGTTTGAGGGTCAGGCATTGGTGCCAGGTAGAAGATCAAGTCTAATCCAATCATCAGTATCAGGATGAAATTGATCCTTTGCTCCAGATTGCTTTTTGAAACAACCAGGCTCAGAACAAAAAACATGACTAATCCATATACAACGGGACCTTTAAAAAAGCCCGTTAAAGGGAAAATAAGATGAGAGAAAAACAGCACCACCAGGCTCAGAAAAACTTTAGCGATATTCAACTTCCGCCACAAGCGCACCAGAATATAACAGGAGATTAAGCTTAGCCCTAATAGTAAAAGATAAAAAGCCGCCCTACCCGAATCTTGAATGTAGAGAGGCAAGGTCAGTAATATTAAAAAACAAGCACTGAGGAAGGTTGTACTCATGAATAAGCGCTCTTCAATGCTGAAGTTCGAGCTTATTCCAAGTTTTTTCCAAATGTACTGTTCCATTTAGCAAGCAGTGAGTAGATTAACAGGACCAAAATAAAATTTTATCCCGCAATTACTAATAAGCTTAGATAGGATGTATTTAAGTTGATTAAGATTCCGTGCTAAAGGTCTTTTTAGCTACTTGAGGATAGTCACAAAACCTCGCTTAATACGAGTCTTGGTTTCTCTTTCGCTGCTGAATCGATATTCTAAAGTGTAGGTATACACTCCTTTATGTTCAGCATTTTTACCAGTCCAGCCAACATCTGGGCTTTGTGTTTCAAAAACTTTTCGACCCCATTTATCGAAAATTCGCAAATCATAATGTTCTAAATAGCCATCTGAATCGCAAATAGGTGTGATAATGAATTCATCATTGCGCCCATCTCCGTTTGGAGTAAAAGCATTTGGAGCATAAGTAACACACTCTTCGCAGTTTACGCCATCAACCTGGATGGAATCGGTATAGCTACAAATACCATTGGATATTTCCGCTGTGTAAAGACCAGGCTTGGTTATGATGAAGTTTGAGGTGGTAGTTTCATCACTCCAAAGCACCGAAATATTAGGACCAGCCACCCGTAAATCTATGCGCCCTTCCTGGCAAATCACCGTATCTTGTGGTAATTGAGGTAAATCATTTTCCAACACCTCAACATAATCAATCATATAGTAAGCAGTAGCCGGATTGGATGCATTTTCCAAGGGAACCGCGTCGGTCTCAGCATCCTGAGTAAAATTACCAATAGTAATATATCTTTCTCCTCCTTTAGCTTTAATAATTCCGCAGATCGGAGTCCAATAATTTACTTGGGTAATAGGATCCTTCGCTACAACCTGGGGACTGGCCATAATCACATTACCGGGAGGCACAGAGTCTACAACCGTATCCGTAAGTAACATTCCAATATTATTAATCCCATAGGAATCTCCCTTATCATCATTGTTACGAGGGAGAACATAAAAGCTTACTCGGTAAAACTTTCCTTCTTCCAAAGGTTTCTTCAATTCACCATGAAGGTATTCGCGAACATAGTTTACACCCTGCAGCCCGTATACATCGATTCCCGCAAAACCATCGCCATCAAAAGGTAGCGCATTGTTTGTAGCAGAATCGCTGCCGGGAAAACCACAAGGATGATAGAAGTCGGGATCGCCTTTATAAAAAGTCCAGGGGTTTACATAATTACTGAAGACCGTATCGGTGATAGGACAATTACCAGTGTTCTCAAGGGAGCCATTACGCACGAGATTCTGTGCAAAAAGGCCTCCACTCAAGAGGGTTAAAAACAATAGGGTTAGCTTCTTCATATATATAATCCCCATAATGGGTACAAATCTCTCTGATTGGCTAAAATATAAAAACCCACACTTAGTCTGAAGGGGGAAGGCAATTATTAAACGTTTAGCAACTCATCATCTTATAATTCTAGCTCATAGGTAGCCATTTCTTACCAATTGATCCCGCAAAATAGAAATATGCATTAAATGAAAGCGAGAAAGTAATAGGCTGCCCGAGCTTTCTTAATTTCGCTTTTATCTTTATCGAAATGGAAAACGAATATTTTGCACATCCCACGGCGGTTATAGATGAAGGAGCCCAAATTGGCAAGGGCACTAAAATCTGGCATTTCTCCCATATTATGCCCCAGGCTATTTTGGGTGAAAAATGTAATATCGGCCAAAATGTGGTAGTAAGCCCCGAAGTAATACTAGGTAGAAATGTTAAAGTTCAAAATAATGTTTCCATCTATACCGGAGTAAGCTGCGACGACGATGTATTCCTCGGCCCTTCCATGGTTTTCACCAATGTTTCCAATCCTCGTTCAGGAGTAAATCGAAGGAATGCCTACGAGAAAACTCATGTAGGAAAAGGCGCAACAATTGGCGCTAATGCCACTATAGTTTGTGGTCATGATATTGGCGAATACGCTTTTATTGGGGCCGGATCGGTAGTAACCAAAACTGTTAAGCCTTATGCTCTTTTAGTGGGGAACCCGGCTCGACAAATTGGTTGGATGAGTCAATATGGCCATCGACTCCATTTTGATGAAAATCAAGAAGCCGCATGCCCAGAAAGTGGGCAGCGTTACAAACTGAATCAAGATCAAATAGAATTAATCCTTGACTGAAAATAAGCCCATAAAGTTTGCTGTTGTTGGCTGTGGCCACATCGGCAAAAGACATGCTGAAATGATTTGGCAAAACCCGGAAGCGGAATTAATCGCCTTTTGTGATACCCGCCCTGCCAGCGATCTTGGTATTGACCCCAAAATGAAAGATGTGGTTCTTTTTTCTTCTTTAGAAGAATTACTTAAGGCCAATCTGGAAATTGATGCGATAAACATTGCTACGCCTAATGGCTTACATGCCGAACATGCAGTTGCTTGTTTGAATGCAGGATACCATGTGGTGGTTGAAAAGCCACTCAGCTTAAGGAAAACCGATGCCGAAAAAGTAATATTCACTGCCTTACATAAAAACCGTCATGTTTTTGCAGTGATGCAAAACCGCTACTCCCCTCCTTCCGTATGGATTAAGGACATGGTAGCAAGTGGAAAATTGGGGCGGATAAATATGGTGCAAATCAACTGTTATTGGAATCGTGATGAACGCTATTACAAACCCGGTAATTGGCATGGTAATAAAGCTTTAGACGGAGGAACCCTCTTTACCCAATTCTCCCATTTTATTGATGTGATGTATTGGTTGTTTGGAGACATCGAAGATATCAAGGGACGTATGGTAGACTTTAATCATAGTGACTCTACGGACTTTGAAGATTCGGGAATTCTCAGCTTCAATTTTACAGATGGAGGAATGGGAGTACTGAACTTTAGTACTTCTTGCTGGGATAAAAACTTCGAAAGCAGCATCACCATTTTAGCGGAAAATGGCACCATTAAAATCGGCGGTCAATACATGAACGAGGTGGAATACTGCCATGTTAAAGACTATGAAATGCCAATACTAAAGGCTTCAAACCCTCCTAATGATTATGGTCCCTATAAAGGAAGTGCCGCCAATCATGTGTATTTGATTGAAAATGTAATTGACGTACTGAAAGGTAGAGCGCCAATCACCACTAATGCCTTGGAAGGCTTAAAAGTGGTGGATATTATTGAGCGCATGTATCAAGCAGTTAGCGAATAAATTAGCACTTGCTTAGTCCCGAATACCATAGCATTGCCAGCCTGATTATTATCGGTCTACTGGTTTTGGTTTTAATCACCGATCGATTTAAAACCTCTTTGGTATTTCTTTTTGGTGGAGGCGCTCTGATACTTAGTGGCGCTATTAGTGCAATAGATTTTCTGGAAGGATTAAGTAATCCCTCCATCATTAAAATTTTTCTGCTCATTGTCATTACGGCAGGGATTAATGAATCCTTTGATCTGATTGGCGGATTAAACAGGCTCTTTAGGAGTGTGAAAACTCCTCAAGGCTTTATCATCCGAATGGGCTCTTCGGTGGCTCTGTTATCTGCCTTCATGAATAATACCCCGGTGGTGAGTGTAATGATTCCCTTTGTGCATCAATGGGGAAAAAACCATCACATCTCCCCTTCCAAGCTATTGATACCCTTATCCTTTGCGGCGATTATGGGGGGCGTTATTACCTTGATAGGTACCTCAACCAACCTCTTATTAAACGGGCTGATTCAAGATGCAGGTTTACAACCTTTGGGCTTCTTCGACTTTACTTTACCAGGAATTGGCATCACAGTTTTAGGAATCTTGGCAATGGCTTTAATAGCCCCTAAGCTTTTAGGCGCCAAAGATGATCTTGTAAGTGAAATCAAAGACAATCGTCGCGAGTATCTCATTGAACTTAGGCTGATCGAAAACAGTCAATACACTGGCCAATCAGTGGAGTCGGTAGGACTTCGTAATCTGGAAGGTTTCTTCCTCACTCAAATTATTCGAGAAAACCGGGAAATTGCTCCTGTACCACCATCCGAGATTTTGCGACAAGATGATGTTTTGCTCTTTGCTGGAGATACCGGCCAAATTAATAATCTGGTAAATCGTTTCCCAGGCCTTGAATTGGCTAAAACCAATGAATTTCAGCTGATTGAAAACACCAGTTATGTAGAAGCTATTGTTGCACAGAACTCCCAAATGGATCGGCGAAATGCAAAGGAAATGGGATTTCGCCAGCGTTATGATGCAGCCATTATTGGCATCCATCGCAGAGGCGAGAAATTATCCGGGAAAATTGGCTCCATCGACCTCCATGTTGGTGATGTCCTCTTAATGGTAGCCGGTCCTCGTTTTTTAGAGCGAAGCTCAAACTCTGGTGATTTCATTATTCTGGAAGAACACTATAAGCATACTGAGAAGGCCTCAGGCTCTAAATGGTTATTTGGAATTGGCACAGCCTTATCCGTTTTACTGTCCAGCTTTGGTGTGATTAGCTTCTTGGAAGCCTTACTGGTTATCTTAGGCATTCAGGTTGCCACCAAAATGGTATACCTGGATTTAATCAATAGGGTTCTAAGTTTAGATCTGTTAATTATTTTGATCGTCTCCCTCGCCCTTGGCGACAGTCTGATAAGTTCCGGTGGGGCTCAGATTCTTACGGATTCCCTTTTTAATGGAGCAAGTCATTGGAATCATTTCACCCTTATTACTGTGGTCTTTATCACTACCTGGTTGCTTACCTCATTCATTACCAATGTAGCGGCTGTATCCATAATGTTCCCTTTGGCTTATAGCTTAGCAATTAGTTCCGGCATCAGCTACGAAGCCATGTTTCTAAGCACCGCCTTTGGAGCTTCTTGCAGTTTTATCACTCCCTTTGCTTATCAAACCAATTTGATGGTGCTGGAACTGGGAAAATACCGCTTTCGGGATTTTTTCCGCATTGGTTCGATAATCAGCCTAATTTATGTTGCCGTATTCCTGTTTTATATTAAAGTCTTTTACCTCTAAAAATGAATACTGAAAAGCTCCACATTATTCCCCATCAACATCAAATTCAATCAGAAGATCGCGCTGAATTGATGGGTCATAAAGGAATGGTTATTTGGTTTGTAGGCTTGAGCGGATCGGGAAAATCGACCCTAGCTTCCGAATTAGAACGTCGCCTTTATGAGCAGGGTCGTCATACTTATATACTGGATGGTGATAATATTCGCTCAGGATTAAATTCCGATTTAGACTTTTCAGATCAATCTCGAGTGGAAAACATTCGAAGAATCAGTGAAGTTGCCAAATTAATGGCAGATGCCGGCCTCATCGTTTTAACCGCCTTCATCACTCCATTTGAGGAAGAACGTCAAAAAGTGAAAAACTTAATTGGAGCTGAAAATTACTTTGAAATTTTCGTGAATTGTCCCATTGAAGAATGTGAGAAACGTGATGTAAAAGGTCTTTATGCCAAAGCCCGTAGAGGAGAAATTTCAAATTTTACCGGCATAAGCTCTCCTTTTGAAGAGCCTACTAATCCGGATTTAAAAATCCCTAGCCATAAAATGACGGTTGAGGAAGGTGTTGAACTAATCCTTAACAAATTAAAGGAGCGCTTGTAATACGATTTAAAGCAAAAAGAAATCCCCTTGAACCAGGTTCAAGGGGGTTTTTAATTTTAGGGTACGGTTCCTATAAACGAATCATGCCTGCAGCCACGGTTTCGTTTGTGCTCTCATCTACTAAGATGATGGAACCTGTATTACGATTGTCATTGTATTCATCTACAAACAAAGGCTTAGTAGAACGAATTTTCACTCGAACAATATCATTCATTCCAATTTCCTTATCATCTTCGATTCGATGTAAGGTGTTAATATTCACTTTGTAAAGCACCTCTTTTATCATACACCGTGATTCATTGGTGGTATGACGAAGAATATATTTAGCACGTGCCTGGGCTGGTGAATTATTTAACCAACAAAGCATAACATCCAAATCCTGGGTTACGGTAGGCTGATTATTAGGTCGCACGATCATATCACCACGACTGATATCAATATCATCTTCTAAGGTGATGGTCACAGACATCGGAGAAAAAGCTTCCTTTATCTGAGTACCCATGGTGTCTATTGATTTAATCTTGGAACCAAATCCACTGGGCAGCACTACCACCTCATCACCGGGTTTATAAATACCCCCTGCCACTCGACCAGCATAACCTCTATAATCATGGTATTGGTCACTTTTCGGGCGAATTACTGTTTGCACCGGGAATCGAGCATTTACATGATCCTGATCACTATCAATATGAATAGTCTCGAGAGTATGCAATAAGGTCTCACCATTGTACCAAGGCATATTCTCACTTCGATTTACCACATTGTCGCCATTGAGGGCAGAGATGGGTACAAATCGAATGTCACTCACATTCAGTTTGGAGGCAAACTCTTTATAGTCCTTTACAATCTTATTAAACTGTTCTTCACTATAGTCCACCAAATCCATTTTATTCACGCAAATCACTAAATGCGGAATCTGCAATAAGCTGGCTATAAAGGAATGTCGACAGGTTTGTTCAACCACACCATGTCGGGCATCCATCAGGATTAAAGCCAAGTTAGCGGTAGATGCACCTGTAACCATATTTCGGGTATACTGGATATGTCCAGGCGTATCAGCAATGATAAACTTACGCTTAGGAGTAGCAAAGTAGCGGTAAGCTACATCGATGGTAATCCCCTGCTCACGTTCATCTTTTAAACCATCGGTCAATAAAGCCAAATCAACATGGTCTACCCCACGTTTTTTACTGCTGGTTTCAACAGACTCTAACTGATCTTCAAAAATGGATTTTGAATCATAAAGTAAGCGACCAATCAAGGTGCTTTTTCCATCATCTACACTACCTGCTGTGGTAAAGCGAAGTAGTTGCATATCTAAATACGAATTATCACTCATCTTTACTATTGTTTGGTCTGCTTAGAAATAGCCTTGCTTTTTACGGTCTTCCATTGCGGTTTCACCACGCTTATCATCCGCGCGATTTCCCCTTTCGGTTTGGCGGGCAGATGCCACTTCTTGCACAATTTTTTCTAGAGTATCGGCATCCGAATCAATACCGCCGGTGATAGTGATATCCCCTAAAGTACGGAAGCGAATCATACGACTTTCTACTTTCTCATGTTCTTCAATAGTGATGAACTCCGAAACCGGCAACCAGGTATTATTCCGGAAGATTACCTCGCGCTCGTGTGCAATATAAAGGCTGGGGATGTCGATATTTTCAAGCAAAATATATTGCCATACGTCCATCTCCGTCCAATTGCTGATTGGGAATACTCTGAAATGCTCTCCCATATTCTTCTTCCCATTGAATAGGTTCCAAAGTTCGGGTCTTTGATTTTTGGGATCCCATTGACCAAAATCATCTCGATGCGAAAAGAAACGCTCTTTAGCCCTGGCTTTTTCTTCATCCCGACGGGCACCTCCCATAGCTGCATCAATCTGAAACTCCTCGATGGTATCCAACAAGGTTACGGTTTGAAGTGCATTTCGACTGGCGTTCTTTCCTGTCTCTTCCCTTACTGCACCATCGTCAATGGATTTCTGTACTGAGCCCACCAACAATCTAACCCCCAAATTTTCGACCAACTGATCCCGGAAGGCAATCGTCTCCGGAAAATTATGACCGGTATCAATATGCACCAATGGAAATGGAATCTTCGAAGGCCAAAACGCCTTCTTTGCCAAGTGAGTTAATACAATAGAGTCTTTCCCTCCACTAAAAAGAATAGCGGGGTTTTCAAATTGGGCGAAGACCTCTCTGATTACATAGATTGCTTCGGCTTCCAATTCCTTAAGGTGGGTTAATGTATAACGCATTCAGTTTCTTTTTCTCAAAACAGTCCAAAATTAATGGATATCAATCAGAAGAATTCGCTCAGCTGAGATTAAATGTGAATTAAATAACAGTATGGCCCTGTGGTAAGCCCCAAAGTTTTCAAATCATTTGCTTTCTTTGTCCGATCAAATAAATGCCCTCAATGAGCGATAAAACCAAGATCTGGCTGTCCTCTCCTCACATGGGTGGAAAGGAGCAGGAATTCGTTAATCAAGCCTTCGAAACCAATTGGATAGCTCCATTGGGGCCTCATGTAAATGGCTTTGAAGCAGATCTTGAAAAGTACAATGGTGTGGCTCATGCCGCAGCACTAAGCAGTGGTACGGCTGCCCTTCATATTGCTCTTGATTTACTTAAAGTAGGTCCTGGCGATTTGGTTATCGTTCAAAGCTTTACTTTTTGTGGCTCAGCAAATCCCATAAAATACCGTGGTGCGGACCCTATATTTATTGATTCTGAGGAAGACACCTGGAATATGTGTCCAGACTCTTTACTGACTGCATTAAAAGACCTCGATCAGCAAGGACTTCTTCCCAAAGTAAAAGCTATTATACCGGTTCACCTATATGGAATGCCGGCTAAAATGGACGAGATTTTAGCTCATGCAAAATCCTACGGCATTCCAGTTTTAGAAGATGCTGCCGAAAGTTTAGGCTCTACCTATAAAGGAAAATATACTGGTAGCCTTGGTGATTTTGGAGTTTACTCCTTCAATGGCAATAAAATTATCACTACCAGCGGTGGTGGTGCCCTGGTCTCTTCCAATAAGGAGTGGATCGATAAAGCTCGCTTTTTAGCAACCCAGGCCCGCGATGAGGCTCCTCACTACCAACACAGCACCATTGGTTATAATTATCGCTTAAGTAATGTGCTTGCCGGTATTGGTCGTGGCCAAATGCTTGTCTTAGACAAACACATTACGCTGCGTCGTAAAAACTTTGAGCGCTATCAGGAGCTCTTTGCTCGGATTAATAAAAAAGGATATGCGATTAAACTTCAGCCAGGACTAGCCGATTCATTTAGCAATCGCTGGTTGAGCTCCATCGTGATGAATCCAGATGAAAATAAGGGGAAAGACCGTGAAGGATTACGTATCTTTTTGCTCGAAGAAAATATTGAGGCACGCCCCCTTTGGAAACCCATGCACTTACAGCCTGTTTTCGAAGAGACTAAATACTATGGTGGAAAAGTAGCAGAAAAGCTCTTTGACACAGGCTTATGCTTGCCCTCCGGCAGTAATTTAAGCGAGAGCGATTGGGCACGAATCGAAACCAAAATTGAATCTTTCTTCTCATGACAAGAACCAAGTCAAAAATGTGGTCGCGCTTCTTTAAAGCGACTTTGTACTCTTTATTGCTCATTGGAGCCATTGGCTGTGTTCCTACCAAAAGGTTAACCTATTTACAAGAAGAAGAAGGTTCTTCCAAAGAATACAAATTGGAACGCAATGCATACCGCGTTCAGCCTAATGACATCTTGAGCATTACTATTCGTACCTATGATGCTGAAACTTCGCAGCTTTTCAATATTGCGAATATGTCTCAACCCAATGCATTGCAGGCCGGAGACATTTTGTTTTACCTTCAGGGATACTCTATCGACCTCAATGGAGAAATCAGTATTCCTATTGTTGGCAAGCTTCAGGTTTTAGATCTAAGCATCGAAGAAATTCAAAACTTGGTGGAAACTGAACTTCAAAAGTATTTTACGGAGGAATCCATCAATGTAACTGTTCAATTAGCTGGAATTCGCTTTTCAATTGTGGGCGAAGTAGCCCGACCTGGTAAATACGTAGTGTATCAAAATCAGGTAAATATCTTCGAAGCATTAGCTTCTGCAGGCGATATTACCATAGTTGGAGATCGTAAAGAAGTAATGGTAGTACGTCAAAGTCCAGAAGGTGTTAAAACTTTCGTGTTGGACTTAACCGACGCAAATGTTATTAATGACTCACGTTATTTCATTCAGCCTAATGATGTAATTAATGTCAAACCACTACCTCAAAAATCCTTTGGTATTGGTACTACCGGTTTCCAAACTTTTTCTCAATTACTCTCGGTGCTCGCTTCTACCATCACCTTGATTATCGCTATAAACAGTATTAATAATTAGGATGCAAGATTCTAAACCCAGCTACCAGCAGCCCGGCTATCCTACAGAAATGATCCAACCTCAGCAGTCTAGTAGTGAGGATTCTGTAGACATAAAAAGGTTATTCTTCCGTATTTTAGGTTCCTGGCCAATTATCTCCATTTCAATGGTTATTGGTCTGGTTATCGCTCTTTTTATCTACCGTTATGCTACTCGTATTTATGAGGTAAACGCTACCGTTATGGTGGATTCTGACCAAAAAGGCAGCATGGAGTCTTTAATGTCTGCCGTAGGTTATTATAATCCTCGCCTGGAATTCGAAAATGAGGTTGTTATTCTTAAGAGTAGAACCTTAACCGAAAGAACTCTTCAAAGCTTGTCTTTTGAAATAAGCTATTACAGCGAGGGAAAGATTAAAAGCTCTGAGATTTATCCCAACCCGGGCTGGAGATTGGAATATGATAGTCTTCACACTCAAGTGTACGGTCAGTACATTGTGAAGCAAAAAGACGCAGGGTATGAAATTGAACTGCCCGAAGCCTACAATCCTGATGAGGATAAAAAGGAAGTTATTTTTGTAAAGGAAAATGAGTGGTTCCTTAGTCCAATTGCCAAATTCCGCATTAGCCCAACTTCCTATGATCCTCCTCAGGATGTATCAGAAATCAAGGTAAACTGGACTTCCAAACAGAATTTGATTGATAGTTATTACGACCAGTTAACTGTTGAACCAACTTCTGAAGGATCAGCAGCCATCAACATCAGTATGAAAGGTGCGGTTGGTGATAAAATCAAAGATTATGTAAATCAGTTAATCTCTGAATACCAAAACTTTAACCTTGAAAGTAAGAATCAAACCACCGAAAATGCGCTGAACTTTATCACCAAAGAACTTTCCGGACTTCAAGATTCTTTGGAAATAGTAGAGGGTATTTTAAAAACTTTCCAATCTGAAAATCAAGCAATCAACCTCAGTAGTAAGGGAGTTCAACTCTTTACTCAAATATTCGACCTTGATGCCAAGATTTCAGAATTAAAGTCTCAAGAGCGCTACCTCAATTACATCACTAAAAAGAATAATGAACTTGAATTAACTGAGGCTTTATTGAGCCCCATGGGCATTCAAGGTTTGGAAGAGGTTATATCTATGGCCATTCGCGATTTGAACCTATTAATCCAGGAACGATCTCGATTAAGCTATGGTCAGTTGGAAAGTAACCCTCGTATTCGACTCTTGGACCAGCAAATCTTAAAGCTGCGCCAAAATCTGAAAACTAATATTAGTTCGGTACTTAATCAACTCTCTTATCAGATTCAAGTTCTTGAAGATAAGCGTCATAAGGTTGAATCTGAGGTAAGCGAATTACCTAAAACAGAAATTGAGTTGATCCGTATCAAAAGACGTTACGAGATTCTGGAGAACCTCTACCTGTTCTTGATGCAGAAGAAGGCTGAAACCGCTATTGTTTTGGCTGGAAACACCCCCGATTCACGCGTTGTAGACTCAGCGACCGTTGATAAAGATCCGGTAAGCCCCAATCCCAAACGTACTTTTACTATTGCCATTGTGATATCTCTTTTTATTCCAATAGGCTTTATCGTAATTACGGATTTACTGGATACCAAAATTCGTTCGAAGGAAGATGTTGAATCGATTACCAACATGCCTATTGTAGCCATGATTGGACACAGTGATCGCAGCACCAACCTTATTGTTGCCGAATTCCCGAAGTCGAGTATCGCAGAATCCTTCCGAGCCTTACGAAGTAATATTTCCTTCCTGGCTGGCGAAAAGAAGATTCAGACTATGCTCTTTACTTCTTCCATCGGTGGTGAAGGAAAGACCTTTATTTCGATCAACATGGCCTCCATTCTAGCGGCCAGTGGTAAGAAAACAGTATTGGTTGGTCTTGATTTGCGTAAACCAAAAATCTACAACGACTTTAAGCTTAGTAATGACTTTGGAGTAAGTACTGTTTTGGCAGGTCAAATGGAATGCAAAGACGCTATCCAAAAGACGAGTATGTTGGATAATCTTTATATCCTGTCTGCTGGTCCCATTCCTCCAAACCCTTCAGAATTAATTCTCAGCGAGCGCTTTGACGAAATGCATGAGATTCTAAAGCAAGACTTTGAATATATCATTTTCGATACTCCACCGGTTGGATTGGTAGCTGATACCTTTGAACTTATTAAGAAGGTAGATTACAGCTTCTACGTTATCCGACAAGGTTATACCGACAAGCAGTTATTGAGCTTTATCAATGATCGCTACGAAAACAAATCTGTACAGAATATCGCCATTACCATTAATGACTTTACCATTTCTAAATCCTATGGTTATGGATACGGATATGGCTATGGATACGGATATGGTTATGGATATGGTTACGGCTACGGATACGGCTCTGCCTATTATGGCGAAGACGATAAAGAAAGCGGTAAAAAAGGCCGTGGCTTTAGATCCAGAGGATAATTCAAGTTTGGTCTAAGTCCAAATCTTAGAACATAAAAAAAAGCGACCCAATTGGGTCGCTTTTTTTATGCTAACAATATCAAACTAGATGGGTTTAATCAAATCTTCTTCTTTCATCAAAATCGGCTCTGCATCTACATCACGCAAAAAGATGGTTCCAGGCTCAAACTCATACATCTTATAATTACGATCAAAGCTGGCATCTTCATTCATCAAGCGAACAATGTCTTCCGAAAAATTAGCACCGCCTTTGGCAAAACTATAATTAAAGGCTACCATCCGAACGTTGATTTCAGTGATATAAGGCTTCCCATGGGCATCTTCCTTAAAATCAGCAGTAAAGAAACCGTGCTTAGGAGCTCCGGTAGCTTCAAATATTAATTCCATCGCCTTTACGGCCGCATCAACTAATTTAGGTTCATTCAGTAAACGACCATAAGAAGTATTACCAGTGATACCCGATGGGGCCACCTTTGCCATAATATAATTTACACGTTCACCACAAGCCGAACGTAAAAGTTCTCCATTATGATAAAGCAGTTTACAGGCTAGGTTTCGGCCAGGTAAATAAGTACTGGCAATAAATTCCGTTACTCCAGGATTGATGGTTATCCAATTCTTTAGACTATCTCGATCTTCAACTTTCAAAGATCCTAAACCACTGGAGCCCGAGGTACTTCGAATCCAGAACGGATAAGGCAGGGTTTGCTCAAGCTCCTCGAAGTTCAAATTTTCTGGGTCAATCAGATACGACTCTGGCACTAAACCAGTGCCTTCGAGGATATCAGTCATGGCACCTTTATCCACTAAGACCTTTACAACATCATAATCAGGAAGCAAAGTTTTGCAAGGCCACTCGCCGCCATCTTTTTTCAATTTAGACCAAGCCAAGACTTCGTGTTCTGGGTGTACCATGGCACAGCTAATGTCTTTTTCTTTGATATAAGCTTTCAGGGCTTCCCAATAACCTTCTTTCCCGGCATATGGGATTAAGCGGGTCTCTTCGTATAAATCATTTTCATACAGGCCGTAAGCCAAAGGATTTACATCTGTACCAAACATCTTAGCTTCATCAGCATACTTGCTGATTTTAATACTGCGTGCAATGCTGCGAGGAGTAGGCCCTCCTACTCCACTAATTAAAATATTCATCTAAGCTTATTTTCTATTCGTTCTGTAGGCTTCAAGTACTGGCTTTAGGCCTTTCTTTACTGGTAATTGCCATAATAGCTTACACCAATCGTGGTTACCTTCTATAAGTTCAGGTCCATTGCTTGTAATCGCAACATCCCAACCAATAGATCGATTTTGAGGATATAGCAAAGCGGCCTCTGTAACCATTTCGATGGAATCTTTAAACAGCGGTACTTCAAATCCACTAATTGCTACTCCCGTTACCGGATGAGTGGCGGTATCTTCTTTGGTAATATCACTGTAAACCGCAGGCCCATTAACCTTGCCACTTTCCAAATCAACTTCAGCGGCCAGATTACCAGCAGCCAAATTATCTACACTGTTGTTTACGGTGATACGCAATCGAGCAGCAATTACATCTACGCCGCCCTCTTTATTAATTTGGGTCACAATACGAAGGGTATTTAACCCTGAAGGCGATAATCGATTCAAATCCTCATGCTGCTGCACAAATTCCTCCGCCAGGTCATTACCGGAGGCTTCGAGCTTAGATACCAAAGTGGATGGGTTTAAGCCTTTAACTGGGATAATTTGAATTCCTCTACCGCATTGGCCGTCCACACTCTTAAGCACCACCTTATCACTTTTGCCTTCAATTAGATCTTTGGCCAGTTCGGGCTTTAATTTCAACTCTTCAATTCCAGCAAAAGCATGGTTTACAAATTTGCCATAGTCCTTCAAGAAAAGAGCCTTATCCGAAAGAAGGTTTCTGCTTTCCTTGGGATTCATCAGCAACTGATACTCATACATATAACCAGTACCCGCCCACTTAGCTTTTTCTTCGGGGCTAATCTCATAGAAATGAAATTGGAAATACTCCAGAATGGAAATATTGTATTTCACAGAATCCCGAAACAGCTCTAAGTACAGACTCAAAGTCGATCTGCCAGAAGCTTTTCGAGCATAAGCCATGAAGCTTTTAAATTTCTTAGAGTCAAGCTCCTTGAGGTAGTAAAAAAAATAGAGTACTCTTTTCATCAGTTGGTGCCGTCAAATGGTCTCATGGGGCGGTCATCCGATTGATTCACCCCTTCTCTGATCACTATTTTTCGAATCGTTTTAAACACAATTTGAATATCCAAGGCTAAGCTCAGATGATCCACATAGTAAACGTCATATTCAAATTTCTTCTTCCAGCTAATGGCATTTCGCCCATTAACCTGTGCCAATCCTGTAATACCAGGCTTTACTTCATGTCGGCGTCTTTGCTCTTCAGAGTATAAAGGTAGGTACTTGAAAAGCAGAGGCCTAGGCCCTATCAAACTCATATCTCCTTTCAAAACATTAACCAATTGCGGTAATTCATCCAAGGAGCTTAAGCGAATAAACTTTCCCATAGCGGTGATGCGTTCATTATCCGGCAACAGCTTTCCCTCCGCGTCCTTTTTATCGGTCATGGATTTAAACTTCATAATCCGAATTTTTCTTTCCTTATAACCTGGGCGGTCTTGGTAGAAAAATGGCTTCCCTTCATTAGTAAAAAGCAGTACAACCGTAATGATCAGAATCAGCGGACTTAAAAGGATTAAAAGGCTCAAAGCCACTAATAGGTCAATTAATCTCTTAAACAGTTTTCGGTACATGACTAAGGTTTAAGGCTTTGGGCGATGGTATCTCCCAATTCTACACTCGACATAAACTCCACTTCAGGATAATGTTTTACCACTCTTTCCAAAAGTGCTTTTAAAGCCGCTAGTCCTTTTCGGCGATTTTCGGGATCTATTTCCCCGCAAAAGTTCACTCGATGCGAACTCACAATCGCAGGTTTATTCCATTTAAATGCGGTAGCAATTTGGCGGAAGCTATAATCGACCCAGTCAAATCCACGATTATCCGTTGGTTCAAATACCACATTACGAACCTGCAGGATTAAACCTTCTTTATTTTGCTTTCCGGTCCAATTCAATGATTTCTGATACCGGCCACCACCTTCATGCTGACGTTTAATAAAAGGAGTATCCAAATATTTCACCCCTTTCTCCTTTAAAAAAGGATGAATCATAGGATGCTCCCGGCCTCCTGGTGGATTGAAATGCACAGACTTATAGCCATATACTTGTTCAAAGCGATCCAGGCCGTCCTGCAAGATGAATTTAAAGCTTTGATTTTCATTTAGCTCCTCAAATTCATAGGCAGCCGTATAGGAGATATTGGGGAAACCACTTCTAGAAATACTGGTGTAAGAACGATTCTTAAGCGCTGTTAAAACTTCGGTATCTCGCGCAGCTAACTTGGCTTCAAACGACTTTAGGTTTAGATGCTCCCGACCGTGAAATTGAGGTACCATCAAAGCTTTTTCGATCCCCTCTTGCCATAGATCCCAGGCTCCTTGATATGCCTTGGGTTGAAGTGCTTCCAATTTCCTGTAGGTTTCGGGCAGATTTTCGGGAATGTAGTTCTGATAGTCTTGCTCCGCCATAGCTTCAAAATTAATATTGGCGGGCATGGCGAAGGGAGTGAAGACTGCCGCACGCTCTTTGCTATCGCGAACCGAGTCTAATACCTCATACAACATCTCAAGGTCTCTGCGAGATTCTAGGGTATCATAAGCATCAAAACGACTCAATACCTTCAGTCCGGCCTCGTCCATTGACTTTCGAGCCTGTTTAGAGTCGAGACGAACGTTACCATAATCGTCTACCGATATAACCAAAATCTTCCGAGAGCTTTTCCAGCCTGGAATATTCTTTAAATTATCCAGAAGAGCTTGTTTCACAGCTATCTTGATTGAAGGTATAGTTCAACAAACTTATCGGCATTGGAGCGCTTAAAATGTCCCGCTGCCTCCTCCGAGGCCAAGGACATCTGCTTCCAGAGTTCCCGATCCTGCGACAACTTTAATATACTGTCTGCCGCTGCGTGCAATTGCGACTTGTTATAACAAAAGGCATGAGCAAACCTTTGGGCATATACGTTTAACTGACTATCGTCTGAAGCGATGTACAATGAGGGAATCCCGTAAGACATTAAATTGTAAGACTTGCTGGGTACACTGCCTTTACTAGTAGATTCATCCAGAATTACAACGCCCATATCAGCTGCTCCCAATGAATAAGGAAACATCTCATCTGATTGGAAGGGTAAGAACATACAATTTGGTAATTGTCGTTCTTGCACGACCTTCTCCAAAACTGCTTTTCGCGGACCTCGCCCAATAATCTGAAAAAGGATATTAGACTCATCCTGCAGCAATTCAGCAATATCCACCATGGCCTCTACATTGTGAGTTAGGCCAATATTTCCGGAATATTGGACAATAAACTTGCCTTGGAGATTATGTTCCTTGATAAAAGGATTATCTGCCTTAGATACCTTTTCATTCTCTTGAAAAATGGACCAGATTGGCTGCACAATTACCTTGGCTGGATCTACATATTGATGCAGCAATTCCGCCATCTTTTCACTTATGGTAAACAAACGATAGGCCTTTTTAAATGACTTACGGTTTAGCCAGGACCAAATTCGGTAAACCGGATGATCCTGTTTCATTCCAGTAATCTGGAACACATCAGGATACACATCCCAAATTACCATACTAAAGCGATGCGGCAAGAAGATATTCAGCAAGTATCCCATTGGGGGAACCGATACAAAATACACTTCATGCTTGCGATATTTGGTCATTAAAAGCCACCACATCTTGAGCATGGCTAAGAGGTATGATGTCATTTTCTTAGAGGCCGGACTTTCATGCCAACGATTGATGGAATGAACCTTAATCCTGCTATCCAACTCTTCACCTTGAACGTGAACGCTACCACTTATTAACACTACTTCATCAAACTCTTGCTGAAATGCATTGGCAAATCCTATGGTAAGATAATTTGCCGCTTGATTAAGTATGACCAATTTTCTCTGCGAAGACATAGGTCTCTTATTCTTCTTGTTTTAAGACTTTATGGCCTGCCTTTAATAAATCGATGTCTTTCTGCATCAGTTTAACATCGCTTTCCATCATATCCTTAACTAGGGCTTGAAGATCATATTCTGGAACCCAGCCCAATTTATCTTTTGCTTTGGATGGGTCACCAATCAATAAATCAACCTCCGTAGGACGGAAATATGAAGGATCTACGGAAAGTACTTCTTTGCCTATTTCCAATTGAAATTTAGGATGGTCACAAGCGGCTACAAAAGCTTTTTCATCTACACCACTTCCTTCAAATCGCAAGCTAATGCCCACCTCGGCAAATGCCATTTTCACGAAATCTCGAACCGTAGTGGTAATACCGGTAGCAATAACCCAATCCTCAGCTTGATCGGCCTGCAAAATCATCCACATCATGCGAACATAGTCTTTGGCATGCCCCCAATCGCGCTTCGCATCCAGGTTACCCAGATATACTTTATCCTGTAGGCCTAAAGCAATCTTTGAAACCGCTCTAGTGATCTTACGGGTTACAAAGGTTTCCCCTCTTCTGGGTGACTCATGATTGAATAAAATTCCGTTGCAAGCATACATATTGTATGCCTCACGGTAATTCTTGGTAATCCAGAAACCGTAGATTTTAGCTACGCCGTAAGGAGAGCGAGGATAAAAAGGAGAGTTCTCATCGTAAAAACCCTTATCATTTTTATTCTCGGGCATCCCTCCATATAATTCAGAAGTAGATGCCTGGTATATTTTCGTTTTCTCGGTTAACCCCAATAATCTTACTGCCTCCAAGATTCTTAATGTTCCAAGGCCATCTACATTACCTACATACTCAGGAGACTCGAAAGAAACTTTAACATGGGACATCGCGCCCAAATTGTAAATCTCATCCGGTTGAACCTCCTGGATAATTCGAGTTAAGTTCATGGAATCGGTTAAATCTCCATAATGAAGTTTAAGTCTCTGCTTAGGATCATGTGGATCTTGATACAAATGGTCAATTCGATCGGTATTGAACAGGGAAGATCTTCTCTTGATTCCATGAACCATATACCCTTTCTCTAACAATAACTCAGCAAGGTATGAACCGTCCTGGCCTGTAATTCCGGTAATTAATGCTGTTTTCATGTTTAGCTAAGTTTAACCTCCTTAATTTGATTGATGTTTTGTTGAAACCACTGGTAAGTATCACTAATGCCTTCTTCCAGTCCTATTTCTGGTGACCAGCCCATGGCTCTTAAAAGAGAACTGTCCATCCATTTACGAGGCGTACCATCTGGCTTAGTGGTATCCCATTGAATTTTACCCTGATGACCCACTACTTTTTGAATGTTTTCTGCCAATTCCTTTATGGATAAGTCGCTACCGCTACCTACATTGTAGAGGTTGTGCTCTAATCGATTACGAACCGCAAAGCCTACTGCCTTTGCTAAATCATCAACATGCAGAAATTCCCGCATAGGAGATCCACTTCCCCATAAGCCTACCGGAGCATGATTGTTTTCCTTGGCCTCATGAAACTTGCGAATCATTGCTGGAAGTACATGAGAAGTTTGTAAATCAAAATTATCGAAGGGACCGTATAAATTAGTCGGCATTAAGCTTACGTAATCGTAGCCAAATTGCTTGCGAATGGATTCAGTTGCTTTTACACCACTAATTTTAGCAATGGCATACCACTCATTTGTTGGTTCCAAAGGTCCGGTGAGCAAATACTCTTCCTTAAGAGGCTGAGGAGCCATTTTAGGGTAAATACAAGAACTACCCAAAAAAACAAACTTTTGAATATTGTTGGCAATAGAGGCACTGATCAGATTGTTTTGAATCTGCATATTTTCCATCAGAAACTGATAAGGAAAATCATTATTGGCCAGGATACCACCTACTCGTGCTGCAGCATCGATAATTACATCGGGTTTCTCAGTGGCAATAAAATCGGAAACTGCCTGCTGGTTTCGCAAATCGAGTTCCTTGCTGCTTCGGCCGATTAGCTCGATATTTTCCGCACTATTTTCGAAATGCCGCCAAATGGCTGAACCTACCATTCCGCGATGTCCGGCAATGTAAATCTTCATAAAATCAGGGATCTAATAATTAGGCTTGTGCCTTAGCCATAGTGGCACAAAGCTCGATATATTTTTTAGCCCGCTCTTGCGGACTGTCAAACTTTTTTAACTCTTGATGACCTTGCTCAACCAATTTAGCTTCCAATTGCTTATCATCTAACAATCGTTCAATTTGATCGGCGGCCGCTTCGGCATCTTTGGCTTTGAAATACAAGGCCGCCTCACCGCAAATGCTGCGAGCAAAACCTAAGTCGGTGGTAATAATAGGCTTATCCATTATCATCGCCTCGGGATAAGAGGCCGAGAAACACTCTGCCAAGGTTGGCAGGAACATGGCATCACATTCGCGATATAAGGAAGGACATTCCCGGGGAGGAACTGGTCCCACACTTACAATATGATTTTGGCCTTTAAAGGCACGGTCAAATTCTTCGGGTTTAATGGTTAAAACGAACTCGAAATTTTGGCGCCCACGTTCTTCTAATATCCGGGCTACCTCCTTAATCAACTCCAAATCCTTGTGAGGATAAAAAGCCGATATGGTTACAAAACGGTATAAAGCCTCAGGCTTAGCTGCTAATTTATTCGGAAAGGACTCGGGTTGCTTGTAATAAGTACTGGCAGTATTGGTAACGGTATACACCTTATCAAAGCCCAATTCCTTGCGCACCCTTTGATTCACATCATCTGTTTGCGTTACAAAAGCGCTTGCATCTCGTTTAAAGAAGTAATAATGCAGGATCTTCTTAAAGGCGAATTTAAGTCGACGTATACCGGAAAAGCTTTGCACAAATGGTGATTCCGGATAGATATATAAAGGCAAATTAAATCCTATAATCTGCGGCGCTTTGGAGTGAAAATACGTTGGCCCGGTGGTAGATATGATTACATCTGGCTTGTATTTCGCCTCCATGGCTTGCATAGCCCTATTAATGGCAAAGGACTTTCGCAAATTAATAGGGCCAAAATCGAAATTTTCAAAATGAAAATTCTCGGGAAATTCTTCATGATTGACCAATTTTTGAAGACCCGGTCCGAGCATGACAAAGTACTCATGTTCAGGAAAATCGCGACATTCATTTATGAAGGATAATGCCACTTGCACAGCTCCTCCAAAACGTTGATGTGCCGTATTAATCATCAATCTCATGATGCAAGCATAAAGTTAAGGTAGTTCTTACAGATTTTTGACAGCTCAAAACTTTGCATCTGCTCCCGAGCTGCAGCTCCCAAACTTTCTCGCTTGCTAGCATCTGAAACCAGTAATTTAAGTTTAGCTATATAATCTTCATGATTCATTAAGTCAACTAAATAGCCACTTATCTCATTCTCAATTAAATCCGCAGGCCCAGCTTCACAATCAAAACTAATGACCGGACAGGCAGCACTCATTGCTTCACCTAAAGCATTAGGGAAGCCCTCAGAACTTGAGGTGAAAGCAAAAATCCCTGCTTCCTGATAATAGGGGCTAATGGGATTAACATTACCCAAGAATTCTATCTGCTCTTTCTTGGGGCTGCGGGCTGCTTTAGCTTTAACCTCTTCCCATTTAGGGCCATCTCCCAAAAATCGCAGCGTCCAATCCGGATCCTCAATTTGCTCAAAATACTCAATGAGTAAATCCTGATGTTTGGAGGCTATAAAACGACCGGCATTTAAGATCACTTTCTGACGATGCTGTTTGCCAGGTGTTATTTGCGGAACCGGGTTCGGTATAACTTTAATATTCTTATGTCCTGTAGCTTTATGCATCAGGTTTTTAGCTCTTTCCGTTTGCGCCACTATTCCAGCTGCTCTTCGGTACACCAGAGGGTTTAGTATATCCAGCACCCTTCCATAGCTAATAGAGGGCCGGCTGCGATCAGAGACAAATACTCTTTGCCCCTTACCTATGGCACTTAACAATACAAAAGCATTGTATTTGCCCCCAAAGGAAAGCGCGGCTCCGGATTGTAATTTCTTCCACAGGGAACGCAGCCAGAAGAAGCTCTTTAAAGTAAACTTTAGGCGTCCGAGTTCTTCAATATTAAAGTCTGGTTCATGCACTTGAATCCTTGAATCCAAATCATAAAATCGAGGGCCTCGTGTCAGTAATATAAGATGTACTTGGTCGACCTCATTTATGAGCCAATTTGCCAAAAGAGAAATCACCCTTTCTGCTCCCCCTGCGGAAAGCGAGGGGCTAATTAAGGTTATGGTTTTTACTGGAGTGGATTGCACCTTAGCCTATTTGTAATAGGATTGATACCAATTAACAAATTGTTTTAAACCCTCGGCTATATTAGTACTGGGCTCATAGCCCACGTATTTTTTCAGACGATCTACCGAAGCATAGGTTTTGTAAACATCACCCTCCTGCATTTCCATCATCTTCAATTCCGCTTTCTTACCCAAGGCTGTTTCCAGGGTTGGATAAAATCTAAAAGCTTCACCGGTTGATTATTTCCAATGTTGAAGATTTGCGCCACTTTAGCAAAAGGTTCTTTACGGATTACTCCTATGACACCTTCCACAATATCATCGATAAAGGTGAAGTCGCGCCATAGTTCGCCATAGTTAAACACTTTAATAGGCTCTCCTTTAATGATAGCACGCGTAAAAAGGAAGGCGGCCATATCCGGTCGGCCCCAGGGACCATAAACCGTGAAAAAGCGAAGTCCTGTACATGGAAAGCCATACAAGTGATTATAGGTATGAGCCATTAGCTCATTGCTCTTTTTTGTAGCGGCATATAGACTTACGGGCTCATCTACCCGGTCTGACTCTGAAAAGGGAACTTCACTTGTATTTCCATAAACGGAAGAACTGGAAGCGTATACCAAATGCTTTACATCATTTCGACGACAGGCTTCCAAAATATTGGCAAAACCCACGACATTGGACTGCACATATGCATCAGGATTTAATATTGAATACCGGACTCCAGCCTGAGCTGCAAGATGAAGGATTTGATAGGGCTTCTCCTCTTCTACCAGATGAAACAGACCATCTTTATTTGTAAGGTCTAATTGTAAGAAGCTTAATTTATCAAATTGGCTGCTTGCTGTTTTAGTTTGACGGATAAAGGTATCACTGTGCACATCAATACCCAATTCATTTAAACGATCCAATTTTAACTGAACATCGTAATAGGTATTGAGATTATCAATGCCGATAATCTCATAGCCAAGGCCCAGTAATTTACGGGCAGTATGGTAGCCAATAAATCCGGCAATACCTGTAATTAAAATCTTTTGCATGCTTAGAGTTGCTTAGTGTGTATTCGTTTCTACCGAAACACTTCAATTAAAATTTAATCAATAATCTGAAGGATGGATTTACAGCAATGTGCTTAGGCATTAACTTCTGCTTTATTTATCCATTGATCATACCACATCTGGAACATCAAAATGTACCAGATCACCGGACTGTAATGCATCTTACGCTCATTGAATCTGCGTATTTCAGACAATACAAATGGAACATTCAATAAGCCTGACCATTGCAAAGCTTCTTCAGACAGATATTTTTCTTGCAAGAAAAATAGGTCCTTACGCAACCATTCTAATACAGGAATTGAAAAGCCCGTTTTTGGTCTTTCCATCATTTCCCTTGGAACGTACTCATGAACAATGTCCCTGAGAATATCCTTTCCAATTTTAGATCCGTCTTGATATTTAAAACTAAGAGGTAAGCGCGCCGAAAACTCCAATAAACGATGATCCAAAAAGGGCTCTCGTCCTTCCAGTGAAACACTCATGGTTGCTCGATCAACCTTAGTGAGGATATCATTTTGAAGGTAATCCTGGTAATCAGCTAACATAAAGCTGTCTTCAGCCTGGCTTAGTTTTTTAACCTGAGATGCCTTTGCTTTAAGGTCCTTGGACTCGGGCTTGTTCGTCAATAATTTTGCGATATACTCCTCTGGCTTTCGCTTTGCGTAGTAAAATAACTTAGCCGCTTCTACATTTTCAGATGTATTAAGACTGGCTAAAAAAGAAGAAGCTTTATGTGCGGTTGCTTCATTCTTAATCCAGCTTTTGGCGAGAGGAGCCATTAAGGCCATTGCAGGCTTAAATGCCTTAGGCACTTTTTTAAGCTTGTTAAGATTGCTGGCTTGTTGAAAATAGCTGTTGTAACCAAAGAACAGCTCATCACCGGCATCCGCAGAGAGGGCCACCGTTACCTTTTGTTTAGCCAGCTTACTAACCAGAATTGTTGGAATTGCTGAACTATCTCCAAAAGGTTCATCGTAGAAAAAAGGTAAATCCTTGATGATTTCCTGAGCTTCTTTAGTAGAGCAGAAATACTCTGTATGATCAGTTCCCAGGTATTCTGCCGTTTCCTTCGCAAAAGGAGCCTCATTGTTCCCCTCTTCAAAACCTATAGTAAAGGTTTTTATCTTCTCCTGGGATTGCCCTTGAAGAATTGAGGTTACAGCGGTACTATCATATCCGCCACTTAAAAACACCCCAACGGGAACATCTGCAACCATTCGGTATTGGCAAGCAGATTTCATTAATTCGTGCAATTGATTCTTAGCCTCATCATAGCTAAGCTTCAATTTAGGCTGACTATAAAAGGTACTGGGATCCCAGTATTTTTCTATCTCAATTTTCTTCGATGAAAGATCAATGGTCAGATGATGCCCAGGCTCTAATTTGAAAGTCTCTTTAAATATGGAATTAGGAGCTGCTATGTAGCCATACTGCAGGTACTCTGCCAATACTTCCGGAGCTATTTCCTTTTTAAAGTTTGGATGGGCCATAAGAGCTTTCAACTCCGATCCAAATAAGAAATGATCCTCTGATCGGAAATAATACAAAGGCTTTACCCCGGCACGATCGCGGCTTATGGAAAGTGTATTCTTTTCGCGATTGTAAATGGTGAACACGAACATGCCTATAAAGCGATGAACTGCATCCAATCCCCATTCATCGTAAGCATGTAAAATAACTTCTGTGTCTGAATTGGAGTTAAACTCATGCCCTAAGGCAATTAGCTCATCTTTAATTTCCTGATAATTATATACTTCCCCATTAAATACACAAGAGAGATGTTTATAATGCATGGGTTGGTGTCCTCCATGACTAAGATCTATAATGGACAAACGAGCTTGACCAAAACCAATTAGACAATGCTCATTCTCAAAAGTTTCAGCTCCACTATCATCCGGCCCCCGATGGTGAAGACTGGCTACCATAGCTTGAAGGCTTTCGGTAGAAGCCGTCTTAGTAAAATCAATAAATCCTGCTATACCACACATACCTTATTTCGAATAAAGTTGGCCCAAATCATCTGTACTCATAAAAATCACATCGGGATATTTCGTGGTCAGACGACCCAAAAGTTGATCCAATAACCGAAGGTTCTTTGTTCTGTTGTCCTCATCCAACCTTCCCATGAAGTTCACACGATGGCTGCTTATAACGGCCGGCTTTTTCCAAAAAAAGGCATTCTCAATTTCCTTGAAAGCCTGATCAACCAGTTCTGGTTTAGAGAGATGTTCTGAAGGTTCAAACATCACATTTCTAACGATTGACATCAATCCGGAACTGTTTCTTTTTGCTTGCCAATGGTATTTTTTCTCAATCTTTAATTCCAAGCCCGGAGCAGGAACCCTCTGTACATGAGTTCCTTGTAAATATTTTACGCCTTGTACCCACAAATGCTGTTCTATTTGAGAAGACCATGTGTAACAAGGTGCGATGAAGCTTAGTGATTTAAAGCCCCAGATTTCCTCGAAGAGTTGCATACCGGAGTCAATTATAGACTTCTCCGATTCATATTCATGAGAATAGGCGCGACCAAAAGAATCTAAATAGTCTTTTCTACCACTGGTTCTTCCTTGTCCCGCTACCGTAAACTGCCCTTCTAAAAAAGCATCCATAAAGCGCTGGTCCCCGGCCTGCAATGCCTCTAACCATCGATTCACATTTACGTGCTCTCGACCGTGAAATTGCATCTGAATCAGACCATCTTTCAATCCCTGGTTATAAAGCTCCATTACAGAATCCGTTTCCGAATATTCGCTAAGCGTTTCTACAAAGCTTTTGTAATGGTATTCCTTATAATTCGCCTTTTGAATCTTGTCGAAATCAGGATTGGCAACCACATTGTTTAAGGTAAATTTGGCCGGTTTCCCGTCTGCCCCTTTATACTTGGCCAAGACTTCCAAAAGCCCGCTAAGATCTTGGTTTCTCTCAACCGCATCAAAGCGATTATAACTGCAATGGTCTACTAAATAGCCCTTACCTCTAAGCGTATCCAATGATTTCTTGGATCGCGTGCGGATCATTCCCCAATCATCGCTTTCAAAAAGAACAATCTTCTTCTTGGTCGACTTGCCGAAGGAATTAAACAAATTCTGTTTGAGCGTGGTCTTGTTCAATTTACTTTAAGCTTTCCAAACCGTTCTATTCACATAATCCGTATAACTCAAAATGATCTTAACCATTTTTTGAGACACGTTTGGCATGCTGTAATCGGCAACTTGTCTAAAGTCTCGCTGTTCTCCTACAGATTGCAATTCAACTTGCTTAATTCCCTGTAAGATTCGCTCAGGACTTAAGCCCACCATCATAACAGAGGCTTCCTCCATCGCCTCCGGGCGTTCATGAGCCTCGCGAATATTGAGAGCACGGAAATTTAAGATTGAAGACTCTTCCGAAATAGTACCGCTGTCTGACAATACTGCCTTGGCATTTACCTGTAAGGCATTATAATCTGAGAATCCCATCGGTTTTTGCCACTGAATAAGACTATTCAAGCTAATATCCGATTGCTTACTTTCTTTTATTTGCTCCAAGCGTTTGCGGGTGCGCGGATGGGTTGAAACTATAATCGGTAACTGGTACTCCTCGGCGAGAATGTTTAAGGTTTCCAGAAGGTTGAAGAAGTTTCGATCCGAGGATATATTTTCTTCCCTATGTGCCGAAACAAGGAAATATTGGTTCTTCTCCAAATTCAGTTTCTGAAGAATATCAGAGGCTGCAATTTTGTCCTTATAGGCATCCAGGACTTCAAACATTGGAGATCCCGTTTTAATAATACGATCGGGAGACAATCCTTCGCGTAATAAGTATTCGCGGGCAATGGAAGAATAAGTCAGATTAATATCCGCTATGTGGTCAACAATTTTCCGGTTTGTTTCTTCCGGAACCCTTTGATCAAAGCAGCGATTACCTGCTTCCATGTGGAAGATAGGAATCTTACGCTTCTTGGCGGGAATGGCGCATAAGCAGGAATTGGTATCACCTAAGACTAAAAATGCATCAGGCTGTTCCTGCTCCAAAATTGGATCAATGGCAATTAAAATTTTACCTACCGTTTCGGTGGCATTGGCACCAGCTGCATTCAAGAAATGATCTGGCTTCCGTACTCCTAAATCTTCATAGAATACTTCATTAAGCTCAAAATCGTAATTCTGCCCGGTGTGTACAGTAATATGTTCTATCGCAGGACTTTCATCAAGAGCATACATCACTCTAGATAATCGAATGATCTCAGGACGCGTACCTACAACGGTTAAAACCTTTAACTTCTTCATTTTAAACTACCGTATTATTAATCTAGTTCAACTTTCTCAAACCAGGTATCTGGATCCTCTGGGTTATAAGGCTCATTAATCCAGAATACTGTTATCAATTCTTCTTGTCCAATATTTTTAATGTTGTGCGTATACCAAATGGGCATATCAACATAAGATGGATTTTCACCATCTAATTCAAAATCCAAAACTTCATTGGTTCCAATTCTGCGTAACTGAATTCTCGCCTTACCTTGAATTACTGCAAATCGCTCAATCTTACGTGTATGGAAATGTTCGCCTCTGGTAATCTCGGGACGTGTGGTTGAAAAAGAGGTTTGACCGGATATTCCAGCTCGCATTAATTCTACAAAATGCCCTCGATTATCGCTATGCTTCGTAAAACGCCGTGGGAAATAATCTTTCTTGGGCATATAGCAGCGGTAGGTATTGAAGAGATTATGCTCAAATTTAGAGTTGATTTGTGGTATTTCTCCACCTTCCTGATATACCTCGCGATAGCCTTGAAGTAAAGCCAATATTTCAGAAACCTTCGACTCAGAGCTATGATTCACGAGCAGTTCAGGCTCATTTACAGACTCATTGATATTCTTTACAATTTCGGATACCAATTCCCCAACATAAATAAGCTTTAGATTACCATCAACATCAATGCGAGGCACATCATCATGCGCTACTTGATGACAGAAAGTGGCCACTACCGAATTATAAAAGGGCTGGCCGAAGGGACCAAAAACATTGGGAATTACCATACCAGTAAAAAGCGCTCCTGAACGCTTTGCCCAATCAGACAATGCTTCGCGTGCTTCTCGCTTCGATTTTCCGTAAATATTGTCTCTCTCCTCCTGAGTGGAAGAGGATATTAATACATGAGGACGACTATCCGTACGCTCTAAGGCTTCGATAAGCTTTTGAGTTAAGCCGGTATTCATTCGATAGATCTCCTCAGGATCATTATGGCGATTTAGGGCGGCCAAATGCACAATTACATCACACTTTGCCACAAAGTCATCCATTCCTTCAGGATTATCAAAATACCCTCTGTCAAATGGAACTAAGTCAAATTGCTCTTTATCTAAGCTAAGGGTTTGACTCAGGTGATAACCAACGAAACCATTTTGGCCGGTAATTCCAATTTTTTTCATGGTAAAATATTGTTGTTAGAAGTAGATTAGTTGGATGTAGACTTTATTCCCAAGGGATATCTGTGAGATCTGCTCGGTAATCATCAGACTTGGATTGCTCCAAGGTAGCATCGGAAAAAACCAGTAAAAGACTACCCTTTTCTAATGACTCAAAACCATTGTACATTCCCATTGGGATGCTTAGCACTTCTGGTTGAGCGTCATTTAACTCATAATCGCCCAGCAGTTCTTGTGTTTCCAAAGACCTCAGCTTAACCCGAAAACGACCTTTAATGACATGGAACCACTTGCTCTCCAGTTTATGCCCTTGCCATGCTCGCCGTACTCCTAATTCCGGCTGAATGCTATAAAAACGCTTGACTTGCGACATGTCAAAGTCATTGATAAAGGAAATAGATCCTCGCGAATCGATATGCCGATTACCTTTTATTATTATCGCTGATTTATCCAATGCTCTCTGGATTGCTAAATTCCTTTTTCCCTATACAAGAAAATCTTCCACTTCCTCTCCAAAAAGCTCTTGTCGAACATAAGCCAGCTTCTTCACCAAACTCTTTACGCCTTCCACGTCCAATCTATTGGTATTATGGGAGTGATAATCTTCGATTTCTGAAATATTGGCTTCGCCTTCCGAGAAATACAAAGCATAATTCAAATCACGATTATCGGCAGGAATTCGGTAAAAGTCACCCATATCCTCCGCTTTGATCATTTCTTCTCGAGTACAAAGCGTTTCATAGAGTTTCTCTCCATGGCGGGTTCCGATAACTTTTATTTCGTTATCCTGACCCGATAGTTCTTTCATAGCTTGGGCCAGATCACCAATGGTCGAAGCCGGTGCTTTATTTACAAACAGGTCTCCAGAGTTCCCATGCTCAAATGCAAACAGTACCAAATCAACAGCATCATGCAAGCTCATCAAGAAACGGGTCATATTAGGATCCGTAACCGTTAAAGCTTGATTCGATTTCAATTGATTAATAAACAATGGAATTACTGAACCTCTGGAAGCCATTACATTTCCGTAGCGAGTTAAGCAAACGGTCGTATCCTTCAGGTTTCGGCTTTCCGCAATCGCCACTTTTTCCATCATTGCTTTGGAAATTCCCATCGCATTAATAGGATAGGCTGCTTTATCGGTACTCAAACAAATTACCTTTCGCACGGAGTTCATACCCGCAGCGCGAATAACGTTATGCGTTCCTTCCACATTGGTTTTAACCGCTTGCATTGGAAAGAACTCACAAGATGGTACTTGCTTTAAGGCGGCAGCATGAAAAATATAATCAACTCCCCTTGTGGCAGGCTCTACACTTTCGAAATCGCGGACATCCCCAATATAAAAGCGCAGTTTGTCAGACTTCAGACGATTACGCATATCGTCTTGCTTCTTTTCATCACGCGAGAAAATTCGAATTTCCGAAAAGTGATCAGTATTCAAAAATCGTTGAAGAACGGCATTCCCGAAGGAGCCTGTACCACCAGTAATTAAGAGGGTTTTATCCTTAATCATACTTGTTTTTTTCTAACAATTGTTCAAAATAATTCTTGAGCTTTTCAGCCTGAATTGAGGCATTAAACTCCTTTTCAGCCACTTTCCTTCCGTTGGCTCCAATTTTTTCCGCTTCTTCGGGATTACTCAAAGCCCGTCGCATGGCCGATGCAAAAGACTCCGCATTGCCAGGTTCCGCGAAAATAACCGTTTCGCCATCGCTTAGATAATCAGGAATTTCTCCTACTGTGGTTGCACACACTGGTTTAGCGGTTGCTAAATACTCTCCCAATTTTGTAGGAAATCCGCCTTGAGCTTGACGCGAAGCCGGGCGAGGTAAAAGGAGCACCTTGGCTTTTAAAAGGAAAGAAGGTATTTGGGTTTTGTCCAATTCACCAATGAATTGAACCTGATCTTTTAAATCTAAATTTTGGAGTAAAACTTCGTGTTTGGGCGAATCTTCATGTCGAGGGCCCGCAATCTTCAATTTCACCTCCGGAAATTCTTCGGATATCGCTTTAAAGGCTTTTAAAAGAACATCAATTCCATCCTTGTGATTTCCTAACAAACCGATATAAGCTAAATACTGCTCCTGGTTCTCAGAGTCGACCTTTTGACTAAAACGCTCAATATCTACCGTCATCGGTAAATGAAGAACCGGCAAATTATTAGGATTCTTAAAATTTTGCACTAAGGTTCTGGTCATCAAAGCAATGCCATCCAAAATGTCTATGGTATGCTTCAAATATTCCTTAAGCTTCCATTCTTTTAATAGCCGTACTCGAAAAGATAGATTATGTTCCCGATGAAAATCCGGAAACTCCGACATTTCGAGGAAAACCAAAGCTTTACGACTGCTTTTTTTAAGTCGTTTCCCCACCTTAAAACCCAGTAGGGAATCCTGAATCCAAAAGATAACAGGCTCTTGTCCCGATTTCTTGATCAGTCTTTTTGCAAAAAGACCGGAATAGAGAAATGGAAACAAATAAGAGTTTAAAAAACCCAACTTAGCCGGAAACTTAAAGGGTGCACTATAATAATGGGCCGTACCAAACTCCGCTTTGGTAGCTTCATCCAATTGCTGTGGATTAATGCCTAAGAAATGGCTCTCAACCTCAAGGTTTAGAGACTTCAGGCCTTTCATTAATCCCAAGGTTCGGTTGGCATCGGCACTATTCACCTTAAAAAGTGCGGTATCTCGGACTAATATTACTTTCATAAACAAGAGTAGTAGAGCAGGCTAATACGGTTTCTTTAATAATAGCGGGACTAAATATTGGAGGGCTTCTCTTATAATACTTTGTATACTAATCCTTAGGACTCCATCAGCTCTTGATAAACAGACTCCACCATACGCGCATTTCGATCGGCACTATAGAGTTCCTCTGCCTTCAGTCTCCCCTTCTTTCCCATTTCAATTAAAATGGATTTATCCTCTGCAATTCGATTTAAAGTATTGGCCAATTCTTGGGCACTGTTATAAGGATATAAAAATCCATTTTCATTGTGATCAACAATCTCACGCATCCCCTCTATATCAGAAGCTACAACTGGCTTCCCTAATGAAAAAGCTTCAATGGCCGGACGAGAAAAGTGGGGCTCAACAAAAGGTGAAACCAACAAGTCTGAACCCTTCAGTGACTTCATGGGGTCTTCCGAAAAGCCCGTTAATTTGGCATTTCTTGAACCACTGATTTCCTTAAAGCTTTGGTACTTCCCAAAGAAAAGCAACTTCTTGAGCTGGAACTTTAATTGACCTTTAACGCCCTCTGCTGCCTGAAATACAGGATAGTTGCCTGCAAACTCAATTAAGACATTAGGCTTTAGATACTTTAATGCTTGAGAAATGATTTTGTAACCTTTGATTTTTGAAGCTCCTCCGAGATACAACACTTTAAGGGTGGGGCCGGAATTCTCATAGTTGAGTTCGGAGGAATCAGGAATCTTAATCGAATTATAAATCACTACCGACTTATCATCAAGACCCAGTCGGTCCATATTATCCTGACTAATATTAATTACTCGATCACAGTTGTCATTGATCAAGCGCCTTAGAATTCCGTATCGGATTCCAAAATAACCTCGATATACCGCCTCACGATTATGCAGAACAACTTTATAGGCCTGCTTTTTTGCAGCATAAGCCCAACTGCTCAATACATGTGAGTTCAAGTGAACAATATCGAATTTCTCACTTTTTTGGAAGTATTCTTTTGCCTCCTGATGGGCTACTTTTTTCCAACTTCGATAAACATTCCAATACTTAAAGAAGAACAATGGAGAATAACTTCCCGATTTATTGTGGATAAACCAATTCGTGTTGGAAGGGTAAACTTCAACCTGAATATTGTTCTTTTTAAACAAATCGACTACCACGCTATCACGCAAACAAAGAACCTTAACATCATAAGTATTCTGATCTAAGCTATTAATCAGGTTGATCAAACTTATGGGAGCTCCGCCCACTCCAAATCCATGATGTACATAAAGTACTTTAGTTTTCATGATGGTTCTTTTCGATTGACTCCGGTACTAGGGAGCCTTTTGTTTTTAGTTTAACAACCGTCAATTTCTTGCGCTGATTATTGCTTGATTAGATCATAGGATCTTATAATTAAACTTCCACTCAAGCCCATAAACAATAGACTAAAGGAGGGTATCAACAGGTACTGCCCTACCATTCCACCTATAAGTGCTGAAGAAAAAAGCAATACCACCAAGGCAAGAAACAGCTGGCTGATCCGATCATTCTTCCTCATCTGGTACTTGTTGATTATTCTTCCATTCAAAAATGTGATTCGAAGGAAAATAAAGGTCACCAGGAGTCCGCTTATCCAGCCACCTGAACGGATCAATTCCAAGGGAAGGTTATGGATACCAAAACTCACATCAGAAATTTCGGATCCATCAATATTGTCAAAGCTAATCTCAGGGTACTCCAAAGGTGGACTAAGTTTTGCATCTTCCCTAAGGTATTTTAAACCTCCAAGCCAAAGGGTGGATCGATCTCCAATTGCTTTAAACTTGGCATAATCCAGGAAGCTATCCAAAGACTCAAAAGGACTGGTTTCTTCCCAATCCCGTCTCAAGCTTACCCCTGCTGTTTCTACCTGATTAATCGATAAGATAAATAAGGCAACAAATATGATAAGAACTCTTGGTTTGGTTAGGAGACGGGCTCCTAGTTTAACTCGCTTATTAAACAAGAGCAATAGGGCGAAAGCCAGAATAAATATAATGGTCCCCTTTACGAAGCCCAATACAAATCCAACCATTAAAAAACCTACCAAGATTAATAGGTCTAAAAAAGTTAATCGCCCATTGTAGTTCCTTAAAAACATTATACCCGACAAGAGCAAGAAAGGGATAAAAAAGAATAAATACCTGACTGTAGCCTCCTCTCCTAATCCTAGCTGAATCACAACGAAGATGGCGATGGCGATAAAGAGTTTCTTGAAAAAATCGGTATCCAGATTGCCTCGTAAAAGTTGCCCCCAAAAGAAGGGAAAGACAGAAAGTGGAAAAGCCAGAGAAGACAATATTTCCACAAAATTATTGCCTATACGAAGTTGCTCCATCACATTATAGCCATGCAAAAGAATCAGCAATCCCGAGAAAATTAGCATTATCCGATTGAACTTGAGCTTCCAGAGACTGCTAAAATGGATCAATGTAATCACCATCGTCCCCATTAGGATAAAGAAGGAAATGGTGGACCCCAGCATGAAATGAAACAATAGGGGAATTATATAATCCACCCTTCTAAGAAAAAGCAGATAAAGCACATAAGGAGCCATGGCTACCTTAAATACATCTCCCAAAGTTAAATACAGGGGAATGCAAGCAACACCAATTATCAGATGTATATACCACTTCATCGACTAGCTATTGCTTTTATTTCTACCTAAGTTCTTTCTTATCAACTGCATAAGCCATTGCGCTTCCTCTTTATTGATCCAATACCAGAAGAATGTTAAGGCCCCAAATATGATCAGGGGTAAACCCACCAGCTTCATCCCATTGCTAAAGGTATCAATATCGCCTACAAACCAGAAGAGGGCTCCATAAATGAGGATATACAAAATATAAGATGTCCAACCTGACTTCATCAGGGTAAGTAGATTCTTATCGATTAATTTAAGAGAGGCATTCAATTGTGGAATCCCACTAATAATCATTGATATAAAAATGCCATAAGCGACTCCCACTGCTCCAAAATTAGCGCCGATGAATACCGCCAAGAGGTATATCGGGAAAACGACCAATGAAATCTTCAATAATTTCTGCGTAGCTCCTTTTGAATTAAAGAGAATGCCTACCAGCTTAACGGCCGGTAAAATGGCTGCATACAAGGTAAGTACTCGTAAAATTGGAGTTACCGCTGTCCATTTATCTCCTAGTAAGACATCTATTAAAAGGGGGGCATTAATGAAAATATATACCCCGGAAAAGACCGAAACTAGCAATACGATCTTAAACACGATTTTAAAGGATCGATACAGTAATTCGTTATTGTCCTGCCGCTTCGAAAATGAACTAAATAAAGTTTGAGCCAGCATCCCATTAATCTGAGTTCCGGGAATAACCACCAACTGAAAGCCTCTGTTATATAAGCCCAAGGAAACCTTACCTATTATTTTCCCAATAATTAGACTATCTAAATTCCTGGATAAGTAGCCCACTAAATTGGAGCCCAATAAAGGCAGCGAAAAATTCAGAAATGACTTTACGTCCTTAAACTGATAATGCAATTTGGGTAACCAACCCGATAACAACCACAGCATGGCTGCAAAAAAGAAGGAAGTGAGGATAACCCGGGCAACCAAACTCCAGTATCCAAAACCGTAATAAGCCAGAGCTAAACTTATTCCTCCAGAAAGTAAAAGGGCTGCAATCCTTCCTTTAAAGATCAGCTTCATATTGAGCTCCTTTCGAAGCAATGCCAACTGCACCGGTACGGTACTGCTGAGAATGAAGTTCAAGGATATAATCTGGGTGATGGCAATAAGGCGTGTATCCTCATAAAAGTTTGCCAAAAATCCTGCAGACAGAAAGAAAATAAAACCCAGAAAAACACCAATCATGATGTTCAACCAAAACAAGGATGATTTCTGGTTCTCACTAGGATCTTTGGCTTGAATTAAGGCAGAGCCGAAGCCACTGTCAATAAAAAGGTCCAGAAAGCCCGCCATTACAGTAGCCAGGGCCACTAATCCGAAATCTTCCGGACTAAGTAGCCTGGCGAAGAAAATTCCAAAGGCTAGATTTAAAATCTGGATGCTCAGATTTTCGGAGCCATTCCAAATTGCCGCAAAGAAAGACTGCTTAAACAGTGATGATTCCCGACTCATTCTAATCCACTGATATTAGTCTGGGAAAAAACAATAATGGTTTTCACAAATGCTGTGATAAGTTTGTTTTCAATTCTTTAACCACCTGATCCAGACTAATTTCCTTTAAAATCTTAGTTCGATTATCCTTCATTTCAGATTCTGAAAGTGGTGCAAATGCTGAGGCATTGCTAGCGACTAAGTCCTCCTCAATAGAGAAAACCTTAATTCCTATTCGTTTTAAAAACCAGTAAAGGCTGTTCTTTTTACTTAAATACACTTTCGCTCCCAGGTAAATAAGGTTTAAGACGTTTCCTACGGCCTGTTGACGATAATGATACATAAGCGCGATGCCACAAGATTGCAGTAAACTTTGATAGTCCTTTAAGGCCATGAAATCCAATAGAGGATCAAATTGATCCCCTAAGACAGTCTTGCCTTCCTGTGCAATAAGCTTAGCATACTGAAGGTCGCCATAATTTAATGGGCATATCACCTGCCCGATTTCGTCCAGGTTTTGCTTCTTTAAATGATGAAAGGCGTCCAGGTGATTATTTGAATACGAAGCTGAATTACCTAATAGTATATTCTTGCCATCAACGAATGGAGCATCCCTCTCAATGATAAAATCGGCTGGATAATACGTAAAGGCGATCCTTTTAGCTTCCTTCTTAATTAATTCATATTTACGATACAAATCAACTTCCTCCTGATACAGGATTGAAACATAGTCTGCCTGTTTCAAAATTTTCATCGAAGCCGTTTGATCCTTATTCCTTCCTAAAAAATCATTTACCGCTTCCTTTAAAAAAGGCCAAAGCAGAAATTTGAAAAAGGTTTTAGGCGCAAAAGTGCTTTTCTTCACCTTATACAGTCCATATACCTCGATACCATATACAGACCAAACAAAAATCTTTTGGCTAATCTCCGAATAGGTTTCGAAGACAGCGCGATGCATAGGACCCAAACCATGGAAAACCAAAACCTTAGACTCACGAATCAAGTCTTCAATTTGCTCCTTTCTGTCCGCCTTAAAACAATCCTTTTGAGATAGAGTAGAAAGGCCATCCTCAAAGGATATATTCTTTAAAGAACTCTTATCCTCTGCTCCTAAAATGAGAAAGTAATTCTGATCTGGAAAGGCAATTTCATATGACTTCCGAGCAGCATTGATAAACTTTTCGTCGGTTCCTAAATGTAAGATCTTCATCCTACTCACAAGGCCAATTAAAAATGGGTTCCAGGGATTACCTTTAAACGAGAGCTAAAGGGATCCATAATAAGCGTGAAGTAATTAAAGAATTGTGTCTGAGTTCAATACACTCTCCAGGGATTCAGCCAGGTAGCTAAGCTCATCTTCTTCCATAATATAAAAAGGAAGGCGTACAAGTTTTTCACCAGCCACATCGGTGTTATGCATTGTTCCGTTACTTCTGCCGGCCTTTGAGCCCATGGGGGAAGTATGTAATGGAACATAGCCTATATAAGCTGACACTTCTTTTTCTCTGAGGGCTTCAAGGAATTTTTCTCTGGAAAGGTTCGCAGGTAATTCAATCCAAAAAGCGTGGTAATTGGTTTCCACGTCCTCAGGAACTTGAACGTAGCGAATATTCAGTTGATTCTTCTCCAGGATACTGGTGTAGGTATCGAACAATACTTTGCGTTTCTCTTGCAGGTACTCTAAATGCGACAACTGATCAAAAAGCAAAGATGCCAGAAGGTCGGAAATAAGAAAAGAGCTTCCCAGGTCTACCCAAGAATATTTGTTTTTAACGCCCGCCAGTACTAAGCTGCGATCGGTTCCTTTTTCCCATAAAAATTGGGCTCTTCGATCGTATTGCGAATCATTAATGCACAGGGCACCACCCTCGCCACAAGAATAACTCTTGGTGGCATGAAAACTGAAGGTTGCCAAATGACCGATAGACCCGGCATACCTTCCTTTATACTTGGAGTTTACCGCTTGAGCTGCATCTTCGATTACAACCAGATTCTTCTCTTTGGCAAATTCCATGATAGGATCCATATCGCAAACTATACCGGCATAATGAACCACAACAATTGCTTTGGTTCTGTCGGTTACAGCTTCCCGGATACTTTCCAGGCTAATATTCTTATTTGCCTCATTTACGTCAACATAAACCGGAACAAAACCATGAGTAACAAATGCCAATGCTGTACTACTAAAAGTGTAGGATGGAAGAATTACCTCATCCCCTTTTTCGCCATCTAAAAGCAGAGCACACATTTCCAGTGCATCTGTACAGCTAGTGGTTAACAAACACTTGCCTATACCAAAAGTATCCTCAATTAGTTTTTGAGTTTTTTTAGTGAAGGGACCATCTCCCCCGTGGTATCCGGAATCAATAGACTCTCCTATTACTTTCTTTTCATTACCAGTTAATGGTGCTTTAACAAAAGGAATTCTCATGCTTTTAGTTCTTTAGAAATATAAATTACACACTGATAAATTCGATACTTAGTTTTCGTCTAAGTCCTCTACAAGCAGTTTAAACTTCTTCCCTTTATACTCGAACCAACAAGGGTAGCGATCATTATCCGCTACTCTTAACTTATTGAACTCGGCCTCCAGGGATGATTGAATATCAATTCTGTTATCCTCACGAGTAAATTTTCGGTAGAAGGTTTCTTCACCTTCCTGTTTATGACCCTGAACTGGGAAATTCTGGATATACTTTAATACCAAACGCTTGGTTACTTCAAACTGCTTGGCTTTGATTTGAGCATTTAATTCGGTGCCATCCAAGGGAAAATATTCCTGATAATAAATATCTCCGGAGTCTACTTTGTCCGCAGCTTCAATCAGGCTCACAGGAATTTCTGTGTTTCCTTCCAATACTTGCCAGGCTACCGGAGACCAACCTTTTCCTTTGGGCAAAGGACTAGGATGTGCCACCACACAACTTTTATAGCGATCTAATACTTCCCTCTTCAGGATTTTCTCACAGCTTAAGGCGCATAACACATCTCCTCCTTCTGCATCAGAAGAATTAAAAACATGACGCACCTCATGGTCTTTCAAACCTTCCAGGAGCTCTGGAATGTACTCTACAATCCAGCTTTCTTTATTATCTGTTAAGACGTCTATCTTCATAATGCTTTTGATGCTAGAAACCCATGTGAACCTGTCTGAGAATTGAAGCTAATTCTCTGGACTTAAATGGATTTTTGTTTAAAAGACTCAATCAATTTCGCTTGAAGCAGATTTTGCTCATACTCCTCATTTCGCAAATCTGAATCCTTATCCTTCAACATTTTATGAAAGTGCAAGGCAATATTGGTGAAGGCATCATCTTCTGGCAGATCTACCGTTTTAGAACCCTCATTTGACTCGATAGTCATTTGTGGCACAAAACCTTTACGAGCTGTAAACAATCGATTGGTGAAGAGTTTGCCTTTGGAGCCCCAAACTTCAATTCCACATTGGTAGAAATTATCAAAACCGAAGGAAACCTGAGCCGTAGCGGCGCCATCTTTGGTTTTCAGCATCCCATTTCCGTAGATATCTACCTGACGGTCCTCATCCATCGCTAATTGCGCAGCCACAACTTCAACATCCTTTCCGAGGAATAAAGCGGCGGTTTTTAAAGTATATGCACCTGCATCGAGCAAGGCTCCACCCCCTAAACTCTTTTGATATCGGATATTATCAGCATCGGGAAAGGGTGGAAAGCCAAAGGAAGCTCTAAATGAGCGAACTTCACCAATAATCCCATCCTTAAGAGACTCTTGAATGCTTTTCAACTGCTTATGGAAGCGAAACTGAAAGCTTTCCAATACAACTAATTGCTTTTCCTTTGCTAAAGAAATGAGCTCCTTTACTTCGTCCTCTGTGCTTGCCAGGGATTTCTCAACCCAAACATGTAAGCCTTTATTTAATGCCTTACGAATCCATTCATAATGCATTCCGATAGGTAATGGAATATATACAGCATCCAAGGTATCGATATCCAATAATTGATCATAACCCTCTATAACCGGAATACCATTAATCTCCGACTCTCCATCGGCTTTAGATCTGGTTGCAATAGCCACAATTTCGAACTGATCCGAAAGCTCAGCCAAAGTGGGGATAATGGAACGCAGCGCAATATTTGCTTTGCCTAAAACACCAATCTTTATTCTCATACGAATGATAATGCTGCAATCAGGCTACGTGCCTGAATGTTTAAATAATTATTATAGCGTAAGAAGTTATGTAGTTGACCCAAGGTCATCCAGATATAGTTTTCGGGTAATTCTACCGGAATTTCATCACCAGCGATAATCGCCATATTTCGATTTTGTTCCCTGTAAAAACGGCCTCCTTCTTCCGACTGCAGGCAATCAAAAATTACTTGATCCTGAGCCGCATTTAAAACATAATCCAAGAAGGGCAAAGAGCCTTGTTTGGATTCTCGGTAATTACCGGTTAAACATTGTACGGTTGGAGCTAATTCGATGATATCGTGATTACCACATTCCAATTTAGCTTGAACTGCAAAATGTAATACCCCATTAATCTCTTTACAAACAAAGGCACAGAGGCCTTCCTGAGCAGGCTCAACCATAGGCTGACTCCAACTAACAACCTCCCGGTTACCAATTTGTACATCCACAGGAATTACTCTAAAGTATTTGCCATCAGGACGATAAATCATTTCCTGATCAAAAACCCATTGATCCGTTTTTGCCAAATCAACCTTAGATACTTTTAGACTATACATACTCTTAAAGTGAGTAATAAAGGATATTACCTCATCTATGGGATGTAAGCTATTTTCATCGGTTAAGGCTGAACGCAAGATCTTACTGGAAACCTCCCCGTCGCTATTATCTAAAAAGGTGTAAAAATCTATAGACTCCTGGTTCACCGTACCAAATGGAATACCACTTATTACAGTTCGGGTATCCATATTCACCAAATTATCATAGCGCATCAAGGTCTTTAATTGCGCCAGGGTAACCCATTGGAAGTTATCGTAAACTTCAATTTCTTCCTCTACCTTGATAATAATATTTCGATTGCGTTTTCGCAAAAAGCGTGCACCCTGTTCACTTTGTAATTGATCTAATAATACCTGATTTGGACTGGCATTTCTGAAATAGTCCAGGTATAAAGGTTGACGTCCTTTATGAACCTGAGTATAATTACTGCGTGTAGCTTGTAAGGTGGGGGAAAGCTGTACGTAATTCACATTGCCCGGCTCAATTTTGGCTTGTACCAGGAAGTGTAAAATCCCATTGAACTCTTTGGTAATGAACCCTAAATAGCCCACTTCCGGCTGATTGATGATCGGTTGTTCCCAATAAGGAACTTTTCCCCAATCCGTCTCCACAGCAATACCATCAATAGAGAAAAACTTACCTGAATTATGGGCAATTCTGCCACTATCCTTATCGTAAGACCACTGCTGTAATTTATCGAAGCGGCTTTTGGTAATTTGAACATTGACCGCTTCATTTTGCTCGGCCACCCACTCAATCATTTGAGGAATGGTTTTAAAGCTCCCTTCTAGTGAGAATGCACTCTTTAAAAACAGCTGTGTCTTTTTCATAGGATCTAAATGCTTTTTGTTTTCCTGCCGG
The DNA here is from genome assembly GCF_965228705.1 of Croceimicrobium sp. Taxonomy (GTDB): domain Bacteria; phylum Bacteroidota; class Bacteroidia; order Flavobacteriales; family Schleiferiaceae; genus Croceimicrobium. Next base: position 1,587,375 of record NZ_OZ245832.1, read on the forward strand.
AAATCTCAGTCTACTTTGTTAAAAGCTTATTCAAGTATTCACCATAAGAACTCTTCCCCTGGTGGGTCACATGCATTTGAAGAGTTGGCTTATCGATATTACCCATTCGATATGCGATCTCCTCAAGGCAAGCAATCTTCAAGCTGGTTCGTTTCTCAACCGCCTTAACGAATTCTGTAGCCTCACTCATACTTTCATGGGTACCAGTATCCAGCCAGGCATAACCACGACTCAACTTTTGAAGTTTCAAATTTTGAGCTTGCAAATAGTTTTGATTTACGGTAGTAATCTCCAATTCCCCTCTGGAAGAAGGTTTTACCTGCTTTGCAATTTCCACCACAGAATTTGGGTAATAATACAGGCCTACAACCGCATAATTTGATTTGGGCTCAAGTGGTTTTTCCTCTATGCTCAATACATTGCCGGCTTCATCAAAATCCGCAACGCCATAGCGCTCAGGATCTTCCACATAGTAGCCAAATACCACCGCTTTTTGCTCTTCCTTTACTGTACTTACAGCATCAGCTAAAAGCTTTTGCAAACCGGCTCCATAGAAGATATTGTCTCCCAGCACTAAACACACATCATCATCGCCGATGAAATCTTCGCCAATAATAAATGCTTGCGCAAGGCCATCCGGAGAAGGTTGCTCGGCATAACTAAGCTTAATTCCAAAGCCACTTCCATCCCCTAATAGCCTTTCAAAGCCAGGTAAATCATGCGGCGTTGAAATAATTAGAATTTCGGTAATACCCGATAGCATCAATACCGACAATGGGTAATAGATCATGGGTTTATCGTAAACAGGTAAAAGCTGCTTGCTAACGGCCTTGGTTAAAGGATACAATCGAGTACCGGATCCACCGGCTAAAATGATTCCTTTCATAAAGCTTAATCTTTTTTAGTGCTATACCAATCGAAAACTTCCTTCAAGCCTTTTTCAAAGCGAACTTTGGGCGAATACCCTAGAAGTTCCTCGGCTTTATTAATATTGGCTTTGCTATGTCTAACGTCCCCAGGTCTTTCCGGTCCGTGGGTAACTTTAACTTTCTTCCCTGCGATTCCTTCCAGCATGCTCACCATTTCATTCAAGGAAATTTGGTCACCGCAAGCTCCATTATATACCTGGTTCAGTGCCTTTGGATTTTCGGTAAACAGACCCAAATCATTCAATAGTACCGCATTATCCACAAAGGTGAAATCACGGCTGGTCTCACCATCACCATTGATGGTAATCTCACCATCCTCTAAAAAGGCCTTACAGAAAATTGGAATAACCGCTGCATAGGGATTATCCGGATTTTGTTTGGGACCAAATATGTTAAAGTAGCGAAACCCAATCCAGTCCAGACCATAGGTTTTGCCAAAGACATCGGCAAACTGCTCTACAGAGTATTTAGTTACGGCATAGGGACTCAAAGGATTACCAATACGATCTTCTACTTTAGGCAGACCGGGATGATCGCCATAAGTACTGGAACTACAGGCCAGTATAACCCTATCCACACCTTGTTTTACAGCGGCATGCAAAACATTTACCGTTCCGAGAATATTCACCTCAGTGCTTCGCATTGGGTTTTCGATGCTTCTTGGCACTGATCCCAAAGCAGCCTGATGACTGATTTTATCAATACCCTCGCAAGCCTTTAAGCAAGTCTCGTAATTGGTGATATCACCATTGATAAACTCAAATTTGCTGTGCCCTTCGAATCCTTTGATGTTTTCGTAGTAGCCATTACTCAAATCATCGAGAATGCGCACTAATGCCACACGTTCATCATTGAGAAAGTGCTCTACCAAATTGGAGCCGATAAAACCGGCACCACCGGTAATAAGAAGATTGATTGGTTTATTCGCTTCGCTCATGCTATTGTAATTGAGGCTTCGATTATTATTCTCGGAGCGCCTTAATTAATTTACAATTCGATTTTTCCGAATTTGAATAGATTTGGATAGGAGTTAAGAAATATCTCAGACTTCTACCTAATAAAAGACCCAGAACGATTTGAGAGAAATGATTGCTCATGACTTCTCAAAATAGGTAGGGTCTTCATTTTAATTCAACATCACCCAATGGTGAGTTTATTTATAAGAATAGTTCTTAGTCGATTACAGACGGCCATCCACCAATTCCTTTGGTAGAATGCTTTTCACATCGTACAGAACGCCTCCGTCTCGGGCAAGAGATTTTAAGTCCATCTCCAAGAACTCATTATGTGCTACGGCTAATACCACTGCATCATAATTTGATTCCAGATTATCCACTGCGCGCAATCCGTATTCATGCCACACTTCTTCTTTATCCGCCCATGGATCATAAACATCCACACTCAGGTCATAGGAACGAAGCTCTTTGTAAATATCAATCGCTCGGGTATTTCGGATATCAGGACAATTCTCTTTGAAGGTAATACCCAACATCAAGATTTTGGAACCTAATACCTTGAGATCCTTCTTCACCATTAGCTTCACTACCTGGGTTGCCACATACTGCCCCATGGAATCGTTCAAACGGCGACCGGCAAGGATAATTTCTGGATGATAACCAACTTCCTGAGCTTTTTGAGCCAAATAATAAGGATCCACTCCGATACAGTGCCCCCCAACCAAACCTGGCTTGAAGGGTAAGAAATTCCACTTGGTACCGGCCGCTTCCAATACTTCCTGGGTATCAATACCCATCAAATTGAAAATTTTGGCAAGCTCATTCACAAAAGCGATATTAATATCACGTTGAGAATTCTCAATCACCTTTGCTGCTTCAGCCACTTTTAAGGACGAAGCTTTGAAAGTCCCAGCCGTAATTACAGAGCGATATAACTCATCAACATACTCAGCCACCTCGGGAGTTGATCCTGAAGTAACTTTTAAAATTTTGGTAACCGTGTGTAATTTATCACCCGGATTAATACGTTCGGGAGAATAGCCTACAAAGAAATCTTCATTGAACTTTAAACCTGAGGTTTTCTCCAAAATTGGAACACAATGTTCTTCAGTTACCCCTGGATATACGGTAGATTCATAAATAACCACATCGCCTTTGCCTAAAACACGACCAACAGTTTCGCTAGACTTGGTAAGGGGGGTTAAAACAGGACGATTATGTTCATCTGTAGGAGTAGGAACCGTTACGATGTATATATTACATTCGCTGATGTCGGTAACTGCATCACTGCAATACAATCCCTTACCATTGATTTTAAGTTCCATGGGATTGGGCAATACAACAGATTGCAACTCTTCATCACTTACCTCCAGGGTACGATCCGTCCCTTTGGAAAGTTCTTCTACCCTTGCCTTGTTGATATCAAAACCAACTGTAGGGAATTTCTTGGCAAATTCCACTGCCAAAGGAAGGCCAACGTAGCCTAATCCTATTAAAGCAATTTTTGAATCCTTCAGATCCTTCATCATATTAGCATTTAACTCTCCCAGATCAACAAATAACTCTGCCGATCCAGTAATTTTTCAATTTCTACTCGTGACTTAAAATGTACATAACGGATTTTCCGCTCGATTTCCTTTTCTGCTTTCTCAAGTAAAATCAAGAGATAATCCATATTTAACTCCGATCCTAAAACAAAAAGGTCGATGATACCACTATCCCGACCTTCCGCATAATCCCCCACTAAATATACCGCTTCAACCTTACCTAAACGCTCAGTTATACTATCTACAATTTTATCTAAGCCAACATACTTCATTACTAAACCATGCAAGTTCTCAAATAAAGGATGCTTGGGATTAGCACGGTAGACCTTTTTATTGCCCTCAGATTCTGATGAAAGCATACCTGCTTCCTCAAATTTATTGAGCTCCAACCGGATGGCATTCGTACTTTCACCAAACTCGTGTTCAAGGCTACGTAAATAACCTTTGGACTGAGCATTCAGAAAGAATTTCAGCAATAATTTAATGCGGGTACGAGAAGAAATGAGCGTTTCGAGCATATTTTAAATACGGCTTCGCCTGGTGAGTCCCAGGAAAATGGGATTCACAAATGATATTGAGTAGAATAATTACTCAATAAGCAAATATATACAGTACTCGGAAATTAGAAAACAGCTTAAAATTATTTTTTTGTTACCAATAAAAAAAGGAGTGCAATGCACTCCTTTCTAGTATAATATCCAATTGGATTATCAATTTTCTTTACTCTTCGAGTGAACAGCTTTCGCTCCCACCAATGCTCCGGCAGCGGCCAGGATTGCCAATCCGGGAATCGGAGTTGGTGTTCCACCTGGTGTAGGATCTGCAGGTTGTGCATTTAGGACCATAGCTCCCATCACAAAAAAGGCAATAATTACAATTCTCTTTTTCATCTCCAAATTTCTTTACTTAATCAGTTTTTGAGTAAACACGGGGGCATTCTTAGACTCCACTTTAAGGATATACACACCAGCACTTAAGGCTGTGGTCAGGACTTCTTGCTCCTGAACTTCATCAAAATGACCTTGCCACACTAATTGACCGGCCTGATTAAATAGATACATATCTACCTGTGGAAGAGTTTGACCGCAAACTACTTTGAAACCATTCTCGGTATTGTAAGCGTAGTTGTTGTTTACAACCTGCTCCTTTACACTTACTCCGGTTTGGTTGATGTGAATTACAAATCGATCCGCTAGGTTTCCGGGAACATGCATAAACTGATAACTGCTGGTTTTTAAATCAACACGAGTACCGGTTAATTTATCCTCCAACTCCACTAACCAAGAAGCTGGTAAGCGTAAATCATTGATGCTGATAGTATAGGACTGCTCTAATCCTGATTTAAAGGATAGATCCACTGATTTGCTGCTAAAGGACTCATTCAACTTATTGGCAAAGAATTGATCTCCATTGGCAGAAGTGGTATACAAGCTGGGGTATAAAGTGGTATTCATACGTTTTACAGCATCCAAACCATTATCCCATCCATCAGTGTACTGGCTGCTGAAAGCCAAAAGAGTTTCGTCGCTAATACCATCGGCAGAAGCCACCTTCAATTTCAGTACTTGAGCAGCGCTATTGGTTTTGCTTTGCGATGGACTTTCAGTTAAAATGCGATCAGCATTATCCAGAGCCAGGTTGATACTTCCACTTCCCGTGTTCTGCACAAAGAATGCTTGCATAGGCGCGATATACTGAGACCCTGAGTTTAATGGACTATCAGTATTGGCATCGTATCCAATCCACTGACTACCATTATAGATATAATAAGTAGAAGTTAAGTTGGTGCTATTTGCATCATGATAGGTATTCCAATCAATGGCCGACGGATAAGGATTAGGAACTAAGTTCCACCCGCTATTACTATTATCCAGGGCTATATTGATAGCACCGTCATTTAATGCCGTTCCGCTGGCGGTTAAGGTAATGGGTAAGGTTCCAAAATAAGTTCCATCTCCCAGGTAAAGCCCAAAACCATTATCAGTAGTTGAGAAAGAGGTATTTGGTACAGCAGTCCAAGTTCCTTCTCCGTTATTTGCAGTACTGGGATCGTAATAATAGATATTCACTTGATTGCTGGTACCTCCGGCACTGGTAATAATACTACCATCACTTACCGACCAACCGGAAACGGTTCCGCTGGAAATTGGAGATGCGGCGTAAAACCATCGCCCGCTTCCTGTAAAAGTGCGTTCTACATTAATGGTATTTCCACCAGAAACAGTTCCTATAATTTGACCATAATTTCCACTATTGTCAGAATCTAAGGTAGTAGTTCCACTTACAGTTAAGGTATTACTGTTGGTGTTGAGGGTCGCGGAAGCACTCACCGTAAGGTCATTATTTACGGTTACATTTTGAGCCATGCCTACCGTAGCAGAGGTATTGCTTACAACCATATAATCAAATGTGACCGGATCGCTGGTTCCACCCACACTTTGAGCGGCAGTACCATCAAAAAATACCGCACGACTATTATTAGTTAAGGTGCCTCCATTCAAATTGAAATCACCTCCAACATTTAAATCACCTCCTGAAGTACTGGATAAGCTCAAGGTTCCTGAACTACCAATAGTAACATCACCGGCTACATCGATCACATCCGAAGATGTTCCATAATCGATGGTACCATCATTTACAATAAAGTCATTAGCAATGGTCCAGGCACCAGAAGCCGCTCTGGTAATTGATCGACCGGAACTGTTCATGGTGAAGTCATAAACTGAAATCGAACCAAAACCTGTAGCATCCGCACTACCTACAAAGCAATAAGACTCTTGTGAGAAGGGTGTTGTAGAGGATCCATCAGTGGTATTGCTTACATTATAATAACGAACATAGTCGGCACTTACACCAGTTGGATTGTTTGAAGGAATACGGGCAAAGGTTCCACCGCCACCGCCAGAGTAAGACATAAACCCAACGAAATTGAAGGCGGAAGGACGACCCGACCCGGTGATTGCGGACCATGGAATTGCAAATTCACCTACATCATTAGCATCGCTAAAGCTTTTAGTTAATGTACCAGTTGTAGAGGCTCCCCAGCTTCCAGCGCCATCATCTGTCTTGTAGTCATCATAGGTATCCTTGACAAAGGCAAAAAAGTCGGCCCGAAAGGGAAAGTTGGGAGTCACAGTGTAAGCTTCCCTTAAAACCGAACTGTTTAAAAGTAGAGGAATAGGATTAATTTTAAACAGTCGATTATGAGAAAGAGTAAGTTTTCGCCAGAGAAGATTGCCAGGGTCTTGAAAGAGTTTGATCAAGGTAGAAGTGCACAGGAATTGAGCCGAGAGTACGGGGTTAGTACCGCAACGTTTTACAAATGGCGAGAGCGTTATGCTGGCATGAGTGGAAAGGAGTTAAAGCGTATAAAGGATCTTGAAGAGGAAAACAGGAAGCTTAAGCAGATGTACGCGAACCTGGCCCTAGATCATCAACTAGCTAAAGAGATTATTGAAAAAAAGCTTTAAAGCCCTGCCGTAAGAGAGAGATTGGTCAGGAAATATCTAGACGCTACGGTATTAGCAGGGCATGCCGTGTATTAAACCTCAGTAAAAGCGTGTATTACTATCAAGCCCAAGCAAAGGATGATCGTGAGCTGGAAGAAGCATTACTGACGAAAGCAAAAGAACATTCTGAGGAAGGCTTTTGGAACGCCTATCACCGCTTACGTAATGAAGGCAAGACTTGGAACCACAAACGACTACATCGTGTTTATGTGGCTTTAAAACTACCTTTAAGACGAAAGGTTAAGAAGCGATTACCCGCTCGGGTAAAAGAACCGTTAGTGGTGCCTGATAGGCCGAATCAGACCTGGAGTATGGACTTTGTACATGATGTACTAGAAAACAAGCGCAAGTTTCGTGCATTCACGGTAATTGATGACTACAATCGAGAAGCACTACATATCGAAGTAGATTTCTCACTTCCATCAAACAGAGTAGTATATGTGCTTAATCATTTAATCAATCGCAGGGGTAAACCCGATGTGATCCGAATGGACAATGGGCCCGAGTTCATTGCTGAGCTCACTAAATCATGGAGCGTCATTCATGAAATAGAATTTAGATATATCCAACCCGGCAAACCCACACAGAACGCTTTTATAGAGCGATTTAATGGAAGCTACCGCCGAGGAGTGCTGGACAAATATATTTTTGAAGATATCCATCAGGTAAGGGAGCAAACAGAAAAGTGGATGCATGACTATAACAACTTTAAACCTCATGATTCATTAGGAAATATACCGCCTAGGGTATACGCCAAACGCAACCACCCCGAGGGTACCCTCGGGGTGGTTGAAAACAATACTATCTTTGGAAAAGTCAATTAACTAATGGTTCGGATCAGGGGAAGCTTACAACACCATCATATCCAGTTCCACTTGCTGTTCCATTGGAATTGGTCCCGGAATTAATCGGACTTAAATTATCCACATCAATATAAATCACAATCGCATCCCCGAAATTGGTATGCCCGGATACACCGATGTATAGATTACTGTCATCCCAGGTAAGGTTCCACACTCGAGAATCAACCGTTACGCTGTGTGAACTTCCATATTCACTGGCACCAATTGTTCCATCGATAGTTGGTGTGGTAAATTGCCCGAATGAGGGAGAAACACCAAATAATATTGCGGCCAAGAGGCCCAAGGTAAATTTGGCCTTAAAGTACTTATGCACCATTCTAAGACATTTTTTATTAGTAGAAAAACAAATCAATCATCCGACTAATTTGCAGGCATTAACATTTTATTCCACCAAAAATATTAAAAGGGATGAAAGATTTAAAGAATAAAGTGTAGAAATTACACTTTAGCGATTTTTTTGAAAGATTCTAAGACCAAAATTCGCTATTCAATGACCCGATTTTACGCTAAAAAATCAAGCTAGTTCTGCTTTCAAACTCATATCCAAGCCAGAGACACTATGGGTTAAGGCTCCCATAGAAATGAAATCCACTCCGGTTTCGGCATAGGCCACCAAGGTTTGCCCCGTAATCCCACCGGAAGATTCGGTTTCAATAGCATTAGCCACCCGCTCTACAGCGCGATAAGTATCTTCAATAGAGAAATTATCGAACATAACTCTAAGCACACCTTTCGATTCGAGAACCTGATCCAGTTCCTTAAAATCTCGTACCTCCACTTCAATGGGAATATCCAATCCATGCTCAGCCTTATAATCCAATGCTTTTTGAATGGCCTGAGGTACTCCGCCCGCAAAATCGATATGATTGTCCTTGAGCATGATCATATCAAATAAACCAAAACGATGGTTATAGCCACCTCCCCAGCGCACTGCTTCCTTTTCAAAAACACGCAAATGAGGGGTAGTCTTACGCGTATCCAATAAACGTGCATGGGTATGAGAAATAGTATCCACCAGGGCTCTGGTTTTAGTAGCAATCCCACTCATACGCTGCATAAGATTTAAGGCTAATCGCTCTCCTTGCAGCAAACTATGGGCTGGTCCTTCAAGATGAAAGGCCAAATCTCCAGGTTTTATTCGACTACCGTCTTCTATAAGGATTTCCATCTTTATTAGTGGATCGACTAATTTAAAAACCTCTCGAGCCACCGCAACCCCAGCCAAAACACCTTGTTCTTTCACCAATAATTTCATACGTCCCTCTATGCCTTTCGGAAATGCACAATTGGAACTATGATCGCCATCGCCAATATCCTCTGCCAGGGCCGCTTTGATTAATGAATGATACTTTTCGGTGTTCATGCTAGTAAACTTTGGTCCAGGCAAAATTCGAAAATTGGAAAGACTCATTCTCGAATTATTGATAATAAAACTAAATAGAACTGAATTAGCCGATTTCAAACAAAATCTACATAGTCCTAAAAGCACTATGCAAATATTTGCCACTGCTTCGGAGCAATTTCTAATTTTAAGCCATGAATCAAAAGCAGCCTGAAACCCTGCACATAGTTCCTAGTGGTGGTTTTTCATCAGAAGTCCAAGCCCTAGCCAAAAGTCTGGGGTACAATGACTTTAAGTTCTATGATGATGGAATTCCCTCTTTTAAAAAGCTAGCTGAATTTCCGTCTGAGGCTCTTGCAGTTATCGCGGCGGGTTCCTCTGAATTACGAATGAAGATAGTCCAAGAGCTTCCGGCTGATACCAGGTTCCCTACTTTAATTCATAAATCAGTTCTTTTAATGGACCCCAGCTCTACCGAAATTGGCAAAGGGACCTTAATTGCCGCTGCTTCTGTTTGTACAACCAACATCCAAATTGGAAATTTCGTGGTCATTAACTTGCATTGCAGCATTGGTCATGGTTGTAAAATTGCAGATTTTGTTTCCCTTATGCCCGGTGTGCGCATAAGCGGCGAAGTCAAAATTCACCAGGGAGCCTATCTGGGATCGAACGCCGTTATACTACCCAATATTACTATTGGTGAAAACGCGACTATTGGTGCCGGAGCCGTGGTTACCAAAGATGTAGCCGCCAACACAACCGTTGCTGGCGTTCCTGCCAAACCCATAATTACCAAGAGCTAACTTAAGCCTTCACCTCTAAAAGGCTCAGTAACTTTTGCCTGCGCCCTGCTGCCGAATACTGGTTCTTTATCCGCGCTTTTGCTTCTTGTCTTCGCTCCTCTAAATCTGATGCAGTGAGTGCCTTTTGCACTTGTTCTTTCAAAGCAACAAGCTCTGCTTGCTTTACTACAAACCCTGATTCTCCTACGATTTCGGGTAGCATATTAACGGATGAAACGATCGGTACACAACCACAAAGCATGGCCTCGCATAACGACAACCCAAAACCCTCAAAACGAGACAATTGAAAATGAAAGCTAGATCGATGGAATTCAGCCTTTAATTCAGCCTGACTTAATCTACCTAAATACTTCACCTTACCCTTGCGTAAATTCGAGTCTTGAGGTCCATTTGTTCCGATAACTACAAATTCACAATCCGGAAACTCAAGGGCCAGTTCTTCAATTAAATCCCCTCCCTTAAGCAGAAATTGGGTATCATTAAATACCGCTGTAAAACGACGTGCCTCCCGCTTGTAGTCCTGATCAGCCTCCCATTTCTCAAAGCTTAAGCCATTGGGAATAACTTGTATTGCAGTTTTAAGATTGGGATAGAAATGTTTTAAACCCTGAAGTTGATCAAAAGCATTGTACTGATTATCCGTATATATTAAAGATTCGCTCACAGGCAAGAGACAGCTAGCATTGCGATACGAAATGCCACATATACTGCGAATCCATTTTTTCCGAAGACTTCCATATTTATAATGCGGTAAACTGGCCGTATCGGTTCCGTGCAAAACTATATATACCGGAATCCTTAAAAGGGCGCCTAAATAGGCTGGAATCATTGACCAAAAGCCTCCGAACTCAATAAATATAAATTGAATTTGTGGAGCACTTCTTAAAAGCAGAAAGAACTGCTCAAGCCAGCGCCAGGGAATTAAGCTTCGATTTTGCCAATTTTTTACACTCTGTTTTACAGGAAATGAAGTTTGCAATACTTCAAGATCGCTACGAATAAAAGCATTGTAAAAGGGCGCAATAAATAATACCTTTTTTGGGGCCGCCATGTGGGGTTCTTCTATGAAACTGAGGCTAAAGTAAAATTTCAAAAGCAGACCTTTATAATGGGCTCCAGGCATTTTTAGCCCCATTCTCCATTTTATCCAGCAGAAGATTTAAAAAGCTAATTTTGACGCGACAGATTCTAAGTTCAGCTTCTGCTTTCCAGAATATATATGGGTCAAGTTGCAAAACAATCTTTCTTTAATTCTATCAACTCCTACCTGGGGGTTGTCCTCGGAGCTTTTAACACCATGTTTTTATTTCCGAGGGTATTTATCGATCAGCCAGAATTTGTTGGAGAAATCACCACCCTACTTGCGGCGGCGACAGTAATCTCCACCTTTGCTCACCTCGGTTTTCCTGTATCCCTGGTCACCTTCTTTCCCAGACTTAGAAATGAGCAACAACAAAGTTTTTGGACGCTAGCCTTATTCGCTTGCCTCTTCAGCAGTCTGTTACTGCTTATCAGCGGGCTGATTCTATACCAGTTCAATTCTTTTTGGCTAGGCCCCATTGGTTACGTCTTATTGCTAAGTGTAAGCATGCTCTTTTTTGAGCTCTTTGCTGCATTAAGTCAACATTCCAATAAGGTAGTTTTCCCGCAATTTATTAAGAACACTTTTCGCCGGCTTATCATTTTAACCGCCTTGATATTTGCGGCATTGAATGAGCAGGATCAAGACCTATTTTATTTGATCTTAAGCCTCGGCTACCTCCTGCAATTATTAGCGGTTATTCTTTACAGCATTCCTCAATTACCGGGATTTCGCCTTCAATGGTCTGAAATCAACCTAAGGGAAATACTCACTTATGGCCTCTTAATTATGTTGGCCTCCGGATCCATGTTACTCGTAAGCCGATTAGATATACTTATGATCCGAAGCTTTTTAGGGAAAGCGCCGGTAGCCTTTTACAATATTGCCTTTTTCACTGGTACCATTGTATCGGTTCCTCCGAAAGCTTTGATGGTAAGTATTCGTCCTTATTTATCCAAAGCCTGGGCCCGTGAGGACTTGAAAGAAGTGTCATCACTATACCGCAAATCAGCCCTTACCCAATTGGCCATTTCCGGCTTTATATTTATGCTTATTTGGGTAAACCTGGATCTAACCCTGTTTATCATCCCCGAAAGTTTCCAATTTGACACTTTTGCCGCCGTGGTGCTTTGCATTGGTATAAGCGAAATGGTTAACAGTGCTACCGGCTCCAATGGTTTAATATTGAGTATCTCCAATCGTCAGGCTTATAACTTCTACACCGGATTATTCTTAATCGTATTTACCTTAGTTGGAAACCTGATCTTAATCCCCAGTTTGGGCTTGCTTGGTGCCGCACTCGGGAGCTTAATTGCTTTGAGTAGCTACAATATTGTTAAATTACTATTGGTACATCGATTTTTCCGGTTAACACCTTTTAGTACGTCTTTTTGGAAATTACTTATCGTGATAGGACTGAGTATCATTGGCCTTAGTATTATTAGATACAGTCCGCTTCCCTTAGTTTGGAATTTACTTATTGGAAACCTATTCATTGTCATCCTATTCCTGATCCTGTATAACTTTACCGATACCTTAGACGATTTTAAGCAAATGCGAATTCCAGGATTAAAGTCTAAGTCTAAAAAATGATCATGCCTTTAATTGATTAAGGCACGCTAATTTTGCCCTATGTGGAAATGGCTTAAAGAACAGTGGCGTTGGCTAAGCAAAAAAGTAGCTCGCTATACCAAACGCATCACCCTGCCCCTTTTTGATGGACTGAGTTTATATGATGTTTCATTGTTCTTTTTCAGAGGGATAATTAAAGGAAGTGTTACCAGCAGAGCTGGATCCATAGCCTACTCCTTTTTCCTGGCCCTTTTTCCAGGTATCATATTCTTCTTTACTTTAATTCCTTTCTTTCCGGTAGAGTCTTTGGAAACCGAAGTTTTTAAAGTATTTCAACGAATCTTACCGCCTGATACTTTCGATGCTGTGCAAAGCACCATTGCCGATGTACTGAATCATAAGCGTGGGGGATTACTATCCGTAGGTTTTTTCCTGGCCTTGCTATTCTCCACCAATGGTATCAATGCCATTATATCCAACTTTAATCAGACTATCCATAAAATTGAAGAACGCTCACTTTGGCAACAGTTATTAGTTAGCCTTGGCCTTACGGTAGTGATCACCGTTAATTTCTTACTAGGCATTATCGTCATTATTTTCAGTTCAGATGTGTTAAATGGTCTGCTCGGTTTTTTCGGTCTCGAAGCGATCTCATCCTTTGCAGTCGAATTGGTTCGCTATCTCCTATTGGTATTCTTAATTTTTATTGGGATTGTGTTGATCTATAATTTTGCTCCTTCCGGAAAACGAAAATGGCGCTTCTTTTCCCCCGGAGCGATTTTAGCCACAGTTCTGATTTTAGTAACCTCCTACCTCTTTAGTTTTTATGTTGCCAATTTCAATCAGTACAACACCTTATATGGGTCCATTGGTACCTTAATGGTAATCATGCTTTGGATCTATGTGAATGCCCTGGTCTTGATTATTGGTTTTGAACTGAATGCCAGTATTGCCAGTTTAAAACTGGAGCGATTTGAGGAAGAGCAAAAAGAACTTTTGGAAGAGACTAAAAAAGCTTAAATTTTTTCAGCAAAGTCTTCTTTTGATTTCAGATTTTCCATTTATATTTGCAGCCCGAAAAACGAATGGACCTCGGCACTGAGCCGACCTAAATAAAGAGATATGAAACGTACTTATCAACCTTCAAACCGTAAGAGAAGAAACAAGCACGGTTTCCGTGAGAGAATGTCTAGTGCGAATGGTCGTAAGGTTTTGGCCTCTCGCCGCGCGAAAGGTCGCAAGAAATTATCTGTATCTAGTGAAGGAAATTACAAAGGCTAAGATGTCTTTGTATTCATAATATATGTATTAAGGTGTTGCCAGGCAGCACCTTTTTTTTTGCCTGCTCGATTATAGCTTCGTAGATTAAACACCAAATTCAGATCATGCCAAAGGATACTTCAATTAAACATGTATTGATTATTGGAAGCGGCCCCATCGTTATTGGACAGGCCTGCGAATTCGACTACTCCGGCTCCCAAGCGGCCCGGTCATTGCGAGAAGAAGGAATAGAAGTGTCCTTGATAAACAGCAATCCGGCGACCATTATGACCGATAATGTAGTAGCCGATCATGTTTATTTACTTCCCCTCGAAGTAGCTTCCTTGGAAAAAATCCTCAAGGAACAAAATATTGATGCCGTACTCCCAACCATGGGAGGGCAAACTGCGCTAAACCTATGTATCGAAGCCGATAAAGATGGCCTATGGGAAGAGCATAATGTGCGCATAATCGGGGTTGATATCGACGCCATTAACATTACCGAAGACCGTGAGGAATTCCGGAAATTAATGACCAAAATTGGCGTGGGCATGGCTCCAGCCAAAACTGCAACCTCTTACCTAAAAGGAAAGGAAATTGCTCAGGAATTTGGCTTCCCGCTTTGTATTCGTGCCTCTTATACCCTGGGTGGTTCTGGTGCTACCTTCGTTTTCAATAAGGATGAATTTGAAGAATCCCTAAGCCGGGGTCTGGAAATTTCCCCCATCCACGAGGTAATGATCGATAAGGCCTTATTAGGCTGGAAAGAATTCGAATTGGAATTGCTGCGCGACTCTAATGATAATGTGATCATTATCTGTTCTATTGAAAATATGGACCCTATGGGTATCCACACCGGTGACTCTATTACCGTGGCTCCAGCAATGACATTATCCGATACTACCTATCAACGAATGCGCGATATGGCCATTCATATGATGCGTTCTATCGGAAACTTTGCCGGTGGTTGTAATGTTCAGTTCGCGGTAAGTCCCGATGAAAAAGAAGACATCGTTGCCATTGAGATTAACCCTCGTGTTTCTCGATCTTCAGCTTTAGCTTCTAAAGCAACCGGATATCCGATTGCTAAGATTGCCGCCAAATTGGCCATTGGTTATCACTTAACAGAATTGGATAACCAAATTACCAAAACTACCTCAGCTTATTTCGAGCCAACTCTCGACTATGTTATTGTAAAAATCCCTCGCTGGAACTTTGATAAATTCGAAGGTGCCGATCGTCGCCTGGGCTTGCAAATGAAGTCGGTTGGTGAAGTTATGGGCATTGGTCGTTCCTTCCAGGAAGCCTTGCATAAGGCAGCACAATCTCTGGAGATTAAGCGTAATGGCTTGGGAGCTGACGGCAAAGGGGAAACCGATCAGAACAAAGTCTTGGAAGCACTGGAAAAAGCTTCCTGGAACCGAGTATTCATGATTTATGATGCGATGCAATTGGGTATTCCCCTGCGTCGTATTCACGATATCACCAAAATTGATATGTGGTTCCTGCGCCAGATTTATGAACTGGTTCAATTGCAGGCTGAAATCGAAACCCACAATTTAGAAAACCTTCCTCGTGAGCTTTTGCTTGAAGCTAAGACTAAAGGTTTCGCCGATCGTCAGATTGCCCACATGATTGGGGTACTGGAAAGTGAAGTTCACCAAAAACGTGAAGAGCTAAACATTAAGCGCGTTTGGAAATTGGTAGATACCTGTGCCGCAGAATTTCCAGCCCAAACCCCTTACTACTATTCTACTTTCGAGTACGACTTTCAAACGGCTGAAGGCGAAATAAGTGTTGAAAACGAATCAGAAGCCAGTGATCGACGCAAAATTATCGTGCTCGGATCCGGTCCAAACCGTATTGGTCAAGGTATAGAATTCGATTACAGCTGTGTGCACGGAGTACTAGCCGCTAAAGAATGCGACTATGAAACGATCATGATTAACTGTAATCCTGAGACCGTTTCTACTGACTTTGATACTGCCGATAAGCTTTACTTCGAACCCGTATTCTGGGAGCATATTTACGATATCATCCTGCATGAAAAACCGGATGGGGTTATCGTACAATTAGGAGGACAAACCGCTCTTAAACTCGCTGAGAAACTGGATCGCTTTGGAATTCCAATTGCCGGAACCAGCTATCAAAGTTTAGACTTAGCCGAAGATCGGGGTCGCTTTTCTGAATTACTTCGCGATAATGATATTCCCTATCCACGATTTGGTGTAATTACCAATGCTGAGGAAGCGCGTGAATTAGCAGATCAACTTGGATTCCCAATTCTGGTTCGTCCTAGTTATGTACTGGGTGGTCAAGGGATGAAGATCGTAATTAATCAGGATGAATTAGAGCACCATGTAGTGGATCTCTTCAAAGCATTCCCGGGTAACCGTGTATTGCTCGACCATTATTTAGAAGGTGCAATTGAAGCAGAGGCCGATGCGATTTGCGATGGTGAGGATGTGTATATCATGGGAATCATGGAACATGTAGAACCTTGCGGTATTCACTCTGGTGATAGTAATGCCACCCTACCTCCCTTCAATTTGGGCGACTTAATCATCCAACAAATTGAAGACCATACCCGCAAAATTGCCCTGGCCTTAAACACGGTGGGATTGATTAATATCCAATTTGCGGTTAAAGATGATAAGGTTTATATCATTGAAGCCAACCCCCGTGCTTCTCGTACGGTTCCTTTCATTGCAAAAGCTTACGATGAGCCTTATGTGAACTTTGCTACCAAAGTAATGTTGGGTGAGAAGAAGATTAAAGACTTTAAGTTTGAACCCAAGCGCAAAGGCTGGGCAATCAAACAACCGGTATTCTCGTTTAACAAGTTTCCCAATGTAAATAAGAATTTGGGGCCGGAAATGAAATCAACCGGTGAAAAGATTTACTTCATCGATAACCTTCGTGATCCGGTATTCAAGAAAATTTACGCTGAACGAAACCTCTATTTAAGTAAATAGTGTTCTTATTTCGACTCTTATTTGTAGTTGTTTTTATCTACCTGATATCCTTCGTGGTAAGGAACTTCTTTGTGCGTCCATTTCGCCAAGGATATCAGGAAAGAGACCAATCTTCTCAAGCCAAACGGGCCCGTCAAAATGAAGGCAAAACCAGCCTAAACACCAATGGGCAAGGACGTACTCATGATAACCACCAAATTGGTGAATACGTAGATTACGAAGAGGTAGATGATGATGATAAGGCCTCATGAAAGTTGCAACGGTAGTAGGCGCCAGACCCCAATTTATTAAAGCTGCTCCGCTAAGCAGAGCCTTAAAAGCAGCCCAAATAGAAGAGTTCATCGTTCATACCGGGCAGCATCAGGACGCCAATATGAGTGGGAGCTTTTTCTCTGAATTGGGATTAGCTGAGCCGCGCTACCAACTTTCTATCAATAACCTTCCCCACGGTGCCATGACCGGAAGAATGCTCGAACAAATTGAAAGCATTCTGCTGGGTGAACAGCCCGATATGGTAGTAGTGTTTGGAGATACAAACAGCACCTTGGCTGGAGCCTTGGCTGCCAAAAAAGCAGGCATTCCGGTAGCTCATATCGAAGCGGGAATGCGCAGTGGCTTGGATTTTCAGCCGGAGGAAATCAATCGCATCTTAACTGATCACCTCAGTAGCTTGCTTTTAACTTCCAATGAAGAGGCAAAAGAGCACCTCTTAAAAGAAGGAATTTCAGAAGATAAAATTGTGGTGAGCGGCGACTTAAGTCTCGATCTGTTTCGATGGCAAAAAACACATCGACGTTTACCTGCAGGACTGGAACTTCCCTCCTCTTTTGCCTTACTTACCCTTCATCGACAAGAAAATGTAGATGAGCCCGCTCGTTTAAAGGCATGGATAGAAGCTTTGGAAAAAGTAGCGAAGCATATTTCCATCGTATGCCCCCTTCACCCACGTACACAAGCTCGTTTGGATAAATTGGGATTAAGTTTACCCGCACAGATAATCCCTCCTTGTGGCCATGCGGAGATATTAGGACTTACGGAGGCCTCAACTATGGTACTCACTGATAGTGGAGGATTACAAAAAGAGGCCTATTTTTCAGAGCGTCCTTGCTTAACTCTACGAGAAGCTACGGAGTGGACAGAATTGGTTGAGGGAGGCAGCAACATGCTTTGTGAGCCGGAGAATCTGGAAAAACATTTCTTGGAATTACAATCCAAAGCCTTAAAATATCCTGCTTTATATGGAGATGGGAAGGCTGCAATTTTTATCGCAAGAAAGATTCGGGAATTTATTGAATCCAATAGCTCTCTTTCTTAGTAAGAGCTTAGGAGATAATCAAGTCTAAGACCCTATATTTGGGCAACAATCTTACTTTGATGTTAAAAAAATACGGAATCCACCTCATTGCGATTAGCATTTTCATTGCCTTAGCCGCAATTTTCAACGCCCCTGTTTTATCCGGAAAGACCATTGAGCAAAATGATATTATGCAATATCAAGGGTCTTCCCGTGAAATAAAGGAATATCGAGATAAAGAAGATCGTCAAATTCTTTGGACCAATGTGATTTTTAGTGGCATGCCTTCATACATGACCAGTGTTATTCATGATGGAGAAATTCTTAAAAAAATTCCATCTTTTATAAATACAATTCTCCTAGATCACTCAATTGGTTACATTTTTATGCTAATGGTGGGCTTTTACCTACTGGGAATCTCCCTAAATGCAGATCCTAGAGTAGCCATGATTGGAGCGCTAGCCTATGGGTTTTCTAGCTATTTTATAATTCTTTTAGAGGCAGGACACAATGCCAAGATCCACGCTATGGTTTATTTGCCAGCCATTCTAGCGGGGATGGTTTGGTCTTACCGACGTTCAAAAATCTTTTTAGGAGCTGGGGTTTTTGCTCTTTTCCTTTCACTAGAATTAAGCGCGAGACATCCTCAAATGTTTTATTATTTCCTCTTTATCGCAGTTCCTTTCGGTATTTATCAAGGAGTAAAAGCTTTAATGAACAAAACATTAAATCAATGGATTAAAGCTAGCAGCCTTTTAATTGTGGGGGGCCTCTTAGCCTTAGCTACTAACTATCCTTACTTGAAGAGTACGCTTGATTTCAGCAAGCACACCATTCGTGGTAAATCTGAATTAGAGCTAAACACAGGAAATGCCACACGAGGTTTGGATAAGGACTATATCACAAATTGGTCCTATGGTATTGATGAAAGTTGGACTCTTCTTATCCCTAATTTCAAAGGAGGAAAAACGGGAAGAATCGGCGATAACGAAACGGCATTAGACAAAGTTGACAATCGTTTTAAACAAGCCATATCGCAACAAAACTCCTACTACGGAGATCAGCCCTTTACCTCCGGGCCAGTATATGCCGGGGCTATTTTAGTCTTCCTTGCCCTTATGGCATTGATCTTTTACAAAGGAAAATTAAAGTACCTGTTTCTTGCAGTCTTCTTTTTAACCTTGGCTCTTTCTTGGGGTAAAAACTTTATGCCTCTTACCGACTTCTTTGTTGATCACTTCCCTTACTACAACAAATTTAGAGCGGTATCTTCTATGTTGGTGGTTCCTGAATTTATTCTGCCTTTATTGGCAATTTTAGGATTATCCACCATTACTCAATGGTCTAAATCAGATTGGAATCAAGATTTACAAATCCCAATTATTGGCAAAAGAAGTAAGCTCAAGGTATTCTACATTGGTAGTGGAGCACTACTGCTATTCTTAGCCCTAAATTATGTAAGCCCAGCTCTCTTTAATACCTTTTTGAGTAATCAAGAAGCGGAGACCTTACCGAAGGCCTTGAGCGAGGCCGGATTCAATAGCGATCAATCCAATCTCTTTATGGAGTCCTTAGAAAGCGCTCGCATGGGTATTTTCAAAGCGGATGTTTTACGCAGTTTGTTCTTTATTTTAATAGGTTCCGCACTAACCTGGCTTTTCGCTCAGGGTCAGTTAAGGAAAAACACCTATATCCTTGGATTGGGATTATTAATAGTAATCGACCTGTTTGTTGTTGACAAACGTTATTTAAACAGCGATAACTTTGTGAAAGAGCAAAAATTGGATGAAAACTATGGTGTTAAACCTACGGTTGCTGATCAGTTTATAATTCGGGAATATGCAAATGACCCCTATTTCCGAACCTTAAATCTTACCGTATCTCCATTTAATGATGCTACTACATCTTTTTACCACTACAGCTTAGGTGGATACCATGGGGCTAAGCTTAAGATATATCAAGAGTTGATCGAACATCAGTTGACAAATGAAATTGACATTTTCCGCAATGCACTGAATAGTCAACAATTTAGCCCTAATCTGTTTTTACAAACTCCGGCTATGCGTATGCTTAATATGCGTTATGCCATCATCAATCCAAATTCCCAACCAATTGAGAATACCTATAGATTAGGTAATGCTTGGGCCGTGCAAAACATTCAAAGTGTAGAAAGTGCCAATGATGAATTGTTTGGATTAAAGAATATTGATCCGAGTGAAACTGCAATAATGCGAAAAGCCTTTGCAGACAAAGCAGGGTCTTTACCTGCCAATGCTGGAAATGCAGAAATTAAACTTAGTAGTTACGATCCAGAGATTTTAGAATACAACTATCAGAGTGCTACAGAAAATCTAGTGGTGTTTTCTGAGATTTGGTATCCTGAACATTGGAAAGTTACAATTGACGGAGAACCAGCTGAATTACTTCGTGCGAATTATGTATTGCGAGCTCTTAAAGTTCCTGCAGGAAAGCATGACATTAAAATGGAATTTACAGCGGTAGACAATTACAAAGGAATTGAATCCGTAAGCTTAGTATCCAGTGTCCTGATCTTACTCCTTCTCCCATTCAGTATTTACTATCAAAATAAGATCTCTTAAGAACCATGATGAATCATATAAAGAAAGTTCTACTGCTAGCTCCCCATACAGATGACGCCGAATTAGGATGTGGTGGAACTATGGCTAAATTCCTAGAACATGATATTGAAGTTCATGTTGCCGCATTTAGTACCGCCAGGGCATCTTTACCCACCGGAAGTGATCCCGATTTATTGAAAAATGAATTCATCTCTGCGATGGACTTCTTTGAAATTCCAAGAGAGCAACTTCGAATTTATGACTATGAAGTGCGTAAATTGAATTATTCCCGTCAGGAAGTGTTGGAAGAATTGGTAAAACTGCGTCAAGAAATTGCCCCAGATATGGTTTTAGTTCCCAGTGGATCTGACCTGCATCAAGATCATCAAGTCCTATATGCTGAAGGCTTACGAGCTTTTAAAGAAATAACTGTTTGGGGATATGAATTGCCTTGGAACCATATAAGCTTTTCTGCTCAAGCCTTTGTTACCCTGGAGGAAAAACATATCCAAAAAAAATGGGAAGCCTTACTGCATTATAAATCTCAATTTGTAAAACAGCGCCAATATTTCACTGAAGAATTTATTCGGGGCTTGGCAACGGTGCGTGGAACCCAGGTACGTGCGCCATACGCTGAGGCTTATGAGGTAATTCGAACCCGCTGGTAGCCTGGAGGCCAGCACCTATCGTCATAAATGTCTTAACTTTAACCAAATTTCTTAATTCATGAAAAAAATTATCTGCCTGCTATCAATCTTCAGTACATCGCTTATGGCTCAAAGTACTGTAACCAATACCTTTACCCCATCTAAAGATGCTATGATTCGCCAATTAGGCGGTGTGGGAGATCAAAATAACTATGGAACCTATCCTTGGGTAAATATGCACGCTTGGACCAATAGCAATCAAACTGTTGTTCACCGTTCATTAATTGACTTCAACTTAAGTTCTATTGCCAATTCCAGTATCGTAGATTCAGCATTTTTAATTCTTCAGGTACCGCCGAGTGGAAGTCAATACAGCACAGGCCATTACCTACAAGAAAACAATAGTTGTTCTGTAAAGAGAATAACCGAAGCATGGCAAGAGTTTCAGGTTAATTGGATTAATCAGCCTGCTGTAACTTCAACAAATGAGGTTATTATGGCGAATTCTACCAGTGCCTATCAAAGCTATAGAGTTGACGTAACCGCCTTGGTTCAAGACATGGTTAACAATCCTCAAACCAGTCATGGCTTCTATATTCAACTTCTTAATGAGGCCTACTATCGTCGAATGGTTTTTGCTTCAAGTGAAAGTTCTTACAGTCAGTTAATCCCTAAACTTGAAGTAACTCACACCAGTAATGTGCAAACACCAGTAACAACGGTACAACTTCCGGCCAAGCAGGATGCCATGATTCGCGAATACAACAATGCCGGTGATAATACTAATTATGGTAATTACCGATGGAATAATATGCATGCATGGAGCAATAATGGTTCTCCGGTAAATCATCGCTCCTTGATCGAATTTGATCTAAGTGCTATTCCTACCGCTGCAATTTTACAATCCGCTTATTTAGAATTAAAAATGGATCGCGACCCTACTGCTTCTCAGTATACCAGTGGTCATGATTTTTCCAGTTCTAATGCTTGTGTAATTAGTAGAATTACAACTCCATGGCAGGAATACCAGGTTACTTGGAATAATCAACCTAGCATTACCAATCAGAACTCAATTAATGTTCCAGCATCTACCCAGGCCTTTCAAGATTATAGCATTGATGTAACCTCTTTAGTAGCTGATATGCTAGCTGATACAAGTCAGGCTCATGGTTTTTACATTCAACTTCAGAATGAAACCTACTACCGTAGAATGGTTTTTGCCAGTCGAGACAACCCCGATAGCACCGCACATCCCAAATTAATACTGAATTTTTCCAATGGATTAAGTGTACGGAAAGAAGAGAATCTTGTTGATATCAGTGTATATCCTAATCCTAGCTATGGTGAGGTTACTGTATCCCTTCCTCAAACAATAGCGGAAAAACATTTAATTACTTTTTATGATTTAGCTGGTCAAGAATTATTGAAACAGGCGATTGATCAAACTTCAATAAAGTTAAATATTGAACGTTTCAACTCAGGAATCCTTATATACCGAATAACAAATGGAGCTGGATATCAAGTCAATACCGGTAAGTTAATACTAAAATAGCCGAATACAAATTTTGTATTTTAACATTGAGGGGGATTTAATCCCCCTCTTTCTTTTTATATTAAGCCATAATTCTCATACAATTTAAACAGTTGTGTGATATCATTAATCTCTTCACTATTTAACCTTTTTTAACATGAAAAAAGTACTTTTTTTATTATTCACATTTGCATCGCTCTCTCTTATGAGCCAAACAACATTCAGTGGAACTCAACTCCCTGTTTATGTAGGTGACAATTCAAATTCTGGCGCCAAAGGAAACATTTTAGAAATAGAAGCTACTGCGACCAATGGCAGTCGAGAAAGACTTGCTAAGTTCAATCTATCTAATACTGACACTACAGAGGTGTTAGAGTTTCGAAACGGGACTGATGATAATAGCCACTTTTTACCTGTGATTCAAGGATACCGACAATCCTCAGCCGGCAGTGGGTTAATCTTAATTGGAAGCTGTGATGATGGTAGTGATATTGGAAGCAGTCCATTATTAACCTTTGACAGCAGAACATACACGGACTATTACGGCAGTGGCAATGACGATCCAGCTGGCCCAGAAGGTGTTACCACAAGACCATTATTTGGGTGGCAAGAAAATGGAACACGGCACATGACTATGAATGCTGACGGACAATTAGGAATTGGAACTAGTGCGCCTAGTGCAACTTTACACACTGATGGAACAGTCCGATTTGAAAACCTTACAACTAGCTCTGAAAATAACATTTTAGTAATTGATGCTTCAGGCAATTTGGGCTATAAAAGCTTTTCCAGCTTTAATTCAATTACGAATAATTGTGTCACTACCAATTTAATTACAAAATCTAATGCCTCTGGAAACCTGGATTGTAGTCAGATTTATGACGATGGAACGGGAGTTGGTATAAACACCAGTTCCCCAAGTGGAAGATTTGAAGTTTTAGATGATCGCAATTCCTCTTCGGCTGGCACTCATCATTTCTATTTCCACACCACTAGCCCAAGTGGAAATAATAACGCTAACCTAATGACGATGAGTGCTGCGCGAGGAGACGGTGCATCAGGATGGTTACTCAGTCTTTCAAACGCTAACGGCGAGGCCTTCCGAATTGCCGCAAATCGAAATGTTGGGGTGAATACGACAACTCCCTCGGCTAAATTTCATGTCAATGGTTCAGTTCGCTTTGAAGGTACAACTACCAATAATAGCCTTTCTAGCATCTTAGTCATTGATGGTTCCGGAAATCTTTACAAAAGAGACGCAAGCACTCTAGGAGGTGGCATTTCAAATTCATGTACCACCACCAATTACATCCCTAAGGTATCCGGTAGCTCAGGAGACCTTAGTTGTAGTCAAATTCAAGATGACGGAAGTACTGTAGGCATCAATGGCATCCAAAACACTTATTTAGATGCGAGTAGTGTAACTCATAATCTGCGTCTATACGTGAATGGTAATGCACTATTTACTGGAAATGCCTTTGAAACTTCAGATAAAAGAAAAAAAACTAATATCAATCAAATATTAAATTCAAGTGATATTTTAAATGGTCTAAAAGGATATTCCTACAACTTAATCCAATCTGATGGGTCACTGGGATCTGCTACATATGGGGTTATGGCTCAAGAAGTTCAAAAAGTTGCACCAGAATTAGTAATAACCACAGAAGATGGAACCTTAGCTGTAAATTACCATGGCTTGATTCCGATCCTTATCGAAGCTAATAACGAGCAAACAAAAGAAATCGAATTGCAAAACACGAAAATTCAAGAACTTGAGAGTAAGTTGAATTTGTTAATGGCGAAAATGAATGATTTAGAAGGAGCTGAAAATCAAAATATCAAAAATTTTGAATTTAATGCAGTGCCTAATCCCACGAGTAAAAATCAAGGATTAACTTTAAAAACTGAGATACCATTTGACTATCAAGAAGCAAAAGTTGTTATTTTCAACCTAAATGGCAAACTAATTAATACGCAATTAATAGATTCTAAAACTGAGACCAACATAAATACCAGTGCTATGGAAGCGGGTATATACCTCTATACAATAATTGTAGATGGCATTGAAGGTACTATGAAAAAGGTGGTGTTAACTAACTAATTCAGAGTCTTAGATAAAGTCACCGGCATTATCGCCTTCGCACATAATAAGATCAATAACTGATAAATGGGAGATGAATTCATCTCCCATTTGCTTATATACCGGTGGCTCATATTCCTGATAAAGGAGTTCGATATTGGCCGCTTGGTAGGCCTCCAGATCATTGTATTTTTTCGCACCTTGACCAGATAAATATTGATCCGCTCCCACAATTTTGCACAGATTAATAATCTGTTCGCTCTTCGTGCCAAGATCACCCGGTAAATTACTCATCCGCTGCATGGGAGTGTCAATCTTTAAAACCCCTCTAAAGAATTCGATTATTTCAATATTCAAGGCTGCCAAATTGGGGTACTCGGTTAAAAGTATCTTCTCTATTTGAGGATAATATTGATCAAAGTAAGGGGCCTTTCCATAGGCGTGCTTAAGGCTATTCAGGGCCTTGCTTTGCCATTTCTGAGAATAGTCTATCGCTAGTTCAATAAATGACACATCTCTACCTTTTGAATGACTCACAGAAACACCCAACCATTGCGCCTCCCCTTGGCTATTTTTGAACTTATTTCGATTACAAATATGACGATGAACATATTGGACCGTATCCATCAAGATATATTGGTCGCAATCCTTCATCTTCTTAAAATAACCTTGCCAGGGCATAAAATTCGGTTGATGTACTGCTAGAATCATATTTGTGTTTCGAGTTTTTTAAATTCTTCAATAAGCCTTTGGCGAACTGAACTATCCTGTTGGGCTTTCTTTACCCTTTTAAAATTTTGATCGAGACTGGGGTTTACCTGAAAAGTATAATCAAAGTGTTTCTGGACATGTTGTGCTATTCGTTCTGCTTCCTCCTGGGGTTTTAAAATCAAATCTTCGTAGCGTAGACTAAGGAAATGACGCTTATCCAGTTTTTGGCTTTCTTGATTATAGTATTTTTTTAAGAAATGTACTTGACCCGCAATTTGCTCGTACACATCTTTGGAAAGAAGTTCACTTACATTGGGAGGACTATAGCTCCACCATTTAGTAATGCCCTTTTCACCATACTGATTTAATCGCGCTTTATAAATAGATTCAGCTGCATCAAGGTTATTCCGCTCAATATGCACAAACACCACCTTTGGAAGAACCTCGCATAGCTTCTGCATATGGTAAGAACCAAATATGTTCTTAAACACGGCCCCATTTCCCCAAAGATGTTGCATATTCAAAATACTGGATTTCAAACCTTTCCAATCTATGTTTTGCTCATCCTCCGCAATAGTTTCCATTGCAGTAAGGGAATCTTTCTTTAACCAGTATCGCCAATAATAACCAAATTCATGAATGTCCGTTAAATCTGTGGTTCTGGCATATTCACTATTAAAACCCGGTAAATTATCTCTGCCCAGTACCTGATCACTTAATTGGATGCCGGTTAAAGGATTAAGATAAAACCTGGCGACAAGATTATTGACATAAGACAATTGATAAGCATTAGCTAAAAACTGGGTACATAGCGTAGTTCCACTTCGCGGAGCACCAATCACCATAAAGATGGGATGCTCTTGTTCCTGAACATCATGATAAAGTTGAGCCTCAAAGGCATTTAAGTAGGAATTAAGCTCTTGAATGAATCCTTCGCTTTGCGCATCTTTGCGATAAGTACCAATTCTATCGGCTGCCAGGTCCTTCAACTTTTTCATATCCTAGAAAGAATTACATTCTCCAATTGGGTGCTAAGCTTCTTAAAATTAAACCGATCCAATGCTTCTACTGCTGCCCCTTTAACCTCTACTCCTGCCCTCCAATCCGCTAAGCATTCTTCTAAAAACTGAAGGGCTGGGAGATACTGTTGATGGGAAGACAAAAGCCCGGCATTGGTCTCCTTAATTACTTGCGCAGCAGCTCCATCCTCATGACCGAAAGCCAAACATGGAACAGTACTATTTAAGTATTCAAATAATTTAGTACTGTACACCAATTTACTGCGATCAGCCATCCCCACTAAAAGCAGGAGTAAGTCGGATTTCTGCATTTCTTGAACCGCAATGTCATGAGGCACTGTTCCTTTAAAAACCATTTCTAAGTTTTCAGGAACCATTTTTAAAACCGATTCTCTGGCAATTTGATCAACATTCCCGTAAAAAAGGAAACGCAAACTTGACCGCTGGTCCTCAGGTATACGCTCGATAAAACTTAAAAAGCCTGGGGATACCTGATTCATTTTTAAACTCCCAAAATAAGAGACCGTAAACTTCTTGTTTCGCCTAGATACATCAGATTTAAGTTTCCCAAAATCGTCCGGATCAAAGCCATTGGAGATATAATGCAATTTGGCATTCCCTTCTTCAAAGCCAGGGAAAAACCCCTTATTTACACAAATAATATCTGAAGAGGCCTTTAGAACTGATCTTTCCAAGCGATTGTTAAAGTACCGAGCGAGTCTTCCCAAGGGAAAATCCTCATAGTAATAGATATTGGTCCACGGATCTCTAAAATCGCTAATCAATGGTAAATTTCCACTTCTGGCTATTGCATTTGCCACCAATGAACTAGTGGGCGGAGGAGCAGTAGAAAGAACGGCACAATAACATGTATCCTTCAATAACTTCTTGCCTATAGAAACGGCTTTAGGATACCAGAAAATCTTAGCATCTGGGATGATAAGGTTTAATCGAAGCCAAACCTTTATTCTTGCTCGCCAATTTGATTTGGCTGCATAAAAAATGGAAGGATTTACCTTGAAGGATTCTCCCTGCAATATGCTCTTATCAGTGCGCACAACCTTCAGGCCAGGCACTTGCTGATCTTCACCACGTGAACGACTAGCAGTTAGTACCGTTATTTCCCAGCCCGACTGAAGGAGGTATTTTACAAATTTGCTAATCCTAAAAGAACCGGTTCCTTCATCAGGCAACCAATAATAACTGACAATTAGTAAACGCTTATCCTTCTTCGAAATCATACTAGAATTAGGGCTTTGACTGCGCTTCAATTATTTGTTGATGGACCAAAGCCAATCCCTCTTTAAAACTATGCGGTTTATAACCTAATTCCGATTTAGCTTTATCGATAATAAATCCCGTTTTCGGAGGTCTTTTGGCTGCCTGATTTAAGGTTGAGGAATCCAGAGGATTAATCAAGCTTTCATCCAAGTTCCAGAAGCGGGCAATTTCCCTTACCATGTCGATGATACAGAAAAAATCGGAGCCCGAAATATTA
Organism: Croceimicrobium sp.; assembly: GCF_965228705.1. GTDB lineage: Bacteria > Bacteroidota > Bacteroidia > Flavobacteriales > Schleiferiaceae > Croceimicrobium. The sequence goes on from NZ_OZ245832.1 coordinate 1,615,571, forward strand.
TAAACTCCTTGGGCCTTTTGCTTGGCGGCTAGAATACAACCTTGGGCTAGGTCCTCGGCTAAGGTGGGAGTACGGAATTGATCATCCACCACCTTAATAGGCTCTCCCTTTTCCAATGCCCCTTTAGCCCATAAAACTATATTACTACGGCTCATATTTTCCGCTACTCCATACACCAATACGGTTCGCAATATAGCCGCAGATACTGTTGAAGCCTGAATTAACTGCTCTGCTCTTAGTTTTGATTCACCATAATAAGAAAGGGGATCCGGATCCGCTTCTTCAGTTAAGGGGCCCTCCTCACCATTAAAAATGAAATCAGTGCTCAAGTGAATCAGGTGGCTTTTATAAGCACTACAAGCCGCTATGATATATTGTACCGCTTCTACATTCAGCTTTTCACAAGCCGCTTGATCCTCCTCACATTGATCCACATGAGTCATGGCAGCTGTATGAATTACTACTTCCGGTTTCTCTTTTTCAAATACCTCCAATACCTCTTTCAAGTTGGAGATATCCATGGAGTGATAAATGTACCCTTCTTGATTGTTTAAGCGATTAGCTCCACGAGCTGTAGCCACTAATTCGACCTCCGGATCAGTGTTTAACTGATGCACCAGTTTTTGTCCAAGTAATCCGTTTGAACCGGTTACCAATATTTTCATAGCTATATATTACTATTCTGAGTATGAATCTCCGCTAATAATTCATTTAAAGCCTTAATCTGACTGGCATTTCCCAATACAAACAATCGTGACTTTGGCCTGAGAATTATTTCACTGCTCGGGTTAATCATATAAGTTCCTTCCGGATCTTTTATCCCGATAATAGTGCAACCTGTCCTTTGACGAATATGTAATTCATTGAGGTTACAAGAGCGTTTTTCGCCAAGAAGATCGCTTAATTCAATTTCTTCCAGATTACTATCGGAGGAGCCTTCTACCGAAAGGTGTTCTAAAAACTCTACGATATTAGGATTCATCACCAAACTAGCCATATGACCACCGCCAACTCCTTCGGGCATTACAACGGAATCGACTCCCACTGCTCTAAGCTTGCGCTCTGTACTTTCGGACGAAGCACGACTGATCAAACGAATGGAAGGTGATAAAGTACGGGCTGAAATAACCACAAACAGATTATCGGCATCCTTACTTAATGTGGTTACTAAGGCTTTGGCCCGATCCACTCCCGCTTGACGAAGAATATCATCATCGGTAGCATCAGCTTCTAAATAAAGCACATTAGCCGATTTGAGATACTGCTCTATAATCTGAGGATCATTTTCAATCACCAAGACGTCCTGACCATAAGCCACTAATTTACGGAGGGCCCGGCGGCCATTTCGGCCAAAGCCACAAAGGATTACATGATCCTTAATAGTACTGATGCTGCGATTCAAATTGCGTCGTTTAATATCTTCAGCCAACTCTCCGCTAATTAATACCTGGGTAAGCAGAGTAAGACCATAAGCGAAAGTACCAAAACTACCTATGATGAGGAAGGATGTAAACCATTGCCCGGCGGTACTTAAGGCTTGCACTTCACCAAAGCCAACCGTACTAACAGTAATGATGGTCATGTAGAAGGCTTCCGAGAAATGGTAGTCCTCAATGAGCATATAGCCCGAGACTCCAATCAGAATGAGGGTTCCCAGTAAACTAACAATGGTTCTAAAACGGGCGAGGACGTTGGTCTGGTACAAAGTGAATTATATGTCAAGCACGGAATGTCTTCGACTCCGCAAATGATCTTTAATCTGAATCCAAAAAGCTAGAATGAGATAAAGGATTACCGGTGATCCAAAGGTTAGAAAGGAGGTGTAGATAAAGTATCTACGCACTACTCCTGGGGCTATTCCCATGCGTTCACCTGATCGGGTACACACTTCAAATCCCCATTTCTCCAGAAAATTCCGCAATCTTTCCATCTTGGCTATTGGTTTAGCAACTCATTCCCGAGAGTGCAAGTTAAACATTTTTTAGGCTGACAATAATTCTTATACCATGCAATACAAGCCTGACTATCGAAGGCTGAACCTAGCTTTAAGTCCAATTGTTCATAAATACGGGTTATTTTATTAGCCTCTGCCGGTAAATTCAAGAGTGAATTAATGGCTGCTTCTTGTAGGTCTAATCGCGCTGTTTTCCGTCCATAGTAAAACTGTAGCGGGATTATCGCATTAATCAAAAGGCTTTGCTTTAATCTTTCACTCCATTGTAAGCCCAATTCCAGTTTTGACTCCTGCTTCAAGCGATAATGCCTCCTCCAAAATGGAGCTAAATCTGGCCATTTGAGCTCTAAGCCATTAATAGCCTTGCCTTGTCTTAAATCTTTAAACCAATTAATAGCTTCCGGTAATAATTGACTTAATTGGGCAATACGACGATCAGGAAAATTAGCCGGTCGCATGCGGGAATACTTCCATATTGAAGCCTCCAGTTCGTTTAAACCATGCTTGTGTTTTAGAAAATTAAATTCCCTTAACCAGGGATTCTTTGGATTTTCAGAATTCCCCAATAAACCCGCCATTCCCAAAAACAAGGCCTCCCTTTGTAAGTTTTTATCCTGGTATTTCCTCCAAAGCTCTACGGGCAATACCCGACTTAGTGATTCCATGGCCGGACCATTAACAGGTGCTCCTATTGCCTTGGCCAAAGATCGATAAAGAAGAGCGTCCCAATTTCCACCCAATTCCTGCAAGGCCAGTTCCAGACTTTCTGCTCGTTGTTCCAATCTAAGCACACAAGTACGTTCCAGCATTTGATGCTTTTTAATTTCATCTACCTTTTGGAAACTTGCCGCACAAACCAAGCCTTTAGCATCTTGCAGTTTTTGCTCAAACCGCCAATATTGTTGCGGATCATAGAGTCCTTCCAGAGATAAACAAGGAGGAGCCCAACCTTTTTCTGTGTAAATAATTTGATCTGCCTTCTGTACAACATGAAGAATCACATTGTTATAAGCGGGATCTATTTGATGATGGTGACGATTCCAATCCGAACTAGTGATGTGAATCTCAACACTGCCCACCCAAATTTGATCCTTGATCTTAATACGAGCCTGTTCAAAATCAGGACCACTATTGCTATTCGGATAACCGGGATGCAGCACTTCTATAGGCTCCCCATTTTGAAGAAACCAGGGATCAGGTTTTAGTTGACGAAATCGCCAGAGGTAATGCAGAAAATCTTCAGTCATGGTTTTATTTTAGTGTTTAAACATTAAAATATTTCACAGGTTAAGAGCAAGTTATATTTTAGCAGCATGGGTATTCAAGAAGAGATAAAGCAAAGCCATTTTAGAAACGCTTATCAAAAGGCTTTTTTAAATATTATGTACACCAATAACTGGCTCGACGAGAAAGTGCGTGGTATGTTAAGTGGCGAAGGACTTACTAAACAGCAATTCAATGTATTGCGAATTTTGAGAGGCAGTTATCCAGAGCCTTTGAGTACCCTTCAAATTCGGGAACGTATGCTGGATAAAATGAGTGATACCTCTCGAATTGTAGATCGCTTGATTAAAAAGGAATTAGTATCCAAACAGACTTGCCCCAATGATAAGCGTTTGGTAGATGTAATTATCACCGAAGCTGGTTTGGCAAAGCTTGAAAGTATCGATAAAAGAGAGTTTCGAATTGAAGAAACCTTTAACAATCTCACCGAAGAAGAGGCTGATCAACTCAGCAATCTTCTGGATAAAATGCGGGCAAACGAAGTAGAAAAAACTCAATAATGCCAGATTGGCCCCAAAGTTGGCTTCCCTCTCACCCATGAGACGGCTTGCAAGCCCGTTGTATCTCCCGCACATCCATTCCCGGCTATTATTGACTGAATTTGCAAGGTTCGAGTGGTATCATAAACCCCAAGGTTAAACAGGCTAATACTATCGGTAAAACTTTGAGTAAAGGTGCTATCTCCATCAAAAAAGGTTACCTCCCAAGGCCCGTTGGCACCTCCAAATGTTAAGGTAGCTGTATGCATATCACCTTGACAGACCGAATCGATACTCCAATTTAGAGTGGGTGCCGGTAATACATATAAATTGTATTCAACACTGTAAGAAGTAGTATTATAGGGGGGCTTAACTTCTGTAGCCTCGAGGATATAATCTCCTGAAGCGGTAATGTCCCAACTCACCCCAACAGTTGTATCTTCCTGTCCATAAACCAAGGTAGAGTCAATTCTTCCACCACTGGTACCCAGAAAGGTCCAGGTCCAATCCGAACCGGCTACCGGGTAAGGAACTGTATACATCTCATTGGCCCCGGCACAGAGAGTATCGTAAACGTAGTCATCAGCCCGGCAATACCCATATCCATTATCATTACTGGGGTCGCTCATATCTTGACCATCCACAAAAATATCATCCACCATGGCGAAGGAGCTACCTCCACTGGATATAAAGTAAAAGCGCAGAATATAAATTCCGGTAAAAGTGACTGGTACAACCGTTTGTACAACATTAGTAGGTGTACCATTCGGATAGGTTCCGGTAGCACTATCTATATAAACATGATTATGTAATACCTGGACTAAATTCTCATTTACATCCAGTAACTGGATCTGTAATTCTCGATGGGTACCATTGGCAAAATCCAACTTGTGGCGAAAATCAATAAAGCCAGAGCCATTAAATTCGATAATAGGGCTGGTAAAATGATAGGCCGGGTTTCCGTCTACCACCTTTCCAGTTAAGGCCTTTTTCTGATTGGCAGAATTAATTGAATTCTTAGTGGTGATCTCCATATCCTGCCATTGCCAACAATCGCCGATTTGGTTCACACTTTGATTAAAATTCTGCACCACTGTTTGCCCTCTAAGTCCTGCGGCTAAAAGCAGCAATACAAATCCATATATGAGGCCAACCCTTCTCATCGAATTAAACTAAAGTAGTTGGTATAATAATGCGTCTCGCCTCTTTGGTTTTTCACTTCCACCTTCACCAGGTAGGTTCCTTCAGGGCTTTTCTGACCATTATTGGTTCCATCCCATCCATTAATCGGAGAATTACTATCCCATTGATAAACCAATTCTCCCCAACGATTGTAAATCGAAGCCAGAAAATAGCTCATCCCCACTCCTTTAAACTTCCAGAGCTCGTTTACACCATCTCCATTGGGCGTAAAAGCGTTGGGAAAAAACACCTCGAAACGCTCATCGATATAAATGTACTTATATGCCGTATCTGAGCACACGCCATTATCTACAATTTGAATAATCTCATGCTTACCAAAATCGTTAAACTCAATTCTGGTTGCCGTTCCCTGATCGAAATAAATACGATTTAGGTACCATTCAATTTGGGCCTGATTACTGGCATTACCCTGGAAAAATAAATTTAACAAATCACCATAGAAAAGCGTATCCGGCACATAGCTAATCCGCGCTTCAGGTTGATCATATACCTGAATATCAAACTCTACGGTATCATTTTCACAGGAGCCATTCAGAGCAATGAGGTAGGTACTGGTATCACTTTGGGCCTGAAAGCTAATTGTTCGATCACGAGAGCCTCCCTTCCACATAAAGTCTCCAATAATGGAGCTTTCCAATGTAACCCATTCTCCCTCGCAGGCTCTTTCCGGAAATTTTGCTAATGCAGTGCTTGGTGCCGTTACACGAATCAAGGCTAGTGAGGTATCACCCGGACAAAATATAGTATCCGAATACGCATAAACACTAATTCCATGTATTCCAGCCAATGCATTCGACCAGTCGATACGCACTACATTACTATCCGAGCGTCCTACAATCTTTCCTTGCCCCACGCTCCACTGATACTTCATGCCAGCTTGATAAGGAACCGCTAATCTGTTTGGCGGATCGTAAATACATACCGTATCTAAGGCTTGCTGCGCAAAGCTCAGAGAAGCGTAAAGGGTAAGAACCAGAAGTCCTATGTACCCTTTACGATTCAAGACTGCGGATTAGTAATGGTAAATAGCTCCAGTGCTGGGTTTCGGATGAATGATAACGGGTGTATTAGGCAATCCACTTGGATCGGCAGCACATCCATTTGCATCAGTTAAACCAGTAACCGTAACTGTTTGACTCGTATTGTAATTAGGTAAACTCACCACATATGGTGTGGCATTAGCCGTATCGGTGAAGTTGGTTGTACCGTCGGTGTAATCGATAATCCAAGGAGCAGTACCGGTTAAAGTAAAGGTTAAGCTTGCGCTGAAGCCCTCACAGACAGAGTCGGCCTGAATTGCCACGGTTGGTAATGGATTAATCACAATGTTCAAGCTATTGGTATCACTGTAACAGCCATACTGATCAGATTCTACCACATAGAGTGTATAAGTTCCGGCCACGACCCCCCAGTCGATTTCAATAGTTCCATTATTAGCACTTACCGTACTATCAATAGTACCCGCGCTTGGGTCATTCAAAAACCAGCTGTAATGACTGGTAGCTGCTGCACCCGTTACACCATAAACAACATCGGTACTTCCTGCACACACAGAGTCGGTGTAAGTGACCTGTGCAGAGAGGCTTTGTGCCGCTAATACAAGGATTAGCGAGACACTCAATTTTCCGAAGAATGATTGAAGTAAAGTTTTCATGAAATTGATTAGTTTTTAAAAATTTCTATCACGCAGTGGAAAACTCATCCTTCAATAAGATGGGGCTTAACTCGGTCCGGGGTCAAGCATTTTCCGGATCGGGTATTTACCCTGCTATAGCTTGCTTGATTGGTGGGTTGAACTAAACGGCCAGCTTATCAAAATTTGGGTTGTTCCTTTAAAATGAATTAGTTCGGCTAGTCCCCTTTCTCTAATTCACAATCAAATGTGTATAAAAGAGATATATTCTCCGCAAACACCTGATTTAAAGGAAATAAGTAAAATAGAATTAGGAATTTAAGCAGGTCAACCGTAGCTTTTTAATGCTGATTTGCCCAGTTTTAAAAGCTAAGTGTCTCAAATTCAATATCGCGGTATCTACGCAAAATAAACAACCTGAAACACCTTTCACCAAGGCGTTTTCAAGGTTTTGAAGAAAAAGTGATAGCTATAAATATGCCGCCATTTCGGCTTGCAATTTGGCCGCTTCACGTCCTGCAGCCTGAGCAAAATCCTCAGCCTGAGAGGCATAGATAATACCACGTGAAGAGTTGATTAAAAGCCCGGCACCAGACACTGCTTTTCCATGTTCCATTACTTCAGAAACCGTTCCTCCTTGTGCACCGACACCTGGTACCAATAAATAGTGATTTGGTACCCATTTTCGAATCTCTTTTAAGTACTCAGCTTTAGTTGCTCCAACCACATACATAAGCTCTTCATCAGATCCCCACTGGGATGACTGACGCAATACTTCCTGATACAATTGATTTCCCTCCATCAGACTTTTAAGCTGGAAATCTCCCCCACCGGGATTTGAAGTCAAGGCTAATAAAATTACCCACTTACCGGCATAGCCTAAAAAAGGTTTTACAGAGTCACTACCCATATATGGGGCAACTGTAATAGAATCGAAATTGATTTCCTCAAAAAAGGCCTTTGCATAGCGAGCACTGGTATTACCAATATCACCACGTTTAGCATCGGCGATTGTAAACAGCTCAGGATAATTTTGATTTAAATAATTTAGCGTTTTCTCTAAGCTCTGCCAGCCCTTAAGGCCTTCTGCTTCATAGAAAGCCAGATTTGGCTTATAGGCTACTGCATAAAAATGGGTAGCATCAATAATAGCTTTATTAAACTCAAAAATCGGATCTTCCAATTCTAGCAAATGCGCCGGGATCTTTTCTAAATCCGTATCTAAGCCTACACATAAAACCGACTTCTTAGCCTGAATCTGAGCTTCTAATTCGCTACGCTTCATATTTAATCTTCGCTTCCTTCACGGAGTCTCTCTGCATTCTCCGCAAGCATTAATTCATCAATAAACTTTTGGATATCTCCGTTAACCACTTCCTGCAAATTGTACACCGTCAGGTTAATACGGTGATCCGTTACCCTACCTTGTGGATAATTATAGGTACGAATCTTGGCAGAACGATCTCCGGTGCTAACCATAGTCTTCCTTTTATTGGAAATTTCGCTGTTATGCTTTTCCAATTCCATTTCGTACAATTTGGTACGTAGCATTTGCATTGCACGCTCCCGGTTACCCAGCTGAGTTCTTTCGACCTGGCAAACCACCACTATTCCAGTTGGTTTATGGGTTAATTGAACTTTGGTTTCCACCTTGTTCACATTCTGGCCACCCGCACCTCCGGAACGAGAAGTCTGCATTTCGATATCTGAAGGATTGAGTTCCACATCCACTTCCTCTGCTTCTGGCAATACCGCCACAGTTGCTGCCGAAGTATGAACTCGACCCTGTGTTTCAGTAGCAGGTACTCTCTGTACCCGATGTACGCCACTTTCAAATTTTAGGGTCCCATAGATATCTTCTCCCGAAACCTCCATTACGATTTCCTTATAGCCGCCCATGGTACCTTCATTAAAGTCTACCACTTCTACTTTCCAACCACGAGACTCGCAATAGCGGGTATACATTTTAGCAAGGTCACCAGCAAAGATGGAGGCTTCGTCACCTCCGGTTCCGGCGCGAATTTCCAATACCGCATTTTTCTCATCTTCGGGATCCTTAGGAATCAGCATAAAGCGAATTTGTCCCTCCAATTCTTCCAATGCGGGCTCTACTTCCTCGAGCTCCATTTTGGCCATATCACGCATTTCCTCATCATCGGCATTAATCATGAGGTCCTTCGCTTCTTTTAAACGCTCGGTAAGCTCCATATACTGCGCCCGCGCATCCACTATCTTCTTAAGATCCTTAAACTCTTTATTGAGCTTTACATAGCGCTTTTGATCCGAAATAATATCCGGCTGGATGATAAGGTCATTTACCTCATCAAAACGCTGTTTAATCTGATCTAATTTCTCCTGCATTTCTTAGGACTTAAAGTACTCAAAGCTTCCGTGCTCTGACTCAATAGAAACCTGGGCTTTCTCCGCCACTTCTACTCTACCCACTACCTGGGCATCAATACCAAAGGATTTACTGATAGCGATGATGGACTCAGCTGCATCTGCATCGCAATACAATTCCATTCGATGTCCCATATTGAATACCTCATACATCTCCTTCCAAGAGGTTCCCGAGGATTGTTGAATATGTCGAAATAAAGGTGGCGTGGCAAATAGGTTATCCTTAATTACATGCACATTATCTACAAAATGCAGCACTTTGGTTTGAGCTCCTCCACTACAATGTACCATACCATGAACAGCAGGGCGCTGCTCTTTTAGGATGCGGGAAATTACCGGCGCATAGGTACGGGTTGGAGACAATACTAATTTTCCGGCATCCAAAGGACTTCCTTCTACTTTATCTGTTAATCGAGATGCGCCAGAATAAACCAGGTCCTTAGGCACTTGTGGATCGAAGGATTCAGGATATTTCTCTGCCAAATAATGAGCAAATACATCATGACGGGCACTGGTTAAACCATTGCTTCCCATACCACCATTATACTCCTTTTCATATGTTGCCTGACCATAAGAAGCCAGACCTACAATAAGCTGTCCGGCAGCGATATTGGCATTATCAATCACCTCAGACCTTTTCATCCGGGCAGTAACGGTACTATCCACAATCACTGTGCGTACCAGATCACCCACATCAGCTGTTTCACCTCCGGTTAGAATCAGGTTCATCCCTTCAGCATTGAGCTCATCAATTAAATCCTGAGTTCCCTGAATCAAGGCTGAAATCACCTCAGCCGGAATCAAATTTTTATTTCTTCCGATCGTAGATGAAACCAAAATAGGCACATCAGCCGCACCCACACAGAGTAAATCATCAATATTCATAATCAGGGCATCTTGTGCAATTCCCTTCCACACACTTAAATCTCCCGTTTCTTTCCAATAGAGATATGCCAGAGAAGATTTTGTTCCAGCCCCATCGGCATGCATAATCACACAATGCTCCTCGCTGCCAGAGAGAAAATCAGGGATGATTTTGCAAAAGGCCTTAGGAAACAGCCCTTTATCTAAATCCTTGATCGCCTGATGTACATCCTCTTTTTGAGAGGATACACCTCGCTGACTGTATTTTGATGATTGATTTTCCATTTTGCAAAAATAGAAAGCGCCCCGCGGTTTTAAACCACAGGGCGCTTCTAAATATTTAATTAAGCTATTTGTAGCGGATCCAGAGGCCGGGTTGGATATCAATCTCCTCCAATTCAGGATTCAATTCTTCCAATACCTCTTCGTCGATGTCTAATTCTTTGGCAATATCTCCTAAATCAATACCACGACGTTTTACTTGATAATGCGTAGCATCCCATTCCTGGTAGTTGCCGTCCTTTTCCATCTTCACCTGAAGACCAACAAATGGACGTACACCACGAAGGCCACCGTTCAGTTCCTTAAACTCACGGATATTCATATTGGCTTGACGCGCCAATGCACCAAAGCTCATAGGGCGCTTCATCACCAAAATTTCACCAGGTTTCGCCTCATTTTCACGACCTGCCTGAATTAAGGCATCTGTATCTGCCGCCTTAGGCTTATCCTCTGCTCCTTCCGGTACAAAGTCATCGCTAAGTACTTTAAAGTCGGTACGACGGTTTATCTGGTTTCCTATCTCCTGCTTTTCAGCGGATAAGGTTTTAATAAAACGCTCAGTTAATTGATCACCTTCTTTGAAATGCTCCTTACCATAGCCATCGTAATTCTTTGGAATAGTGAAAGGTTCACTCTCACCCATACCTTGAGCTTCTAATCGCTTAGGGTTCACCCCTTTCGAAATCAAATAATTCACACAAGTATCGGCACGTTTTTTTGATAGCCAATTGTTACGGTCTTCTGAATCACGATAATCCGTATGCGAACGCATTCCAATGGTGATATTGGGGTTATTATCCAAAATGGTAACCACGGAATCCAAAGCAGACATGGCTTCAGGACGCAAATCCCACTTCCCTAAATCAAAGAATACATTCGGAAGTACAATGGGTTTCTTGATTGGATCCAATTCCTTATTCAAGGTTAGTCGCTTGATGAAATAACCCGCTGAAGGCACGTATTCAAAAGCATCGATTTCAAATCCAATGGTGGTTACTTCACCGGTATTGGCCAAATATTGTTTTTTAGAGAAATGCAAAGTATAGTTCACATTCTCCATCACCTTGGTATCATCGAAAATGTAATATCCATTTTCATCCGCTGTAATGGTTATCGATCCATCAGGACCATCCAAAGTAACGGTAGCTTCTGGAATTGGAGTCTTCTCTTCGGAGTCGATTACCACCCCTTCGATATTAAATACTAATGGAGTACGGTATACTGACCAAATATCATCACTGTTCTCCTTTGAGCCATAACGCTTTTTAGCCCCCTCACGGTTGGAAGACAGAAAACCCTTCTTAGTATCTGAACCTGGTTCCCATACCAAGGCAAAGTCATCACTGCTGGAGTTAATAGGAAACTCAAGGTGAATAACATCGCCTTCAGGCATACCGTCATCACCCAGTTTCACTTTATAAATATCCAATCCTCCCATGCCTGGGTGGCCATTTGAAGCAAAGTAGAGGAATCCATCGCCATGAACGATAGGAAAACGCTCCGATCCACTAGTATTAACCTTAGTCCCCAAATTGCGAGGCTTGCCCCAGGACTTGGAACGACGATCATATTCGGTCACAAAAATGTCATGTGCCCCTTTGGAGTTAAAATCGTCGGATACAAAGTATAAGAACTTATCATCTAAAGAAAGGCAGGGATCACCAATATTAGCCATGGTGTCTCCACCAATAATTTGACGTTCTGGCTCTCTCCAGGATTGACCTTGCATTTCGGTCTTGTAGATCCCACATCCCAATCGTAAATCATCATCTACAATACAACGCGTGAAATACAATTCCTTCTTACGGCTATCAAAAGTTGCGGTTCCCTCGTGGAACTCACTATTGAGAATTTCTTCTTCGTCCAATAAAACCGGAGTAGACCATTTTAAATCGGCATAGCTTACTTCCTCCTCTTCATCATTACCACGACGACGGCCACGAGATTTTCTTTCTGCCGTACTGGTGTAGAGGTCCATGAAAGACTCACCGGTCCAGCTATCTTCATCACCACCCACAGATTCATCCCGAGAAGAAACGAAGTAAATCACATCATTTTCACGACGATCACCACCGTACATCACCGAGAAATCCATGGCAGGACTATTAATGTCCTTCATGTTATCTACCTGATATTGACTGGGTTTGTTTTTTCTTTCAATGGCTTTACGAGTCGATTCAATTGCCTCATCTGCCATTGAATCGGTAGGGTTTTCCTTCTTGTACTCTTGATATACCTCAATAGCCTCTTCATATTCGCCCATTGCTTTCAGCATATCTCCTCGCAGCATAATGGCCTTAGGGTCTCTATACCCTACTTTGATCGCCTTATTGTAATTGCGCTCAGCCTCAGCATACTCATTCATCATTCGATAAGACTCCGCTAATTTGAAGAGAACCTCAGATTTTTGGTCTCGACCTTTGGCTTCGTTGTAAGCATCCTGTAAAAGTTCTACCGCGTAGAAATATTCTTCTGCATCAAATGCTTTGTAAGCTTTTTCTATTTCCTTAGGGAGTTTCGGATCGCCACCTGTCTGAGCCTTAAGGGAGTAAGATAAAAAGCTCACAAGAATTAACGCAAATCCTAGACGAAAATGTCTCATATATGCCGCTGTGATTTTGGTCTGTAAGCCGCTAAAATAGTTAAATATTTTATTCAGCTAAGCCCGATTTTACTAGGGGTTTCAAAAAAAAGCCGCCTCAGTTAAACGGAGACGGCTTTGATTCAATATCAAATAATCTTAAATAAAGATCAACTCACGATACTTTGGTAATGGCCAAAGCTCATCGTCAACTAATAATTCCAGTTTATCACAGGCATAACGAATCTTGTCGAAGTATGGAATCACCTTCTCGCAATAAGCGATGGCTTGCTCCCGGGTATCTTCGATAGCATTGCAACGTTTACGCTCTTCGATCATAGCGTCTTTCTCAGCAATAATAGTGCTGATATATCCGCTGATGCTTTCGATCATATGCAATTGATCTTTAGCTACTTTCTGGAATACTTCCGGTGCTAATACCTCTTTTAATCCCCGTACATTCTGGATTAATTTGTTTTGGTAATTAATGGCCGTTGGAACCACATGATTACCGGCAATATCACCTAAAACGCGGCTTTCAATCTGAATTTTCATCTTATACTCTTCGAGCATAATCTCATGACGAGCATGTACCTCCACTTCATTCATCACTTCGTTTTCTACGAATAATTTAACCGCTGAGTCGGTTACATAGAAATCCAAAGCATGGGGAGTAGTACGAACATTGCTTAAGCCGCGCTTCGCTGCCTCTGCTGCCCACTCATCCGAATAGCCATCACCTTCAAAGCGAATGTTTTGACTCTGTTTAATATAGTCACGCAATACATTGAAAATGGCATCATCCTTCTTCATACCTTCGGCTATATGCGCATCCACGGCTGCTTTAAAGTCACGCAATTGCTGGGCCATAATGGTATTTAAAATGGTCATCGGTTGCGCACAGTTCGCCAGGGAACCTACTGCACGTAATTCGAATTTATTTCCGGTAAAGGCAAAGGGTGAAGTACGGTTACGATCGGTATTGTCCAGAAGGATTTCCGGAATCTTACCAACTACGTTTAACTTGAGATCTGTTTTCTGCTCGGGACTCAATTTCCCTTTCTCAAGCTGCTCAAGAGCATCTAAAGTGGCCGTTAACTGAGAGCCAATAAATACTGAGATAATCGCTGGAGGCGCCTCATTTGCCCCCAAACGGTGATCATTACTTGCAGATGCAATCGAAGCACGCAGAAGATCTGCATGGTTGTGCACTGCCATGATTGTATTAATGAAGAAAGTAAGGAACTGTAAGTTGCTCTTAGGCGTTTTTCCAGGTGCCAATAGATTAACTCCTGTATCCGTTGCCAACGACCAGTTATTGTGTTTCCCACTACCATTTACGCCGGCATAAGGCTTCTCGTGTAAGAGTACCTTGAAATGATGACGACGCGCAACCTTATCCATCAAATCCATGATAAGGGAGTTATGGTCTACTGAAATATTCGCCTCTTCGAATACCGGTGCCAATTCAAACTGGCTAGGCGCTACCTCATTATGACGGGTCTTTACTGGAATACCTAAGCGGTAAGATTCCATTTCCAATTCACGCATAAACTGACGGGCACGCTCCGGAATAGATCCAAAATAGTGATCATCCAGCTGCTGTCCTTTAGCAGGAGCATGTCCCAATAAGGTACGACCGGTTAATTTCAAATCCGGACGAGCATGGAATAAGGCGGTATCTACCAGGAAATACTCTTGCTCCCAACCTAGAGTAGCAGTTACTTTACGAACATTACGATCAAAGTACTGACAAACGTCGGTAGCTGCCTGATCGATAGACTGCAAGGCACGTAATAATGGAGTTTTATTATCGAGTGCTTCGCCAGTATAGCTTACAAAAACCGTAGGAATACAAAGGGTACGCCCCATAATAAAGGCAGGGCTGGTTGGATCCCAAGCGGTATATCCACGCGCCTCAAAAGTGTTACGAATACCACCATTAGGGAAGCTGGAAGCATCAGGTTCTTGCTGAACCAACATGCCACCGCTAAACTTCTCAATGGCCTGACCATCGCCGGTAGGTTCAAAGAAGGAATCATGCTTTTCAGCCGTTGCACCGGTAAGTGGTTGAAACCAGTGAGTGTAGTGGGTTGCACCTTTATTGATAGCCCAGGCTTTCATGCCGGTGGCCACCTGATCGGCAATTCCACGATCAATCTTGGTTCCTTTTTTCACAGCATCCGACACGCTTCGATAGGCTTCGGGAGTCATATACTCCTTCATCGAACGGTAGTTGAATGTGTACTCTCCGAAGATTTCAGAAACACGAGTGTAAGGAAGCTCAACTTCAGGAGCCATCCGTCTTTGTGCTTCTTGCAATGCGGTAAATCGAATTTGAGGCATTTTGAAAAATTTTTCGCAAAATTAAATGCCTCGGGGGGTTGAAACTAAAAAAATCTAAATTTTTTACGAACACCCTCTTAAAAACAAGGGGTCAACAAGCGAATAAGATCAAATCACATCGATAACCCCTAGTAAATACACGGTATACAAGGCAAACATTATAAATCCTTGCCAGCGACTTATGATACCACGCTTCAACCATAGCATAAATGGTAAGAGGATTAGGCTTATTCCAATTAACCAGGGGAAATCAAAGGACATGAGTGCGGCACTTTGTACGGGTAAATCCGTGATCAAGCCAGTGATACCCAATACGGCCAGAATATTAAAGATATTAGATCCAATGAGGTTTCCTAAAGAAAGATCTTGCTCGCCTTTAAAACTCGCAATTAATGAAGCGGCTAATTCGGGTAAGCTGGTGCCAATAGAAACTACAGTAAGCCCCACTACCCTTTCGCTTATACCCCAGTCGGTAGCGATGTTTACTGCACCTTTTACCAGGAACTCCGATCCAAATCGCAATCCGGCTATTCCTGCCGCCAGGAAAAACACCATTTGCCAAAGCTTAAGCAATTTGGCCTCCGATACTTCAGGCTCTACCCTCTTCTGCTTGCGTGATCCACGAATTTGAAAGAGATTATAAAGGACGAGTAAAATAAATAAGATCAAAGCTTCCCAAAAGCCCAACAAGCCATTTAAAAGAAACACATAGAGTAATAGGGTAACAAAAAACATTATTCCCCAATCCACCCGCATGGTGCGCTTACTCACCTGCATCGGGAACACCATAGCGGTTAAACCTAAAATGAGAGAGATGTTTGCAATATTGGAACCGATCACATTTCCAAAAGAAATATCAACGTGACCTTCTAAAGCCGCTTTTAGGCTTACTAGCAGTTCGGGGGCAGAAGTAGCAAAACTAACCACTGTCATACCAACAACAAGAAGAGAAATCTTAGCTCTCAGAGCGATATCCACTGATGCCTTTACTAACCAATCTCCACCAAAAAGAAGGAGTAAAACCCCTACCAATACCAGGAAATAATCCATTCTAGAACTTATTTCGCTTGATGGAACCCGTGATTTCTTCGATTTCCTTTTTCTCTGATTCGATCTTGTCCTTAAACTTCTTTAAGTCGGAACCTTCACTGGTCTTATTGATCTCATTCTTGATATCCTCCGTTGCATTGCGCACCTCTCTGATTCCTTTACCAATTCCACGCGCAATTTCCGGGATTCGATTGGCCCCGAAAAACATGATCACCAACAGTAAAATCACCACGATTTCACCGCCGCTGATATTGAAAAACATAAATGGGAGGGTTTGAAAAATCATAATTCAAAATTAACCAAAAAACCCCGACTCCTTACGAAAGAAATCGGGGTTCAAGACTATTGTTTCAGAAGGACTATTCCTCCTCTTTTTTCATGGTGTCAATCATAATCGGAGTAGCAATGAAGAGGGATGAATAAGTACCCACAACAATACCGATTAAGAGTGCGAACATAAAGCCTCGGATTACCTCACCACCAAAGATGAAGATGATCAGCAATACAAAGAAGGTAGTTAAAGAGGTGTTTACGGTACGACTCAAAGTTCGGTTCAAGGCGTCGTTCACCACTTCATTAATTCCTTTCTTCTTAAGGTTATGCGTACGCATGTATTCACGAATACGGTCAAATACAACCACGGTATCATTCAGCGAGTAACCAATTACGGTTAACACGGCTGCGATAAAGGCTTGATCGATCTCTAAAGAGAAAGGTAAGATACCGTAGAGTAAGGAGAAGAGTGACAATACTACCAATACATCGTGGAAGGCCGCTACTACAGCACCGGCGCTAAACTGCCATTTACTAAAGCGGATTAAGATGTAAAGGAAGATCACCACTAAGGAGAAAATGATCGCTAATACTGCTGAGGACTTAATATCATCGGCAATGGTTGGACCTACCTGACGCTCGGCCACAATACCAATATCGCTAGCTCCTGAAGCCTCAGAGAAAAATTCTTCTTTTGAAGGTGCACTTTGATAGAAAGAACTTACACCTTCGTATAAACGATTCTTGATATCAGCCTCTACCTCAGTTCCGGTTTCGTTGATCTTATACTTGGTGGTAATGATTACTTGAGATGCTTCACCAATAGTTTTTACTTCTGGGAAAACCTTAGTACCATCTTCATTCACAAAATAATCACCCAGGGTAGTTTGAATATCTACCGAGTTTACAGCTTGATCAAAGCGCACTTGATATGAACGTCCACCTACGAAATCCACACCGTAGTTTAAGCCACGAGTAGAAAGTGAAATGATACCGGTTAAGATGATCAAACCACTAATGGTATAAGCAATTTTACGCTTTGCAAGGAAATCGATATTAAACTTCGTAAAGGCATTGCGAGTTGCATTGGTAAAGAAACTCACCGACTTTTTCGCACCTAAACGAGCTTCAAACACCAAACGAGTAATGAAGATTGCACAGAATAAAGAGGTAAGAATACCGATAATCAAAGTTGTGGCAAATCCTCGAATTGGCCCGGTACCAAATGCATAAAGAATAACGCCGGTTAAGAAGGTAGTAACGTTGGCATCAATAATGGAAGAATAAGCGTTCTTGTACCCATCTTCGATGGCTAAACGCAATCCTTTACCATGAGTTAATTCCTCACGAATACGCTCATAGATCAGCACGTTCGCATCTACCGCCATACCAATGGTTAGTACGATACCGGCAATACCGGGTAAGGTTAGCACTGCACCTAAAGAAGCTAATACTCCAAAGATAAAGAACATGTTTACGATCAAAGCCAGATCGGAAGCAGCACCCGCACCATTGTAATAGAAAATCATATAAACCATCACTATGGCAAGAGCAATTACGAATGACCATAATCCTGCACTAATGGCTTGTTTACCTAAGCTAGGTCCAACAATATCAGCTTGGATAATACGAGCTGGAGCAGGTAAAGCACCGGCCTTTAAAATATTGGCAAGGTCTTGCGCTTCAGTTACAGTAAAGCTTCCAACGATTTCAGTATTACCATTGCTGATTTCGTTATTCACACGAGGGTAAGAATAAGCAAGGTTATCTAAGACTACCGCAACAGAACGATTATCGTCAGGATTAGCCTGATCTCCTACAGCCTCACGGGTAATTTTAGCCCAACGGCTGGCACCACTGGCATTCATGCTCATGGTAACCACCGGCTCATTTGCCTGGTTAAAGTCTTGACGTGCATCTACAACTACATCACCACTCATGGCCGCTTTGCCATCGCGAGTTGTTTTAGCCGCTAATAAGTAGAGTAATCCACCATCATCAGGCTTAGCCGTCCAAATGAACTTCACATTGCGAAGACTTCCGGGGATCAAAGCTAAGATACGTGGATTGGAAAGGTATTCATTCACCTTATCGGTATCACCTACACTGGATACCCCAACGATAGGACCGCGATTAGGCTGACCGGTTTCATTGTCGATATTAGGACCAAATACCTCCCAAAGCGGGTTGAACTGGTTAACTACGTTTGCACTATCTGAGCTTAAAGAATCACTTTCGGCCGCAGCCATGGCAGATGTGCTATCTGAAGAACTACTATCTGTAGCAGCATCAGTAACCGATTGAATTTCATTCAAGAAGTCTGAACCTTGCTCCTCTCCACTTTGAGTTGCGGTGGCACTATCTTTTCCAGCATTTGGATTTTCCACTAAACCTCGCAAGCGCTCATTCGCTTGAATCATAAAGTTTAATAGTTCATAGCCTTCGTATAATTCATAGAATTCGAGCTCGGCAGTAGACTGCAATAATTTTTTAACACGATCCGGATCTTTTACCCCGGGAAGTTCTACCAAAATACGGCCACCATCATCCAAACGTTGAATGTTAGGTTGTACCACACCGAATTGGTCGATACGAGCCCGTAATACGGTATATACGTTTTCAACAGAGGCATTCACCTGAGCGCGCAATTCAGCTTCAACTTCCGCATCGGAGGCGTTAAAACCGAGTTTATCGTTCATTTCCTTGGTCCCGAACACCTTAGGATCACTCATCTTTAAGTTCCCCCCACGATCCGCATTAATTTGCTTGAAAGCAGCAAAGAAATTGTCCAGGTAATTTTCTTGATTCTCGGTAGCATTCTGATCCGCAAGTTTAATAGCCTCGGTGAATACAATGTCTTTGCTTTGATTTGAAATCTCGCGAAGGATATCTTTTACCGATACTTCGAGGATAACATTCATACCACCACGTAAGTCAAGGCCAAGGTTAATTTCCTTTTCCTTCACTTCAGCATAAGTGAATTCATCAATTAGTACATTGTAAACCACCTCACTACGCACGGAGTCGAGATAGCTTTCACGGCGTTCTAGGTCGCCGGCAGCATAGTCATCTGCATCACTTTCGACAGAGCGGGTGATATAGGTAAATGAAAGCTGATAAATACAAGCCAAAGCAAACACTATGGCAAACAGTCGGATAACTCCTTTATTCTGCATTACTTAGTCGTAAAAGGGTGTTCAAATAAAGGCGGCAAATATAGTTTTTCAGTAAATAAATCACAATGTACGTTGACTATATCACCAAGCCTTCAGTAAGATATTTGCGTAATTTTACCAAAAGTCTCTGTAAATGCGCACCTTTCTTCTCTCTTTGCTATTCACTTTTTTGCAATTTCAATTAAGTGCTCAACTTCGCTTTTCCTTTGAGCAACAGATCAATACCAAAGTATACAATGGTACGGACACCATTGCCAACCCTTGGGCCGGTGGATTAAATTACCCGGTTTTCAACAATTTGGATTTAAACTTCGATGGACTGACCGATCTTTTAGTTTTCGATCGAAGTGGAAAAAGACTTTTACCAATGATGTGGGAAGAAGTAAACGGAGATACTGTTTTACGATATCACCCAGAATACCTCAAACATTTTCCTCTTCCACGCGGTGAAGGTGCCTTTATTCTCTTGCGCGATTACAATTGTGATGGACTAAATGACATTTTTTATTCCGACGGCTCCTTCCTTTATGTTTATGAGAATACCAGTTCCAATGGGGAGTTAAGCTTCAGTATTGCAAATAATGGAAAGCATTTAGATACGGATTACCTCGCTTCAGGAGTCTCCAAACTCTATATTTCTCGAGCAGATCTCCCAGATATTAATGATGTAGACGGCGATGGCGATCTGGATATTTTAACCTTTGGCAATGGTGGGGTTAAAGTAGAATTTCATGAAAACACCAGTCCTTGCGGACTAAATTATGTTCAGACCGGAAATTGCTGGGGATTGTTTAAAGAAGGAGGTATCTATCGTTCGGTAGAATTAAATAATTGCACCACCGGTAATAAGCGGGCTCTGGGTCCAGGAAAGGTTTTACATACCGGGAGCTCCATGCTCACCTGGGATCTGGATAATGATAATGTAGTAGACCTTCTCCTTTCTAATGTTTCCTACAATAACCTCTCTGCCCTCAGTAATGGTGGAACTTTAGATTCCTCGGCAATGGTTGCTCAAGACACGATGTACCCCCCTTCACACCCCGTAGACCTGTTCAATTTTCCGGGAGCCTTCCGGGCTGAAACCGGAACCGATGGAGTGGATGACCTGGTATTAAGTAGCTTTAGCTCCGCCACCAGTGGCAGTCCGGATATGTCGTCGAACCACCGAGGTATATGGCACTATAAAAACATCGGTACTAATTCACAACCCAATTTCATTTTCCAGGAAGACAATTATTTGCAAGGAGAAATGAATGATGCGGGAGCCGCCAGCACACCTCGTTTAGTAGATTTAAACGGAGATAGTTTGGTAGACTTGATACTGAGCGTTGGAAACCGCTTTATGCAACCAGGGGTCTCTCACTCTCAATTGTACTACTTCGAGAATACCGGCACTGCGCAACAGGCAGAGTTTACACTGGTTGACACCAATTTCGCAGATATCTTGTCCTACAATTTCGGAACTGAAATCGTACCGGCTTTTGGTGATTTAGATGGCGATGGTGACCAAGATATCATCGTAGGTGCCAACAGCGGTTATTTCCACTATTTAAAAAATATTGGCTCCGCTACTTCACCATCTTTTACGGTAGATAC
This sequence comes from Croceimicrobium sp., assembly GCF_965228705.1. Taxonomy (GTDB): domain Bacteria; phylum Bacteroidota; class Bacteroidia; order Flavobacteriales; family Schleiferiaceae; genus Croceimicrobium. Next base: position 1,636,692 of record NZ_OZ245832.1, read on the forward strand.
CTACATTATAACGAATACAGATGTAGGAGCAAATGCTGCGCCTTATCTTTTTGATTTAGATGACGATGGTGACCTGGATTTGTTTGTTGGAAATGAACAAGGCAAAATTTACTGGTTCGAAAACAGTTCAGCTTCAGCGCCAAATTTCAGCCAACAATCTTCCTTCTTTGGAGCGGTTAGTGTTTCTGCCCAGAATTTATCTGGAAATGCGGTACCCGTTTTTTACCGAGACAGCACAGGCAGTACTACCTTGTTTGTAGGTTCTCGAAAATTGGGGGTCACCCAATTTGATCAAGTAGATACAGTATCCAAATTGCCAAGCTCCATTAGCGACACGATTGGCAATGGCAGCAAACAAAGTTTAACGAGTGACGAAAGCCTTTTTGGCATCAGTAAGCGCAGTGGCCGAAACCAATTTTTGATTTTGGCTTCTGAATTACAAGCCAAAGGATACCTTTATGGGGATATCGAAAGCATTGGGTTTAATGTGGTAGATAAAGGGGGATCCGTATTATCAAATGGATTTACGGTTAAAATGAAAAATACCACCGCTACCAGTTTAAATGGTTTTGAAGAGAACTTCCCCTACCCTTATCCTCTGGAAAACTTCATTTACAATTTCGGCAATGGCTGGAACACCATTCCACTGCAAAACCCTCATCTCTGGGATGGACATTCGAATTTAATTATTGAAGTATGTTTTAGTGGAAACTTCCCAGCCAGCAATATTCATTTAGCCATGACTGATCAGGGCTTTAATTGCCATTCTTATGGGGATATCACTAATTACAATAACCTTTCGGCTGATGGCTGTACCATGCCCTATTTGCAAACCATCCAAAAACGTCCGGATATTCGATTAAGCTTAACCCCTGCCTTAATACCCGTTCCTGCCGCTCAACACCATGATCTTTATATTGGTGAACGTAGCAATGCTGATTTTGCCGATCTTAATGGTGATGGTTATCTAGATGCGGTGGTTGGCAATTTAAGTGGCGGCCTTAGCTTATTCTATGGAAATGAATACAGTTTCTCCAATCCAGAAAATCCTGTCTCGGAGAAAGCCATCAATATATACCCCAACCCCAACAAGGGTCAATTTCATATCGATTTAACCCCGGATGTTTTAGCCGAGTACAGTAAGCTTCGAATATTCAATGTTCAAGGGCAACAGGTTTTCAATCAGGAGATTGACGCCAGTTCCGAGATTAGTCTAAGCTCGAACTTAAAGGATGGATTGTATATCGGAATCATTGAAAGTGCCACCGACCGCAAGTCCTTTAGATTTATCCTCAAGCATTAGCTATCTGCATTTTTCCCGCCCTAACAAAGGAGTGGTTATTAACTAAATGTTAAAAATCTGAGACATTTCAGCCTTTAGAATTCTTCTAAACAAAGTTGAAAAGTTTATTATTGCATTCGTAATAATTATCCATTGTTTATGAAAAGATTACTATTAACCCTCACTTTGGTGGGGTTATGGCAGTTGGGCTATGCTCAATGTCCGCCTAGCTCCCCCTTGGTGACGCCCTACACGGAGGATTTCGACTCCGAGACAGCGGGCTATCAAGCAACATTCGGGAACTGCTACATTGGAACCACCAGTTCCAATCCTCGCTGGGAATATGAAACCAGCGGAACAAGTAACTCTACCGGTACCGGTCCCCTTAATGATGCATCAGGTTCTGGTTTGTATGCCTATCTGGAAACTTCAGGTGGTGCACAAGGCGACACTTCTGGTTTAATTACCCCAGCAATTGATCTGGTTGGTTTAAGCAACCCAGAACTCCGCTTCATGTACCATATGTACGGTGCAACCATTGGCCAATTAGATGTTTACGTTAATGACGGAACAGGTTGGACCTTAGAAAGCTCCATCGTTGGTCAGCAACAAACTGACGAAAACGATTGCTGGTTGCCTGCTTCTGTAAGTTTAGCCAGCTATTTTGGCGACACTGTACAGGTTAAATTCGTTGGAGAGCGCGGTAGTTCTTTTACCGGTGACATTTCAATTGATGAAATTGAGGTTGACAACGAATTGAACTGCGCCATCCCCTTGAACTTAACTTGGGTGAGCAGTACACCAACTAGTGCTACTATCACTTTCGACGCTGTAGCCAATGCTACGTCAGGTTACAACGTTTATGTTGGAGCCCCAGGATTTGACCCCACAACGGTTACTCCTACAAACTACACCAGCAATACGGTTACTTTAACCGGATTAACTGCCGCCAGTAACTACGAAGTATATGTAGAGTCTGATTGTGGCACTAATGGTGTTAGTGGAACTCTTTGTAAAGGATTACTATTCCAAACTACTTGTGTTCCTTTCAACACATTCTATAGCCGCGACTTTGATAGTGACGCTTCTGGCGACCCCGCACAATGTTGGGCACAGTATTCTTCTTACAACCCCACCAGTTCTTGGGCAGAAGTAGTAACGCTTTCCACATTCAACAGCCCACAACCTTATAGTGGTTCTAATGTATTGGAACTCTACAGCGCAAGTGGTGGTACTCCAGCAGACACCCTGATGGCGATCAGCCCTGAATTTAGTGATATGACCAGTAATGCTCGTCAGATTAAATTCCAGGTTGCATCTCAATCCAGCACCAATACGTTGATGATTGGTACAACCAACTCTCAAAACCCAGGTGCTCCAATCTCTTGGATCGACACTCTTAGCAACCTTAGTGGTTCTTGGCAATTGGTAATTCTTCCTTTAAACGCTGCTAGCGGATACAATGGAACCGACAAGTATATTGTATTCCGTCACGGAATGCAGAACACTTTCAGCGATGTATACATTGATGACTTTGTTTACGAAGCCATTCCTGCATGTCCTCAGTTAACCAACATCAGTCAAACTGGTATTGGTATCACTACCAGCAGCTTTAGCTATAACAGCAATGGTAACCCAGTTCAATACGAATGGGGTCCTGTAGGTTATACTCAAGGTACCGGTACAGTAGGTACTCTTCCTGCTGGATCAGGAACCATTAGTGGTTTAAGTTCTGCCAGCTGCTATGATGTTTACCTGCGTACTGATTGTACTGGTGGTGGTAACGGAACCTCTGTTTGGTCTGGTCCATTTACCATTTGTACTCTTTGTACTACCCAATCTTTACCTTATTCCGAAAACTTCGATATTGGTTTAGGTTGTTTCGTAGTAACCGATGGTGGTAATACCACTGATACCTGGATTCATGCTACATCTTCAAATACTACTACCACTACTACGGGTACTGCACTTGATGCTTCCCCAGGTTGGATTGAAGCCGATTCAGATAATGCTGGTTCCGGTGCTATAACCATGGATGAGAATATCACCAGTGCTTATATCGATGCTGGAAGCATTACCGGAACTTTATATCTCGAATTTGACCAGTTCTATCAGCACTTAGGCTCTAATGCCGAGGTTGAAATTTGGGACGGTAATGCCTGGGTTAATGTTCTAACTCAAAACTCTTCCAATGTTGGTGCCTGGGGAAATCCAGATCATCAAAAAATTGATATTACCGCTTATGCCAACGACAGTCTTCAAGTACGTTTCGTATACAAAGACAATGGCGTTTGGGCCTGGTGGTGGGTAATTGACAATGTTCTTGTACAAGAAGAACTTTGTGCCCGCTCAACCAATTTTACAACAGCCTTTGTTACAGCTGACTCAGTGGGTCTTGCCTGGGATCCAGGTGCTGGAAATACTTTTGGTATTGAATATGGTCCTGCAGGATTTACGCCTGGTAGCGGAACACTCACCAGTACCACTGACTCTACCATTACCATTACAGGCTTAAGTGCACAAACCAGCTACGATTTTTATCTAATCGACACTTGTTCTGGCGGTGTAGCGAGTTTACCTGTATTCTTAAATGCTGCAACTGCTTGTGCCATCAGCACTCCAGCTGTATTGCCATTAACAGAAGGGTTTGAAAATTACAGTCAAGGTCCTACCTTCAACGGTACTACCGAATATCTGTGTAATCCATCGTATTACTGGTCCTTAAACCCATCATCCGGAAATGGCCGTTTCCGCTTGCAAGCAGGTTCTACTTATTACCGAAATGGATTACAGGCATTAACTGTGGATCATGATCCGTTTGTTTCTACCGTTGAAACCAATAGTATGGTTATGACCGTAGACTTAAGCAACTATACCACTGCGAATGGTATTGAATTAAGCTTCTACTGGATGCGTCATACTACCACTTCTCGCGCTGGAAACAAAGTGTATGCTCGTGGTAGCGCATCAGACACTTGGGTAGAATTAGCCAGCCTAAATAACTCTGCAAGTGGTTCTTTCGATTCAATTATCGGAATGGACATTGTAGCGCCTTTAGGTCTTGTAGGACAAAGCGTGAGTGCTACTACTCAAATTCGCTTCGATCAAGAAGGTCAATCTGGATCCAACTTTAGTAATACTTGCTGCGATGGCTATACTTTAGAGGATATTACCCTCGAAGCTGTTGCTTGTCCACTTCCTGGTGGATTAAATGTGAGCAATGTATTTGACACCACCGCTACCTTAAATTGGGCTGGTGCTTCTTCTGCTTCCAACTTCCAATATTGGTTTGGTCCTGCAGGTTTCTACCAAGGTACCAGCACCACCGGCGGAGTAAAAGCCTTTAATGCTAGCTCCGGTGTAGTTGTAGATACTTTAAGTCCATTTACCTGCTACGAATTCCTGGTACGTACAGTATGTCAGCCTGGTGATACTTCATCCTGGAGTGCTCCTTACCAATTCTGTACTCCTTGTAGCCCAATTAGTGCTCCTCATTCAGAAAACTGGGATGCCCTTTCTTCGGCTTCTAAGGACCTTGGATGTTTCAGCTCTATCGAAGATCCTAGCTTAAATAGCTCGAACTTCTTAGGGGTGACTATTCAGAATAGCACATTCTATAATCCTATTTCTACTCCTAACTATGTAGAAATGGATAACTCATCGGCTACTGCATCTCCTTTATTGTTGGTGTCTCCTCCCACAACCGATATGGCTGCTGGAGACAAACGCCTGGTATTCTATAGCCGTGCAACCTTTACCGCCACTCCTCCTCACAGTATTGTTGTAGGAACTATGAGTGATGGCACTGATGCCAGTACATTCCATGCAATTGATACCATTAACCCTGACGGTGCAGCCTTTACTCGTTATGTAGTAAACCTGACTACCGCTAATGGTTACAACGGAACAGACCTTTACTTTGCCATTGCTCATGGTCAAGAAGCTACCTTCCGTACCGTATTAATTGATGACCTAACCTATGAGCAAATTCCTACTTGTCCTGAAGTAAGCAACCTTGCTACTTTGCAAGTAGATAGTATGAATGCGGTGGTAAGCTGGACTCCTTTCAGCGGAAGTACGGGTAACTTCCAAATTGAATATGGAACAGGTGCTTTCGGTGCTTCCGGTAACAGTAGAACTGTGGTAAGCAACGATACCGCTACTATTTCTGGATTGACTCCTGGAACCAATTACTGTTTCTGGGTACGCGAAATTTGTGCAGCCGGTGACACCAGTATTTGGGTAGGTCCTAATTGCTTTAAAACAGAATGTTTAAGTATTTCTGCTCCTTCTCATGAGGATTGGGATGCTTTAAGCGCTGGTTTAGACTTAGGATGTTTCAATAAATATGAAGATCCTAGTTTAACTATCAGCACCTTCCAGGGAGTTACTATTCAGAACAGCACCTTTAACCAGCCTTTCACTGCTCCTAATGTGGTGGAATTGGACAATGGAAGTGTTGTGAATGATGATCTAATCTTGATCTCTCCACGCACTACTGACTTAAATGCCTCAGATAAGCGTATCCGATTCTATGCTCGTACTACCACTACCTTCAATAGTCCTGAAATCGTAGTAGGTTCAATGAGCAATCCATTAGACAATAGCACTTTCAATGCTTTGGATACCATTCCATTGCAAACGGGAGCTATGATGGAGTACATCGTTAATTTTGATGCCACAAATGGCTACAACGGTACTGATAAGTACTTTGCGATTGCTCACGGATTAAAAGCAACCTTCCATACTATCTTCATCGATGACATCTTCTACGAAGCAATTCCAAGTTGTATTCGTCCTGATAGTTTGGATGTTAACAGCATCACATCGAATAGTGCCAGCGTAAGTTGGACCAGCGCTAATGGTGGTTCTAGCTTTGAGTACGAATACGGTATCAACCCATTAGGTGATCCGGGTAATACTCGTACTACGATTTCAACCCCTGCCGCTACCTTAGCTGGACTTACTCCAGGTACCGGATACTGTGTTTGGGTGCGTGAAATTTGCTCGGCTACCGATACCAGCTTCTGGAGAGGACCTTTCTGCTTCAGCACACTTTGTGCTCCTAGCAATCCTGCTCCTTACTATACCAATTTCGAAGGTATTACCATTGGTGTTTCTTCAGGTACTCCTACAGGTTGGGAAAACTGTTGGACACATAATACCATTAGTGGTTCTGTTCATTGGGAATCAGAAGATGCCACTGGTGCAAATGAGAACAGTACTGGTACTGGTCCATTCTATGATGCCACTACTCCAAGTGTAACTGGTGGTACTTATATGTACTTGGAAACATCTTCTACTGGTGGTCCTGCAGAGTTAATCTCTCCACCCATCGACATCACTGGTTTAGCCAGTCCTGAAGTAGAATACTGGTACCACATGTTCGGAGCAACTATCAACCGTTTGGTTGTATATGCTGAGGATAACCTTGGTGGTCGTACTGCTATCGACAGCTTGGTTGGTCAACAACAAACTGCGCAGTCAGATCCATTCTGGCAACGCAATGTGAGCATTGCTAACTTAACTCCAGGTGTATACAAATTTGTATTCGTAGGACATCGCGGAACTTCTTTCACTGGTGATATCTCCATCGATGATTTCCGTGTACAAGTTGGAGCAAGCTGCCCTCGTCCTACTTTCTTGGTACAAACTGCTAAGAACTTAAACGACATCACAGTTGGTTGGACGGCAAATGGTACTGGTACCAGCTGGCAAATTGAATACGGTCCGGTAGGATTTACGCCTGGAAGTGGAACTCTTTTAACTACTTCTAACAATCCTGAGACCATCAACAGCCTTACTGCAGCTACTAATTATGATGTATATGTACGTGAGATTTGTGGTGCAGCAGATACCTCAGCTTGGACTGGTCCTTTAGTGGCTAGCACTGATATCTGTTTAGCCAGCAGCAAATGTTGGTTTGTATTCGATCTTAAAGACACCTTCGGAGACGGATGGAACGGTGGCGAAGTAACCATTTACCAAAACGGAATCGAAGTAGGTAAAATGGGATCCAACTTTACAACCGGAACCTTACTTAAGGATTCTATCCAGCTTTGTGATATGTTCCAAACCTCTGTGGCTTTAACTACTGCTGGTGGATGGCCAAGTGAAATCGGAGTGGAAGTATTTGATCCAACCGGAGCGAGTGTAGGTAGCTATATTGCCAGTTCTTCAACTGCACAAGGTGATACTTTGGTAAGCTTTGTAGCTAGTTGTACTGGAGCACCTACCCCATGTGCTATGCCAGACTCTATCTGGGCAACTTCAAATGTTAGTTGTGATGGAATCGAAGTAGACTGGAACAGCAATACCGGTGGTTCTTTAATTGAGTATGGTCCAGCCGGATTTACTCCAGGTACCGGAACCTTAACAGGTGTTGTAACCGCTCCATATCTGATCTCAAGCTTGAGCCCTGGTACCGCTTATGACATTTATGTTGCCGATACTTGTGGTACCAGCGATACCTCAGCCTTCAATATGGTAAGTACTTCTACCGCTTCTGGTCCATTACCAGTTGCTAGCTTCACTATCGACAGTGCGGTGGTAGGTAGTTCTTATGAGGTATATGTAGATGCTTCTGCTTCTACTGATGCTGATACTTACGAATGGAACTTTGGTAATGGTGTTACTTCCAGCAATGCTGCAGATACCATGGTTTACTTAGGAAATGGTGGCTATACGATCACCTTGATTGTAAGTAATGCTTGTGGTAGTGATACCCTGACCTACAATATCAATGTGAACATTGGTATCGAGGAGAATCCATTAGCCAATAGCTTAAGTGTTTATCCTAACCCTGCTAACTACAGTGTGAATATCAACTTCACCGCAGTAAGCAGTGCCGATGCAGTAATTCGTTTAGTGGACGCTCAAGGCCGTGAGGTGATGATGGTTCAAGAACGCGCTGCCGGAGGAGAATTTAAGCGTGAACTGGATGTAAGTCAGCTTGCTTCCGGTATCTATATGATCGAAATTCAATCCGGAGACTTAAAAGCACACCGTAGACTTAGTGTGAAATAAAATTCTCAGGAATTTCAATACTGCCCCCCTTGTAGCTTCCATGCTGCAAGGGGGGCTTTTTTTTGCATTGAAATACCTGAGTTAAAAAGCTAAAAAGCCTTATATACCCTGGAACTAATGCCTTTCTATCTTTAGGAATATACCCTCCTAAAAAAACAAAGACTTCATTAGCTAATACACTCTTTACAAAAGCCTTACTTCAATCCTCTTTTCCAGTAATTATTCACTAGAAGCAATAAAAACAGTTAAATTTCTCATTTTAAAAAGCTATTATTGTATAGCAAACTGTAATATCCCTAACTAGATGAAAAGAGTACTACTAACCCTGCTCCTCGTCAATCTATGGCTAGGAGCGGCGGCACAATGTCCGCCAAGCTCTCCACTCTCAACTCCCTACACCGAAAATTTCGACTCAGAAGCAACTGGCTACCAAGCCACCTTCGGGAATTGTTATGTGGGAACACGTTCAACCGCACCACGCTGGGAATATGAATCCAGCGGTACAGCAAATTCAACCGGAACCGGACCTTTGAATGATGCTTCAGGAACCGGTATCTATGCTTACCTTGAAACTTCGGGAGGAGCTTTAGGCGATACCGCCGGCTTAATCACCCCCCCTATTGACTTGGTAGGATTAAGCAACCCTGAATTGCGATTCCTGTACCACATGTTTGGTGCTACCATCGGTCAGCTCGACATTTATGTAAATGACGGCACAGGCTGGACCCTTGAAAATTCAATTGTGGGTCAGCAACAAACTGACGAAGGAGATTGCTGGTTACCCTCAGCGGTTAGCTTATCTGCTTACTTTGGAGATACAGTACGTATCAAGTTTGTTGGTGAACGAGGTAGCTCCTTTACTGGCGATATCTCCATTGATGAAATCACCGTTGATGAAGCTCTAAACTGCCCGGTTCCCTTGAACTTTCGTTGGCTGAGCAGCACTCCAAACGACGCCATCCTCACCTTTGATGCTGTAGCCGCAGCAACTTCCGGCTACCGAGTATATGTGGGTGCACCTGGATTTGATCCAAGCACCGTTACTCCTCAAACCTTCACAAACGACACTGTAACACTAACTGGCTTAAGTCCTGCTACCACTTATGAGGCTTATGTTGAGTCTGATTGTGGATCTAATGGCTTGAGTGGAACCCTTTGTGCTATTACTTTCGAAACTAGCTGCGTTCCTTTCAACACCTATTACGCTCGAGACTTTGAGTCGGATACGGATGGCGACGAACCCCAGTGTTGGGTTCAGTATAATAATTTCAGCACTAATGCCTATGCACGTACTGAAACGGTAACCAATGCTTACAGCGGAACCAATGTTTTGGAATTATTCAGTAGTTCTGGATTTATTGCCGGTGACACCCTGATATCAGTAAGTCCAGAGTTTAGCGATATGACCAGCAATACACGTCAGGTTAAATTCTACGTAAGCTCACAAGTAGCCAGTAACACCCTTATTGTTGGAACCTCGAACTCCCAATTACCCGGATCTTCGTTTAGCCCTATCGACACTATTACTTTAAGCACCGCATGGCAATTGGTTATTCTTCCTTTAAATGCCTCCAGTGGTTATAATGGATCCGATAAATACGTGGTATTCCGTCACGGTTTGGAAAACACCTTCAGCGATATCTATATCGATGACTTTGTCTATGAAGCAATTCCTGCCTGTCCACAGTTAACCAATATTAGCTTAGACGCAGTAGGTATTACTACGGCTACCTTCAGCTATAACAGCAATAGCAATCCGGTACAATATGAATTTGGTCCGGTTGGTTATCAACAAGGAACCGGAACTGTAGGAACACTGCCTAGCAATACAGGCTCCATTACAGGTTTAAGTTCTGCCAATTGTTATGATGTATACCTCCGTACCGACTGTACTAGCGGCGGTAATGGTACTTCCGTATGGTCCGGACCTTTCACCGTCTGCACTCTTTGCTTAACTCAAAGCTTACCCTACTCTGAAAACTTTGATATAGGTTTAGGCTGTTTTATAGCTCAAGATGGTGGTACCACTACCGATACCTGGGTGCATGCCACTTCATCAACAACAACCACTAACCCAGCGGGCTTGAATAGCTCACCAGGATGGGTGGAAGCGGATTCTGATAATGCAGGTTCAGGTGCGGTAACTATGGATGAAAACTTATTGAGCCCATACATTGATGCTGGTAATATCACTGGTACGCTGTATTTAGAATTCGATCAATTCTACCAAAACCTTGGCTCAAATGGCATTGTTGAAGTTTGGGATGGTAATAACTGGATTGGATTATTAAACCAAACAGCCAACATTGGAGCCTTTGGTTCGCCAGACCATCAAAAGATAGATATCACATCCTATGCAAATGACAGTCTTCAAGTACGTTTCGTTTACAAGGATAACGGCAACTGGGCATGGTGGTGGTTAATCGACAATGTTCTGATTCAAGAAGAACTTTGCGCCCGTTCAACCAATTTCAAAACCACCTTTGCTACTTCTGACTCTTTAGGTTTATCCTGGACTGCAGGTTCTGGCACAAGCTTTAGCATCGAATATGGTCCAGCCGGATTTAGCCCTGGAACCGGAACCATAGTAGGTACCACCAACTCCAGTATTACTATCACCGGTCTTAGTGCGCAAACGGCTTATGATTTCTACCTTATCGACACCTGTACGGGTGGAGCTGCCAGCCTTCCGGTATTCCTTTCTGCCAGTACTGCCTGTGCTTTAACGGCTCCTGCAGTGTTGCCATTGGTTGAAGATTTTGAAAGCTATTCTACAGGTCCTGTATTTACCAGTCCTGATCAACTTTGTAATCCAAGCTATACCTGGTCTATGCAACCCTACGGAAATGGTAGGTTTGACCTACAAGCCGGAGCGGCCTTCTATCATAATGGACTGCAGGCAATGACTATTGGTCAGTCAACCTTCACCAATAATTTGGAGGTTAATGAATTCACCATGACGGTTGATTTAAGTAATTACACTTCATCTCCTGGTATTACGCTGAGCTTGTACTATATGCGTCATACTGCTACTTCTCGCCCCGGCAATAAAATCTTTGCCCGTGGAAGCGTAGCAGACTCTTGGGTTCAAATTGCTGTGATGAATTCACCAAATACCGGATCTTATGATTCAATTATTGGGGTTGATATCGTGGGACCATTAGCTGCCGCGGGCCAAACCGTTAGCGCTACCACACAAATTCGTATAGATCAGGAAGGTCAAAACGGCATTTTCAGTACTACCTGCTGTGATGGATTCACCATTGATGATCTTACCTTAGAAGCTGTTAGCTGCCCTAAACCAGGTAATTTATCTGTAAGCAGTGTATTTGATACTACTGCTACCCTCAATTGGGTAGGAACTGCTTCTAACTATCAATACTGGTTTGGTCCTGCAGGCTTTTATCAGGGAACCTCAACAACAGCTGGTACCCAAGTAATGAGCAGCAGTTCAGGGATATTAATCGACACCTTGAGCCAATTTACCTGTTATGAATTTTTAGTTCGTTCCGTTTGCTCCGCAGGAGATAGCTCAGCCTGGGCCGGACCATTCCAATTCTGCACCCCTTGTAGCCCTATTAGTGCACCTTATTTCGAAGATTGGGATGCCTATACCTCTGCTACTAAAGATGTAGGTTGTTTTGGAATTGTGGAAGATCCCTCATTTAATGGTTCCACCTTCAGTGGAGTAACCATTCAGGATTTAACCTTCTACGCTCCTATCTCTACTCCTAACTATGTGGAAATAGACAATGGTAGTGTTACGAATTCACCTTTAATCCTGGTTTCTCCCCCCACTACAGATTTAAATGGTGGTGATAAGCGCATTGAATTCTATGCTCGTGCAACCTTTAATGCAACTCCACCCCATTCATTGATCGTAGGTACCATGAGCAATGGAAATGACGCAAGCACCTTCCATGCCATCGATACCATTTATCCAGATGGAACTGCCTTTACACAGTACAATGTTGAGTTTACTGCTGCTAATGGTTACAATGGTACCGATATGTTCTTTGGACTGATGCATGGACAAGGATCTACCTTCAGCCCATTGTTGATAGATGACCTTATCTACGAAACCATTCCTACCTGTGTGAGACCTTCAGACCTAAAACTGGATTCCGCTGACTTAAACATGATGCATGTTTCCTGGACATCCAATGGTGTTGGTAACTCCTGGGAGATTGAATATGGTCCGGTTGGATTTACTCCAGGAAATGGTACTACTGTTATTGCTAACAGCAATCCATTTACAATAAACAGCTTGCAGGCTGCGACCTCTTACGATGTATATATCCGTGAGATTTGTGCCCCTGGTGATAGCAGCCGTATTGTAGGGCCCGTTAAAATGTCTACTACGGTTTGTGCCGCTGCCAATCAATGTTGGTTCTCTTATGACCTCTTGGATTCCTTTGGCGACGGTTGGAACAATGGTTTAGTGGAGATTCGCCAAAATGGAGTTACCGTTGCTACCTTAGGGCAGAACTTTACCGGAGGCACTCTATTTTCAGATTCAGTGCTGCTATGCGATAATTTCCCAACCTCTATAGTGGTTACCAATGCGGGAGGATTTCCATCAGAAATGGGAATCATGTTCTTTACTCCTTGGGGAGATACCGTAGTTAACTACGCGCCCAGTGGTTCGACCAATCTCAACACCATTATGGGAACCTTTACCGCCCTTTGTACCCCACCTACTTGTGCTGCACCATCTAATTTGGTACAAACTTCAGGTGGATTAACAGACATCTCCATGTCATGGGTTTCGAATGGTCCGGGAACCAGCTTTGAAGTAGAATATGGTTCAGTAGGTCATACTGTCGGTACCGGATCCATTCAAAGTAGTGCAACCAATAGTGCCACATTAACCTCATTGATGTCTTCTTCTAGTTACGATATCTATGTTCGTGAGATTTGTGGTCCTAATGATACCTCTGCCTGGTTTGGCCCTGTAAAAATGAATACAAGCATTTGTGCTGCCAGTCAACAATGTATCTTCAATTTTGATCTAACCGACTCCTTTGGCGACGGCTGGAATGGTGCAGAGATCACCGTATATCAAAATGGTATTGAAATCGGTAAACTAGGTTCCAACTTTACTGGTGGTACTTTATATCAGGATTCTCTTTCCTTATGTGACTCCTTACCTACTCAGATTGTATTAACTACCGGAGGTGGATGGCCTTCTGAAGTTGGCTTCTTTGTATACAATCCTCTAGGGGATACAGCAGCCTTCTACTTTGCCAGTGGGCTTACTGCTCAAGGGGATACCATGGCTAATTTTATCGCCTACTGTTCGGGTAGTCCTTCAACTCCCTGTGCTGCTCCAGATTCCATTTGGGCTACTAGCAATGTAGCTTGCGATGCAATTGAAGTAGACTGGAACAGCAATTCCGGAGGTTCTTTAATCGAGTATGGTCCAGCCGGATTTGCACCTGGTACAGGTACTTTAACCGGGGTTGTTACCGCTCCTTACTTAATTACTAACCTCAGCCCAGGTACCTCTTATGATGTATATGTTGCTGACACTTGCAGCAGCGATACTTCAGGATTTACCATGAATAACTTCAGCACTGCCAGTGGTCCTCTACCAGTTGCTAGCTTCACTATCGACAGTGCGGTAATTGGTAACTCCTATGAAGTATATGTAGACGCTTCTGCTTCTACTGATGCTGATACTTACGAATGGAACTTCGGTAATGGTGTTACTTCCAGCAATGCTGCAGATACCATGGTTTACTTAGGAAATGGCGGCTATACGATCACCTTGATTGTAAGTAATGCTTGTGGTAGTGATACCCTGACCTACAATATCAATGTGAACATTGGTATCGAGGAGAATCCATTAGCCAATAGCTTAAGTGTTTATCCTAACCCTGCTAACTACAGTGTGAATATCAACTTCACCGCAGTAAGCAGTGCCGATGCTGTAATTCGTTTAGTGGACGCTCAAGGCCGTGAGGTGATGATGGTTCAAGAACGCGCTGCCGGAGGAGAATTTAAGCGTGAACTGGATGTAAGTCAGCTTGCTTCCGGTATCTATATGATCGAAATTCAATCTGGAGACTTAAAAGCACACCGCAGACTCAGTGTGAAATAATCTCTTGATTTCGTAAATAATATAAGCCCGATGCCTCTGGTATCGGGCTTTTTTATTCCCTATTTGAATGGCAGCTCTGGTATTCAAAGGCCGTCCATACCAGTCTTATCACCGAAATCATGCTAAAGCTCATTTCCAGAGTCATGGAAGGCTTTTCATTCAATCCTGGATATTCCCGATGCGACTATTTAAAAGGCCTGAATAATCCACCTAAAAATGCCGTCTTAATTTTATTACCTTAGAAGAAGCAAGAGGTTTTCAGGATAGCCAAAAAAAAAGCCCCATCTACCAGCAGATGGGGCTTTGTATTTTATTTAAAGAAGCTTAGAAGCGGATGGTAAATCCAGCATTAAAGTTCCTTGGAATCCCGAAGAATACTTCAGCATCATCAGCATCGTGATCTCCATCGAAAGAATTGTACTGACTGTTATCAGTAGCATCTTGAATATAGATAGCATTCAAAGCATTGAATACATGAGCAAAAACGCTAACACTATAATCTTCAGTATTTAATGGAAGGTCATAGTATAAGTGAAGATCCACCACACCGTAGTCAGGAACCTGCCATGACTGCGTACGATCCCCTTCATCCGTGCGATCCATTGGATTAAAGTTAGAGTAGAAAGAACTGTAATAGCGGTAATCTACCTTGGCCGTTAAACCTTCGGTGATATCTACAGAACCAGAAATATAAGCCTGAGTCTGTGGGGCATCACCAACTTTAAGTCCATTAACATACAAATTGAAAGTATTTTCAACAGCTGATCCATTATCGTAGGTAGTATAGGTAGCATTTACATCGCTGGTATACTCCCAATTTCCAAAAGAAGAACCAAAATCAAAACGCAAACCATCCATGGGCTGATAGGAACCAGCTAATTCCACACCACTGTGGTTCTGACCTAATCCTCCTAAGAAGATAAAGTCTTCGTCACCATTTTGCAGGCGTACATTTTGGGTAATAGTACGATCCGTCCAAGTGGTATTATAATAGTTTACCGTTAATCCAAACTTGTTGCCAAAATAGTAGCTCGCTCCAGCTTCGAAGATGCTTACTTTCTCATTTTGTGGATCATCATAAACCACACCTGCACCGTCATTAATAGCATAGTCGAAAATAGGATTGCGACTGATGTATCCTCCATTAGCAAAGAGGTTGAAGCTTCGGTTTACTTTGTAAGAAGCACCGGCTTTTACCTGAAATCCCGGTAAATTATTTGTGGCCAGGTTTAAGGCATTACCCGTTCCATCATCTTGAAAATGATCCGTATAATCGTATGCTACTACCGTATAGCCGGCCATACCGAAAAGATTTATTTTTTTGGTATCATAAACTGCCTGAGCGTATCCACCCAACCAGCTTACCTGATTGGTATTATCGTAAGCAATTTTATCACCTAAACCTTTCATAAACTGAGCATTGCTGGACTCGAAATCATTACCGGTATAAGCGAAATAATCGCCACCTAAAAGATCACGCACTTCACGGTAGTGATCGATAGAAGCCCAGCGGTAATCTACACCAGCCTGGATATTCAAATTGCTGTTCACATTGTACATCAATTTAGAAATAGCACCCCAGGTTTGTTGATTATTCACGGAGTTTCGGATAATACCGGTAGAAGCATTTAAGGCACTGTGATAAGTCTGATCAATATTATCAGAGTTCTGAGCAATTTCTTTGTCCCATTGAATCACACCCATTCCTTGATAACTGTAGTCAGTACTTACAGAACCATAAGTACCCGTACCACCACCAGCACCACCTGACCAATAAACTACATTGCTCCAACGCAAATCTTTATTGAAACTATGGTACCAGTTTAAGTTGATTTGTGGTTTGTGATAATAATTCTCGCGCTCCATAATATAGTTAGAGGCATAGCGCTGACCGAGATAGGAATTGTACATAGCATAATACTGACGACCACTGTATGATGGGTTCACACCGGCATAGTTTTGGTTGAAATCGCGCCCTGCTTCGCGATAACGTTGGAAAGCCGCTTGGTCGTAATCTTCCAGGTCACTGGCATAGTCGTGGCTGTACCGAGCAATGTTTTGCGCATATAGGTTTTGACCATGACGTTGAGGAGCACCTACAGCATAAATTTCGAATTTGTCATTATCATCCATTTGATATGAAGCGCCAAAATAATAAGCCCAGGCATCGGTAAAAGTTCCTTGATAGAAACCATCACCTTGTTTACGAACTAAGTTTAAAGAGAAGGCAAACTTCTCGTTTAACATGCCTGAATTGTATCCGAAAGTAGATTTACGGAAACCAAAGCTACCTACCTCCTGACGGAAGGATGTAGATTGAGCCTGACCGGCTGGATCAGTAATAATGTTAATGGTACCACCAACAGAAGGAACGGAAATGTTTACCGGGCTAATTCCACGCTGTACCTGAATAGAAGAAGAAGCATCTCCTAAACCATCCCAGTTAGACCAGTATACCCAGCCATTTTCCATATCATTAACGGGAACCCCGTTAATCATTACGGCCACATTACGTTGATCAAATCCACGAACATTGATACGAGAATCGCCGGCACCTCCACCCTGATTGGTTGAATAAACAGATGGAGTTACATTCAATACATTCGGCAAATCCCGAGAACCTAGGTTTTGTACAATTTCCTTTTTGTCTAATTCTTGGAATACAAATGGTGATTCTGCTGTGGTGCGTGAAGCAACAATTTCAACAGCGCTTAATTCATTAGAACCCGCCATCATTTTAAGGGTTCCCATTTCTAAATTACCATCCGCATTTAGGGTTTTGGTAATAGCCTGATAACCAATAAAGCTGATTTGAATGGTGAAATTGTGCTGAGGAATACGCAATTTAAATTTACCCTCAGCATCGGTTTGAGTACCTTGAGTAGTTCCGGAAATCACCACATTCGCCCCCGGTAAAGGGCTACCATCGGTTCCGTCAACAACGGTACCCGAAACAAAACTCTGTGCACCAGCCACGCCAGCAAACAGAAGCATCATCAAGATTGTCTTAATAGTTTTAAACATGATTGGATTGTTTAGCATTTCGAGCAAATGTAGAGGGGTCATATTCCCATGAGGTTGAGAATATTTTAAGCATGAATTACTAAAATCCAATAAATGTTAAAGGATCGTTAATGCTAACAAGCTGTTCATATCCAGAAACTTAGACTGGACCAAGGAATGCAAATAACTTAACAATGCACTAAAGGCTGCTTTATATTTAGGGCCTATTCCGCTTTTGAAATCAGAAAGAGTCGCCATAGGTCTTGATGGTATTGAGGATGTACCTGACTCCATTGATAAGCATTGCGATCGAGACCTGGTTTATAGAGTGCTTCCAGGCTTTCGAGACGTTCTAGACCTATCATTTCATCGATACTTAATACCCCTTCTTTTAAGGCTTTTTGGCAATGACGGTAAATCGTAGATAGGGTCAAACTCCTTTGTTCCGCTATAGCTTCTGGACTTAGGCCCGCTTCAATCAAACGATACGTTTGGCGATAGGTTTCTCCCTTTTTAGTTTTCCCTCCCTTGGCCTTAGGAAGGCTTGGCTCAGGAACTTCAGACTGTATTTCTGCCCATAACTTCGACTTAGATCCCCCAATATCAGAAGGTGAATCTGTATTGCCTTTTAAAAATTGCAATTGCTCATCCAAATTAAAAAGACGATGGTAATATTGAAATGCTTTCTGCGCCAAAAGATCCATGGCTTCCACCAATTGCTTGGTTCGTTTTAATTGACCATATTCACTTCTTAAGCTAAGCATCTCAATAAGCCAACTTTTCATGAGTGGCAGAAAGTAAGCGCGAGCCTTGCCAAGGCGTTCTTCCAGCTCTGATTGTCGATTGGACCCCATCAACTGAGCTATTTGATGCTGAAATTTGCGAGCGTATTTCAACTGAGCCTCCAGCTCCTTTTCCAAATGCTCAAAGCGATGGCTAAAGCCCGTTTCTTTTAGTTTAAGCTTTTCGAAATTCTCTTGAAAGAAATCTCGGTAGGTATAATACCAATCTTGCCAATCAAAACATTCTAAAAGGTAATTTCTTTGGTATTCTGCCCGGGCTTCTTCCAAACTACCCAGAGTATCCAAGTCTTCATTTAGCTTGCTAAACTCTTTTGCCTCCCGTGATATTAACAAGGCCGAAGGCTGCAAAGGGCTACTTAAAAAAAGGCCTTCTAAACTTCTTAATCGAGTCAAGGCTACATAGGCCTGGCCCGGAGCAAAGGCTTTTCCCAAATCAATTACAGCTTGATCAAAACTTAATCCTTGACTTTTATGAATAGTAATCGCCCAAGCCAATCTGAGTGGAAACTGGGTATATTGGCCCAATACTTCTTCTTCCAGATTTTGCTTTTCCTCATCTAATTTATAGCGAGCGTTTTTCCAGTTATCCAATGGCACTTTAAAGTGATCCTCATCCTCCATTTGTACCCAAATAGCCTCCTGGTCTAATTCTGTTACTTCTGCCAGTTTACCATTGTAAAAGGCGCCTTCCTCACTGTCGTTCTTCAGAAACATCACCCTTGCACCAATCTTTAATTTAAGCTCTTCCGCAGCCGGATAATTTCGTTCTGGAAAATCACCCTGAACTTTGGCAGAATAAGTAAAAAGCTGTCCTTCTAAGGCCTCTAATCTGCTTGCATTGATTTTTTGGGCTTGGTGCCGATGGGTAACTAAATGTATGGCCTCATCCGGAGGTTCCGGCAAGCAGCGTTCATTTAATTTGGCTAAATCATCGGGTTCAACTTCATCATGACGAATTTTATTAAGGAGACGCACAAAAGCATCATCTTGTTGTCTGTAAACCTTTTGCAATTCTACTTGCACAAAGCCGGAAGTCTGTAAAGCGCGAGCATGAAAGAAATGCATTCCCTGATAGTAGTCACTTAAAACCTGCCACTCACTATCAGAAACAATGGGGGGCAGCTGATACAAATCGCCAATCATTAGTAATTGTACGCCTCCAAAAGCTTTGCTTTGACGCCTGGCCTGTCTTAGCCTTTGATCGATGGCATCTAACAAATCTGCCCTACACATACTTATCTCATCAATCACAAGAAGGTCGATACCCTGTAAAACTTGCTTCCGCGCGGCATTCAAAGGATGTCTTCGGGTGAGCGCTGAACGATCAAAAAAGTTCTGATTGGGATACTGCAGGGCAGAGCCTTCCGGCAGATAGGAACCCAATGGAAAAAGAAACTGGGAGTGGATAGTTACCCCTCCTGCATTTAATGCGGCAACTCCAGTTGGGGCCACCACAATAAAACTCTTATGGCAATGTTCAGCCAGTTCCCGCAAAAAGGTTGTTTTGCCGGTCCCAGCCTTTCCGGTTAAAAAAAGATTTCGAGAACTATAGTTTAAAAACTGCTGTGCAATTTGGGCGGGATCCACGGTAAATTCTGAGATTTCCGGCAATTTATAACATCCTGTAGAAGGGAAGCATTTAGAAACATTTCAAAATCAGAAAATATTATTTTCAATTTTTACTGAAAGTTCTGATATTAATTATATACATTTGAAGTATGAAAAGTAGCGAAGCAAAAAAAGAATTTATTCAGGCTTGGGGTAGTCTTGGCAGTAGCTGGGGTATAAACCGTACCATGTCTTCCATTCATGCTTTGTTAATGAGTAGTCCAAAGGTTCTGAGCACTGAAGAAATAATGGAAGAACTTCAAATCTCCAGAGGTAATGCCAATATGAATATTCGTGCCTTAATTGATTGGGGCCTGGTGAAAAAACGTTTTATACCCGGCGAACGAAAAGAATTCTTTGAAGCCGGTAAAGACATCTGGGAGATTGCCCGCCAAATTGCATCGGAGCGTAAACGCCGAGAACTCAGTCCGGTTTTAGATGTGATCGGCCGCCTTAAAGAAACTGAAGATCAAAGTGATCCTGAATTCAGTGCGCTTTTAAAGGATATGCATGAATTTACCGCTACCCTAACCAATGTTATGGATCGCTTTCAGCAAAGCGACCGCAATTGGTTCTTCAAAAAATTAATCAAACTCATTAGCTAATATTTTTTTCAAATTATGTTTCAATATTTTTTGAAAGTTTAAAAACAAATAAAATGAATTGGCAATGGACTTATATTTTTCTTTATCTCCTGGCCGCGGTATGGATCATCTTCGCGGTAGGCAGCCACCTATTTCGAAATGGAGCGCCCTTCTTAAAAACTCTTTATCCTGAAAAGGACTTGGATCGCTTTATCAACCGAATGCTCCTTACGGGGTATTATCTCTTAAATCTGGGCTTCGCTATTTACAATCTGGTTCAAAACGAAAGCCTGGAGAATTGGGTCGACCTCATCCAACTATGGGCCGAAAACATTGGCCTTCTCTGTCTGATTCTGGGGAGCATCCATTATTCGAACCTGATCGTACTCTACGCAATTTCAAACTCAAGTTTATCATCTCAAAATCCACAATCATGAATCCTATCACTGAAAATCCCGACTTCTACACGCTTTGGGCCTATGGAATATACATTCCTGTTACGGTTGCGCTTACCATTTATGTTTCTCGTAAACTCTTTAAAAACGGACTGGTATACATGCGCGATATTTTTCATGGTCGAGAAGAATTGGCCATCAGTACCAATCGCCTTTTTGAAACCGGCTTTTACCTTCTCAATATTGGTTTTGCTCTCTGGATTCTGGAAATGCACTATCTCGACTCTACCCGTGATCTGGTAGAATCTCTAAGTCAAAAGGTAGGTGGCTTTAGCATCTATTTAGGAGTTGTTCTCTTCCTCAATCTTTTCCTTTTCTTCAGGGGAAAAAAGGCGGCTCGAATCAATCGTGAGATTCGCGAACGTCAGCAGCAGTTTAAGCCTCAAGTTTAAACCATGATTAGCCCTGCTTCTCAAAACGAAAGGTTGGCCCGAAGATTTCGGGTCTCCCTTTCTTTTGTGGTTATGAGCCTTTCGACCTTTATCACTGTAATTCTGAACCCCTTCCTATTTGCTGATAAAGAAGAATTCCTCACGGCTTATTTCCCTTTAATAGGAGGAGCCTTCGTACTTTTTATCTGGATTATATCTGTTTCTTGGCCACTCCTATTAATCCCAACGAATTCCCGCTTTTATCAAAAATGGAATGTGCTTTGGTTCTCCATTCTTCATGCAGGGCTTATCGGCTTTAGCTTTTTTGGGGCTTTTATCCTTGAAACCGGTAATTATGATCTTTTCTATTCCTCCTTAATGGGCGGACTAATAAGCGGTATCCTCTTCAAAGCTCTATTGGCCTGGAGTTCTTTGATGAATCTTCTCCATGAATTTCCCCGCTTACGCTTTACCGCTCCTTTAGCTCCCATTCTATTCTGCTTTCTATACTACTGGGTCTTTCCACGTATCAGCCCCCAGGCTGCTTATCCGTATATGCTTGAGGGTATTCAAAGAGAAATTTACCTCAAACAGGTAATCCAATTAAGGCCGGGGCAATCCATGGAAAGGCTTAAGCGCGATTTTCCCTATCACAATTCTCAGGAGTGTGTAGACAGTACAGGCATTCTTTATAATGATCTGAAGCTGGGTAAGAAAATGATTCACTTCGAATCTCGAAATGACACTTTACTCATACTGGAAATCAATAAATTAAAACAATAATCATGCTTAGTGAAATTCCAAAAGAACTCATCATGGCGGGCGGTATTGGTCAAATCTTTACTGCATTAATATATCCATGGATTCGACATAAAGTATTTAACTGGTACGAAGATGTAAAACAGCTGAAACCCTTGAATCAGGAAATAGCCAAAACCTATGGGCGCTATATTGTGGGCCTCAATTTTGGCTTTGGCCTGATAGCTTTAATGCTGCCTAACTCCCTTCAGAATGGGAGTTCACTGGCCCTTGCCATTAGCGCCCTAATTGCTGCTTATTGGATTGGGAAAGTGGCGACTCAATTCGCTTATTACCCCATGTATCAAATTCCGCAAAAACCACTTTTCAAGCTGGGCTCTTATTTTATGAATGGCCTCTTTGGTTTTTTCGCGATCCTCTACAGCTGGCTCTTTATCCTCAACCTATAAAAAAAGCCCGCAAATGCGGGCTTTCTTATACTCTATATGCAAGGTATTTTACATATTTCTACGGTACTGTCCACCTACTTCAAATAAGGCAGTGGTTATCTGTCCTAAGCTACAGAACTTAGTTGCCTCCATTAATACTTCGAACATATTCTCATTATTAATAGCTGCCTGTTGCAATTTCGACAACCAGATTTTGGCCTGACTGGCATTGCGTTCATGCAATTCATTCAAGTTTTGAATCTGTTGTTCTTTCTCCTCCTTGGTAGCGCGAATTACCTCTCCTGGAGTGGTGGTAGGAGATCCTTCAGAGCTAAGGAAGGTATTCACCCCAATAATTGGCATATCACCATTATGCTTCAAGGTCTCGTAATACAAGCTTTCTTCCTGGATTTTACCACGCTGATACATGGTTTCCATAGCACCTAAGACACCTCCCCTTTCGGTGATGCGATCAAATTCGCTCAGTACGGCTTCTTCTACCAAATCTGTTAAATCTTCGATAATGAAACTTCCTTGAATAGGGTTTTCATTTTTCGCCAAACCTAATTCCTTATTGATAATCAACTGAATGGCCATGGCTCTGCGCACACTTTCCTCGGTAGGGGTTGTGATCGCTTCATCGTAAGCATTGGTATGCAGTGAATTACAATTATCATAAATCGCATACAAGGCCTGCAAGGTGGTCCGGATATCATTAAACTGAATTTCCTGTGCATGCAGGGAACGACCTGAGGTTTGAATATGGTATTTCAACATCTGGGCTCGGGAATTGGCGCCATATTTATGCTTCATGGCTTTAGACCATATCCGGCGTGCCGCCCGACCAATAACCGCATATTCGGGATCAATACCATTACTGAAGAAGAAACTGAGGTTAGGCCCAAAGTCATTAATATCCATGCCCCGACTTAAATAGTACTCCACATAAGTAAAGCCATTAGCCAGGGTAAAGGCCAGTTGAGTAATGGGGTTGGCTCCTGCTTCGGCAATATGGTAACCCGAAATGGATACCGAATAGAAGTTCCGAACTTTATTGTTAATGAAGCTCTCCTGCACATCTCCCATCAGCCTTAAGGCAAATTCAGTAGAGAAGATACAAGTGTTTTGAGCCTGGTCTTCTTTTAAAATATCTGCTTGAACCGTACCGCGCACTACCGATAGTGTTTTGGCGCGAATGCCAGCATATACCTCAGGGTCTAATACCTGATCGCCCGTAAGCCCCAGCAGCATTAAGCCTAAACCATTATTTCCTTTCGGCAGATGGCCCTTAACTGCCACCCCTGAAAGAACATTTTCTTCAATACGATCCTTTGGACTATTTTTAGGGAGCCCCTGATAGAAGGGTCGGCTAATTCCCTGATCGTCATACAGCTCTTTAAACTTGGCCTCTACCTGATCTTCCAAGCCATTTTCGCGAATGTAAATCTCACATTGTTGGTCCACTGCGGCGTTCATAAAGAAGGCCAATAGCATGGGGGCCGGACCATTAATGGTCATACTTACCGAAGTAGTGGGCTCACTGAGATTAAAGCCAGAATACAATTTTTTGGCATCCGATAAATTACAAATGCTAACCCCAGAGTTCCCAATCTTACCATAAATATCGGGGCGGTAATCCGGATCATTACCATATAAAGTAACCGAATCGAAGGCGGTACTTAATCGCGCGGCAGGCATATCCTGACTCACATAGTGGAAACGACGGTTGGTACGCTCTGGTCCCCCTTCACCCGCGAACATCCGAGTAGGATCCTCACCGGTTCTTTTAAATGGATAGATTCCGGCAGTATAAGGATATTCTCCCGGTACATTTTCCTGAAGGTTCCAACTTAAAAGATCCCCCCAAGCTTGATAGCGTGGTAATGATACTTTGGGAATCATATTATGGGATAAGGACTCGGTATGAGTTTGGATGCGAATTTCTTTTCCTCGCACACTGAAGGAGTAGACCTCATCTTTGTAGCGCTTCACCTTAGACTCCCAGGCCTTAATAATATCCCAATTATGAGGATCTAAATCTTTCTTGATTTCCTGGAATTTCGCTACCAATTCGTTTAAGGTACCATCACCTTCTACCTCGGCATGTTCCTCCTTCAATAAATTTGGGCCTCCGAAACTTAAAATAGCCTGGTATAAACCATAGAGCTTCTGAGCTACTTCTGCTTCTTTCTGCACTTTTTGGTCGTAACCACGATTATTCTCAGAAATCTCAGATAAATATCGAGTACGGTTTGGTGGGATGATGTAGATTTTCTCACTCATCTCGCCACTGCTCTTAAAGTCACTTTTTAAATGCTTAGCACCGGCCTTTTCCACCAAAGCATCCATAATGGCTCGGTATAATGCATTGGTTCCAGGATCATTAAACTGGCTGGCAATGCTGCCAAAAACAGGCATATCTTCTGGATCCTTATCCCAAAGATTGTGATTGCGTTGGTATTGCTTTTTCACATCGCGCAAAGCATCTAAGGCCCCTCGCTTATCAAATTTGTTTAGGGCAATCAGATCCGCAAAATCAAGCATATCAATTTTCTCCAGCTGTGTAGCTGCACCATATTCCGGTGTCATCACATAAAGTGAAACATCACTGTGTTCCAGAATTTCGGTATCGCTTTGACCGATACCTGAAGTTTCTAATACAATCAGATCGTAGTCGGCCGCCTTTAGAATATTAATAGCCTCCTGCACGTGTTTACTCAGAGCTAAATTACTTTGACGTGTCGCCAGGGAGCGCATATACACACGATCATTGCGAATGGCATTCATACGGATACGGTCACCCAATAAGGCACCACCTGTTTTCCGTTTGGAAGGGTCTACTGAGACAATGGCCATGGTTTTTTCGGGATGATCCATCAAAAAGCGACGCACCAATTCATCTACCAAAGAGCTCTTCCCTGCTCCACCCGTTCCGGTAATTCCCAAAACCGGGCTTTTGGATTTTGCCGCAAGTTGATCTACCTGATCCAATATCTCGCGATGCAAATCCATATTATTTTCTGCTGCTGAAATAAGGCGGGCAATATCCGGTTTGGACTTAGTCTTCAGCTGTTTTAATTCGCCATTGAGGCTGGTTCCGGTTGGGAAATCGCATTGCTGGATCATGTCATTGATCATGCCTTGCAATCCCATGGCCCGGCCATCATCCGGAGAATAAATACGGTCGATTCCGTAATCGTGTAATTCTTTAATTTCCTCCGGAAGAATTACTCCTCCGCCTCCACCAAATATCTTGATGTGAGGAGCTCCTTTCTCCTTAAGGAGATCGTGCATGTACTTAAAGTATTCTATATGTCCACCTTGGTAGGAAGTCATGGCAATAGCCTGAGCATCTTCCTGAATAGCGGTATTTACCACTTCTTCCACCGAACGATCATGTCCGAGGTGAATAACTTCACAGCCGGTAGCTTGAATAATCCGGCGCATAATATTGATAGCGGCATCGTGACCATCGAATAATGAGGCGGCCGTTACGATGCGAACTTTATTTTTAGGAGTATATGGAGCAATGTCTTGCATAGCGCATTTTTTGAGTAGCGCAAATTTAATAAAGCAAGGGGGAGCAGCACCATACTTATTGAAACATCGCTTTTGCTCATGAGCGCTTGCTATTCTTGAGCTCGCTCTTACCTTTGGAAAAAATTCGAGGCATGCGCGTTTGGCTTTTGGCCTTTCTTCTTCTGGGTTTAGGCCTAAAAGGGCAAGAAAGACAGGTAATTCCTATTGAAACCTTCCCTATAAATGCAACCGTATTATTTACGCTTCAGGGTACGGACGACCGTGCTGTATTACGCGTAGAAAAAGTGGATCCAAACCCCTATGGGATTGAAGTTGGAGATACCCTCTTATTTACCTTTTATTGGAGTACCCAGGCAATAAAAAGTGAATTAGCTACTTTTCCCGGAATTGGAGCCGGTGATCAAATTAGTGTGCGTATCAGCGTTAAGCGCAGTCCATTAAATGGTAGTTATCAATACACTGCTTATCACTATAAAAATCGATCTCGGTTTATGCCTGAAGCAAATAGGCAGGAAGCTCTGACCAATGACGAATCTCCAAAGTAGGTTTTTCATTGTGACTTTCCCCCTGAGGATTGTAGTACACCTGATCCATTCCGGTATTTCGAGCTCCTAAAATATCCACCTGAAGATTATCTCCGATCATCAGGGAATTCTTCCGATTGGCTCCCGCTTCCTTCATTGCGTTTACGAAAATCTTCGCTTCGGGTTTATTTACCCCTAAGGTATCACTACAAATTAGCACCTCAAAAAATGGGGCCAATCCACTACCCAGCAGTTTTACTTTTTGGGTTTCTTCAAATCCATTGCTAATGATATGCATGTTGAAGTGTCCCTTCAACTTGCTCAACATTTCCAAGGTTCCTGGCATTAATGCCGTTTTTTGCGGAGCCAAGGTCATATACTCTTCCTCAAATTTGGCGATGACCCCTTCTTCCAAGGGACCAAAACTGTGAAAGGCTTTCTGGAATCTCTGGTGACGCAATTCAGCCTTGCTCACCTTCCCTTCGCGGTATAATTTCCATAAGGCATCATTAATTTGATAATAGGCCTTTAGGAAATCCTGAACTGGAGCATTTAATTGATGCTCGATATCATAGCGTTGGTATAAGTCCAATAATGCCTCTTGGGAATTGGTTTCAAAATCCCAAAGGGTATGATCTAAATCAAAGAAGAGATGTTGGTATTTGGTATTCATCGGCGGAAGCTGGACAAAGGCCAGGGTAAACGATTTAAATACAAGCGCGGATATTGCACTTCTTGAGCGCCAAAAGAACTATAAAAGCGCGCTAAACCAGCTTGTTTTGATCCCTCAAAATCGAGGATTTTAAATTTTTCGGAATGAAAGATTAAATACTCATTAATCAAATGGGCCATGGCATTGCTGGATTTCCCATAATCTGAGGTAGCTGAAAAAAGGAAAATACTACGCTCGCGATACTGCACAAAGAAAGCCCCGGCCAATAATTGATTAGGGCCGCCATAAAGAGTATATATCTGGGCCAGCCCCTTATGCATTAACTGAAAAAGGAGTTTTTTAAAATCACGGTAAAAGGCTTCGGGCAATTTCAATTCTGCGCCTTGGTTTTCGCGGAATAATTTTAACAAGACCTCCGGGCCGTCATTCTCGAATAATTCGAAATTCTCCTTAGCTGTTTTCTTGAGTTTACGTCGAAGATTAGTATTGAAGCCCTGATAAATCTTTTCGTAAGAGCGGCCCATCTCTAATAGCAAGTTGGGTTGTGCTTGAAACTGCCAGCTGGTTTTGGAATGAATATCCAATGTTTGCCCCTCATTGAGGAAGATATCTGCAAATCGTACCTGACGCGACATTTCGGCTAAGAAGGAAGCCATAACCTCATCACTTAAGTCCTTCTTACTGTAAATGCCTAATTGCTGCACACCATAAGGCCGATAATAATATTTCTGGCCCCATTTGCGACGATATGGCAATGGCCAAACGGCATCGTAATCATCTAGTACCAAACACTCCCATTGCTCGCATACCATATTAAGATACCAGGAATGCGCATAGGGCAAACTGCTGGCATCTCTTTGTACACAGCTATCGTACTTCTTTAAATCAAGATAAGTTTGGGAGCGCAACTGGATCATACTGCCGCTTTCACCATTTTTTCAAACACTTCATTCCAGCCCTCCCATTCAGCTTCCTTTTCGCTGTATATACGATTATGCCAAATGGGAATTAGTTCACCTCCATATTTACGGTAAGTCTCGATATAATACTTAATAATGGGCCATGCATCCGCGGGCTTCTGCTTGAGGTAATAGATAAATGTCCCGTCCATAAAGGGAAAGGGATGTATAACTAATGGGGTTTCGATTTCCTGTTCAAGGTCATAAAAGCGAAAAGGGGTGCAAATTCCCGCTCTAAATCCATGCTCAGAGGCATAACCCATGGAATAATCATCAGTAAGCTCTAATTGCAATAAATTCCGGTAAGTACTGGGAAATTTCAATTTCAGAAAATGCTGCCGACTTTTAGTTATATCCTTTTTCAATACCCTTTGCAGGGCAGTGATTTCCTCTTCTAACCAATCAAAATTATCATTGGAGCGATAGGAAGGGTGAATGCCCATTTCACAGAAGTCTGCAATTCCTTTAAGATACCGTTGCAAGCGTGTACTATAGCGAGTAAGGCTGCGATCGTATTGTCCCATCCGTCCGAATAAGGCAAAATAAATAGTTTGGAATTTATACTTCTCCTGCATGGAAAGCACAAAATCGAATGTATCAAATGGATCCTTTTCTCCAAAGAATATACAGCGACTACGCGCCCATACCTTCCGGAAGTTTAGGGATATGATATCTTGCAGATATCCGCCTAATGCTCTAAAAATTCCCTTTCCTAAAAAAGCCGCGGCATTATCAATATCCACCGAATTGTAGAATTGATATTCCGGTTTCCTAAACTCTATATTCGGATTTTGTTCTTTGAGAAGATCGGCAATAATCTCTGCCCAGGCATTTACCAAAGGGATGGATAAGGCATCCATTTTATAGAGAATCGATTCCTGCGCCGGAAAACGTAAATGCTCATCCGGAATAAAAGGCATATACTCTTCATAACGGCTCACCAAATAGAAAGATGCAGCCAAAGGATCAAAGGGCAAATGCGATTGCTGGGAGCTTTGAAAAAGAGTGGGAACACCTTTGTATTGCCCTGGTTTTAATTCTTGTTCGGAGATATCGGTTTCAAACAAGAGATGGGCACATTGAAGGTAAATTCCACTTTGTAAAAAGTCCCTCGAATAGTTAATCTTAGGTAAGGTAGAGAGTAAATATTCCTCTTTATCATGAGTAAATCGCAATTCGAGACCCAGTAAATTCTGGAAGACAAGTCGCGCTACATATCGAATGCGCGGACTCATTGCGGTGGTGTACAAGAGGATCATGCAACAAAGATAAGGAGGTGATTATGGATTAAAGCTCCCCCTCATCACTATAACTGAAATAACCTGATTCTGTTATGATCAGATGGTCCAGTACTTTAATAACCAATAATTCACCGGCGGCCTTCATTTGTTGGGTCAAGCGATCATCGGATGCACTGGGACGAAGCGCTCCACTAGGGTGATTATGAGCGAGGATAATCCCGGTACTTTGTAAGCGCAGGGCAATTTGAAAGACCTCTCGTGGATCGGCGGTAGTTCCGCTTAAGCCCCCTTTGCTGATTCTTTGTTGTGCTAGCACCTGATTGCGGTTATTCAAAAAAAGGACCCAAAATTCTTCATGTCTTAAATCCGCTAATTTGGATTTTAGTACCGAATAAGCATCAGCGCTGGAAGATACGTTCTTGCGCTGTAAGGCACCCGCTAATTCTCGCCTCCTTCCTAATTCCAAGGCTGCTTGCAAACGCACCGCTTTGGCGGGACCAACTCCATCGAAATGCTCTAGATCATCAATACTCAAGCGCGAAAACTCCAATAAATTATGGCTTACACTCTCTAAGATATGACGTGAAATATCAAGAGCAGATTGGCCTGC
This sequence comes from Croceimicrobium sp., assembly GCF_965228705.1. Classification (GTDB taxonomy): domain Bacteria; phylum Bacteroidota; class Bacteroidia; order Flavobacteriales; family Schleiferiaceae; genus Croceimicrobium. The sequence goes on from NZ_OZ245832.1 coordinate 1,666,661, forward strand.
TTTACCGCTTCCCATCAAAATACTGAGCAACTCAGCATCGCTTAAACTAGAGGGACCTTTATTGATCATTTTGGCTCGGGGTTGATCGTCTTCTGACCAATCTTTAATAGCACGCCCATAAACCAAAGCCCCCATATTCTTTTAGCCGAAAATAAAAAAGGCCCCTGCGATAACAGGGGCCTTATATATTTAAGAAACGCTTTTTTAGCTCTTTGCTCCCTGAATATTCAGGTTCAGCTCGATACTGTTATCGATAGCTTCTTCTTTGGCGATATCTGCAAACTGCGCGAAAGAAGTTGAACGGAAACGAACATTCCACTGGCTACGATCAATAATAATGTTAGATGCAGTAAGGCTTACATTGTTTTCATCGATGCTTACTTTAGCTCCAAAGGTTACGCTTTTGGTAACTCCGCGTAAAGTTAAGTTTCCGGTGATGTTATGTGTAGCACCGCTCTCAACCGCTGCATCAGCAGGATTCACCTCTGTAATTACGAAAGTGGCAGTTGGGAAAGAATCCACAGCGAAAAAGTCAGGGCTTTTTAAGTGACCTTCCAATTTAGCACGATACTCATCACTTTCTACATCCGAGTTTTGGATAGAATTCATATCGATGGTAAACTCACCACCTACTAATTCACCATCCTTAACTTTAAAATTACCCTCACTTACTTGAATAACACCTCTGTGCTCATCCTTCGAATAAGTTTTGTAACCTCTCCAGCTAATTTCATCAGCATCGGTTAAAGCAGCATAAGTTACCGCCTCGGCCGACTTTGTTTCATCTACTTGTTTAGCGTCTTCAGCTTGAACATTAGCCTCAGGAGCATTATTACAAGCTACCATGGCAGTTGCCAAACTCAAGGCAAAGATTTGTTTAGCGATTTTCATTTTTGATCTTTTTTTGGAATTGATGTTTAAACACCGAACAAATGTACAACAGAGAAATAACCTAACAATAGGCCCTATGTTCATTTTTGAAAAAAAAATTTCAGCCTTGGACTTTTTGCTCTTGAATTAAGCGCTTCTGGTAGAAGAATGCCGGAATGAGAAGCATCATTAAGACCGGATTCATTACCAAGCGATGTAAGTGACCGATTAATGAACTAAAGCCTGCGGGTTGGGATAGGTAAAGCCAAATATAAATAGGCACCAAAACGAACAAACCGAACATTAATACAAAAAGGGCAAAACGCACATAGCGCCCATCCGGAAATAATGCACTGATTAAGGCTATCGCAAACAGATCATTCAATACATATCTAATCACCTTGTTTACCGCAAATGCCCAGGGATCAACCTCAATGAAGTCGCTGCTGTAGTTTAACTCCTGAGGTGCCTGCCCTTGGAGCAGATGGTAAAAATCCAGATAATGTTGAAAGAAATACACGAGAAACAAACCCCCACACCCTATAAATAGCAATAAGAGCCTCTTGGGACTTTTGAGGATTTGCTTAAGCATCTTTCGAGCTTTTACTCAGGTTCCGCCCCTTGCCATTCCAATGCATTACCCAAAAATACCAGAGGACCAAAATAGCCAGGTATAATACCGCCGTAAAACCATATTTATGAAAGAAGTGAAATCCCTTGCCATTGAAATCGACATTAAGCACGCTGAGTAGGAGTAAGCGTCCCAAATTAGCAAAGTGAATAAAGAGTAGGCCCGCTGGAATAAAAAGTAAAGTGTTTAGAAATCTACCTCCAAAGCCAATAACAAAGGCCACGAACAAGATCATGATATTTACGCCATTGCAACCCTCCTCTACCGATATCGCATAGCTCCGATCTAACCATAGGCTATCATAGGTTTGCTCTGCATTTTCTTCTCTTGCCAAATGATCATCCTGAATTACTTCAGAGTCATAACCAATTAAGCCCGCCGTCCCTGCACACTGATAGGTTACCCATCTTGTTATCGGATCCAGCTTTTCCTGGAGATCATAATTAGAAATATAATAACCATACAAGCCACTACCCAATAAGTAGATACTAATGAATTTGATCAGAAATAAAATGGTAGGTTTAAATTCCTTCCACATCAGAGATCGTAATAAGCATTGTACAATTCTGTCCTCAATCCAAAGATAAAGAGTAGACTTCGTCCTTCAAGTATGGGGGAAATGGTATTGGTTTGGGTTGTTTCGAAATCCCGGTATCTAAAACCTGTTTCAAGCTTTAATCCACTGGCCGGATTTACCAGATAGGCTAGTCTGAAGTTTAGAAAGAAATAATTCCCTTTGGCACCCTGAGCGATTTCATTTCCTTCATCCTGCATGCGAGTCTCATAGCTAAGGAATAAGTCTGAACCCCAGTTCTCTCCGCTTGGATCATTGGCTCTAACTCCATAGTTTAAGTGCAACTCTGCCTCCCACCGATCTTTCTTGTATATATTTTGAAATACAACTTCATGAAAATTTGCTCCCCAGGGATGCGCCAATGGACTGCCGTAATGTGCATAATTAGTGAGCACCATTCGATGGGAATAGGTATAAGGCCGAGCAGCATTGTATTCCACTCTTTGAAACCAACCTTTAATGCCCCAGGCATCATAATCTTTAAACCCTAACTGCCATCCGTATTTATTGACCCAACTGCCATCACCACCAGTTATAGAAGCCAGGTTAAACTCGTCCAATATAAATTGACCGTATACCATTCGCCCCTGCTTCAACTTATACGAACTTTGTAATCCCATCAGGGCGTTTCCCCCTCGGGAGCCTACCGCAAATTCTACCGGCCGATAAAACACAATCGGATTCAAAAAGCTGGCATCCAATCCTTGTAATTGATTGGTATCGCCATACACAATCGATTCAAATATCCCAAGGTTCCATCGATCGGTAAGTGCAATGCTTAGTAAATGACTACTGAGATACTTCTTGGCAAGAATCCCCGCATTTACTTGAGCTACTTTCCGAGTATCATACAATTGAGCCCAGAGATTGATATATTTAAACTTCCATACATCGGTTTCGATCCTGAAGAAAGGATAGCTAAAACCCGCATCTGATAATAGCATAGAGCGGTAGCCCTCACCAAAGAAGTTTCGTCCTTGACCAGCCGTAAAAGTGAAATATTTATTAGCACGATACGAAAGCTCGCCCGTAAAAAAGCTATAATCGTAGCCCCCTTCACCAAAAGGACGGGTTAAGGATCCCTGCCCGGGAATAACCCGTCTTAATCGAACGAAGTTTGAGATATAAGCTGGAAAGCGCGCCTGGTTCTCCAGAAAAGTGGAATAGAAACTTAACTTTTGACCGATTCGGCCTTCGAGAATAAACCCTCGGGTATTAATAAAACGATAATCTTCATTCTCCTCATAGCCATATTGAAAATTGAAAATGGGATCTATACTAAATGCATAGTCTTCCGCATCTACTTTAATAAGGCGTTCATGCCAGAGTTTTCGATTCCACCAACCATGCTCAATCCTCTTGGGATTAGTAGTAGTCCCAATACCCATTTTACTGCGGTTAAAGGGTCGAATTCCGGTGTGAAAAACGGAGTCATTGGTATACAATCGGCTATCCTCCTCCAAATAATTGAAGTTATTTAAATGCCGAAATTGATATTGTGCAGAAAGTAGGCCAGGTAAGGCCAAAACTAAAAGCAGCCGGAGCCCTTTTCTCATTTTAATGCGGTCTTGAGATCAAGACTTTCGAATACATAGTTTTTACTAATATACTCTGGAACCACTGCTTTTAAAGCTCTTACCAGTTCCAGGTTGTCACTGCTTTGATGTGCAGATCCTAAACGATCTAATGCTAAAAGTAATTGAGAATACTTCAAAGTTTGAGTCTGCGCAATCAAGATTTTTTTATGGTGGGTAGGTAGGGTATTCTCCTTTCCGGTAAGTAGTTCTTCGTATAACTTCTCACCTGGCCTTAAGCCTACCTCTACAATTTCAATGTCTTTGCCCAGTTCAAGTCCGGAGAGTTTAACCATTTTCTTGGCCAGGTCATAAATCTTCACCGACTCTCCCATATCAAATACGAAGATTTCGCCTCCCTTCCCCATTGAACCTGCTTCCAGTACCAGATTACAGGCCTCCGGAATAGTCATGAAATAGCGAGTTATTTCGCGATGGGTTACAGTAATTGGGCCACCTTTAGCAATTTGGCGACGGAATACCGGGATTACCGAGCCATTGGAGCCTAATACGTTTCCAAAGCGGGTGGTGATAAATTGGGTTCCACTGCCTTCAACTTTTTTACCCAGACTTTGGGTGTACAATTCGGCCGTACGCTTGGTTGCTCCCATCACATTTGTGGGGTTAACCGCCTTATCCGTACTTACCATTACAAACTTCTCGGCCTTAAATTCAACGGCCAGATCAGCCACGTTTTTAGTTCCTAAAACATTAACTCCAACGGCTTCATAGGGATTGTCCTCCATTAAGGGCACATGCTTATAAGCCGCTGCATGAAATACGATATTGGGTTTAAATACGTCGAATATTCTGCGCATCCGACTGAAATCGCGAACATCGCCAATCACACAATTGGCCCGGTCTGCAAAATTCTTGAAACGTCCCTTCAACTCAAGCTCCAACTCATAAAGAGCAGATTCTGCTTGATCTAACAAGATAACTTGTTCAGGCTGATAATGGAGACATTGACGAACAATCTCACTACCGATAGAACCAGCCGCACCGGTAACTAAAACTCTCTTACCTCGAAGTTCGCGGCTAATATTTTCACTGTCGAGAACAATCGGATCGCGTTCTAAAAGATCTTCAATACGAACCGGCTTAATCTGCTTGGTACTTAATTCGCCTTGTATCCAGCTACTTACCGGTGGTACAACTTTAACCTGTAAATTCTGCTGTAAACATTGATCAACAATTTGATTTCGTCGAGCATTGGGCAGCGCAGACTGAATTGAGATAATTACCTGATCCACCAGGTTTTTCTCCAGATGTCCTAAAGAAAAGGCCTTTTCATTGGAAATAATCGGAATACCTTCAATTGATTTTCCCACTTTGCTAGGATTATCATCAATAAAATTGACAATCTGATATTCCCTACTGGTATCGTGGAAGAGGGTATTTTTAGTAATGATTCCCGATGCCCCTGCACCATAAATCATAACCCGAGTTGCTTTCACCTCATGGGAAGTTTGAAAGCGAGCATATAGTAGTTTGACTAAAAAGCGGGTGCCAATTAATATCACCACATTCAGTAAGAAGTGGATTAATAAAATAGAATTGGATACCGCCAAATAATCACTTACTGGCTGAAAGAAGTTTAAACTCAAGGTTGATAAGGCACCCAGAATAATAACGGCAATAAAAGAACCTTTAAATATATTCCATGCGTCGCTCACCCCGGTATGGCGAATAACACCAACATGGGAACGCGCTATGGCAAAACCAATCAGGTATGCACAGGCTATAAATGGGATTTTATCACCGATCATTCCTTTCGGAATATCGAGATACTCAAAGTTGAAACGGAGGATGACAGAGGCAACATAAGTGCCAATGACAATAAATAAATCGAAGACAAGAACTATCCATCTGGAGAGAAACCGATCCGAATTCCGTAGGATAAATTTCCTAATCATAGGCTTGGCCGTTAATTTCTAATCTCCTTTCCCCCAACCGAGGTCAAAGGTAGGAAAAAAAATAAGCTTCTCCTTGGTCCCACGCTTGATTCCGAATAATTCACACTAATACAATCCCTAGCTCTGAAAACTTAAAACAAGCTTAACTGCGACTTTTTCGGTAGTCAATATTTGAATACCCCAAGGTTTTGGTTTTGGCCTCAAAATTAGCAATCAATTGTCTAATATAAAGTCCTTATTTTCCAGTTCTACTTCAAAAAAGTAGTGACATAAAATGGATTGATAACCATATCCTCTTTTGCTCATTTCGATAGCTCCATCCTGGGATAAACCTACTCCATGTCCAAAACCTTTGCCTTTCAACAAAACATCATCACCATCCAATTCTATAGTGAAATAAGTAGATCGAAGCTTAAAATCATGCCTAACGGTTGTGAGTTTTAAACTCTTCCCTTTATAACTAAAGTTTCTTTGCCTATCCTTCTGCTCAAAATTCAATAAAGCCTTTTGTAATTCCGCATCATTCTTTACACCAAACATCCGGGCGAAATAGGAAAAAAAGCGTTGCGAATTAATTCTTTTCTCCCAGGAGTAAGAGCCTACTCCTATGCTAAAACTGTCGATTTTAGACTTTAATTCCGGAACCGGTTTTAACCAAACATCCTCAGAATTTACAGTCATGCCGCCACTATTGGCATGAAAAACACTGAGGATTAAATCGCAATCTATATTGACTAATACTGTATCTCGAGTAGCTGAAACTGCTTTTAGAATCAAATCCTTATGAGTATAATGTGCCTTGGAAAAGTAAACTTGTGAGCTTACATCATCCTTCAAATTATATCCTTCAGCTTCATGCTTACCTAAATTACGCAGGGCAAAAGTTCGGGCTAATACCGCCTGTGCCTTAAAGAATTCTAATTCGGGAACATGTCCGGCTTCACTTTCAACCACTCCGGCTACATAGTGCTCCAGATCTACAATATTCACAACCTGCAATTGGCCTCCACGTACCAAAGCCCGCACCCCACCATAATAGGCTCTATTCTTTTTATTTGCCGTAATCCTGAATTGATGCAGACTATCCAGACCCGAAAAATAAAGACCTTCAAACTCACCTAAAGTTTGATCTCCTAATTTCAGTTGGATATACTTGCCCTTGACAGATACCACAAAAGTGCGAGCGGGATCTTTGGGATAAATATCATAGATCGTATCCAGACTGGAGCCATCAGCCCGCAGGGCCAACAAAGTGAATTTTGAGCTGTCTGGAGTAATTAAAAAGCGTTGCACCGCTTGATCCGAAAACAATCGCACTTTTAAATCCAATGCCTGAAGCTTAGTGAAAGACAGGATCAGAAATACCCCAATTAAAAACCTATGCACTCGCATACTCTTTTACTTCCTCCGCGGCTCTCTCTGAAGCCCCTGCTCCCCCGAGCTTTTCTTTTAATTCCTTATAATCTGCCAGAATAGCGGAACGACTCTTCTCATTCAGGCATTTCTGCAATTCAGCTTTGAGACGATCTTCCCTAAAGTCATGCTGAATCAATTCGGTAACCACCTCCCGATTCATTACCAAATTAACCAGGGAGATGTATTCAATCTTAACCAGGCGTTTGGCTATTTCATAGCTAATTCGTGAGCCTTTGTAGCAAACTACTTCCGGCACTTCAAATAAGGCGGTTTCCAAAGTGGCCGTTCCAGAAGTTACCAGGGCTGCATCCGCAATCTCCAAGATTTCATAAGTCCGACCAAATAGTATCGGAAGATCCTTTCGACCGCTAACCTCTTCATAAAAGGATATATCCTGAGACGGTGCTCCTGCAATTACCCAGTTTAAACCCATAGACTCAAGGGTTTTAATCATAAGCGGTAGCATAGCTCTAATCTCTTGTTTGCGGCTTCCAGGCAATAATGCAATCAGGGGGGCATCCCCCAAATTCATGCTAGCCCTTCGTTCAGCCACCTCAAATTCCGGTCGATCTTGTATCGCATCTAATAAGGGATGTCCCACAAAGGAAACTTCCATATCGAATCGCTGGTAAAATTCCTTTTCAAAAGGCAGAATTGTAAGCATTAAGCCTACATCTCTTTTAATCTTATGTACCCTACTTTGCTTCCAGGCCCAAATTTGGGGAGAGATATAATACACCACCTTCAATCCCTTTTGCCGAGCATACTCCGCAATACGCATATTAAAACCCGGATAATCAATAAGTATTAACACATCGGGATTTGTGGCGTCAATATCCTCCTTACAAAAACGGAGATTGCGTAAAATGGTGCGAAGATTCAATAAGACCTCCACAAAACCCATAAAGGCTAAATCGCGGTAATGCTTTACTAAGTGGGCGCCCTCTGCCTCCATAAGATCTCCACCCCAAGCGCGAATCTCCGCCTGTGGATCCTTCCTTTTTAAGGCTTTGATTAAATTACTTCCATGGAGATCGCCACTGGCTTCTCCGGCAATGATATAATACTTCAAGTAGAGCTTAATTTAAGGCTAAAATTACGCTTCTCTTTAACTGACTTTCAAAGAGTTCAGAAAACTTTACAACAGGAATCTGTAGATAAACACAGCGGCTAAGAGTAGCATAGTAGCACTAATTAAACCACGACCAAAGTCCTCATTTTCAAAGCGTAATGCGACAAAGAAAAGCGCTGCATTGGGTAACATGGTAATGGTCATCAATTGCATATTCAAATGCTTAACCTCGCTAAAATCAAATCTTTGTATCGCCAAAAGCTCGGGTCGGAATTGTGCGATCAAATACATACTTAAAAGAGGTACCAGCAAACCCGTAATAAAGCCGGCAATCAGAGTCCCTTTAGATTTCATACTATAAAACGCGTTTTTCGGAGACTAGTATTAAAGCTCCCAGGAAGCCAATCGATTTAAATGCTCATGCGCAGTTAAATCACTCTTTACCGGCACTACACTGATATAGTAATCAGCAAGGGCCTGCTCATCATGATCCTTGGCTGCATCATAATTCACAAACTTTCCGGTTAACCAATAATAATTGCGATCCCGGGGATCTTTGCGCGAATCAAATTCTTCTTCCCAATTACCACGCGATTGACGGGTCATCTTTATTCCTTTATAAGGCTCCCCGGTATATTTTGGGATATTCACATTTAAGACCACATCCTGAGGTAAACCTTCCGCCAAAACCTTAGCCGCAATTTTCTTGATATAAGGCAAAGCTGGTTTAAAGTCGGCATCCCAGGCAAAATCACACAGAGAAAAGCCGATCGAAGGAATTCCTTCCAGGCATCCTTCCATGGCTGCCGACATGGTTCCGCTGTAAATCACATTAATTGAGGCATTGCTACCGTGATTAATTCCGCTGACTACCAGGTCAGGCTTACGGTCCAGCACTACATTCACTGCCAACTTGACGCAGTCTACCGGAGTTCCGCTGCAGCTGTATTCACTTTGTGGACCTTCGTCAATTCGAATCGGATCACAACGCAAAATTCCGGTAATCGTTATCGCATGCCCCATTCCACTTTGTGGACTATCCGGTGCGACCACTACTACATCACCCAATTCAGTCATGACACTAATCAAATTTCGAATACCGGGTGCCGTAATTCCATCGTCATTACAAACCAGAATCAAGGGTTTTTCTGCCATTTCTTCAAATTATACCCAAAACTATTACTATTCATCAAACCGGGCATAGGCTTTGCTCATTAAGCTCCTATAAATTGAACTAAAATGTACTGGATTATATTAATTGGCTTCATGCTCATCGGCTTTCTGGTGCAAAACAGACTGAAAGCAAAATTTCAGAAATACAGCCAAATCAGCTTACACAATGGACTTAGCGGTAAAGAAATCGCTGAGAAAATGCTTCATGATCACGGTATCTACGATGTACAGGTGATCTCCACCCCCGGTCAACTAACGGACCATTACAACCCTAAGGATAAAACAGTTAACCTTAGTGATTGGGTTTACGATCAACGCTCAGTGGCGGCGGCGGCCGTGGCTGCTCACGAAGTGGGTCACGCGGTGCAACATGCCAAAGCTTACAGTTGGTTAAGTTTCCGTTCGGCCATGGTGCCTATCGTTAGCTTTAGCTCACGCATGATGCAGTATATTTTTATTGCGATGCTTCTGGGGGCCTTTGTAATCAATATGTTCCCCTTCGATTATGTGATCTATACTATGATAGCACTGCAAGCTACGATCACCCTTTTTAGTGTGGTTACCCTACCGGTAGAGTATGATGCTAGCAATCGTGCCCTGGCCTGGATGCAACAAAAAGGTATCACCGGTCATGGTGAACATGCCATGGCAAAAGACGCCTTAAACTCTGCCGCTAATACCTATGTGGTAGGCGCATTAGCTTCCATTACGCAATTGGCCTATTACCTCTCATTTTTAGGGGGCGACGATTAAATCAAAAACAGCTTCTATATAAAGCCATCCTTAGGGGTGGCTTTTTTTTTTGGCGGCTTAAGGGCTATCCACTCCAAATCCTCGGTCCGGTGCTGGCATCCGCTTGGTCTTGCGGGGCCTTCCTCCGTTAGGCTCCTCATCCCGCGTCTGCAACAGCCTCTGCCCTCCGGGTTTTCCGCTCCTATCCCGGCCGCGACAATCATCTTTTTCAACTAAAATTTTAGTTTCAACTATATTTTTAGTTTATTTGTGTCAAAGATTTACGATGAACCTAAAAGAATTGACCAAAGCCGAAGAAGAAATCATGCAATTCTTATGGCGTTTAAAAGCAGCTAGTGTTAAAGAGATCATCGCAGAAATGCAAGCACCCAAACCAGCGGTGAATACGGTATCTACAATTGTGCGCATTCTTGAGCAAAAAGGATTTGTAGACCATCGTCCCCAAGGAAGAGGCTATCAGTACTTCCCCATAATCTCCAAGGAGGAGTATCAAAAGTTCTCCATGAATAAACTCATGAAGTCCTATTTCGGCGGAAGCCTTAGTAAAATGGTAAGCTTCTTTGTTGAAAAGGAAAAGTTGGACACTAATGAACTGGACGACATCCTTGAGATCATCGAGAAAAACCGCAAGCAATCATGATTCTGAATATTCTATATTACCTGCTCTTCAGCGGTACCTTTTACCTTCTCTATCGACTGCTGTTTGCCCGCTTAAGCTTTCATCGGCTTAATCGAATCCTATTGCTTGCGCTACCCCTAACTGCCTTGGCGATTGCTTTAATTGCTCCCCAATTCAGTTTAAACCTCAGCCCGGAAAACCTCCCGGTTTGGCAATTACCCGAAATCCAAATTGAAGGTCAAAGGATTAACCTGCAAGAAGCAGCACAAAGTCAACTCCCTCCTGCCTGGTCCCTTGTATATGTAATCGGAATCGGATTATCCCTTATTTACTTTGCCTCGGGACTGTTTCAATTATGGCGCCTCTTAAAAACTTCCGAAGTCCAGAATAAAGAGTCTTATAAACTGTATTGGAGTTCGGCTATTTCCTCTGCCTTTTGTTTTGGCCCCTATATTTTTCTTCCATTCTCCTTTAAAGATCGAGAAGATTTGCATCTAGTGCTAGAACATGAAATCCGCCATCAAAAAATGGGTCATGTCTGGGATCGCCTTTATTACAAAGTCTTAAACACCCTACTATGGTTTGATCCCTTTTTACATGCTCTGGCCAAGGAACTTCGTCAGGTACATGAATACGAAGTAGATGCCGACCTAGTCCAAAATCAAAATATTGAAGATTATGCGCATACGCTGCTCCGCAGCACCCTGGGTGCCGACCTTAAATTTCCGGAAAAGGCTCTCGCTCCCAGTCCCTTTTTTAATTCATCCTTAATTAAATCCCGAATTACCATGATGTATTCAAATCAAAGTCAGCCCTGGCGTAAAGCTTTATACGCGCTAGTTCTACCACTTGCCATTAGCATGAGTCTTTTCGCTTGTAATAAAACCGATGATGCCTCTGCTGCGGTGGTTACCAAAGTAGAAGAAAAGAGTTTAGACCTGGCCGAGGTAGATGAATTACCTATTGCTGGAAATTGCAACGAAGAATCTACCGCTGAGGATCGCAAAGCCTGCGTTTTCCAAAGCATCTCCGAGCATATCATAAACAATTTCAGCTATCCCGAATTAGCTAAATCCGAAGGCTTGGAAGGTAATATCTATGTCGCCTTTGTAATTGAGAAAAATGGCAGCATCAGCGAAGTAGAAGTAGTACGTAGCCTGAGCACAAGCTCAGAAGCAGAAGAAACTGCCCGAGAACAAGCCGAAACCCAAGCCAAATCTCTGGTAGCCAGTATTCCAAGCTTTACAGCTCCTGCGAAAAAAGGCCGGGAAGCAGTGCGATTAAAAATGATCATTCCCATTCAGTTAAAACTGAAATGAACAACGGGATGTATACACATCTTACAATCAAAAAAGCCCGACCTGTTGGTCGGGCTTTTTAGTTCTATTCCTATCTCGGATCATCCGATTTAGGCTTGTCCTTGAGGTCCTCCAAAATTCATGGGGAATCCCTGTGCTTCCACATCACGAATTTCTCCGTGTTGCGCTTCGTAGCGTGCAATATTATCACCTAAGGCACGTAAGAGTCGTTTTGCATGCTGGGGGGTTAAAACCACCCGCGACTTCACTTTAGCTTTAGGCACTCCAGGCATAACCCGGATAAAGTCCACTACAAATTCACTGGGTGAGTGATTAATGATCGCCAAATTGGAATACTGTCCTTCAGCAATCTCTTCACTCAATTCCACATTAATCTGCCCTTCCTGGGCCTGGGCTTGCATTGAAGCCTTGTTAGAATCCTCAGCCATTACTTAAACCTTTTCTTCTACGTTTAAATCCTGGATGGACTTCAATTTCTCATACTCTTCCTTAGAGCCTACGATAATACGCTCGTATTCCTTCATACCGGTACCGGCAGGAATCTTATGACCTACGATCACATTTTCCTTCAGTCCTTCAAGGAAATCACGTTTACCGTTCACTGCAGCTTCATTCAGAACCTTAGTGGTTTCCTGGAAGGAAGCAGCAGAGATAAAGCTCTTCGTTTGCAGAGATGCACGGGTAATACCTTGCAATACAGGTTTAGCGGTGGCTGGATTAGCATCACGAGCTTCTACCAATTGCTTGTCGGCACGACGCAATAATGAGTTTTCATCACGTAAACGACGAGCGGTAATAATCTGACCTGCTTGTAAGGTTTCAGATTCACCGGCATCTACTACTACCTTCTTATCGAAGATCCAGTCGTTTTGCTCTATAAAGTCATTCTTGTGTACCAGGCTTTTCTCCAAGAACAGGGTATCACCTGGATCTTGAATATCTACCTTACGCATCATCTGACGTACGATGGTTTCGAAGTGCTTATCGTTAATCTTCACACCCTGTAAGCGGTATACCTCTTGAATTTCATTCACCAGGTATTCCTGTACACGATTTGGTCCCTGGATAGCGAGAATATCCGCCGGAGTAATAGCCCCTTCTGAAAGTGGCATACCTGCACGAACATAATCGTTTTCCTGTACCAGAATCTGCTTACTCAAGTTGATCAGATACTTCTTCAATTCACCGGTACGGCTCTCTACGATAATCTCGCGGTTACCACGCTTGATCTTACCATAAGATACCACACCATCAATCTCAGATACCACTGCAGGGTTCGATGGGTTACGCGCTTCAAACAATTCGGTTACACGTGGCAGACCACCGGTAATATCACCTGCTTTCGCAGATTTACGTGGAATCTTAACCAGAGTTTTACCCGACTTGATGCTATCGCCATCTTCCACAATAATGTGGGCTCCTACAGGCAGGGTATAATGCTTCAACTCTTTTCCTTCTTTGTCAAGAATAGAAATGGTTGGAATCATTTTCTTATTACGGGTTTCAGAGATTACTTTCTCCATGAAACCAGTTTGCTCGTCGATCTCTACGCGGTAAGTAAAGCCTTGCTCAATATCAGAGAACTTGATTGTACCTGACATCTCGGAGATAATTACAGCATTAAATGGATCCCACTGGCAAACTACATCGCCCTTGCTTAATTTATCTCCGTCTTTTCTATACAGGAATGAACCGTAAGGCACATTACTGGTCATCAAGTTGATACCTGTCTTATTGTCTACCAGGCGGAATTCACCCGTACGACCAATCACGATATCCACAGCATTTCCTTCGTTATCCTCACCTTTTACAGTACGAACATCTTCCAGAACTACGGTACCATCAAATTTAGCTTTGATCGAAGACTCTTCCGAAACGTTACCCGCTGTACCCCCCACGTGGAAAGTACGCAGTGTAAGCTGAGTTCCGGGTTCTCCAATGGACTGGGCAGCAATTACACCTACAGCCTCACCCATTTGAACCTTCTTACCGGTGGCTAAGTTTCTACCATAACATTTGGCACAAATACCGCGCTTACTCTCACAAGTAAGTGCTGAACGTACTTCTACCATTTGAATTGGAGACTCTTCAATACGACGTGCTTCATCTTCAGAAATCATATCACCAGACCTCACATACACTTCGTTGCTGATTGGATCAACTACATCATGTAAAGAAGTACGACCGATAATCCGATCGAATAATGGTTCTACAACCTCTTCGTTTTTCTTCAAGGCTGTTACCTCTAATCCACGTAAGGTATCGCAATCTTCTTCGGTGATAATCACATCCTGAGCTACGTCTACCAAACGACGGGTTAAGTAACCAGCATCCGCTGTTTTCAAAGCGGTATCCGCCAAACCTTTACGGGCACCGTGAGTAGAGATAAAGTACTCGAGAATTGACAAACCTTCTTTAAAGTTCGCAATAATCGGGTTCTCGATAATCTCACCACCTGAAGAACCAGATTTTTGAGGTTTAGCCATCAGACCCCGCATACCGGAAAGCTGACGAATCTGCTCTTTAGAACCCCGTGCACCGGAGTCGAGCATCATGTAAATCGGGTTAAAACCTTGACGATCCGAAGACAGGTAGTGCATGGCACGCTCAGTAAGACGAGCATTAGTGTTAGTCCATACGTCAATTACCTGGTTGTAACGTTCGTTATTGGTAATAAGACCCATATTATAAGATCCTAAGATCTCTTCAATCTGAGCTTCTGCACTACTAACCAGTTCATCTTTCTCTTGTGGGATGATGATATCACCTAAGGAGAAGGATAAACCACCACGGAAGGCAGTCATAAATCCAAGTTGCTTGATATTATCCAGGAAGTCTGCAGTGGTAGGCACGTCAGTTGCTTTCAGGATATCGGAAATAATTCCGCGTAAAGCTTTCTTGGTTAATACTTCATTGATATAACCTACATTTTCAGGTACCACTTTATTGAAAAGGATACGACCGAAAGAGGTCTCAATTACTTTGTATTTCAATTCGCCGTCCTCTTCTACACGAGCACGAACGCGAACTTTAGCATTCAATTCTACACGACCTTCATTATAAGCGATTTCCGCTTCTTCAGCTGAGTAGAAAGTTAAACCTTCACCTTTAACGGTAAGGGTTTCATCACTTACACGCATCTTGGTCATATAATACAGACCCAGAACCATGTCCTGAGAAGGTACTGTAATCGGAGATCCGTTCGCTGGGTTCAGGATGTTGTGAGAAGCCAGCATTAACATCTGCGCTTCTAAAACAGCCGCCGAACCTAAAGGTAAGTGAACCGCCATTTGGTCACCATCGAAATCCGCGTTAAATGCGGTACAGGCTAATGGGTGTAATTGAATGGCCTTACCCTCAATCATCTTAGGCTGGAAAGCCTGAATACCTAAACGGTGAAGAGTTGGAGCCCGGTTCAATAGCACCGGATGACCTTTCATTACGTTCTCCAAGATATCCCATACCACTGGCTCGCGCTTGTCGATAATCTTCTTGGCTGATTTTACGGTTTTTACAATACCGCGCTCAATCAGCTTACGAACGATAAATGGCTTATACAATTCTGCGGCCATATCTTTTGGAAGACCACATTCATGCAATTTCATTTCAGGACCTACAACGATAACCGAACGTGCAGAGTAATCCACACGTTTACCGAGTAAGTTCTGACGGAAACGACCTTGCTTACCTTTCAATGAATCTGAAAGAGATTTTAAAGCACGGTTGTTATCCGTTTTAACAGCAGAAGCTTTACGAGTATTATCGAAAAGTGAATCTACTGCTTCCTGCAACATCCGTTTTTCGTTACGAAGAATCACCTCAGGAGCTTTAATCTCCATTAAGCGCTTCAAACGGTTGTTACGGATAATTACCCGACGGTATAAGTCGTTCAAATCGGAAGTAGCGAAACGACCACCATCCAATGGAACTAATGGACGTAATTCGGGTGGAATCACCGGAACTACTTTCACTACCATCCACTCCGGACGGTTCTCGATACGGGTATTTGCATCACGGAAAGCTTCTACCACTACCAGACGTTTTAAAGCTTCTTGCTTACGTTGCTGAGAAGTTTCGGTATTGGCTTTGTTCCGCAATTGATAAGAAAGTGAATCCAAATCCAAACGACTCAATAAGTCGATCAGCGCTTCACCACCCATTTTGGCGATGAATTTATTAGGATCGCTATCTTCTAAATATTGGTTTTCTACGGGAAGACGCTCCAATGCATCCAGGTATTCCTCTTCAGTAAGGAATTCCATGTAAGTCATGGGGCTACCATCTTCCTTAGTTGCGTTACCAGCTTGGATAACTACATAACGCTCGTAGTAGATGATCATCTCCAACTTCTTGGTAGGCAAGCCGAGGAGATAACCAATTTTGTTAGGTAATGATTTGAAGTACCAGATATGAGCTACCGGTACTACCAGGTTGATGTGACCAACGCGCTCGCGACGTACCTTTTTCTCGGTAACTTCCACACCGCAACGATCACAAACGATTCCTTTATATCGAATACGCTTGTACTTACCACAGGCACATTCATAATCTTTTACCGGACCGAAAATACGCTCACAGAAAAGACCATCACGCTCGGGCTTATGCGTACGATAGTTAATGGTTTCAGGTTTGAGCACCTCTCCGAAAGAACGCTCCAACAAATACTCGGGCGAAGCCAAGCTGATGGTAATGCTCTTAAAGGCGGAGTTGAATGTGCTTTTATCGTTTTTCCTCAATGACATCTTCCAGGAATTAAATTCGTACTAATTAATCGAGGGTAACTTTCAGTCCCAATCCGTTCAGTTCGTGCAACAATACGTTGAATGACTCCGGAATTCCGGGTTCTGGCATTGCATCACCACGAACGATGGTTTCGTAAGTCTTGGCACGTCCAACAACGTCATCCGACTTAACCGTAAGGATCTCGCGCAAGATATTGGAAGCACCGAAGGCCTCAAGTGCCCAAACCTCCATTTCTCCGAAACGCTGACCTCCAAACTGAGCTTTACCACCCAATGGCTGTTGTGTAATGAGGGAGTATGGTCCAATAGAACGAGCGTGCATTTTGTCGTCGATCATGTGGCCTAGTTTGATCATATAGATCACCCCAACCGTTGCAGCCTGGTGGAAACGCTCTCCGGTACCACCATCATAAAGATGGGTATGTCCGAAGCGTGGTACTCCCGCCTCATCAGTAAATTTATTGATCTCGTCTAAGCTGGCTCCGTCGAAAATTGGGGTAGCAAATTTGCGACCCAAGCGTTTTCCTGCCCATCCTAATACGGTTTCATAAATCTGACCGATGTTCATCCGTGAAGGTACACCCAATGGATTCAGTACGATATCTACCGGAGTACCGTCTTCGAGGAATGGCATATCCTCTTGACGTACAATACGTGCTACAATACCTTTGTTACCGTGACGACCCGCCATCTTATCACCTACTTTCAGCTTACGCTTCTTAGCGATATAAACTTTGGCCATTTTCACGATACCTGAAGGTAATTCGTCTCCCACGCTAATGGTAAACTTCTGACGCTTGTAGGCACCCAGGTAATCGTTGTACTTAATTTTAAAGTTGTGCAACAAGGTTGCGATCAACTCATTTTTATCAGAATCAGTAGTCCAAACTCCACCGGTTACCCGAGTATAATCATCGATTCCGTTCAAAATCTTCTGAGTAAACTTGGTTCCTTTTGGAATTACTACTTCATTCAAGTCGTTTTCAACACCCTGACTGGTTTTACCAGCTACCAGGATTGAAAGTTTTTCGAGGAATTTCTGACGTAGAACTTCAACTTGCATGTTGAATTCCTGATCCAATTTCTCGATTTCTTCCTTGTCTTGTAAACGAGTCTTTTTGTCTTTACGCGCTAAAGCAAAGAGCTTCTTGTCGATTACCACACCATTCAATGAAGGTGAAGCTTTCAATGAGGCATCCTTAACATCACCGGCTTTATCACCGAAGATTGCACGCAATAATTTCTCTTCTGGAGTAGGATCAGATTCTCCTTTAGGAGTAATCTTACCAATTAGAATATCGCCAGGTTTCACTTCAGCTCCGATGCGGATCAAACCGTTTTCATCAAGATCTTTAGTGGCTTCCTCACTTACGTTTGGAATATCAGCGGTTAATTCCTCAACTCCCAATTTGGTATCACGAACATCCAAAGTGTATTCGTCGATATGCAAAGAGGTGAAGATATCATCGCGGGCAACGCGTTCTGAAATTACAATCGCATCCTCAAAGTTGTACCCTTTCCAAGGCATGAAAGCAACCAACATATTACGTCCCAGTGCTAATTCACCACTTTCGGTTGCATAACCCTCACATAATACCTGGCCTTCAGATACCCGCTCACCTTTCTTAACGATAGGCTGGATATTGATACAAGTACTTTGGTTAGTCTTACGGAATTTCACCAGGTTGTAGGTTTTGAAGTCATCTTCAAAGCTCACCAGGCGCTCTTCTTCCGTACGATCGTAATTGATAATAATCTTTTGAGCATCTACATACTCTACTACCCCGTCGCCTTCAGCATTAACAAGAACACGGCTATCGCGAGCCACGCGCTTTTCAAGGCCGGTTCCTACGATAGGAGCCTCAGGACGAAGCAATGGAACCGCCTGACGCATCATGTTCGATCCCATCAAGGCACGGTTCGCATCATCATGCTCCAAGAAAGGAATCAAAGAAGCGGAAATGGAGGCAATCTGATTAGGCGCCACATCCATATAATCCACTTTCTCAGGTTCTACCAGAGGATAGTCAGCTTCATCACGAACCTTAACCCGGTCGTTCACAAACTCACCACTATCCTTAACCGGAGCATTGGCCTGAGCAATTACTTTCTGTTCCTCTTCTTCCGCACTTAAGTAAATAGGATCCTGACCGAAATCAATCTTACCGTCTTTTACTTCGCGGTAAGGAGTTTCCAGGAAGCCCATTTTGTTCACTTTGGCGTAAACCGACATTGAAGAGATCAAACCAATGTTTGGTCCTTCTGGAGTTTCAATCGGACATAAACGACCATAGTGGGTGTAGTGTACGTCACGAACCTCAAAACCGGCACGCTCACGAGAAAGACCACCGGGTCCTAAAGCAGAAAGACGACGCTTGTGCGTAACCTCTGCCAGAGGGTTGGTTTGGTCCATGAACTGAGACAACTGGTTGGTACCAAAGAAAGAATTGATTACGGAAGAAAGAGTCTTCGCATTAATCAAATCAATCGGAGTAAATACCTCATTGTCACGAACATTCATCCGTTCTTTGATGGTACGAGCCATACGCGCTAAGCCTACTCCAAACTGGTTAGACATTTGCTCGCCTACGGTACGTACACGACGGTTACTCAAGTGATCGATATCATCAATCTCTGCTTTAGAGTTGATCAATTCGATCAAGTATTTTACAATACTGAGAATATCTTCTTTAGTTAAAACCTGAACATCGCTTTCGATCTCAAGGCCTAACTTCTTATTAATACGGTAACGCCCAACCTCACCTAAGCTATAACGCTGCTCAGAGAAGAAGAGCTTATCGATAATACCACGGGCAGTTTCCTCGTCTGGCGGCTCCGCATTCCGCAGTTGACGATAGATGTGCTCCACTGCTTCTTTCTCAGAGTTAGTGGGGTCCTTTTGTAAGGTATTATGGATAATAGCATATTCAGAAGCCTCGATGTCTTCTTTGTGCAAGAGAATTGTTTGCACATCTGCATCGAGAATTTCTTCGATATGTTCTTTTTCAAGGATGGTATCTCGATCGAGCACAACTTCATTACGCTCGATAGATACAACCTCACCGGTATCCTCATCCACGAAATCCTCAATCCAGGTTTTAAGTACACGTGCCGCTAATTTGCGACCGGTTACCTTCTTCAAACCCGTTTTGGTCACCTTAACTTCCTCAGCAAGGTCAAAGATTTCAAGAATATCTTTATCACGCTCATAGCCAATTGCACGCAAGAGGGTAGTAAGCGGTAATTTCTTTTTACGATCAATGTAGGCATACATCACCGAGTTGATATCGGTGGCGAATTCGATCCATGAACCTTTGAAAGGAATCACACGAGCCGAATATAATTTGGTACCATTAGCGTGGTAGCTCTGACCAAAGAATACGCCAGGAGAACGGTGCAATTGGGAAACGATTACCCGCTCAGCACCATTCACTACGAAGGTTCCACGAGGGGTCATATAAGGAATTGTTCCCAGGTACACGTCCTGCACGATAGTTTCGAAATCCTCGTGCTCAGGATCTGTACAGTACAGTTTCAGACGAGCCTTCAGTGGAACACTGAAAGTTAGTCCGCGCTCTATACACTCTTCTTCAGAGTAGCGGGGAGGATCGATAAAGTAATCGATAAACTCCAGTACGAATTGATTACGCGAGTCGGTAATCGGAAAATTTTCGGAGAAGGTTCGGAATAAACCTTCATTAGCTCGATCGGCCGCCTTGGTTTCCAACTGGAAGAAGTCTTTAAAAGACTGAATCTGAATAGCCAGAAAATCGGGGTAATCGAAATGATTCTTGATGGATGCAAAATTGACTCTTTCCATTCCTATTGCGGGTACCGGGTTACTCAAAATGCGGATATAAATTATACAAACACAAAAGGGTTAAGGTCTATTGGGGCTTTCCCAAAGACCTTAACCTTAATAATTTAGCCTCGGGGGCTATAGGGTGCTTACTTGATTTCTACCTCAGCACCAGCTTCTTCAAGCTGAGACTTCAGAGCTTCGGCTTCGTCTTTAGCAACACCTTCTTTCAAAGGCTTAGGAGCTTCGTCTACGAGAGCTTTAGCTTCTTTAAGTCCTAATCCGGTTAATTCTTTAACCAATTTTACAACGGCTAATTTAGAACCACCAGCAGCTTTAAGGATTACGTCGAATTCGGTTTTCTCTTCAGCACCGCCTTCGTCACCTGCAGCAGCAGGACCAGCAACAGCTACAGCTGCAGCAGCAGGCTCGATACCGTATTCTTCTTTAAGGTAGTCAGCTAATTCGCTTACTTCTTTTACGGTAAGATTTACTAACTGATCTCCTAATTCTTTAATGTCTGCCATTTTTAGAATCTTTAAAAAATTTAATTACAACACTTAATATATGGAAGCTGAGTGCGTACTCATTAAGCTGCGCGCTCCTCTAAGGTCTTTAACAGACCAGCCAATTTGCCACCGGCGCCATTCAGGCCGCTGATAACGTTCTTGGCAGGAGATTGCAGGAGAGCGATGATATCGGCAACCAATTCGTCTTTGCTCTTGAGTGAGCTCAGTACTTCTAATTGATCATCTCCAATAAATACCGCTTCTTGGATGAAAGCTCCTTTGATAACTGGTTTAGTCAGTTTCTTTTTACGCAGATCTTTGATCATCCGTGCAGGTGCATTACCGGCTTCGGCGAACATGATACTGGTGGAACCTTTCAAAGTTGGATACAATGCCTCGAAATCTTTAGAGCTGCGCTCCATTGCTTTCTTCAGCAAGGTGTTCTTAACCACATTTAAACTGATACCTGCTTTGTAGCAAGTACGACGAAGGGTGCTGGTTTGTTCAGCATTTAATCCTTCGATATCAGTAATATAAAGTACATCAGAGTTCTCGAGACGCTCTAATAGTACTTCAATTTCTTTATTCTTTTCTTCGCGAGTCATTTCTCAAAAATTAGGAATTAGGAAACGGACTTTGCATCAATACTGATACCTGGGCTCATAGTACTGCTCAGAGTAATACTCTTCACATAAGTACCTTTAGCTGCGGTAGGCTTCATACGCATCAAAGTTTTAATCAGCTCTTCAGCATTTTCTTTGATCTTATCAGCCTCGAAAGACGCTTTACCAATACCAGCGTGGATGATTCCGTAACGATCAACTTTAAAGTCGATTTTACCACCTTTCACATCCTTAACCGCTTTTGCAACATCCATAGTTACAGTTCCGGTCTTAGGGTTAGGCATCAAACCACGTGGACCTAAAACACGACCTAATGGACCAATTTTACCCATCACACTAGGCATGGTAATGATCACATCAACGTCGGTCCAGCCTCCTTTGATCTTGTCAATGTACTCGTCTAAACCTACGTAATCAGCACCTGCTTCTTTAGCTTCAGCTTCCTTGTCAGGAGTTACCAAAGCCAAAACAGTTACGTCTTTACCAGTACCATGAGGAAGAGTTACTACCCCACGCACCATTTGGTTTGCTTTACGAGGATCTACTCCTAAACGCACTGCCAAATCTACAGAGGCATCGAATTTAGCGGTAGAGATTTCCTTTACAATAGCACTGGCTTCGGTCAAAGAATAGGATTTCTTACGATCGAAGGCTTCCAATGCCGCTTTACGTTTCTTACTTACTGTTGCCATCTTTAGAATCGCTTTAGAAAGGCTTTGGGCCAGTTACTGTTAAACCCATACTGCGCGCTGTACCAGCAACCATGCTCATAGCTGATTCGATGGTAAAGGCGTTCAGATCGGCCATTTTATCTTCTGCGATAGCACGTACCTGATCCCAGCTTACTTTACCTACCTTTTGAAGGTTAGATTGCTGTGAACCTTTCTTGATCTTAGCTGCCTCCATTAATTGAACGGCGGCGGGAGGAGTCTTAATAACAAAGTCGAAAGACTTGTCAGAATATACGGTAATGATAACCGGAAGAACCTTCCCTTGCTTATCTTGTGTACGCGCATTGAACTGCTTACAGAACTCCATGATGTTAACCCCTTTCGCACCAAGCGCGGGACCAACGGGAGGAGAAGGGTTAGCAGCACCTCCACGAACCTGGAGTTTAATAAGTGCACTTACTTCTTTAGCCATTGTTCTATTTATCTTTAAAAAATCAAAATGTGTGGGTTGGAAGCGTCCCACCGGACTATCGTCCTATTTTGAGCTCACAATTTTATTAACTCTCTTTTTCAACCTGCATATAAGACAACTCTAATGGAGTTTTACGGCCAAAGATTTTAACCATAACCTCCAATTTACGTTTGTCCTCATATACCTTCTCAATAGTTCCGTTAAATCCATTAAACGGACCATCAATAACTTTAACCGTTTCGCCAACGATATAAGGAATGTTGATTTTTTCTTCGGTTTCAGAAAGTTCATCCACCTTACCTAACATTCTATTTACTTCGCTCTGACGCAAGGGCACAGGATCACCACCTTTGGTTTCACCTAAAAAACCGATCACCCCTTGAACGTTTTTAATGGTATGCACCATTTCCCCGCCCAAATTGGCTTCAATCATTATATATCCTGGAAAGTAATTTCTTTCCTTGCTGATCTTTTTTCCGTTGCGGATCTGAAATACTTTCTCGGTTGGTACAAGTATTTGTCCTAAATAATCTTGCAAGCCGGCATATTCGATCTCACTTTCTATGTAAGACTTAATCTTATTCTCCTGCCCGGAAATTGCGCGAACAACGTACCATTTCTTTCCACTATCGCTCATAAGGGCTGCTTAGAATGCTTCGTAAATCGTCTTTAAAATAGCGCTGATACCTTTATCCATCGCAGCGATCACCAGGGAAATAATCACAGAAGATACCGCAACCAATACAGAGGTTTTCTGCAAGTCTGACCAGGTTGGCCAGCTGGTTTTCTCAACCAGCTCTTCGTATGATTCCCGGAAGTAAGATTTTACTTTACTCATTCCTTAAGTCTTTGCACGGGTGGTAAGAATCGAACTCACGACCTTCGGTTTTGGAGACCGCTGCTCTACCAGCTGAGCTACACCCGTATTTAGTGAGAAAGGTATCTCGGCTGTGAGGCCGAGACACCTTTTACTCAAAATTTATTTCTACCGAGTAATTACTCGATAATATCAGTTACCTGACCAGCACCTACGGTACGACCACCCTCACGGATAGCGAAACGCAGACCTTTGTTGATAGCTACAGGAGCGATCAATTCAACGTGGATAGTCAAGTTATCACCAGGCATTACCATTTCGGTACCTTCTGGTAATTGAATTTCACCAGTTACGTCAGTAGTACGTAAGTAGAACTGAGGACGGTAGTTATTGTGGAAAGGAGTGTGACGACCACCTTCTTCTTTCTTCAAGATATACACCTCAGCTTTGAATTTCTTGTGAGGAGTAATTGAACCTGGCTTGCAGATTACCATACCACGACGGATATCTTTTTTCTCGATACCACGTAATAAGATACCTACGTTATCACCAGCTTCACCGCGATCTAAGATCTTACGGAACATCTCAACACCAGTAATAGTAGAGGTTAATTTCTCGTCACCGAATCCGATGATGTCTACAGGATCACCAGTGTTAGCAACACCAGTTTCGATACGACCGGTAGCAACAGTACCACGACCAGTAATAGAGAATACGTCCTCGATAGGCATCAAGAAAGGCTTCTCGTTGTCGCGTTCTGGCTCTTCGATCCAAGTATCGCAAGCATTCATCAACTCCATTACAGTGTCTACCCATTTAGGCTCATTGTTCAATGCACCTAAAGCAGAACCTGAAATTACAGGAGTCTCGTCGCCGTCATATTCGTAGAAAGAAAGAAGTTCACGAACTTCCATCTCAACTAATTCTAATAATTCTTCGTCGTCTACCATATCCACTTTGTTGAGGAATACAACAATACGTGGAATACCTACCTGACGACCAAGCAGGATGTGCTCGCGAGTTTGTGGCATGGGACCATCAGTAGCAGCAACTACTAAGATAGCACCGTCCATCTGAGCAGCACCAGTTACCATGTTCTTTACGTAGTCGGCGTGACCGGGACAGTCTACGTGAGCATAGTGACGGTTCTCAGTTTCATACTCTACGTGAGCAGAGTTAATAGTGATACCACGCTCTTTTTCTTCAGGAGCGTTGTCGATAGAATCAAAATCACGCTTTTCGGAAAAACCAGCATTAGCCAAAACGTTAGTGATGGCGGCAGTCAGAGTGGTCTTACCGTGGTCAACGTGTCCGATAGTACCGATGTTTAAGTGCGGTTTAGAACGAACAAAAGTTTCCTTTGCCATGGTTTGTGTCTTAAAAATTAAAACTTTGCAACATATATAAGCGAGACCACCTTGGTCTTTCACTTAGAGCCAATGAGGGGATTTGAACCCCTGACCTCTTCCTTACCAAGGAAACGCTCTACCCCTGAGCTACATCGGCTTATGGAACTATATTCCACAAAAAGAAAGGCACAGCAGTAATACACCACCGTGACCTTTCTATTTAGAGCGGGAAACGGGATTCGAACCCGCGACCCTCAGCTTGGAAGGCTGATGCTCTAGCCAGCTGAGCTACTCCCGCCTAAACAATTTGGTCTACATGGTGGGGAGAGCAGGATTCGAACCTGCGAAGGTAAAACCAACAGATTTACAGTCTGTCCTCGTTGGCCGCTTGAGTATCTCCCCAAAATCATTAATAAAAGAACTTTTTAAGCGCTTACCTAAAAAAATTCAGAGCCTGTGGAGGGATTCGAACCCCCGACCAGCTGATTACAAATCAGCTGCTCTGGCCAACTGAGCTACACAGGCTTTTAAACGCTCCTCTATATAAAAGAACAGCCCGTTTTTGAAACGGACTGCAAATGTAAGATGTTTTTTGATTGCCACAATAGGCAAGAAAGAAATTTTTACGAAGCCACCATTCGGGGCTTATCTTTATGCTTGATTAACTGTCTGCGCAAGGCCTCAGTAGCCATATCCGCTGCTGCCTCAAAGGAGCGATTCGACTTCTTAACCACCAGTTCATGTCCGGGTATATGTAGCTTAATTTCAACCTCTTTATTCTCTTTCGAGGAGGTATTCACCACTTTTAGGTACACCTCGCCATTAATAATGCTGTCATTAAACAACTCTAATTTATCCAATTTGCGTTGGATGAAATCGATCAATTTCACATCTGCGGTGAAATTTACAGACTGAAAGGTAGCTTTCATATGTCATCAGATTTTGCGGCCCGTGGATGAGCCTGATTATACAACAATTTCAGACGGTCAATGGAATTGTGCGTATAAACCTGCGTCGCCGCCAAAGAAGAATGGCCCAATAATTCCTTTACAGAATTAAGATCGGCACCCCTATTTAGCAAATGACTGGCAAATGAATGCCGCAGCACGTGTGGACTCTTTTGATCCACTCCACTGACTAAACTAAGATAGGCATTTACCGAATTGTAAACAAGCTTTGGATAGAGCTTTTTCCCCTTCTGAGTAAGGAATACAGGCGCAGCGTGACTTTGCTCCCCAAAGCCTGCTCGATGACGTTTTAAATAGAAGTTCAGACGTTTTTTTAATTCCGAGTTGATCGGAATTTCACGCTCCTTACTCCCCTTCCCCATTACCTTTATATAGGAGGACTCTAAGCGCAAATCTTCCAACCTCAAATTGATTAGCTCACTTAATCGAAGTCCACACTGATAAAACAGATCCAAAATCAAAGATTGGGTATACATCCAATAATCTTCTTCATCTACCTCCAGCGACAACAAGGCCAACATATCCTCTTCCGGAACCACTCTTAATAGTTTCCGTGGAGGCTTAGGAACGGCAATCTGCGCCGCTACATTACTTTTTACCTGGCCTTGACGCAGTAAATACTTATAAAAGGATCTTAGAGCACTCAGCTTTCGCTTGATGGAAGTACGCGCTAAATTTTGCTCAACCATATGCACCACCCAAGAGCGGATCATACTGTGATGAACTTCGCGCAAGTCCTCCTCTTCAAACTCCTCCCTTATAAACTCTTCGAACAAGGAAAGGTCCTTTGAATAAGCTAGAAGCGTATGCTCAGAAAAGCGCTTCTGAAAATGGAGATAATCTAAAAATTGCTGAGTATAGGACATAAAAAAGCAAGGGAATGTAAAGATATACAAACCCTTGCTGAAATATTACGTATCAGAATTCCGGAGACCTACTCCTCTTCCTGACGGATCTGCTGAATGTAGGCAGCCTTAATGATCTCTTTGCGACGAGCCACAGATGGCTTAACGAATTGCTTGCGGGAACGAATCTCTTTCATCACCCCAGTGCGATCGTATTTACGCTTGTAACGCTTCAACGCGCGATCGATAGACTCACCTTCTTTTACGGAAATAACTAACATTCTTCGCTTTTAATTTTTTCGGGCTGCAAATATAGCCATTAAATCATACTTACAAAGTACTATTTCATCAATTCTCGGGAAATCACCAACTTTTGAATTTCAGTGGTTCCCTCACCAATGGTGCAAAGCTTTACGTCACGGTAAAACTTCTCCACTGGAAAGTCTTTAGTGAAGCCATATCCACCAAAAATTTGAACGGCCTCATTACAGGCTTTCACCGCTACTTCGGAGCTGTACATTTTTGCTTTTGCTCCTGCCACGGTAACTTTTTGATTCTTATTCTTTAAGTCACAGGCCTGAAAGGTCAATAGTTCAGCCGCCTCTAATTGAGTGGCCATTTCAGCCAACTTAAAGCTTACTCCCTGGAATTTGGAGATGGGCTTGCCAAATTGCTCGCGTTCTTTGGAGTATTTAATAGCGGCCTCCAAAGCACCGAAGCCTGTTCCTAATGAAAGAGCAGCAATCGAAATTCGCCCTCCATCCAAGATCTTCATCGCTTGAATAAAACCGTCTCCTTCTTCACCCAACATATTAGTATGAGGTACCCGGCAATTTTCAAAAATTAACTCAGCCGTTTCGGAGGCGCGCATTCCCAGCTTATTTTCTTTTCTTCCTCCGCGGAAACCAGCAGTACCTTTTTCAATAACAAAGGCTGACATACCATGCGAATCGCCTTTCTCGCCGGTCCGCACAATTACTACCGCTACATCCCCGCTAATGGCATGGGTAATAAAGTTTTTCGAACCATTAATCACCCAATCATCACCATCGCGCACAGCTACGGTATTCATACCTCCGGCATCACTACCGGTGCCTACTTCCGTAAGTCCCCAGGCACCAATATACTCCGCGGTAGCCAATTTAGGCAGGTACTTACGCTTTTGCTCTTCATTACCAAAGGTTAAAATATGATTGGTACACAAAGAATTATGTGCCGCCATACTTAAACCAATGGAGGGATCTACCTTCGACAATTCCTTAATAGCGGTTACATATTCATAGTAACCTAATCCAGAACCTCCATATTCTTCGGGCACTAAAACCCCCATTAAGCCTAAATGGCCAAGTTCTTTAAAGATCTGAATCGGGAATTCCTGACTTTCATCCCAGGTCATAATATTGGGGCGAATATGTTGCTCGGCAAAATCACGAACGGATTCCGCGATCATTTTCTGGGTTTCGGTTTGGGCAAAGTCCAAGCCCACCGAAGGGTTTGCAAGTGTATCCATGCGGTGCTTTAATTAGAGAGGTTTGCAGCATTCGTGTCTTTTTGAGACACTTTCAAATACGGTGCAAGTTTACTGAATAATACGGCATCGACCAATTCGAAGTTCCTAAGCTCATCCACCGATTTAAATGCACGAACTTGTTCTCGGAAGTCAATAATACTGCGGGCTAGATAGTAATTAATATAAGGATGGGCTTGTAAGTTATCCATCGAATCATAATTCAAACTCAATTGCTTAGGAGGAACGTTAAAAAGAAGATAAAGTTCCAATTGACCTAAAGAAATACTGTCAATCAGGTGGTGATCCATTAATTGCCTCAAATTGTGAAAGCCTCCCAAACGTTGCCTCCATGCTAAAATTCTTTGGGTTCGATAGGGTCCTAAGCCCGGCAAAGCCAATAATTGAAGGGAGTCTGCCTGGTTTATTTCAACCGCAATCGCCACGCTTTCTTGTACTAGACTATCGCCCCCCTCTTTCATAACTATTATATAAGGATGAAGTTTTTGGGCTAAAGCCGAATCAATGGCATAAACACTAAAAATATCATCGGGGCTTTTGAAGGGTCGATATTTCTCTCGAAATGACAAAATTCCCCGAATCGCCGATGATGGCAAACCCATCGCCTCCATCTCCTCTGCCCGTATTTGATTTGGATTAAAAGGATATAAACTCAAAAACAACTCTTCCTTTAGGTCCTTCTTCCAGATTTCCGATTCCTCCACCTTTAGATAAGGTAAAACGCGAACTACCCAAGTACTGTCCAAAGCATACAATCGAAAGAGATCCTCCGCTTTTCGAAATCGTCCGCCTTTCTTAAGATAATTCTTCCAACTGTGAATTTGACCGGGATTTAATCCCAAATCCGCTAATTGCATAGTATCAGGCCTATTGGGATCAAATGCATACAAGGCTTTATTAAAAACTGCTTCAGCCTTTCGATCCTCATCTTGCCATTTCAATTTAATAGCAGCAATCTCCTCCTCCGTATAATAGGCTGGTGGCGGAAACCAATATTCATAATTCCACTCCAGGACAGCCAGAATGAAAACTAATGCTGCAAGAAAAATCAAAGCCCTTTCTGTGCTCGGATACATCTTTTTAAGACAAAGAATTCAGAATCTACTGAAGGCTGCAAATCCTAAGTGTTTAAAAAGCATTTATAAACCTTTTATCAGCTAGCGACTTATTTTACTAACTGCCATTTTTTTGCGATACTTGTGGCTTCGAAAAAACATCAGCAATACATGCGTAAAGGATTAGTTCTTCTACTTAGCCTGATCAGTTTGGGTGCAATCGCCCAGGGAAATCTGAAAATCGACAATTTTGAAATCAGCAACCCCTCTTCCGAGATTAACGACGGAAGGGCTTCTGTAAGCGTTAGTGGTGGAACAGCGCCCTACCATTTTAAATGGAGTAATCAAGATACCGATACCCTATCTCGCACTTCTAACGGATTGGTAGAAGGTATGTCGCACTCCTTGATCATTACCGACGCTGCCGGTAATAGCATCGAACAGGATTTTAAAATTCCTTCCGAATCGATTGCTGAAAGTTTAAATGGAACTATGAAACCGGTGGTAGATGGAATTGCCACGGTAATTTTCTGGGACCCTTTCTATGCTTTAGGTATTTACGACAATCGTGTAATCAATGATGATGGCGTTTTAGCCAAACATCCCAATGGTGATGTTCGTACCAATAGCATTCCTTTCATTGTAATCTGGCTGATCTTCGGTGCCATCTTCTTTACCATTCGCATGGGTTTTGTAAACTTCTGGGGATGGCGTCACTCTATCAAATTAGTACGTGGTAAATACGATGAAGAAGATGCTCCAGGCGAAGTAACTCACTTCCAGGCTTTGGCTACTGCCGTTAGTGCCACCGTAGGTTTAGGGAATATTGCTGGAGTGGCGGTTGCTATTTCGGTTGGTGGACCGGGAGCTACTTTCTGGCTCATTGTGGTTGGCCTTTTTAGTATGGCCTCAAAATTCACCGAATGTACCCTGGGGGTAAAGTATCGTGATATTGGTGAAGACGGGGTTGTAGAAGGTGGCCCAATGCGCTATCTCCGCAAAGGCCTTGCAAATAAAGGCATGGCTGGCTTAGGTAAGACTCTGGCAGTAGTATTTGCGGTTTTGGCCATCGGCGCAAGCTTTGGTGGTGGAAACATGTTCCAGGCCAATCAAGCCTTTGAAATCCTTTCCGGAGAATTTGCTTTCATGGAAGGGAAAGGCAGCATCTTCGGAATTGTTTTAGCCATTTTAGTGGGAGCTGTAATTTTAGGTGGCATTAAATCTATTGCTAAGGTTACGGAGAAGATCGTTCCTTTTATGGCTGGTCTCTATATCATTGCAGCCTTAGTGATCATCTTCCGTAACTTCGGGAATATTGGTGAGGCTTTCGCTCTAATCATTGACGGTGCTTTTAATCCCTCTGCCATGTTAGGTGGTTTTATTGGTGTAATGATACAGGGAGTACGTCGCGCCGCCTTCTCTAATGAAGCCGGGGTTGGTAGTGCCGCAATTGCTCACTCTGCCGCCAAAACCAAACATGCTGTTAGTGAAGGTTTTGTAGCCCTTTTAGAGCCCTTCATTGATACCGTAGTAGTATGTACACTCACCGCACTGGTATTAATCTTTACCGGATATTACGATGATGGTGGAATGGGAGGGGCCCAATTAACTTCTCAAGCCTTTGGAAGCGTAATCTCATGGTTCCCTTATGTGCTGGTAATTGCGATTTTCCTATTTGCCTTCTCAACTATGATTAGCTGGAGCTACTATGGCCTGCGCGCCTGGACCTTCCTCTTTGGTCGCAGTCAAATGACTGAGATTATCTACAAAGTGATCTTTTGTGTTTTCATTATCATTGGATCCAGTGTAAGCTTGGGAGCCGTTCTCGACTTCTCCGATATGATGATCCTGGCCATGGCCTTCCCGAATATCATCGGCTTGTTATTGCTGAGTGGCGAGGTACGTTCTGAGCTAAAAGACTATTGGAGCAAAATCAAAAAAGGAGAAATTCTGAATACCAAATAGGCGGTCCAATATTCAGTTTAACTTTGCCGCCCAGAATTTAATTCATGGCGGAAGAGAAGAAAAAGAGAAAGGGCATTAGCAAAGCCGCCCTTAAAAAATCATTTCGACTATATAAATACGTTAAGCCTTATCGCGGTGAGTTTGCGATTGGCTTGATTTTCCTGGTGCTAAGTTCAGCAGCCAGCCTGGCCTTCCCAAAATATTTAGGGGATTTAGTGGATGCCACTAAGTCCGAAAATATTTTCGAAAAGATCAATGAGATTATTCTCATTCTAGCGGTCATTTTGGTGGCTCAAGCGGTGGTTTCCTTCTTTAGGGTCTTAATTTTTGTGAATGTCACCCAGAAAACCCTGGCTAATCTACGTCAGGCTACCTACAGGCATTTAATTCAACTACCAATTGGCTTCTTTAATCGCAAAAGAGTAGGCGAGTTGAATAGTCGCATATCATCTGACATCTCCTTATTACAAGAAACCTTTACCACTACCCTGGCCGAGTTTATTCGTCAAATCATTGTGATTTTCGGTGGAATTACCATTCTCCTAATTACCTCTCCCAAATTAACCTTCTTCATGTTAATGGTAGTGCCAGTGGTAATTATATTGGCCGTTTTCTTTGGTCGCTTTATTCGCAACTATGCTAAGAAAATGCAAAATGAAGTAGCCGATTCAAACACTATTGTTGAGGAAACTTTACAGGGTATTTTTAATGTGAAGGCCTACGCCAATGAGTTCTTTGAAATTGACCGATATCATAAACGTACAGATGAAGTAGCGCGCCTGGGAATGAAAGGTGGACTCTATCGTGGAGCCTTTAATTCATTTATGGTATTGGGAATGTTTGGCGCTTTGGTCGCCGTTATTTGGCAAGGGGTAGACCTGATGGCCAATGGTGAACTGGAAGCTGGAGAATTAATGAGCTTTCTCTTTTACACCGCCTTCATTGGTGGCTCTATCGGTGGCTTGGCCAATGTATATGCCACCTTACAAAAAGCCATTGGCGCCACTGAGGCGCTAATGGACATATTTGATGAGGGTAAAGAAGAACTGCAAGCCAAAGAAGATCGTGAAGCTCTTCCCGATTTCCAAGGTCAGTTTGAACTGAAAAATCTCAGCTTCAGCTATCCCAATCGTCCAGAAACCAAGGTGCTGAATAATCTTAGTTTCGAGGTTAAAGCCGGTGAACAAATTGCTGTGGTAGGTCCAAGTGGAGCAGGAAAATCGACTTTGGTATCCATGATCCTTAATTTCTACCAGCCCGAGAGTGGTGAATTGCTTTTTGATGGACGTCTAGCCACGGGCTACCAACTTTCTGCACTACGCGATCATATGGCGGTGGTACCTCAGGATGTATTCCTCTTTGGGGGTAGCATTCGCGAAAACATCAGTTATGGCAAGCCCGGAGCCAGTGAAGAAGAACTTATTGAAGCGGCCAAAAAAGCCAATGCCTGGAACTTTATTCAAGAGTTCCCAGAAGGTTTGGATACCTTGGTAGGGGAACGTGGTGTGCAATTATCCGGCGGTCAACGTCAAAGAGTCGCCATTGCCCGAGCCATTCTGAAAGACCCACGCATTCTGATTCTGGATGAAGCCACCTCGGCTCTCGACTCCGAAAGCGAACGCCTGGTGCAAGATGCTCTCGACCACTTAATGAAGGGACGTACTTCCCTGGTTATTGCGCATCGTTTAGCAACTGTACGCGCTGCCGATCGTATTCTGGTTATGGATCATGGTGAACTCGTAGAAATGGGAACTCACGACGAACTCATCCAAAAGGAAGACGGACTCTATCAGAATCTAAGCCAACTGCAATTCAACCTTTAATTTTGATCAGTCCATAGTCAAGATCGAAACCCAAACAATCTTTCTTGCCCTCGCATTTCTAAAGTCTATCGTCTAAAGTCCCTACCCACCAACTACTATTAAACAGCCCCCTGTTCGTTTCTTGGCTTTCGCCGAATGCGCACTATTAATGCTTAAGCTTACCTTTGAATATGCGTGAATTCTGGGAAAATCTACGTAATCGCATCTGGTTCAAAATACTGAGCAATCGCTTTGTATTAAGTTTGATCGTATTTGGCATTTGGATGAGCTTTCTGGATGTAAACTCCTGGCTCATTCATCGTGAGCTCAATCAGGAAATCGAAGATCTACAAACCAGCATCCGCTATTATGAGGAAGAAATCAAAAAGGATGAGGCCCAATTGAAGCAACTCAATTCCGGTCCAGAAAACCTGGAGAAATTTGCGCGTGAGCAATATTACCTCAGCGCTCCCGGCGAAGAAATCTACCTCATCGAAATTCCTAAGAAGGAAGACTAGCATCTAAAAGGCTCGCTCTCACTTACATTCTGCTTCGTACCTTAGGCTCAAACAAGCCAAACATGAATCTAAGGAAAGTCCGCCTTTGCCTATTAGGCCTGGGGCTCATTCTGTTCTATGCCCCCCTGCAGGCTCAAATCGATAGTGTTTATTTAAAAAGTCTGGAATGGCGAAATATTGGTCCCTGGCGCGGAGGTCGATCTTGCGCTGTAACCGGAGTAAGCGGGCAGGCCAATCTCTTTTATTTTGGCAGCACCGGTGGTGGGGTTTGGCGAACTACCGATGCCGGAAACAGCTGGGAAAACATTTCCGATGGCTATTTCGGCGGTAGCATTGGAGCCATTGCCGTGGCCCCCAGTGATCCCAATGTTATTTACGTTGGTCAGGGAGAAGAAACCGTTCGTGGAAACGTGAGCTCTGGCTTTGGCATGTGGAAAAGCCTCGATGCTGGAAAGACCTGGCAGTTCATCGGATTAAAAGAAAGTCGCCATATTAGTCGCATCAGGGTACACCCTAAAAACCCAGACATCGTCTATGCTGCCGTACTTGGTAATCTCTATCGAGATAGCGAAGAAAGAGGCGTATATAAATCGATAGATGGTGGGAAAAGCTGGCAGCGCATCTTATTCTCTGATGCAGGTAGTGGCGCTATTGACTTGCTTATCGACCCTCAAAATTATCGCACCTTATATGCCAGTACCTGGACCATCCGCAGAACTCCCTATTCCTTATCCAGTGGAGGTGCTGGTTCTAAATTGTGGAAAAGCACTTATGAAGGTCAAAATTGGGTAGAGCTATCCAGCAATGAAGGCTTTCCAAAGGGATTAAAAGGGATTATTGGTATTGCCGTTTCTCCAGTTAATAATCAAAGAGTTTGGGCCCAGGTAGAAAATGAACCAGATGGCGGATTATACCGCAGCGAAGACGGGGGCGAAAGCTGGAAGCAAGTAAATAATCAGCGGGCCTTACGCCAAAGGGCCTGGTATTATACCCGCATCTATGCCCATCCTACCGATATCGATCAACTTTATGTGATGAATGTTCGCTACCATCATTCCAAAGATGGCGGTAAAAGTTTTACTCCGCATAATGCTCCTCATGGCGATCATCATGATTTATGGATTGATCCCACTGCTCCGGAGCGCATGATTATTGGTGATGATGGTGGGGCACAAATTAGTTTCGATGCCGGTCAAAACTGGACCACCTACTACAATCAGCCGACCGCTCAGTTCTATAGAGTTAAGGTAGATAATCATTTCCCTTTCCGGATTTATGGCGCCCAGCAAGACAATAGCTCCATTCGCATCAAACACAGAAGCGACGGGGCCTTTATCACCGAGAAAGATTGGGAAGAAACCGCCGGTGGAGAAGCAGGTCATCATGCTATTTATCCGGCAGATGAAGACATTGTCTTTGGTGGTGAGTACGGCGGTTTTATGATGCGGCTTAACCATCGTACTAATGAAAGCCAAGCTACCAATGTATGGCCCAATAATCCGCTGGGCCACGGTGTAGAAGACATGAAATTCCGCTTCCAATGGAATTATCCCATCTTTTTCTCAATTCATGATCCGGAATTACTTTATGCCTTTAGTAACCATGTGCACCGCAGCAAAGACCTGGGTCACAGCTGGGAAACTATTTCTGGAGATTTAACCACCAATGATACCAGCAAACAAGGTCCTTCCGGAGGCCCCATCACCAAAGACAATACTGCTGTTGAATATTACTGCACCATTTTCGCGGCAGCCGAGTCTAAACTAGAAGCCGGAGTGCTTTGGACAGGAAGTGATGACGGCAAGGTGCATATTAGTAAAGACCATGGTAAAACCTGGCAAGAGGTAACGCCTAAAGACCTTCCAGCCTTTACCCAAATCAATAGTTTGGAGGCTGATCCTTTTAACGCAGGCGGAATCTATTTGGCCGGAACGCGCTACAAATGGGGTGATTTTAGTCCCTACCTCTACTACAGCTCCAACTATGGAAAAAGCTGGAAGCGCATCGACAAAGGCATCGATCGCAATCATTTTAGTCGGGTAATTCGTTGCGACCCTAGTCATCAAGGCTTGCTCTTTGTAGGCACCGAATATGGCCTTTACCTTTCGGTGGATGGCGGTCAGCATTGGCAAGCTTTCCAAAACAACCTGGCCCAAAGTCCCATTACAGATTTAGCCGTAAAGGATCGTCACTTAATTGCCGCTACCCAAGGTAGGGGCTTCTGGATTTTGGATGATTTAAGTCCTCTTTATGAAATGGAGCCAGGCTTTAAAAGCACCGAACATTTCTACCATCCTAAAGCCAGCTATTTGATGCAGGCGGGCTATGGAGGCAAATCCAAAACGGCCGGGGAAAACCATCCGAATGGGGCCATTTTCAATTACTATTTGGAGCAGGTTGATTCTACCTTCAATTACCAATGGTTGATTTCAGATTCAAAAGGGAATCTCATTCGAAAGTTTAGCTCACAATCCAAAGACAAACAAGAAAAGTGGAAACCCGAAGCCGGCGCCCATCGCTTTATTTGGGACTTACGTTTGAAAGGCTTCGAACCTCTGGAAGGTATGATACTTTGGTTCGTACTGCGACATGGTCCCTATGCCCTACCTGGTAACTATAAGGTTCAATTGATCACGCCCGCAGATACCTTAAGTCAGGACTTAGAACTGGTATTGGATCCACGCGTCTCAACCGGAATGTCCGAGCTAATGGCCCAGCAGGAATTCATGCTTCGAATTCGGGATGGTCTCGATAGCACCAATCAATGTATTCAAGAAATCCGCAGTTTAAGAGACGATTTGCAAAGAGCCCAAAAGCGAGTGGAAGATTCTGTTCTTCTTTCTAAAATCCAGAATTTACTGGATCGTAGTGAGACAATTGAAAAGGCGCTCTATCAAACCCATAACCGCAGTCCTCAAGACCCTTTAAATTTCCCCATTCGCCTTAATAATAAGTACGGACATTTAGGAGCCTTGGCGGGCATTGGCTTTCAAGCCCCTACCCAAGCTATGTTAGGTGTAGAAGCAGAGCTCATGCAAGCCATTAATGAGCAATTTGAGCTGTGGAAGGAACTAAAAAATGAAGTGGCGGGACTCAATGCCGAATTAAGGGCTAGCGAATTTGAAATTTTAAAGTGGTAAACTGACAATTGTCCATAAGCCAAACGGGCAATATTTAAGACCTTTGTGTAAATTTTTAGACCATGTCTGAAACCAAGCTGTTTTCGGAATTCTCGGCCAGCAGCGAAGCCGAGTGGAAAGCGAAAATTGAAAAAGACCTCCGCGGAAAAGCTTTTGAAGAGTTGGTGCGGGAAAGTCCGGATGGAATCCCTATTCAACCCATCTATAGCAGTGAGAGTACTGAAATCCATAAGCAAGCTTTAAAGGAGCATCCCAAGTGGGATAATGTGATTGAGATATTAGTTCTTGATCCAAAGCAAGCAAATGAGGAGGCTTTGAACTATTTAAATCGCGGAGCTACTTCTCTCCTCTTTTATCTACCCGGAAAGGTTGATTTGAAAACCTTATTGAAGGACATTCAATTGGAATACATCTGCAGCAATTTTGTGATTGAAGGACATACAGCGTATTACCGCGATTCCTTCCAACAACTGATTGCTGAAAGAGCTTTAGATGAAGAAGAATTGGAAGGTAGCTTCAATTTTGATCCCCTGGAAAACTTAGCTCGCACCGGCAATTGGTTTCAGAATGAGGAAAGTGATTTCCAGACTTTAAAAGCATTACAAGAAGGCGATTTTAAAGGTATGCGCAGTTTGGCTATTAATGCCAATCTGTTTGCTAATGCCGGAGCCAGTCCTGCCCAGCAAATTGGTATTGCCTTGTCTATGGCCTATGAATATGTATATCGCCTCGACTTAAAAAACAGTCGTGGCTTTTGGATCAATTTCGCCATCGGTTCCGACTATTTTTCAGAGATCGCCAAATTGCGTGCCTTCCGCAGAGTATGGCAACAATGGCAAGCCGAATTGGGCTTCGAACAAAAGGAAGTACGTATTTATGCCGAAACCAGCCTTCGCAATAAGAGCTTGCTGGATAAATACAATAACCTGATTCGTACTACTGCCGAAGCTATGGCTGCAGTGATTGGCGGTGCCACCGAAGTTTGTGTTAAAGGCTTTGGTGAACCTTTGGAAGATTTGGGATTTTTCCCCCGTCGTTTGGCTTTAAACCAACTTAACCTATTGCAGCACGAATGTCGCTTCGACCAGGTACGAGATATGGGAGCTGGCAACTATTGGGTGGAAAATCTAACGGATGCTCTTGCCGAAAAAGGTTGGGCTTTCTTCCAGGAAATTGAGGCCGAAGGTGGTTATGTGGCCACCTTAAAATCGAATTGGCTGCAAAATCAAATAGCCGAAATGGCCCAGTCAGAGCAAGGTCGCTTCGACTCTGGCGAATTGAAAATGATCGGGGTGAACATCTACCGTAAGGATCAGGAAGAGTTTAGTGAAGAAGTGCGCAATGCCTTAGCTCGACCCAAGGCCGAAATAAATGGCACCGTTCAGCCTATTGAAACCAAGCGCCTGGCCGAATCACTGGAAAAGGAAATCATACTTGAAAAAGCCTAGTTATGAGCCGTCATAAATTTAGTTCAAACTATCAGGCCCAAGCCTATGAGGCTCCCCAAGCGGAACGTCATTTTTGGCAATCGCCCGAAGGATTGGAAATCCCCAGTCTCTTCAATAAAAAAGATTTTGAAAAATTACAGCATACCCAATTTGTAGCCGGACTCCCTCCTTATTTACGGGGTCCCTACAGCAGTATGTATACTATTCGCCCTTGGACTATACGCCAATATGCCGGCTTTAGTACCGCCGAGGAATCGAATGCTTTTTACCGTCGCAATTTGGCGGCAGGTCAAAAGGGTTTATCCGTAGCCTTTGACTTAGCCACGCACCGGGGTTACGACTCTGATCATGATCGTGTGGTAGGTGATGTGGGGAAAGCAGGTGTGGCCATCGACAGTGTGGAGGATATGAAAATTCTCTTCGATCAAATTCCCCTGGATAAGATGTCGGTGTCCATGACCATGAACGGAGCGGTAATCCCCGTAATGGCCTTTTACATTGTAGCGGCCGAGGAGCAAGGAGTAAGCCCAGATCAATTATCGGGAACCATCCAAAACGATATCCTCAAAGAATTTATGGTGCGGAATACCTATATCTACCCACCATTGCCATCGATGCGCATTATCGCCGACATCTTTGAGTTTACCAGTCAAAATATGCCGCGCTTTAACAGCATTTCCATCAGTGGATACCATATGCATGAGGCAGGCGCAACAGCCGATATTGAATTGGCTTATACCCTGGCTGATGGATTGGAGTACATCCGCACTGGATTAAAAGCCGGCTTAAAGATCGACGACTTTGCTCCCCGTCTCTCCTTCTTTTGGGGTATCGGTATGAACCATTTTATGGAGATTGCGAAGATGCGGGCCGGTAGAATGCTATGGGCGAAATTGGTGAAACAATTTAATCCGGAGAATGCCAAATCCATGGCCCTACGTACCCACAGTCAAACCAGCGGTTACAGCCTTACGGAGCAAGATCCATTCAATAATGTGGCGCGAACTACCATCGAAGCCATGGCTGCCACTTTTGGTGGTACCCAGAGTTTGCATACCAATTCATTGGATGAGGCCATTGCCTTACCTACCGACTTCTCTGCCCGTATTGCCCGGAATACCCAGTTAATCCTGCAAGATGAATTAGGAATTAACCGCAGCGCCGATCCCTGGGGCGGTTCCTGGTACGTAGAATACCTTACCGAACAAATTGCCAATAAGGCCTGGGAACTCATTCAAGAGGTAGAGGAATTAGGAGGAATGGCCAAGGCTATTGAAACCGGTATTCCCAAAATGCGCATTGAAGAAGCCGCGGCTAAAAAGCAAGCACGTATTGATTCTGGCAAGGAATGGATTATTGGGGTTAATAGCTATCGCAATGAAAAAGATGAGGCTATTGAGCTCCTGGAAGTAGATAATGCCGAGGTTCGTCGTAAGCAAATTGAAAGCATTAATAAACTTAAGGAAAGTCGCAATGCTGAGGCGGTAGCGAATTGCTTAGCCAAATTAGAAGAAGCCGCTCGCAGTGGTGAAGGAAACCTACTGGCCTTAGCGGTTGATGCGGCTCGCGAAAGAGCTACCTTAGGGGAAATTAGCTTGGCTTTAGAGAAAGCCTTCGGTCGATATACCGCTACCATTCGAAGTATTAGCGGCGTTTACAGTAATGAGATGAAGCAGGACGATAAGTTTAAAAAGGCTCAGGATTTAGCCGATCAATTTGAAGCGGTGGAAGGTCGTCGCCCTCGGATTATGATCGCTAAAATGGGTCAAGACGGTCACGATCGTGGGGCCAAAGTAGTGGCTACTTCCTTTGCTGATTTAGGTTTTGATGTGGATATAGGTCCATTATTCCAAACTCCAGCAGAAGCTGCAAGGCAAGCGGTAGAAAATGATGTGCATCTCTTAGGCGTTTCCTCCCTGGCGGCCGGACATAAGACCCTGGTTCCCCAAGTAATTGAGGAATTAAGAAAGCTGGGGCGTGAAGATATCCTGGTTATTGCAGGGGGAGTAATTCCACCTAATGACTATGAATACCTCTTCAATGCCGGAGTAGTTGGTGTATTTGGCCCGGGAACGGTAATTGCTGATGCCGCTGCTCGTATTTTAGAAATCATGTTGGAAGAGCAATCCACGGAAAAACAAAGCTAATGTTCGGAAATATCAAAGATATGATGGGCAAGCTTCAAGAAGCCCAAGCCCAAGCCAAGGATATGAAAGATCGCCTGGAGCAAATTGAAATTAAAGAAAGCTTTCAGGGGATTGAAGTAGTAGTGAATGGCAATCGCAAATTGCGTAATCTAAAAATTGATCCTGCCCTGGCACAAGATGCGGAGGAGTTGGAAGACAAACTACTCTTAGCTCTCAATAAAGCCTTGGAAAAGGCCGAAGCTATGCATGATGCCGAAATGAAGAAAATGGCCTCTGGCATGATGCCCGGCCTGGATATGTTTAAATAGATGGATTCCATCAATCCTAATTTCCGGTCCCGGGCGGGCAAGCGATCCCTAAATCCTGCCGAGCTAAAAGCAGGCATTCTAAAGGGTGACCGGGCTTCTTTAAGTCGGGCCCTAACTCTTTGTGAAAGTAAGCTGGCGCAGCACCGCGATTTGGCTGAAGAGCTATTACAAGGCTTAATGCCGCATACCGGGAATTCGATTCGCATTGGGATTACAGGGGTACCGGGAGTAGGTAAATCCACCTTTATTGAGGCTTTTGGAAAGGAACTGATTGAGGCTGGACATCGATTAGCAGTATTAGCGATTGATCCCAGTAGCGGTCATAGCAAGGGAAGTATTTTGGGAGATAAAACCCGCATGCATGAGCTTTCACAAGATACCCGGGCATTTATTCGCCCTTCCCCCTCCGGAGGTTCATTGGGTGGCGTAGCTCGTCGTACGCGAGAAAGCATTTTACTCTGCGAAGCGGCCGGTTATGATGTAATTCTAGTCGAAACCGTAGGCGTAGGTCAGAGTGAAACGGCGGTAAAGAACATGGTCGACTTTTTTATGCTTCTCATGCTGGCAGGCGCCGGTGATGAATTACAGGGCATTAAAAGGGGAATCATGGAAATGGCCGATTTACTCCTGATCAATAAGGCAGATGATCCTAAAGATCCCCGGGTAAAACTTGCCATGGGCGAATACAAAAGGGCCCTGCACCTCTTCCCTCCCAAGCCCAATGAGTGGATTCCAAAAGTTCAAGCTTGCTCAGCACTTCAAAAAAGCGGAATCGCTGAAGCCTGGGAAGTGATACTAAGCTTCGAGAATCAGCAGAAGAACAAGGGGTATTTCGAGGCCGAAAGACAGCGCCA
Organism: Croceimicrobium sp.; assembly: GCF_965228705.1. Lineage (GTDB taxonomy): Bacteria > Bacteroidota > Bacteroidia > Flavobacteriales > Schleiferiaceae > Croceimicrobium. Next base: position 1,708,138 of record NZ_OZ245832.1, read on the forward strand.
GTCTATGGCTTGGTTCGAGGAAAGCATTGGTGAATTGGTTCTGGAACAGGTTCGATCTGGCAGCAATTATCAGGCGGCTTTTCAAGAAATACAAAGTTTGGTTAAGAAAGGCAAGCTAGAAGCGGGAGTGGCGGCACACCGTTTAGTAGAGAAGTTATTTGCCTAAAAAAAAGGAGGTGACTCCTAAGAATCACCTCCCAAATATTTCATGCTTTTATAAGCTCAATCCATCAAATGGTAAATGTGCAGAGCTGCATCATTTTCTTATAGGCTAAGAAGTAATAGAACTTCTGATCCAATTCGCTGTAATAAATCAAATTGGGTTTCAAGTACATTTTCTCTTTGGCAAGTTTGGTAACCACCTTTCCATCACGACGACCGGTTTTAAGGTCAATTTCCTGTACTACCGGATTCCCTTTTTTAACCTTCTTATATACTTCCAATTCTTGATTTTGATCTTTACCCGCCCGGTTAATTAGCATATCATTATAAACCAATACGAGTTTACCATCAGTGATAAAGGATTTAAAATCAAAGAAGTCAATGATACCATCTGGTTTCACAAAAAAGGTGGTACCGTGTGAACCATTTACAAAGCCAAAGAAACCCGACCAGTAATAGGTTTGATACTTAGGAATACGATCCTTCCAAATTAATTCGGCATCCGTATCAAAGGCCAATACAATCAATTCTTCCATATTAAAGTACTCGGCCGTAACATTACCATTCTGGTCATAAGAACGATGAACCCAATAAGGTTGTCCAATCAAATAGGTATTTCCCGCTTCATCGAAATGTAGTCGGATATCATTAAAGTCCTGATTGATCTCACCGTCATGTCTGTCGTGCTTGTCATCATCATCACGGAAAATATCCAGGAAGTCTTGATCGAATAAAGTAAGTTTCTCAGCCACAAACTCTTGATTCAAAGGGTCAAAAATGAAGCATTTAACACCTTCAATTTGTTTGTCTCCTTCACGACGATCCTGACGAGATTTATTCGCATCATCTTGATCTTCAGCATCGGTAGTCTCGTAGAAACCTGTAATGATCAAATTACCTCCTGGCTGGGTAGCAAGGCGAACACGTTTTAATACTCCATTAACGGCCAAATCCTGAAGAGGTAGTTTTTCTCTCCATTCCTCAAATTCATTAAAAGGATCTAACATTACCAACTCATTAGCCTGTAGGTAATAAATGGTTCCTTCATTATCGATAAGAGTGCGGGTACTAACTTCCAAGTCCTCACCAATTTCCGAAAACTCCCGACGGGTAACTTCTTTCAAATTCTCATCTAAAAGCAATAAAGTTTGCTCGGTCACATTACGATCATCGTAATAGGTAGCAGTGTTTACCACAACATTCTTGCGATTCTCACTGATTTTCACCTGATAGTAACCTTTTTCCCGACTGCGATCATAAGGCTTTTCCATGATAAGCATTTGATCCTCGATTCTACCCTTTTCGGGGTCGATGATATAGGCCACCAGCTTAAACATATCGTCCTTGTAATAATCCAATTCCATAAAGAGAACCAGCTTATCACCTACAAATCCAATTCTTTCAATGCTTTCGCGAACCTTACTTAGTTCTGGAATTTCAACGAAGAAATCCTTTTTCAGATTTAGCTTCTTTTTATCATAAATCTTAATCAAGATATCAGGCGAATAATAATTGATCGCATAGATCTGTTTGTCATCCTCAAAGCGGACATTGGGACCAAAGCCACGTGATTCAATTTCAAAAGGTCGACCGTAATCTACTTTTTGGGCATAGGTATAAGTTGAAAACAGAGTTAAGGCTAATAGCCAAAGCTTGGTAAGCTTCATAATTAAGGGATTGTTGATTGATTAATTTGCAATGATTTCCAGGTCGGTTTTGGTTTGTTTTTCCAAATCACCCATACTTAGGTTACGACCAACTGTTTCGTAGCGCTGATAAACTATTTTCCCCCGCTTCAGATCAAAAAGACCAAAATAATAGCTATCCCAATCATCCTTATCCACCACACCAATAATGCGGCAAACGTAGCGGGTATCAGCAGGTAATTTTTCACGGATATCGATAGATACGGGCATCAATCCAAATTGGCGATACAAGCGCGCCTCGTATACCCATTCTTCCAATTGGCAGAATTCATTATAGGAATCCAAATCCGTAGGCTTCATATGTTCGGTATAGAGCAATTCAGCCGTAATACCTGCTTCCTGAATCCATGCTGGAAGGTTTTCTTTATATTCTCGTTCTTGTTCCAAGCCTTCCAAACGTTCATCCAAATCATCTTCGATATTCAATACCCGAATAATCGGATCAAGAACAACTAGGTTTTTTACATTTAAATTACTTCCGAATTCTTCCAGGCGCTCCCATTGCTCTTCCTTTCGCTCTTCCCTGGCCTCAACGGTCATCATTTTTTCAGCCTTTATACTATCGCGAAAAGCCTCATGCTTATGCATTTCGGCAGCCAACCAACCTTTATCAACATCCTCTTTAACCAGATAACGATAGAACTCTTTATAATGGCTTTGTTGGGCCCGGAGATAGGCTCTGGGTGATCTGAATTCGGATTCGGCCTGAGTAAATTCTGGCAAGGCATTTCCTTCTACCTTAAAATCATCCGGGTTTTCATCGCAATAGACCAATAGATATTTGGCCAATTCACTGGAATAACGCTTTAAATAGCTTTCTTCAGGATACAGTTTCTCCGCCGAACGACTGGCTTGCAAGGCAATACTTACCAATTGAGAACGATTCATCTGTTTAATTAAATGAATCACTTGCTGAGCAGGTCCTTCAATTCTAGAGGTAGAAGGCGTTACCAGGCTAATTTCATCCACGGCCTTAAAACTGGCCAATCCATAGAGGGCTTTCACCTTGGAAATGGCTAAAAATTTCGACTCGGGATAAATTTTCTCTAAAACATAAATATCATACAATACCTCTGCATAGTTAGCATTTAGGATTTTTTCCCGCACCATTTCAAAACGAGCCAATTCCTGAATTTGATGGAACTTAGTTTCTCCTACTACATAAAAAGTCCCTTCCTTAATATCTCTCTGCACCAATGATGCATGAATGGCATTTCTACGACTGCCGATATTAGGATGGCTGTGACGATCATCCGCATAATCCTCCGAAAGGCTTATTGGACTTAAATCTTCACGGTAAAACACATTGGGAATCTGAAAGCAGCCTGCCTTCAAACAAAAAGGGTTTGAGGACACATTTTCTCTTCCAAAGGGAATATAGCTACGATGTAAAGTGGTTAGAACCGAGTCTACCGCATTAAGGGCATAATCACTCTTCAGATACAGATCTAATCCATATTGATCAGCTTCAATTTCATTTTCCTTGCTTCTTCCTATTCTATTCTCAGCCTGTGCCAGAGGACTTAAGGATGGATTGCTCCAGCTATTTTCCGTAGCATCCCGATTAGCTTTAAAGCTGGCATAAAAATGATTTCGTGTATAATGAGATATTTCATGCGCTATTACAAACGCTAATTCCGCCTCAGATTTAGCATGAGCCACTAAACCGGTGTGGATGGCAATAATCCCATCTGCCAGAGTAAATGCATTTACCGATGGAGAGCGGAAAGAATAAATCCGAATTTTAGCCTTTAATTCCGGGTCATTGCGCAAAAGATGATCAGCAATTTCATTCAGATAATTGGTCATTGGATCACCAAATGTGTAGCGACCACTTTGCAACAATTCATCGATATGATGATGTTGAGATAACCAAAAGTCTTCTAAGTCATCCTCATCTTCCCCACTGGCCAAACTATGACTGAGGCTCTTCTCATACTTATTTGCCCAGGATTCTAAAAAATCCTCTGGGATCGTACCTGAACTTTTTAAAAACTGACCTTGACTTACTTGTGCATTTTGAACAAATGGAAATGCAGAAAACAGGCAAAATAGTATTACCTGAACTTGGTTCTTACGAAGCATAAAAAAAATTGTGTTGCAAGAATAGTGAATAAGAAGAAAGGGCTCAAACCTTTGCTCCTCTTAAATCAAGAAAACAAAACTTTCAAATCAAGCTGGCTCTATGGCGCAAACTTAATTAACTGATACTCACCCTCTTCTCCCAAGAAACCAAAATAAGACTGTTCTTTCTCGCTGTAGTAGATGCTTTGGGTTTTAAAATAGAGGTCATTTTCCAAAATCATATCCTCCCAGATCTCCAATTTTTCCTCTTGTCCATTTCCGGGATTAAAAACCAGGTAATTGGGAAAGCCATCATCAAACTCATCAAAAACCTCAACATCTTCATAACTAACTTGACCGATCTCATTTTCGGGGATATCATTGTAAATGATCTCGAGCTTACCATCACTTAAACGCGAATAAAAGGAGAAGAAATCAAATTCGCCCATAGGCTGAATGGATAATTCCTGGTCAGAGGAGGTCATCGCTATGAGGTCATTCCGTTGCCACATATAGCTATGCATTTTCGCTATGTTATTTTTCCAGTCTATATCTCCACTTGGACTAATCTTTAAGAGAATCAAATCTTCAAGGTCAAATTGTTCCCCCATTAAGGTTCCCATCGTTGCCAAGGAAGTAGAGTAAAATGGTCGGTAGATCAGTCGTTCACCAATCAAATAACAATTACCTGCGGCATCGAAATGCAATACTATTTTGGTGAAAACTTGCGGGATAAATGGCTCCTCTCCTGCATCGCCAGATTCCAGGAATTTATCTACGAAACTCTGTTCAAATTTATGACGGCGTTGTAAGCTAAAACTCTGGCTAGCCGGATCAAATACATAATAAAGCAATCCCTCCGTTGCGATCTCTTCATACACTTCCGAAATACGCTCCAGCTCTGGATATAGGTCCTCATCTTCATCAGCCCTTTGATAAAATGCAGTTAGCACTACCTCCCCTTTCGGATTATTTGCCAATTGATAGCTAAAAGGAATTAATTGCTCCTTTTCCACCATCGGCAAAGGATAGGATTTAGCTTGGTAGGCATTCGCTTTTTCTAAAACCAATAATTCACGATTATTCTGGAGGTAGATATTTCCATCCTTATCAAAAGCTACATCCGTGTTTAACTCCTCCAGTTCCAATTGCATTTGATAATCATAAGCACACAACTCTTGCAGTTGATGATCGAACACATTTAAACGCTTTTCGGTTTTATCCAAATCCCCATTATAGGCTGCGGACTGGACTACAATGCGATCTCCAATTAAGCTGAGCTTATCCACTCCACGATCACTACGATATTCATACTTACGAGCAGTCAATTGCACGGCCTTTTCCAGTCGACGCGTTTCTACATTAATAGGATAAGCCATCACCATTAATACATTTCGAGAAGAATTATCCTCGCGTATGAAGGCCATAATCTTACCATCAATCCAGGCCAGGTTCAAAAGCCCATACTCCACTCCCGTGCGTTGACGGATATTCACATCGAACTGACTTTCTTTATTAAGACTCTTCTTATCAAAGATTACCACCCGAATCATATCATGAGTCACATTGGCGCAGTAAAACTTAGTTTCATCCTCGTGTAAAATCTTAGGGGCAAAACCGGAATCTTCGGTTTTAAAAATTTGGCTTTTAGTAATTTGGCTTTGGGCCGAAAGGTATAGAGCAGATAGGCTCAAAATCAAGCTAAACAGGGCTTTTCTCATATTAGGTTCTTCTATGGCCCCTTGGCTAAAAGGATTGAGATTTGCGAAGGGACCAGAATTAAGTCCACGCAAAATACAAATTAGCATGGGGATTTTTGCCTAATCAAACAGCTTAAGCCCCAAACCAAAGTTTAGTAATGAAATGAATATTTTTGAGGATAAAGGGTCTAGAAATTCGCCCGAATTTCCCCCTTTAAATAACGAATGGCCCCTTTGGTTGGAAAATTATCCATGGCCATCACCTTATTCAAAATGTGTTTACTGAGATCAAATGCTGGAGCATCAGGGTCAATATCCTGAGCCCAATTATTGATCATTCCCACCGTGGCACTTTTAGCATTTACGGCCAAATTCCAGGCTTCATCGCTTAAATAAATCTGTTGCGACAAATTGTGCTCAAACTCAATGCGAATACTCTCTACCAACAAGTTACGGTACTGACGGGCTTTCATATCCTTTGCAGGCACCCGAATCAATAAACGGTCAGGATGAATGCGTTCCAGGAACAAGGCAATGCGCTCGTAAGCCGCCATCCGAACGGGTAGAGCACTTTTTTGGGTTTCCTTTTTTAGGAAGTATAAACGGCGCTTTTCCTCATTATCCATAAAATTGGATAGCATCATATAGGTCAAGACCAATAAAAATATGGAGGGTAATGCGTATTTGAGTATTTCAATAAAAAGCTCCATGTCAGAGTAGGAAAATTTATGGGGCCTCAAATATCGTAAAAATCCTAAGGTGACGAGGTGAAATTCGTAGCTTTGCTCGCTATCATAGGGAGCATATGAATAAAATATCGCAGCGTATCCTTGACCTATCTGAATCGGCCACTATTGCGATGAGCCGTCGGAGCCGCGAAATGCGTGAACAAGGATTGGATGTTATCAGCCTTTCTTTAGGCGAGCCTGATTTTGAAACCCCTGATTTTGTGCGGAAAGCCGCCAAAGAGGCCATTGACACAGGTTATTCTCACTATCCACCCATCCCCGGTTACCAGGATTTAAGACAAGCTATCGCGAATAAATTAAAACGCGACAACGGACTGGATTATACGGCCAATCAAATTGTAGTTTCCACTGGTGCTAAACAATCCCTGGCCAATGTAATATTGTGCACGGTAGATCCCGGTGATGAAGTTCTACTACCCGCCCCCTATTGGGTAAGCTATTACGAGCAAATTCGTTTAGCAGGAGGAACTCCGATTATTATCCCAACAGCCATTGAAAACGATTTCAAGGTCACTCGTGATGATCTCGAGAAATACCATACGGATAAGACCAAATTGGTGATTTTCAGCTCACCTTGTAATCCTTCAGGTTCGGTATTTAGTAAAGAGGATCTGGCAGAAATTGCAGATTATTTAAAAGCGCATCCCAATGTAATTGCGGTAAGCGATGAGATTTACGAATTGATTAACTTCAAGTCTCAGCACGTAAGCCTGGCTTCATTCAGCGAAATTTACGATCAGGTAGTTACGGTAAACGGTCTTAGTAAAGGCTTTGCCATGACCGGTTGGCGAATTGGTTATATCGCTGCTCCTCAGGAAATCGCTGATGCTTGTGTAAAAATGCAAGGCCAATTTACCTCAGCCACTTCCAGCATTGCTCAAAGAGCCGCTTTAGCAGCCTTGCAAGCAGATCCATCGGAAATGGATTACATGAAAGAGGCTTTCGAAGAGCGCCGTGCCAAAGTAGGTGAATGGTTGCATGAAATTCCAGGATTGAAGGTTAATCAGCCGGAAGGCGCCTTCTATTTCTTCCCGGATGTAAGTGCCTTATTCGGTTCTTCCATTGGAGACAGAACCATAAAGGATGCTGCTGACCTGTGTATGTACCTACTCGAAGAGGCCCTGGTGGCGCTGGTACCTGGTGATGCCTTTGGTAGCCCAGAATGCATTCGGATATCCTATGCATCCTCATTAAAAGATTTGGAAACCGCCCTTAGTAGAATTAAAGCGGCAATTGAAAAATTAGACCATGCTTAAAGCTCAGGAAATGATGGCCCTCTTCAATCTGGCCATCGAAGATTACCATATTAAAGATCATGTTGATCAGGAAATGAAAAATCCATTTCCCATGGACAGCCTCCAGGAAATGCTTTACCAAAAAAACTGGATCGACACGGTACAATGGCATTTGGAAGATATTATCCGCGACCCGGCAATTAAGCCGGAAAAAGCTTTGGAGATTAAACGCCGTATCGACGCCAGTAATCAAGATCGTACCGATATGGTGGAGCAGGTTGATGATGCTATTCTCTCTTTATACACCGATGTTCAGGTACAATCATTTGCGCGCTTAAATACTGAAAGTCCGGGTTGGGCAATTGACCGACTTTCCATTTTAGCACTGAAGATTTACCATATGAATATCGAGGCGCAACGTGATGATGTTGCACCAGAGCTTTTGGCAAAAAATCAGCATAAGCTTTCGGTTCTTAAGGTTCAGGAGGAAGATCTCTGCACCGCCATTGACCAATTATTGGATGATTTGGCAACGGGCAAACGCATTGCCAAGGTTTATCGCCAAATGAAGATGTACAATGATCCGGAACTTAATCCGGTGCTTTATCAGAATAAGTAATGCGGATCTTAGTCCAGCGTTTTTCCGCCCTGGGCGACATCATGATCCTGCTGCCTATTCTTCAGCAGCTTAAAGCCGAGCATCCTGAACATGAAATTGCCCTCCTAAGTCGTCCTTTTATAGGAACGCTTTGCCAGGATTTGGGCCTTCAATTCTATGGTGCTCAATTGCAAAAGGAGCATAAAGGGTTAATCGGATTAAAGCGTTTGGTGAAAGAAGTTAATCGCGACTTTAAACCCGATCTGCTGATTGATGCGCATTCGGTTCTCCGCACTAAAATCATCAGCAAATTTTTCGCCTTAAAAGGGGTTCCCAGCGAAAGCCTGCATAAAGATCGCCAGGCGCGCAAAGCCTTTTTGGAGAGCAGTACTCCATCTCAGGCAGCCCTAACTCCTGTTAGTCAATTACATCTCGAAACCTTTGCCCGACAAAAAATTGAAATTTCTTTCGATCGAGCCAAGATTAAATCCGCTCCTTATACCTTGAATGGTGAACATGAGGAATGGTGGACCTCAAGAAAGGCTGAGATAAATATTGGCATTGCCCCAGGTGCCCGACATAAATCCAAGGAATGGCCCCGTGAAAAGTTCATTGCCCTAATGAAAGATCTAGAAAGGCCAGAAAGAAAGTTCTTCCTCTTTGGTGGGCCTGATGAAGTAGAAGTATTAACAGAGTTGGCCAAAGCTGCCGCGGTTTCATTCGAAATTGTAGCAGGGAAATTGAAATTAGATCAGGAAATCGCCTTGATGAAACATTTGGATGTTTTTGTAAGCCATGATTCCTCTAATATGCACATGGCCGCTTGGAGTGGCCGCCCCGTGGTTTCCATTTGGGGAGGCACTCATCCTGGCGCTGGCTTTGCACCATATGCAAATGAGAACAATATAGTTTCCTTGCCAGAAGGTACCCTGGATTGCCAACCTTGCAGCATTTTTGGAACCAGTACTTGTAAAAGAGGTGACTTTGCCTGCATGCAAGATTTAGCGGTCAACCGGGTAGCTACTAAAGTTAACTCTCTACTTTAAGCTTATCCAACCTTTGCTACAAATCATGCATCTTTATAAAAACAAAGAGCATGAAAGCCAGCCACTTCCTCTTAGCATTATTCTGTATCCTTAGCCCAAAATTATGGGCACAATACGAAGCTGCAGACAGCACCGAAAAGCGACCATTTGCTATTATCGAAACTATCGAAGGTGATGAATTTGAGGGCTATCTCATTTATCAGGATACCGAAATAATTACCATTGAAGATCGTAATGGGCACCATATCACCATCAAGGTGAACCAAATTAAAGATCTGAGTTTCGAGCAAGAGACCTTTAGCAAAGCCGTTCATTATAATCTCCAGGCAAGTCGCTATTTCTTCGGCCCCAATGCTTTGAATATGAAAAGAGGTGAAGGCTATTATCAAAATAATTGGGTATTCTTAAATCAACTTTCGGTTGGACTTAGTGATCGATTTACCATTGGAGTAGGTACCATCCCCCTTTTCATCTTCGGATATGGCGCTCCTACCCCGGTTTGGGTAACTCCAAAATTTAGTGTCCCCATAGTGCCTGGGAAATTCAATGTAGCCGCTGGTGGCCTGTTTGGATCAGTATTAGGGGATGAATTCGGTAATACCTTTGGAATCGGATACGGTGCATTTACCTTAGGCGATTATGATAAAAACGTGAGTCTATCTATTGGCTATGGTATGTCGGATGGCGACTGGAGTGAAAACCCCACCATTAGCTTAAGTGGTATGCTTCGAGTGACTCGGAAGTTCTACCTGATCACCGAGAATTATTTAGTCTTTGATACTTTTATCGCTTCATTAGGTGGGCGCACGGTTTGGCGCGAGGTAAGTTTGGATTATGGCTTCTTTACCCTGCCTGATGAAATTGACGCTTTAATCCCCTGGCTGGGCATTACCGTACCTTTTGACATAAAGAAAGAATGACTTTATTACGCTGCTTCTTTTTCCTTCTGATCCTTCAATTTTCGGCTAAAGCCCAATGGCAAAGCTTAGGTCCAACCAAGGTGAACGACCAGGAAGCCTTCTGGTATTTTCATGATCCCATGGAAGCCTTCGCTCATAAGTATGAAGCAGAGTTAAAAGGAGACAGCACATTTAGGCATTGGGCGCATTATGCCGAATTCCGAATAGAACAAGCCCTCTTCTTATTGGAAACAGCCTCCAGCGATGGCCAATACATTTACTTTCTATTGGCCCCACAAGTAGAAGGCGACAGTAGCTTCAACCAGTTAATGGTTTTTGAAGTCCCACAAAAATTGATTCCTCCCTATTTCGAGGATATTGAAAAACGAAAGAACTTTCTAAAAAAGCGATTGAACTTCGGACCGGATTATTGGTTCTATACTACAATGATGCAAGGACGGGCCAAACAGAATTTGGGCGAAGTTTATGAGATAAATGGAATGGCTTATCCAGTTATGGATGGCGTACAAATTCGCAAACAAATGAAAGCCATGGCAGAGGCCTATTTACAAGGCAAATAGCTTCGCCGGTAAATCTTCAAGTCAAGTCAAAATTCCCCGTACCTTTGCCGCCCTTGAATGGAATTATGAGTCAGGAAGTAAAGCCTTATCAGGCAGACGGAAGCAAGAAAGAGCAAGTAGCTGAAATGTTCGATAATATTTCGAAACGCTACGATCTTTTAAACCATGTTTTGTCTTTAAGCATCGACAAAGGTTGGCGTAAAAAAGTGGTGAAAATGGTGAAAGCCCGCAATCCGGAAATGATTCTGGATGTGGCTACCGGAACCGCTGATTTAGCCATCGCCCTGGAAAAAAGCGGTGCTCAGGCCATTACCGGAATCGACATCTCCAATGGAATGCTGGAGGTTGGTCGCAAGAAAGTAGCCGAAAAAGGACTAAGCAAACTTATCAGCCTCAAGCAAGCGGACTCTGAAAACTTGCCTTTTGCGGATAATACCTTCGATGCTATTACCGTAGCCTTTGGGGTACGAAATTTCGAAAACCTGAAGCAAGGTTTAAAGGAGATGTATCGGGTATTAAAGCCCGGTGGTCACTTGGTGGTATTGGAATTCTCTCAACCCCAGGCCTTTCCAATGAAACAACTCTATAATTTCTATTTCAAGAATATTTTACCCGGCATTGGTAAATTAATTAGCAAAGACAGCAGAGCCTATACGTATTTGCCAGAATCAGTGCAAGCCTTCCCACACGGAGAAGCCTTTATGGAAATTATGGGCGCATGTGAATATAAAAGAGGGGCACGAATTCCACTTACCTTTGGAATTGCCTCCATTTACGAAGGAATAAAATAAGCCTTGTTTTGAAGCGTTCCATGTTCGTGAACAAAAAGTATTTCATCCTCTTCCTCCTTTTGGGGCTTAGCCTCAATATGAGTGCGCAACTAAGTCGCCGACTTAAAAACAATCCGCGCTATGACCGTAAGGTGATTGATTTCGGCTTTTCAATCGGACTGAATTACACGGATTTACGCACCCGTACACTTCCTGATTTAAGCACCCAGTTACCGGGTTATTACCGAGTGTATTCAGAAACTTCACCCGGTTACAATATTCGGATCATTAGCAAACTACGCCTGGGTGATCATTGGGACCTCAACTTTAGTCCGGGTTATGCCTTTACCGTTCGCACTTTACGCTTCGATATTCTCAATCAGTTTACCCTGGAAAGGGAATTGGTGGAACGCGATATCGAATCTTCATTTTTAGAGTTTCCATTCTACTTTAAGTTCCGTGCTGACCGTATCGGTAATTACCGGATGTACCTATTGGCCGGACCTAAATACAATATCGACCTGGCCAGTGACCAGGATGTGGAAGATGATCGCGTTTTCAAGTTAAAGCGCAATGAAGTGTATTATGATATGGGCATCGGTGTCGATATCTACTTCGAATTCTTCAAGTTTTCGCCACAAATTATCTACTCCTTTGGCATCACCAATCAAAAAGTGGAAGATGACACCTTTTTGGCAGCAGGATTACAAGGAGTTTATACCCGAGGTTTGCTGATCAATTTCACCTTCGAATAAATGCCACTTCTGGAGATTAGTGTTAGTCCTGAGATTGCCTATGATGAGGCAAAATTAGAGGCGCATCTCCGTAAGGTCGCCAATATTCGTTCCAATGAAAGCATTGATTTCAGATTGGAGCGGCGCAATATTGATGCGCGTGGCAAAAAGATCAAGGTAAACCTTCAAATAGCCTACGAGAAAAATCGAAAACTGGCTCCCCGAGAACTATGTCAATTCGAATACCAAGATGTTTCTAAGGCAACTGAAGTACATATTATTGGCTTTGGACCGGCTGGTATGTGGGCCGCCTTGCGATGTTTAGAGTTGGGATTTAAACCCATCGTTATTGAAAGGGGGAAAGATGTACGCAGTCGCAGAAGAGATTTAAAGGCGGTAAACCGTGATAATCTGGTGGACTCCGACTCCAATTATTGCTTTGGAGAAGGTGGTGCAGGAACCTATTCGGATGGTAAGCTTTATACCCGCAGTAAAAAGCGCGGGAATATGCAGCGTATTCTCGATTCTCTGGTAGAACATGGTGCGGTGGAAGACATTCTCTTTGAAGCCCATCCCCATATTGGCACCAATAAATTACCTAAGATTGTTCAAGCCATCCGCGAAACCATACTGAAATATGGTGGCGAAGTGCATTTTGAAACTCGTCTTACAGATTTAGTTCAAGAGGGAAATCGGATCACCGAAATCCGTACTTCAGATGGGAAGACCTGGCCAGTCCAAGCCCTAATCATGGCTACCGGTCATAGTGCGCGCGATGTTTATTATCTCCTTCATGAAAAAGGAATTCGCTTAGAGGCCAAGCCCTTTGCCATGGGAGTACGGGTGGAGCATCCTCAAAAGCTCATTAATAAGATTCAGTACCACGGCAATGATTACGATGAAATATTGCCTGCCGCATCCTATAAACTGGTACAACAAGTAGAGGGTCGCGGAGTGTACAGCTTCTGCATGTGTCCCGGCGGCTTTATAGTACCCGCTGCCACGGCTCAGGAGGAACTGGTAGTGAATGGCATGAGTCCCAGCAAGCGAGATAATAATTTCGCCAATAGCGGGATTGTGGTGGCAATCGAATTGGAAGATCTAAGCGATTATAAACAATATGGCCCTCTAGCCGGATTGGAGTTCCAAAAAGAAGTAGAGAAAAAAGTTTGGGAAGCAGGAGGCTCCACGCAACAGGCGGCCGCACAACGTTTGGTTGACTTTGTAAAGGGTCGCATCAGCCCAGAGCTTAATCCCAGCAGTTATATACCAGGCCTGGTTTCTAAGCCCATGCATGAAATTTTACCGCCCTTTATGGCGCAACGCCTGCAAGCGGCCTTCGTGGAATTTGGAAAGAAAATGCCCGGTTACTACAGCAATGAAGCCAATATTGTGGGCATTGAAAGCAGAACCAGTTCACCCGTGCGCATTCCCCGTGATCGCGGAAGCTTTCAACATCCCGAAATCAAAAACCTCTTCCCTAGTGGCGAAGGAGCCGGATTTGCCGGAGGTATTGTAAGTGCGGGAATGGACGGTGAGCGTTGTGCAGAAGCCGCTGCCCATTTTCTAGAGTCAAAATAAAGCCAGCTATATTCTATTCAGATTATAGCGAGTCCTTTCGTTTTGCACATTTCCTGTATTCAAAGTAGAAGCCGGTTCAAACAAGAGAACTTTCACTTCTTCCTTTGCAATAGGTTTATGATACACTCCTTTAGGGATCACGATGAATTCACCCGCCTTAATCATCTCCTGGCGATCATCAAATTCCATGATGAGCTCTCCCTCCATCACCAAAAACATTTCATCTTCTTGCTCATGCTGGTGCCGAACAAATTCGCCTTTCAGTTTGGCTAATTTCACCTCCTGACCATTCAGCTCAGCTGCAATATGCGGACTCCAATACTCATGGATACCTTTGAACTTCTCCTCTAGGTTAATTACTTTCTCCATCCTATTCTTGCCTTATTTCTTTAATTGAACCAAAACGGGTAGATGATCCGAAGGCCACAAATTATTTGCACGGCGGTCAGCAATACACTGATAGCTTTTCACTTTAAGGTTCAAAACCAAAATATAGTCGATTCGCTTAACAGGCTCTGATTCCGTTTCAAATCCATTGAAGGTGCCGATGGGTCCTTGTGGATCCTTCCGACTGGCTTCGAAGCTATCTTTCAATAAGGCTTTAAGCACATCCAAAGGAGGCGAATCAGGCTCTGCATTTAGATCCCCCATCACAATAATCCGCTCCTCCTGAATCTTGAATTTTTCAATTTGCGCCAAAATAAACTGGGCAGATTGCAAACGTGCCTCCTCCCCACGATGATCAAAATGGGCATTAAAAACATGAAACTGCTTTCCCGTTTTTCGATCCTTAAACTGGGCGTAAGTCACCACTCTGGGCATGGCCGCATCCCAACCTACTGATACCTGATCTGGGAAGGGTGAAAGCCAATAATTTTCCCAATGAATCAATTCAACCCTAGCTGTATCATAAACAATGGCCGCAAATTCCCCGGCCTTGGCCCCATCATCTCGACCGACACCTATGTAGGTATAGCCCTGTAAATTGGAATCGAGGTATTCAATTTGAGCGTATAAAGCTTCTTGCACTCCCAAAACATCCGGATGATATTGATTGATCAAGTCGACTAGCTCTGACTTGCGCAAAGCCCAGCGATTTTCGCCATCGTAGGCATTATTATAGCGAAGGTTAAAAGTCATTACCCTGGATTGTGCCCCAAGCAGCAGAGAAAGTAAGAATGCCGAAAAAGTGAAAACAAATTTCATCTTAGCCATCTTATATAGTATCAAATTCCAAAAGCCAATATTAGTAACTTTCCCCCATGGCACGTTTCTTTAAAAAGCGAATCGAGAATAAAGGCCTGGCACCTGGTGCACTGGTTTTTATTGGTCAGAAAAAACTCGATCAACCCCTATTGGGCCTGCATCATTATGGTCCTGAAAATTATGATCAGGAAGAACCCGATCCAAGCGATATTAAATTACCAGCTGCGAAATATGAAAAGCGCTGGTTAAATGTGGTGGGCTTGCATGATGCTCGACTAATGGACAGCATTCAGGAGCAATTTGGTTTACATCCCCTCGCCATGGAGGATGTTATGAATACCGGCCAGCGTGCTAAGTTCGAGGAATTCGATGATCACCTTTTTATCACCTTAAAGATGTTGCAATTCGATGATAAAAAGGGACTGGTTCAATCCGAGCAATTAAGCCTGGTATTTGCCGATGATTTCCTAATCAGCTTCCAGGAACAAGAGGGTGATGTTTTTGATCCGGTTCGCGAACGATTGGCCGAGGGCAAAGGCTTAATTCGAAAGCGAGGTTGCGACTATCTGGCTTATGCCTTGCTCGATACAGTGGTGGATAGTTATATCTATCTGGTGGAACATATGGGTGAAAAAATCGATGATTTGGAATTGCGGGTTTTGGATAGTCCCGATGAAAGTATTGTCTCGGAAATCAATACCTATAAAAGGGAGCTCCACTTCGTAATGAAGGTTCTAAAACCAGTGAAGGATTTGATGGGTGGAATTATTCGCTCCAACAGCCCCTTTATTCATAAAAAGGAGGTTTTGCCTTATTTCAAGGATTTGGAAGGTCTTGTTTTACATACCCTAGAATCGGTAGACACCTATCGAAACCTATTGAGTGACTATCTTAATTTATACCACACTTCCATCAGCACCAAGATGAACGACATCATGCGGGTGCTCACCATTTTCTCCGCTATTTTCATTCCGCTCTCCTTCTTTGCTGGCGTTTATGGAACCAATTTCGAGTACTTCCCAGAGCTGCATTATAAATACAGTTATTTCATTTTCTGGGGAATGATCCTGGCCGTAGCCATTAGTATGCTCTGGTACTTTAGAAGGAAGAAATGGTTTTAATCAAAAAAGCCTGACATCTTTATGGATATCAGGCTTTTGGTCAATATTCTTGGCCGCTTTACTTAGCGAAACCTTCCGCTTTCCATTGTTGGATCAAAGCAATTTCATCCGCCGTTACTGCGGGTTTCTTCTGTTTGAAGGGCATATAATCCGAATTACCGGGATCTAATTGAATGCGATGTAATATGCCATTAGCATGTTTTCGAACCGATTCATAAGTATTCAACATATCTGCCTTGCCCGTTTCTGGATAATGGCAGGGTGTACACTTAGCCTGCATAATCGGTTCGATATGTTTGGCATAGCTTACAGATGATTCTGTAGCAGCAGAAGACTTAAACATAGCGCAACTGGCTGCTCCAAAAATGATTAGGCCGCCCACGAGTAATTTTTTGTACATCATCTTGGTTTTTGGATTGCTCTAAAGTAGCCATTTCCCTGCAGCTGATATCATAAGAGACCTTAAAATAAGCCCCCATTCTATAGCTTTAGAAATTGCGATTTTAAAATAGTCTCCTTCAATAAGCTCTTTTTTCCTCTTCTAATAAACGACCTTTGCCCCCATTTTCAAGCACATGAAGAAGGCAGTCGGATTTATGCTTATTTCGGTACTGGGTTTTTCCCTGATGAACCTCACCGTGAAATACCTCGATCGCCTGCCAGCTACCGAATTAGTGCTTTTTCGCTCCATTGTATCCCTGGTTTTAAGCCTGTACTTTATTCGTCGGCGAAATTTATCACCTTGGGGCAATCAGAAAATTTACTTGATTGGAAGGGGTCTGGCAGGGGTAACAGCGCTCTCCCTCTTCTTCTATACCCTGCAAAAATTACCCCTGGGATCGGCAATCACTTTGCAATACCTCTCGCCCATTTTCACCGCGCTGTTTGGAATATTCATTTTAAAGGAAAAAGTAAAGTGGTGGCAATGGATCTTTTTCGCCCTCAGCTTTGCTGGTATCGCTCTAATCAAAGGATTTGATTCGGAAATAAGCCCTCTCCTTTTTGTTCTGGGGATTAGTTCGTCGGTCTTCGCCGGATTGGCCTATAACTTTATTCGCAAGGTGAAGAATACGGATCATCCCTTGGTGGTGGTTCTCTACTTTCCATTAATTGCTACCCCGGTAATGGCCATCATCTCACTTTTCAATTGGGTAACACCTATTGGATGGGAATGGGGATTGTTGCTATTAATGGGCGTGCTTACACAGATCGCGCAAATCAATATGACCAAAGCGCTGCAATTGGTAGAAGCGAATGAAATAACCGGTTTTAAATATTTGGGCGTAGTCTTCGCTTTGGGCTTCGATTTCTTCCTCTTTGGCTATACCTACGAATGGCCGGTATTGATTGGTATTGTTCTGGTAATCTCAGGGGTGCTGTTCAATCTACTACTCAAGGCACATCTGCGACAGCGTGCTAAGAAGCGAAATGCTGCATAAGTATACCGGCCGCAATACCCACATTTAAACTGTCGATCTGAGAATTACTGCCTTTGGCAATGGTGATCTTCTCGGCCCGCTGGAGCCATTCTTCCGAAGGACCATGACTTTCACTCCCCATCACTAAAGCGAGTTTAGAAATTTGAATGCTATCCATTTCCTCGAAAGATTTCCCCTCCATATCTGCCACCAGAAACTGATGTTCAGGATATTGACTTAGAATATCTTCGATGGAAGCATATTCAATATCTAATCGGGCCAAGGAGCCCATAGTACTTTGCACCGCCTTTGCATTATAGATATCGGTAGTGCCATTAGTGCAGATCACCTTTTCAAAACCAAACCAATCTGCGGTGCGAAGGAGGGTACCCAAATTGCCAGGATCATTAATACCATCCAGAATTAAAAGACGATTCAGCTGCTGAGTCTTATACACCGGAAATGGAAATAAGGCAATTAATTCATTGGAGCTACTGAGATGGCTTAGCTTTTGCAGCAGGTCAGGCTCAATAAACTCCGCTTCCGGAAAATCGACTGTAGACCAAATGCTATGGGCCTTTAAACCGGAATCGAGGAGGTCTTGTACTAACTTTGGACCTTCGGCCACAAAGAGCTGTTCTTGCCAACGATGCTTGCGTTGTCGAAGCTTTCGAATTAACTTTTGAGCGGATAGACTGGGCATGACTTACATTTGCCAAAATTCAAAAGACTGCATCTTGAAGCGCCTGATCATCTGGAGCCTTTTACTCGCGAGCCTTGCAGGCTGTAAATATAGCCGTTATGTGCCGGACGACCGCTATTTACTCTGGCGTAGCGAGATTATTCTCGAAGATGGTGGTCGGGCTGATGCTCTGGCAGAAGGAATTATTCGACAAAAGCCCAATCGAAAATTTATCCTTCCACGTTTAAGACCCGGTTTGGCTATTCATTCCTGGGGAACGGGTGCTGAAAAAAACTTTTGGTCCCGCTTGGGTCAGGCCCCGGTTATTTTCGATCAGGCCAAAGCCGAGCGCAGTGCTGAGCTGCTTCAATTGTACTATTTCAATAAGGGTTATTTCCAGGCCCGGGTGAAGGAAGAAATAGAATTCCGATCACCTCAAAAGGCAATGGTTAAGTATCGAGTGGTTCGCGGTCCGCGCTATCGCATCGACAGCATCAAATACGATTTGGTCCCCGCTCTGGAGCGCTTGCGTTTAGCTTCGGTTGATGAATCCGAATTAAAAGAAGGTCAGTACTACGATCTGGAAAAACTGGATCAGGAGCGCAGTCGATTGAAACGATTATTTCGAGATAATGGCTATTTCGACTTCAGCGAAAGCTATATTAGTTTTGATGCCGACACCAATAATCGCAATGGTTTACACCGGGTAAATATTAAAATGGTGGTACGCGGTATCCCCGAAAGAGCCGGCGACAGCATCGTTTATCGGATGCCCAAACCCTATTTCATTCGCAATATCTCGGTTATCCCTGATTTTAATTTTCAATCGAGTCTGGCACCTTCCGACAGTATTAGTTTTCAAAAATACCTCATCAAATACGATAGCCTAGCCTATAAACCCCGCTATCTAACCGATGCCATTCACTTTAGTCAGGGAGATCTGTTTCGGCAAAGTGTTATTAATGAAACCTATTCCCACTACAGCAGTTACAATGCTTTTAATGTTACCGAGATCAATTACCGAACGATTAAAAACGATACCGGTCGCTCTTATTTGGATATCGAAATCCGCCTGGTACCCCAGGATAAAAGGAGTTTTAATACGGAAATGGAGGTCACCAATACATCCGGTAATTATGGAATTAGCGGATCAGTTGGAATTATCAATCGTAATCTCTTTAAAGGGGGCGAAGCTTTAAGCTTTAAGATTAATAGTGGTTTGGAATACCAACCAACCCTGGCTAATACCGAAAATCTATCTCGAACCTTTGAATTAGGAGCCGAGGTTAGGATCGATTTTCCACGCTTTGTGCTCCCATTCAATACACTGAACTTAGTTCCCAAACGAATGCAGCCTCGTTCCAGTGTGAGCCTTTATGCCAATCGCACTGCCAGGATAGAATTTGATCGTGAGACTTTCGGGGGACGACTCAGTTACCAATGGAATGAAAGTGCCTTTAAGACCCATCAGGTCGACCTCCTAAACCTGAGTTTCTCTCGCTTAGACTCTATTGATGACTATTTCATTAGCCAATTAGACCCTATTCAAATCTTGGCTTTCAACTCAGAATTCATCAGCAGCAGCTCCTGGAAATACACCTATAACGGACAGCAAAGTGTAAGTCAGGAATACTATGATTTTTTCAGTTCCGAAGTGGAAATAGCTGGTAGCCTGCAGTCTATTCTTGCTAATAATTTTGGTAAGGTAAATGACGCCGGAACCAGTCGTTTATTTGGTGCACCGGTTTACCAATTTGCACGTATCAATTTAGATTACCGCTATTACATCCACCCCAGCCCGGAACAGCTCTATGTCTTCCGACTCAGTGGAGGCTATATTCACCCCTATGGCTTAAGTCAGTTTGAAGGAGCCAATCGCACTTTGCGCCTCCCTCCTTTCAGTCGCTTTTTCTTTATTGGGGGTACGAACGATTTACGCGCCTGGCCAGCCTACCGTGCCGGTGGTGGTCAAGAGCAGGTTTCCTCTTATACTGATACCAGTTCCAATTTTGCCATTGGTACCTTTAAACTGCTTTCCAATATCGAATACCGTTTCCCGATGTATGGCAGCTTAAAAGGAGCCGTTTTTCTGGATGCAGGAAATATCTGGCTAACCGGTGGCCTCGAATCTGAGCAAAGCAAATTCGAATTGCGAAATCTGGCTCGCGATTTATACCTGGGAAGTGGTTTAGGCTTCCGTTTGGACCTCGATTTTTTTGTGATTCGTTTAGATATTGGATTACGCCTTCGAGACCCTGGATACTACTCCAGTCGCGAGGAGTGGGTGATTGCCACCAAGCCCGTTTTCAATAATCTCACATATAACATTGCCTTAGGATACCCATTTTAATCTGGGTAAGAAAAAACTCTATTTTTGTACCGATTTCTAATACTTAGATCCACATTATGAACGTCAACCAAATTGCAGATCTTTTAGGTTCTGATGGCGAAGCCCTCTTGAACCACCAATCCAAAACCATTGATAAAAGTCTGCTCCACCTTCCTGGCCCGGATTTCGTAGACCGGGTTTTCGCTGACTCGAATCGCAGTCCTCAAGTATTAAGAAGCCTGCAAGCTCTTTATGGTAACGGTCGCTTGGCCAATACCGGATACCTTTCTATCCTTCCGGTAGACCAGGGTATTGAGCACTCTGCAGGGGCCTCATTTGCTAAAAACCCCATCTATTTTGATGGCGAAAATATTGTGAAGCTCGCCTTGGAAGGCGGCTGTAATGCAGTAGCTTCCACCTTTGGAGCTTTGGCTAGCGTTTCTCGCAAGTATGCTCACAAAATTCCATTCATTGTGAAAATTAACCACAATGAATTATTGACCTACCCTAATACCTTCGATCAGATCATGTTCGGAAGTATTCGCAATGCCTACGATATGGGTGCTGTGGCAGTAGGAGCCACCATTTACTTCGGTTCTGAAGAAAGCAACCGTCAATTGGTAGAAGTGGCAGAAGCATTTGAATATGCACACGAATTAGGCATGGCTACCATCCTTTGGTGCTACATGCGTAATCCAGCTTTCAAACAAGATAAAGATTACCACGTTGCAGCAGACCTTACTGCACAAGCTAACCATTTGGGTGTAACCATCCAGGCGGATATCATCAAGCAAAAGCTTCCTGAAAACAATGGTGGCTACAAAGCCTTGAACAGCGGAAGCAGCAGCTATGGTAAATTAGACGAGCGTATTTACAGCGAATTAACCAGCGATAATCCTATCGACTTAACTCGTTACCAGGTAGCCAACTGCTATATGGGTCGTGCGGGATTAATTAACTCCGGTGGTGCTTCTAGTGGCGATGCTAAAAATGATTTAGCGGATGCTGTTCGTACTGCGGTAATTAATAAACGTGCTGGTGGCCAGGGATTAATCTCCGGTCGTAAAGCCTTCCAGAAACCGATGAATGAAGGAGTAGCCTTGTTAAACTCTATTCAGGACGTTTACCTGGACACTGATATTAGCATCGCTTAATCATTTGTGATTATCACAATTTTTAAGGATTTTTGATCTAAAGTCTGCATTCAAAACATCGGATGCAGACTTTTTCACTTTAATTTGAATTCTATGGGTTGGTTTGTAAGAAACAAAGAGGGGATAACCACCAAGACTGAAGATAAGAAAGAAACACCGGAAGGACTTTGGTACAAGTGCAAGAAGTGCAAGGTGATTTCCAGTGTTGAAGATCACTCTGCCAATATGTGGGTTTGCCCAAACTGTGGCTTCCACGAACGCATTAATGCCAAGGAGTATTTCAGCATCTTATTCGACGAAGGTAAATTCACCGAGCTCAACGCTAAAATGACCAGCGGTGATCCTCTGAAATTTGAGGATACCAAAAAATACGTTGATCGTTATAAGGCCACAGTAAAAAAGACCGGTATCAATGATGCGGTAAGCACCGGATACGGTAAAATGAATGAGCGCGACGTAGTAATCGCCGCCATGAACTTCAATTTCATTGGCGGTTCCATGGGCTCTGTGGTAGGAGAAAAAATTGCCAAGGCGATTGACCACTCTATCAAATACAATAAGCCTTTCATTATGATCTCCAAAAGTGGAGGTGCCCGTATGATGGAAGCGGCCTTCTCGCTTATGCAGATGGCAAAAACCAGTGCTAAACTGGCGCAATTAGGCGAAGCGAAAATCCCCTATATCTCCGTATTAACTGATCCTACTACCGGTGGAGTAACGGCATCCTTCGCGATGTTGGGAGATATTAATATTGCCGAACCCGGAGCCTTAATCGGTTTTGCCGGACCCCGGGTAGTTAAAGAAACCATTGGTAAAGATTTACCCGACGGCTTCCAAACTTCTGAGTTCCTGCTGGAACACGGATTCCTGGATTTCATTTCCGAAAGAAAGGACCTCAAGAGTAAAATGTCCAATTTTCTCCGCATGACACAAGGAGAAGTTAAGGCCAAGGCTAGCAATTAATTAGAAAAGAATTTCTACTTTTGCAGGCTCAATTTATAGTATACATAACATTCATCTAAAGGATCTTGAAATGTATTTAAGCCCAGAGAAGAAAAGAGAGATTTTCCAGAAATACGGAAAATCTGACAACGACACCGGTTCACCCGAAGGTCAAGTTGCATTGTTCACTTACCGTATTAACCACCTCACCGAGCACTTGAAGCGTAACCGCAAGGATTTCGCTACTGAGAAAGCTCTGGTAGACATGGTAGGTAAGCGTCGTCGCATCTTAGGTTACCTGAAGGATCGTGATATTGAAAGATATCGTGCGATTATCGCCGAACTCGGAATTAGAAAGTAATCTCTTGATAAAGAAGGCAATTCTTAGAGTTGCCTTCTTTTCTTCTGATCCAATTACCATTTACAATTAATACATGATTCCAAACGCTATTACGCAGGAAATCAAATTAGCAGACGGGAGAACCATCACCATCGAAACCGGAAAACTGGCGAAACAAGCCGACGGTTCTGTTGTGGTTCGCATGGGTGACACCATGTTGTTAGCGACTGTAGTTTCGAATAAGGAAGCTATGGAAGGCATTGATTTTTTGCCCCTAACCGTAGATTACCGCGAGAAATTTTCTTCTGCCGGCCGCATGCCCGGTGGATTCATTAAAAGAGAGGCTCGTCCTTCCGACGAAGAGATACTAGTGATGCGATTGGTGGACCGAGTTTTACGTCCGCTTTTCCCAAAAGATTACCACGCTGATGTTCAGGTGATGATCTCCCTGAACTCCTGGGATCCTAATGTAAAGCCTGATGCTTTAGCCGGTTTAGCGGCCTCTGCTGCTATTGCCGTTTCTGATATTCCTTTTAACGGCCCCATGTCTGAAGTACGCGTGGGTCGTGTAAATGGTGAATTTGTTATCAACCCTACTCCTGCTCAAATGGAAGAATCCGACATCGATATGATGGTGGGTGCTACCGCAGACAGCGTAGTAATGGTTGAAGGTGAGATGAAAGAGATTTCTGAAAAAGAAATGCTTGATGCCATCGCCGCCGCTCACGAAGCTATTAAAGTTCAAGTACAAGCCCAGTTGGATTTAGCAGCCCAGGTTGCCAAGTCTAGCCCTAAGCGCGAGTACAGTCATGAAACTCACGATGAAGCTCTTCGTGATCAAATCATGAAAGACCTATACGATAAGGTATATGCCGTTGCTAAAAGTGGTTTAAGCAAAGAAGAGCGTTCTGCTCAGTTTAAAGCCGTTCGCGACGAGTATATGGAAGCCAATTTCAGCGAAGAAGAGCTGGAAGAAAAAGGCGGTCTTATCAAAACCTATTATCACGATGTTGAATACCACGCCATGCGTAACATGATCTTGAAAGATCGTCAGCGTTTGGATGGTCGTCAATTGAATGAAATTCGTCCTATCTGGACAGAGGTTGATTACCTTCCTTCTACCCATGGTTCTGCCATATTTACGCGTGGGGAAACTCAATCTCTTACTACCGTAACCTTAGGAAGCAAGCTGGATGAAAACCGCATCGATAACGTAACCTTCAGTGGTTCCGAGCGTTTCTACCTGCACTATAACTTCCCTCCCTTCTCTACCGGTGAAGCCCGCCCTATTCGCGGAACCAGCCGTCGTGAGGTAGGTCATGGTAACCTGGCTCAACGTGCCTTAAAAGGCATGGTGCCCGACGATAACTTCTACACCATTCGTGTGGTTTCTGATATTTTGGAGTCTAACGGATCTTCTTCCATGGCAACGGTTTGTGCTGGTACTATGGCGATGATGGATGCCGGTATCAAAATGAAAGCTCCGGTATCAGGTATCGCCATGGGATTAATCACCGACGAAAGTGGAGAGTACGCTGTATTGAGCGACATCCTTGGTGATGAAGACCACTTGGGTGATATGGACTTTAAAGTAACCGGAACCAAAGCGGGTATCACTGCTTGTCAGATGGATATCAAGATTAAGGGTCTTTCTTATGAGATTCTTGAGAAAGCTTTGAATCAGGCGAAAGACGGTCGTATGCACATCTTAGGTGAGATGTTGAAGACCATCGACGCTCCACGTACCGAATTAAAGCCACATGCTCCGAAATTAACTATGATGAAGATTCCAAAGGAATTCATCGGTATGATTATCGGACCTGGAGGAAAGAATATCCAAAAGCTGCAGCTTGATACTGAAACTACCATCACCATCGAAGAAGACGGTGAATACGGAGTTATCGAGATCAGCGGAACTGATGCTGCGAAAATGGCTAAGGCCGAAGCTCGCATCAAGGAAATTGCTTTCGTACCAGAAGTAGGCGAAGTTTATAATGGTTTGGTTCGTTCGATCCAGCCTTATGGAGCATTCGTAGAACTTGCTCCTGGAACCGACGGATTATTGCACATCTCTGAGATTGCACACCGTCGTTTACAAACCGTTGAGGAAGAATTAAAAGAAGGCGACCGTATCGACGTTAAATTGATCGGTAAGGACGACCGCGGTAAGCTGAAACTTTCCCGCAAAGTTCTTTTAGAGAAACCCGCAGCGCAAGAAGCTAAAAAAGAAGAAAACTAAATCGACCCTTTTTTAGTTAGTTAATTACGTATCCATTTTTATTGTAGCCAATGAGACAGTTAAAGATCACAAAACAGGTTACCAACCGGGAAACCGCCTCACTCGACAAATACCTTCAGGAAATTGGGAAAGTAGACCTGATTACTGCCGAGGAAGAAGTAGAGTTAGCGCAGCGAATCAAGGCTGGTGATCAGGTAGCTTTGGAAAAATTAACCAAAGCCAACCTTCGATTTGTGGTTTCTGTGGCTAAGCAATACCAAAACCAGGGATTAACCCTGCCGGATCTTATCAACGAAGGAAACCTCGGATTAATCAAGGCCGCACAACGTTTCGACGAAACTCGCGGATTTAAATTTATTTCCTACGCCGTTTGGTGGATTCGCCAAAGTATCCTGCAAGCCCTGGCAGAGCAATCGCGTATTGTGCGTTTGCCATTGAATAAGATCGGTTCGATCAATAAGATCAACAAATCTTATGCGCAATTGGAACAAGAGCATGAGCGTGCTCCCTCCCCTGAAGAAATCGCCGATAACTTAGAGATGGGTGAGAATGACGTTAAGGAGAGCATGCGTAACAGTGGTCGTCATATTTCCATGGACGCTCCCTTAGTGGAAGGCGAAGACAGCAACCTGTATGATGTATTGAATACCGGTGAAAGTCCTAATCCTGATGACACCCTGATGCAAGATTCTTTGCGTACTGAGATCGAACGCTCTTTAGCCACATTGACCCCACGTGAAGGAGATGTGGTACGCCTTTACTTTGGCCTTGGCGGCCAACACCCCATGACCCTAGAAGAGATCGGAGAGAAATTCGACCTTACTCGCGAACGGGTGCGTCAGATCAAAGAAAAAGCGATCCGCAGATTAAAACACACATCAAGAAGTAAAATTCTTAAAACCTATTTAGGTTAATTTCAAACCCCGGCCATTGCGTCGGGGTTTTTTATTTTTGCCGAAAATTAAACTTATGGCACTTATTGCACCTAGCCTTTTGGCTGCCGACTTCCTGAATCTTGAACGCGATTGTAAAATGGTGAACGAAAGTGCCGCCGACTGGTTTCACCTGGACGTGATGGATGGACTTTTTGTTCCTAACATCTCTTTCGGTTTACCCGTAATTGAGGCCATCAACCGTGTAGCCACTAAAACTCTGGATGTTCATTTAATGATCGAAAAGCCTGAGCGCTATATCCAGGATTTCAAAGCTGCTGGCGCCGATGTGCTTACCGTGCATTACGAAGCCTCTACTCACTTACACCGCAGCTTACAGGCTATTAAAGCCGAAGGCATGCAAGCTGGTGTAGCCTTAAATCCGCATACTCCCGTAAGCTTATTAAAAGATGTGATCCAAGATATTGATCTGGTTTGCCTGATGAGCGTAAACCCTGGCTTTGGTGGTCAGAAATTTATTGAGCGTACCTATGATAAAGTACGTGAATTGAAAGGCATGATCAATGAAGCGGGTTCCAATACCCTCATCGAAATTGATGGTGGGGTAAATACCGATAATGCACCCAATCTTATTGCGGCTGGTGCCGATGTATTAGTAGCTGGAAGCTTTGTTTTCCGTGCCAAAGATCAAATAGGAACTATCGCCGCTTTAAAAGCGATTTAAGCCTTTTCTGCATTGCTCCCTGTGCTGGGAATGTACAGGGGGCCTTCATACTCTGAGCTGTGCTCCTGATAATTCTTGACGTAGCGTTCTTTGCGCGCCGGATCAATATCCTCAAAACGGATTAAGATACCCGTTTCTTCCACCGAACCAAAGAATGGATTCTCGGTAGTGCCAAAGGAACGCATGGTAGTGCTCAAAGACATATAGCTATTGATGAGCGGTGGAATAGTCTCACCACGCTTCTTCACTTCCTGCGATAATACCTTATGCGCCTGCTTATAGGCCAGGCCTTTAAACAAATTGAAATAAGGACTTAACTCTTCTTCCGTTACCAAGGGAGTACGTGGACGTACCAATTGATCGGGATCGGGGAAGAAGTAGCGCATAAAGGCCAAAATGATATTGCGGGCTTCGCGCTCATAATGCGGATACATGGTTACTTTACCGAACATGTATTCCAGCTCCGGACTTTGAATCATCACCGAAGCTAAACCTTCCCATAAATTATCGAGGGCAAATAAGCCTTTACGAGCGGCAGTCCGCTGATATTTAGGTTGAACGAAGGAACGTCCTAATTCGATGGTAACGGGCAAGAACTCCTCCACCATTTTATCCGACAATTCGAATAATTTGCTGGTAGGCGATTTTAAGCGACCATCTTCATCGCGCTCGCCATCAATGCAACGTTGCAAGCGATAGCCGGCTAAAATCTCCTGATCTTCGGGATCCCAAACCACCAATTGCTGATAAGGATGGTTTTCGCTCAGATCGTATTGATCTAGGTCTAATTCCTTACCCGTACCCCCGCCTGCCGTGCGAAAAGCTTCTTCACGTAAACGACCAATCTCCCGAACAATATTCGGAGCATTGCGGTGATCTACCAAATACAAGTGATTACTTCCTTTGGAGGTATGATTTAAAAAGGCCTCGGCCTTGAGTTCACTTATAATGGCATCCCGGCTAACCGGACTGATTATTTCCTTCATCAATTCATTTCTTTTTAGGTAAAGCATAAGTAAGGCTGCGCATGTACTCAGCCCACTCTACCAAGCTTTTCGAATTATCGAAACTTTGCCAGGAAACAGGTTCTCCAAAAGTAATGGTTATAGTCTTGCCTCTCTGCTTGAACATCTCATCTGCGAGATAGAACATTTCCAAATTGGCTTTGATGCCTAATTTACTACGCCAGTAGGAAAGATTGTAAAACCAGGATGAGTTTTTCCCATCAATATGCACAGGAATAATATCCTTCTTGTATTTCTTCGCTTTCGCGATAAAGCTCTTTTGCCAGGTTAGGTCACCAATACCATCCGGCAAACGACGACTTACCATCCCCGATGGGAATACCAAAATGGCTATATCCCGAGCGTAGGTTTCTTCAATCACCTGCAGGGCCTTGCGAGGATTGGCCCCCACTTTATTCACCGGAATAAAGAGCGGCTCGAGGTTCTTAATATTCAAGAGAATATCATTCACCAAAAACTGTTGATCTTCCCTAACTTCTCCAACGGCCTTCATAAAGGCAATGCCATCTAAACCACCCAGGGGATGATTCGATGCTAAGATTACCCCACCTTCCTTAGGGATGTTTTCGAGGCCTACCGTTTTTACGGTAGTATTTAAAAAGTCGAGTCCGGCCCGCACAAAAGGCAAACCTTCCTTATCGCCATGCAAGCGCATCGCTTCGTTAATTTCGTCTTGATGTATAATGCGTTTTATGTAGCGCATTACAAAACCCGGCAACCACTTGGCCAGGGCCGGATTTTTTTCGGCCACCACCTTCTCAATCTCAATGTACTTTTCCGGGGCGGATTGTAGCTCTGACTGGCTCATGCAATTAAATTGACCGCAAATTTAGGGGAATAGGCGCAATTGGCTAAGCAACATAGTCCTTCAAATAAGCAAAGTATGAACTAAGTTTTCCATTGAGCTCCGTTTCACTGGCCTTCGCCAAAATTCCTTGCGGATCGCCATTAAAGAAATTGGGAATAATATTTTTGATCAGCTCATTTCCAAAGTCTTCCGAAGCATCCCGAGGCAATTCACCCGGAAGATTATCTACGGCACTTACCGCAATGCTCCCTGATGTTCCAAAGGCAACCTCTTTTTCCGATTGCGGATCATAGGCATAAAAGGGATCAGCAATAGTCGAAGGACGAATAGTACTGGCTACCGGACCATCAATATCGCAGGATATATCCGCTACTAAATTGATCTTGAAACGCGGGTCGCGCGCATCAGCTCGACTAAAGATCAAGGGTGAACCTTCTGACCAGTAATGGCAAGCGATATACATATCAGCATGCTCAGCAAAAGGCAGGAAGTTCGACTCATAGCCTTTACTGTCTTGATAGAAATCCTTTCTCGTAAATGCTTTTCCGTCCTCTCGTTTAAAATAATCCTGCACATTTAATTGGGTGAACACCGCTTCTTTATTGAAGTCTTCGCGGATAAACTCATCCGGGTACACCTGGGTAATTTTAAGGGCAGAGAGAATTTCCATCGCTCCTCCTGCAACTTTTCCGGCTCCGGTAAGGGCAATTCTGAAATTCTGAGGCAGGTGAACTTTTACCAATTCCTGCTCTAATTCGCGACGATCTTTGCACTCATGTGCCGCCTTCAATTCAAATTCACCACTTAGCTTGCCAAAGGCCCTAAAGCCATTGTAAGCGCCTACAATTCCGGCATAGCGCCCAAAGCCCAGGAGGCGTTTACCACCGGGATCTTTGAGCATTTCATAATCGATGAGGCGGATTTTCTTATCGAGGATGGCTCGCAGTAAATCGCGATTATAAGCCTGTTTTTTATAGGTATGCGAAAAGAAGAGGTAGCTTTTATTGGGGATCAACATGGCTACTGGTACTTCCTTAACGCCCAGCAAAACGTCACAATCTGACAAATCTTCCTGAAGATTAAGGCCTGCCTCTGCATATTCGGCATCCGGGAAACAGCGAATAGGGCTGGGTTGAACGGCAATTTCCAAATTAGGATATTGGTTCAATAATTGCAGACATTGTTGTGGACTTAGGGGAACGCGTTTATCGGGAGGATTCTTTCCTTCACGGATAATTCCGAACTTCATAGACACATGAATTTCCGGTAAAGATACCTAAATTGCGGGCCCTTTTGGGCGTTCTTTTACATATTGGGGCTGATCGGTTTCGACAGCAAGATGAAGTGGAATGTAAGCATGTCGGGATATGGAGATGTTCTCCCGCAAATAGATGCTTCAAACTATAATTGGCGAAAATAACTTCGCACTTGCCGCTTAAGCCTACGGAATGTAGCTTTAGCTAATCCACGCGTAAGACGCGGGAGCAAGTCATCCCTCGGCGCTTAAGCCCGGAGAGCGCAGAATCAGGGGTGTCATTAAATCTGGACTAACGGGTAAAGCTTTGCGTAGTGCCCGCGACATTGTAATCCGCAAATAAGCCAGTACTCGGGTGTTTGTTCCCAGGTCCTGGTCGACAACTGAATAACAAAATAAGCATGTAGAAAGCCTTTTACTTCCTTGTTTGCACCGGGGTTCGACTCCCCGCAGCTCCACAATGTATTTTTAAGCCCCGTTTGCGTAGCAGGCGGGGCTTTCTTTTTAGCCTGAACCAAGCTCGCTTGAGGACAGGCTGGAAAGAATGGGCACGCTGGACGAAGTCCGAGGGGCTTAAATGCTTGGGTAAAAGGAGCACTTTTAGGGTGCAGCATAGCTACTCCCCGCAGCTCCACAATGTATTTTTAAGCCCCGTTTGCGTAGCAGGCGGGGCTTTCTTTTTAGCCTGAACCAAGCTCGCTTGAGGACAGGCTGGAAAGAAAGGGCACGCTGGACGAAGTCCGAGGGGCTTAAATGCTTGGGTAAAAGGAGCACTTTTAGGGTGCAGCATAGCTACTCCCCGCAGCTCCACAATGTATTTTAAGCCCCGTTTGCGCAGCAGGCCGGGCTTTCTTTTTAGCCTGAACCAAGCTCGCTTGAGGACTGGCTGGGTGGATTGGGTTTTTAACCGCTCGCTCGTAACGAGCTAAAGAGGCAAAGAAGCGGAGGTACGCAAAGGGTTTTGTGGGTTACTTCAACACCCGCTCGTGCCGAGTTCAAGACGCAGAGGAATACCTGCCTAGCGGCAGGCAGAGAGGAGCACAGAGGGTTTGAAGGGATTGCAACAGCCTTCTTTTTCTGGCTATTTGAACCTGAGACATACCTGCTTCTTAGGCTAATCTCACTTGAATCTCAATAAGCTTATCTATCTTGTTGCTGCCTTAACATCTGCTTTTTATCAACACCCGTTTTTGGGTTTATACCTTAGATGTTGTTGTATATCTGCAGGTTTGTTGGGGATAAAAACAAGTTAGCGGTAATTAAGATGAAAATGATAATTCAAATATTGACTCTCTCTTTACTGATAATTTTGTCAGGCTGCAATTCTGTTACAAAAAAGAAAGAGGCTGAAAAAGTTGAAATAACCAAAAATTCAAAAATTGACACTATTTCTAATCCGATAGAAATTGAACCAAGAATAATTTATGTAGCCTATGGATATTATTGTGGAGAATGTGCCAATGAATGCACTAAAATGTACAAACATTATCTCATTGGAAATGCCACAACATTTTGGACTGATAAAACCGATTCATATTTCAAAGATGGCGGATTAAAGTTCGAAACTGAAATGTCAAGAGAATCTCAAAAAATTGGATTTGAATTGATAAATAGCATTCCGGAATCAATTCTAAAAACAGCTAATACAAGAAATATATTTGGATGTCCAGACTGTGATGATGGATGTGGTTTGCACTTTGAATTCCAACTTGACGAACCTGATTCGAAACCAATAATTTATGAAATGGAATATGGACTTAATGGAACGACAGGAGAAATAAAAAAGTTTGGTGAAAAAATCAAAAGCACGATTGAAAAATTAGAAAACTACCGCTAACAATGTATATTAAAAATAGGCGAAATAGTAGTAAAATTAAGGCTTTTGTCTCATATAAAAGTTTGCACTTAGCCGAAAGTTTCGTGCTTCGAAATCGCCTACTTTTCATATAATAGCCGTTAGGTGCAATTTAAATGAAAGAACCTTATAACAAATTAAGACCTAGTTATAGTCTCCTACTTTGGGTTACTATTAGTATTGTTATTGTTGCATCATTCATAGCTATTACATTAATTCCATATTTGATTTACCCAAATGTTTCTTACGATGGTGACTTAGCTCTCAAATGGATAGCAATAGCTGGGGGATTAATTTCAGCGGGTGTGGCAATTGAGAGATTTCGTGAAACAACTAGAGCTAGAAAGACAATTGAATCACCAAAAATTGTTATCTCGGAAGCTAAACATCATTTCTCACCTGAAAAAGTTTATGATGGTGCGGGCATTACAGCTAGGTCACATGTGTTAGTCACATTAGGAAATTATGGCAAAGGTCACGCCTTTAACCTCAATATAAAGGCATACATTCTAGATTGTGATGCAATAGAATGGATGTCTTTAGATGAATTCAAAAAAGACCACCTTCAGTTCTTGGAAAAAATTGATTTTAAATTTCATACATATGCTTCGAGCAACTTAAAAGGCAAAGAGTATAATCTAGTTCTCAAACTACAATATGAAGATATATTTAATGAAGTGCATAATATAGCATTGTACCTGATGATAGATGATGAAAGTTTTAAATTCATTCGACCGGTAAATCCTGACCCTTTAGAAACTGGAAGGAAATATCAAGTGGTCAAAGAATTCTACAAGTGTAAGCTTCCCCTGATCCGAACCATTAGTTAATTGACTTTTCCAAAGATAGTATTGTTTTCAACCACCCCGAGGGTACCCTCGGGGTGGTTGCGTTTGGCGTATACCCTAGGCGGTATATTTCCTAATGAATCATGAGGTTTAAAGTTGTTATAGTCATGCATCCACTTTTCTGTTTGCTCCCTTACCTGATGGATATCTTCAAAAATATATTTGTCCAGCACTCCTCGGCGGTAGCTTCCATTAAATCGCTCTATAAAAGCGTTCTGTGTGGGTTTGCCGGGTTGGATATATCTAAATTCTATTTCATGAATGACGCTCCATGATTTAGTGAGCTCAGCAATGAACTCGGGCCCATTGTCCATTCGGATCACATCGGGTTTACCCCTGCGATTGATTAAATGATTAAGCACATATACTACTCTGTTTGATGGAAGTGAGAAATCTACTTCGATATGTAGTGCTTCTCGATTGTAGTCATCAATTACCGTGAATGCACGAAACTTGCGCTTGTTTTCTAGTACATCATGTACAAAGTCCATACTCCAGGTCTGATTCGGCCTATCAGGCACCACTAACGGTTCTTTTACCCGAGCGGGTAATCGCTTCTTAACCTTTCGTCTTAAAGGTAGTTTTAAAGCCACATAAACACGATGTAGTCGTTTGTGGTTCCAAGTCTTGCCTTCATTACGTAAGCGGTGATAGGCGTTCCAAAAGCCTTCCTCAGAATGTTCTTTTGCTTTCGTCAGTAATGCTTCTTCCAGCTCACGATCATCCTTTGCTTGGGCTTGATAGTAATACACGCTTTTACTGAGGTTTAATACACGGCATGCCCTGCTAATACCGTAGCGTCTAGATATTTCCTGACCAATCTCTCTCTTACGGCAGGGCTTTAAAGCTTTTTTTCAATAATCTCTTTAGCTAGTTGATGATCTAGGGCCAGGTTCGCGTACATCTGCTTAAGCTTCCTGTTTTCCTCTTCAAGATCCTTTATACGCTTTAACTCCTTTCCACTCATGCCAGCATAACGCTCTCGCCATTTGTAAAACGTTGCGGTACTAACCCCGTACTCTCGGCTCAATTCCTGTGCACTTCTACCTTGATCAAACTCTTTCAAGACCCTGGCAATCTTCTCTGGCGAAAACTTACTCTTTCTCATAATCGACTGTTTAAAATTAATCCTATTCCTCTACTTTTAAACAGTTCGGTTTTAAGGGAAGCTTACACAAGGAACAGAAAATTAAATATCCAGAAATACACTCGGTAGAACTAACGTCTTATAGTTCACATCATTTCGAATTAACAGAATTAATAAACTGGCAAAAAACATACAGAGACTTTTCCCTTCTCGAATGCTATGAAAACAATTTTCATGACTGCCTTCCTTCGTATCCTACTTATGGACGCGAGAGGTTTGAAAAGCTCCAATCGCAGTTTCTTAACCTTGCAAAATCTCACAAAGAGAAAATAGAAGTAGAATTGCAACATGACGAAACTGGATTTGTTATTTGGCATTTCCCAGATGAAAAAAAGTTAGTTCTATATACAGGTGGCTTTTATGATGATGACGAACATCATTGTTCTGAGCTAAGGACTATTTTAGAAGAGAAAAGCACCTAACAAAACCTAAACTGCATTAAAACGCAGTTTAGCTAAACCGTTGGCAACAAGCTGAAAAACCGAACTGAAATCAAACAGTTATCGAATGACAAAAATTATTTCAAGTCCTAATTGTGGAAATTCACCGAAAATGGAGTTTTTAAAGGAATTCAATATTGCATTTGCAAAAGGAGACATTGAATCTATTTCCGAGTGTGTAACAGATGACATTGTGTGGAATAAAATTGGCAACAAAAAAATCGAAGGGAAAGAAAAATTTATAGTGGAATTGAAAAAAATGAAATCCTAAAAAGTAAGAGAATTAGTTCTTGAGCAAATATTGTCTCACGGAAAAGAAGGAGCTGCAAACGGAATTCTGAAAATGCAAGATGGAAAAAAATATGCGTTTTCGGACTTATATGTTTTCCAAGGAGCAAAAGGAACTAAAATTAAGTCGATGACCTCATATGTAATTGGGATTGAATGAAAACAGACGCCAACAAGCTTAAGAAACTCCCTACTAACATCAAACAATAGGTAAAAAGAAATGGAAACAGAGGAATATCCAAAAGTTTATATATATAGAAGAATAGTTCAAGCGAAATTATTTATTGACTCTAACTATGCAAATAAAATAGACGTTGACAATATTTCTGATGAAGCCTTTTTTTCAAAATTCCATTTTATAAGACTTTTCAAATCAATTTATGGAAAAACACCCCACCAATATTTGAAGTTCGTCAGAATTGAAAAAGCCAAGCAACTTTTGAAAACGGAAAATTCAGTAACCACAATCTGTTTTTCAGTAGGTTTTGATAGTCTTTCCTCTTTTAGTGGTCTTTTCAAAAGTACAACAGGTGAGTCACCTTCCGCATATTCAAAACGCCATCGGGAAACCAAAATGAAAATTCACAAAAAACCTTTAGCATTTGTACCGAGTTGCTATGCCTACCAACACGGATGGTTAGAAAATAGCAATTTTGAAGAAGCCAGCAAATAATTCAATGCCGATATTGCGAACGTATTAACACTAAAAAAATAGGCAATGATTACAAAAATGACTATTACCAATGTTAATGTTATCAACCAAGAAAGTGCTTATGATTTCTACGTGAACAAATTAGGCTTTAAACTCGTGGATGACATTGAAATGGGTCCAGGCACAAGATGGTTAACAGTTTCGCCACCCGAACAACCCGATTTACAAATAGTATTATTTCCCGTTACCGTGAGCAAGATGTTTCCAAAAGAAGTAGCAGAAAATTTAATAGAATTAATAAAAAAAGGTGTATTTGGCTGTGGAGTTTTTACTTGCAAAGACATTTTCGCAACCTATGAAGAATTAAAAAACAAGGGAGTGGAATTTATAAAAGCTCCAACCAAAGAATTTTATGGAACAGAGGCATTGTTCAAAGACGATTCAGGAAACTATTTTTCATTACAACCCCTAACCAATTTCGATGATGAAAACAATATTTGAAAAGTCAATGAGAGACGAATTGATTAGTCGGGTTAATGCCCTCAGCGAGGGCAACAAAGCAATTTGGGGAAAAATGAATGTTTACCAAATGACCAAGCATTTAAATATTTGGAATCAATGGGTTTTAGGTATTGATAACAATATACCCTATAAACAGGATTTACTTGGCAAACTTATTGGCAAAATGGTTCTAAAGAGCAATACAAAAAACGACAAACCTATGGGTAAGGGTGCACCTGCAGGTTCAAATTTTACAATCAAAGAAGAAAATGGCGATTTTGAAAAGGAAAAAAAGACCCTAATTAAATTAACTGAGCATTATGAACACTATAACAACCCAGATTTTATTCATGGTTTTTTTGGTAAAATGACTGAAGAGCAAATAGGAATTTTTGCTTATAAACATTACGACCACCATTTGAGGCAATTTGGAGTTTAATAATTAAAAATTAGTGAAGCAGAACGCAGAAAGCCAGTTGCCAACAATGTATATAAAAAATAGGCGAAACAGTAGTGAATTCAAGGGTTTATGCTCGTATCAAACTTTGTGCTTAACCGAAAGTTCAGCGTTTCGTAATCGCCTACTTTTCATATACTAACCGTTGTAGCCAAACAAAAAGGCAAACTTCCGTAATAATAAAGCCTTAACAACTTTTGATTTTCCCATTAGCTTAAAGCTAATAATAGGCAAATAAATCAATGAAGATCGAAAAGTCCCTCCGTGCACTCCTCCTCTCCGCGCCTCTGTGTTGAAGCAATTAAAACCCAACCATACACAAAGCATCTATATTTCGCTTTACTGCTCTAATACTGGTCTTAATAACCCGCTTCTTTTTCTGGCTATTTGAACCTGGGCATACCTGCTTCTTAGGCTAGTCTCACTTGTATCTCAATAAGCTTTTCTATCTTGTTGGTACCTTAAGATTTGCTATTTATCATCACTCCTTTTTGAGTTTATACCTTAGATGTTGTTGTATATCTGCAGGTTTGTTGAGGATAAAAACAAGTTGGGCAACATTTGAATGAAATACATCTCCATCATACTGACATTATCCTTTTTCCTGACTGGTGAACCTGGTTTTGGACAAGAACTACATTTTGGATATCATCTGGTAAATGAAGACAGTACACTTTCTCGGAACAACATAAAATCCTTGACTGTAAAGAATTGTATTGGGAGTAGTTGCATGGAAGTCAATTACGAATTTAATTCTCTAGGACTTATTACTAAACTTGCTCCGGCAATCATCAATCCCTATTCGACATGGGAATATTACCCAGACGGTAGAATAAAAGCTAAATACAGCAAGAATCACTGTTGTGATTCAGACACGATTTTTTCCTCGACACATTATGAGTATGGGTTCAATGATAACCTTAAATATGTGATCTATCGATCTTACAAAAATGGAATGGTGATTAAGGAAGACACCTTAGACAAGGAAAAAGAAGTTGACCTGAAAAACTATCCAACCATTCGAAACGAAATAGGTCAAGTTATCGAACAGACCTTAACCGACTTATACTATCCATGTGGTATCGTATTCAAAGGAACTCATAGAATTAGATACCACTATTTGGACAATGGACTTATCGATTATGGAAAAATCTACAACGACCAAGGTGAATTGATTGTAGACTTGAAATATGAATATGAAAAAGAAATAAAAACGTTGCCCAACAAAGGCTAAAGCTAATGCGGTTGACGGGTAAACAGTAAATTACAAATTCTAACTAAAATCCGTCTCGGTCGACTTTAATTCAGGTTCCAAACCCGCACTAGCTTTAGCCGAGCCGTTGGCGGTCATTGAAAATAGAATACGATAAATGAATGAAGGTGACATAATAAACTTTGGCAATTTGAAATGGCAAGTGTTAGACATTAAAACCGATAAAAAACTGATAATCACCAAAGACATATTAGAATTACGATGGTATCACAACGAGTTTGTTGAAATTACTTGGGCAGATAGTAAGATAAGAAGATATCTGAATGTAGCGTTCTATCAGTCTTTTAGTGAAGATGAAAAAGCTAGAATTATTCCAACTTTAAACAAAAACCCTGATAACCCTTGGTTCAAAACAAAAGGAGGACTTGATACTACGGACAAAATATTTCTCCTAAGCCTTGAAGAAGTGAGTAAGTACTTTGGTAATAGCTCAGAAAATTTGAAGAATAAAGGGAAACATAAATGGGCTATTGATGACGAAAATAATAGCATGAGACAGTCCCAATTCATGGATGATTTTCATTGGTGGCGACTCCGCTCACCTGGATATTACGGGCGGACTTCAGCGAGTATTAGTTCAAATGGGAACATATATGTCAGAGGTAATGGAGTATATGGAAGACCAAAAGACGGAGGTGGACTTAGACCTGCTTTATGGTTAAAACTTTAAATAATTGAAATAAAACAACGAACCGCCAACAAAGTGTATAGTGCATACTCTGCGGGATACGCTCCATACACAAACCGTTGTGGTGCATTTAAAACAGACAAATGACGGATAGAATTGAAATCCAGTTAAGTAAGACTAAAATTCTTCTACTTCTTATCGGTGCGTCCGTTTTTGTCGTTCTTGGAGTGCTTTTCATAATGAATCCAGAACAATTTAAAAGTCTGTTATTCCGAAATGCCGAGACAATTAGAATTGCAGGAATCGCAGCAATTGCGTTTTTTGGACTTTGTCTTGTGTTTATCGCAAGAAAGCTATTTGACAAAAAAGTTGGACTAACTATTGACCAAAACGGAATAACAGACAATTCTAATGCAACAAGTGTTGGGCTTATAGAATGGGATGATATAACTGATATTGGAATCGTTCAGGTGGCCTCAACAAAAATTTTAATGCTTCAGACTGATAAGCCTGACAAATACATTGACAAAGCAAAAAATGGAATTTCGAAAAGAGCAATGAAAGCAAATAATAAAATGTACGGCTCACCATTATCTATAATTTCAAACTCGTTGAAAATAAAAAATGACGACTTGGAAAAACTGATTAGAGAAGAATTTGAGAAAAGAAATAAATAAAAAACGACACCACAACAACACCTATACGCAATGCCCTTCGGGACACTGAGCATAGCCAAACCGTTACCACATATTTGAGAAACCACTTGCCATGAATGAATTGAATAAAATAGAATCAGATTTTGGAAAATAAGATATTAAAATATCTCTCAAAGCACACTTCAATTACAAGAGAGTTAGAGAATGCAGTAAACGAAAGTGCTTTTTTCAAAACCTATAAAAAAGGAACTATCTTACTCAAAGAAGGCAATTTTTCGAGTGAATGTTATTTCATATTAGACGGGTGTATTAGGAGCTATTTTTTGAAAGATGGTGAAGAAAAAACCATAGATTTTTTTATAGAAGAGGATGTTGTCACACCCGCCAATTATGGAAAATTAACACCCTCTCAGTATTACTTAGAATGTATTGAAGATACAGTTGTGAATGTGGGAAATCCAACCATAGAAAAAGAAATGTATCAAAAGTACCCACAATTAGAATCCTTATCAAGAGTAATAGCTGAAGTAATTTTAACAAAGCAACAAGAATCTTTTACTGAATTTAAAACATCCACCCCAGAAGAACGCTATTTAAATTTACTTAAAACAAAACCCGGTTTACTTCAAAGAGTCTCTCAATATCAAATAGCTAGCTACTTAGGAATTACACCAGAATCGTTAAGCCGAATCAGGAAGAGAATAATAAACAAATAAATTGATTTCTTAACTTAAGTCAATGAGCTCAAAATAACCCCATGATATTTTTGCGAAAATTTTAAATAGTGAAAATATAATGGATAAAATCAGAAAGAAATCAGTTACAGTTGGAATACTATTAATTCTTAGCATAACAGTAGGTGTTTTGAGCATAGACCCAGTAATTGATGAAATGGGCAATCTTGAAAGTGTTTCTATCCATTCAAACGCAATATTATATAGAGCTTTTTTGCAGTTTGTTTTGGCACTTATTTATGCAAGCATTCCTATTATACTATATTCCCTATTGGAAAAAATCAACGCAGATTTAACGATTAGTTTTCTTGTTTTCAGAAGTATTGCGGTAGCATTTATTTTCATAGGTTGGTTGAGCATACTGCTGTTATTGGCATTAAGTCAAGAATTTGTAAAAACAGGAAGCCCTGCATTATTGCATTTTCAAACATTGGATAATTTATTACGCTCGGGTAGAGATTTGGTAAACCACGTTGCAATGCCTTTAATTCTGAGTGTGGGTAACCTAATGTTCTATACTATTTTGTATCAATCAAAACTGATTCCTAGGTGGCTATCTGTTTGGGGGCTTGTTGCTACTATACTAAGTGGCATTGTAGCTAGTTTACTACTTATGTTTGGTATTATTGACATCATTACCCCTACTTATGTTTCACTAGCCTTCCCCACAGCTTTGTTTGAGTTAACTTTAGCTATATGGCTTCTTACACAAGGATTTTCTATAAAATATAATTAGTAAAAATAAAAATGTACCACCCAAGATTATATGGAGAATTTTATGAAATGGGCTTGAAGTATGGTAAACTACTTTATGATAAGGCAAACTTCATTATTCCAAATATAAGTACACAGAAAATGGATTTCGGACTTGAATCTTATGAAGAGCTGAAATTATTTTACCCTGAAGTTATTGAAGAAATTAGAGGCTTTGCTGTAGGAATCAAAGACGAATCTGAAAAGCTAGGTGCGTTTTTGTTGAGCATTGGTGTTTTCAATCCAACGGGACAGTGTAGTGTTTTTGCTTTTAAAAATGACAACTCAACTATAATAGGCCGGAATTATGATATGCTATTCGATTTTAAAAAATTCACCGAAAGTAGTCTTATAGCCCCAAAAGATAAATATTCCTACATTAGTCAATCGGATGTTTTTATTGGTCGTTCAGATGGAATTAATGAAAAAGGGCTTTCAATTGCTATGTCGTTCGTTAACGGCACGGAAATCCAAACGGGCATTAGTTTTCATTTTATCGTAAGAAAGGTTTTAGAAGATTGTGAAAATACACACCAGGCTGTTGAGCTAATCCAAAAAGCCAAAGTATCTACGGCAAACAATTTCTTGATTGCAGACAAAAATGGAGAAATAGCAGTAGTAGAGTCTGCACCACAAAAATGCATTGTTAGACGACCTGAAAAAAACGAACCATATATCTACATAACAAATCAATTTAAGACAAAGGAAATGCAACCTTTCGACCGTGGCGGAGTGGAATGGAGTAAAAGCAAGGAAAGATATAACGGATTAAAAGAAATTCTTGCCACTGTTGAAGAAATGGATTTGGAAAAAGCTAAAGAAATTCTTTCGAATAAATGTGTGTGTTTGAATTTAAAAAAAGAAAAATTCGGTACCATATGGTCAGTAGTCGCAAACTTGAACGAATTGAGTATTGAACGCGCAGAAACCAAACCAACAAATAAAAATTACAAATCGGAAACAAGATTGGATTGGTGGCTAAAGAAAAGGTGACACAATTCGAACATAAGAAAATTTAGTACCATGAAAATGCAAAGCATCATGTAACCTCCCCTAAGTTCAACCTGTGCTTAAATTAACTTGTTCTATTAGAATTAGAAGTTATTGGACAAGGAGAAGTCAGTATGAAAGGGCGTTGGCATAGCAAAGGAAAAGCCGTTATTATGACTGAAAACGGTTTGACTTTTGCTCCAAGCATGTCTGTCCTGTTATCAAAAGATTCTGATTCAGGTTTAACATATTCTGGAGACAAACCACTTTTTAGTTTTAAAAAATGAAAAAAGTGCCTAACTCGGTATATAGCAAATAGGCATTCGGTGGTTTTCGAGAGCTCGTGGTTAATTGAAACATTGATGAGGCTAAAGAAATCAGTCAAGTTTTCAAAGCGTTTTTAAAGGAAAACGATGGCTAACAAAACCTAAACGCAATGCCCTTCGGGATACTGCGCATAGCCTGACCGCTGTACACAAACTAAAAAATGAAACCTTCACAACTTTTGATTTTCCCTATTTATCTTAAAACTAATAATTGGCCAATAAATCAATGAAGATCGAAAGCCTCCTCTATGCTCTATTCCTCTCCGTGCCTTTGTGTTGAAGCAATCAAGCCCAACCCTACATAAAGCATCTATATTTCTCTTTACAGTACTAATACAGGTCTTAATATCAGGCTTCTTTTTCTGGCTATTTGAACCCGAGATATACCTGCTTCTTAGGCTACTACCTCTTACATCTCAATAAGCTTTTCTATCTTGTTGGTGCCTTATCACCCATTTCTGGGTTAATTCCTTAGATGCTGTTGGTTATCTGTAGGATTGTTGGGGATTAAATCAAGTAAGAGGTAATATTAAGTCACTACCACATCAGAAGATGCATAGAATTTTGAAAACAGAAAGGACCAATTGAAATGTATATATTATTCTCATTTATTATTATCGCAATATTGATAATAATAACATTAAGTACAAAATTCTCAGAGTTCAGAAAAGACAATGCAGATTTTTTAGGATTAATTATAACTATTGCTGCTACGTTTATTGGTGTATTTTTAGCAATCACGTTTACAAATAATTCTGAACTTCAAAAAGACAAAAAGAATGTAATTAAAATACTTGATGCTGCTTCAATTGATATAGACAACTCACTAAATAAGACTATTGCCACTTTAAATATTGGAAAAATATTTGCTGATTCAACTTATAGCGCCGTTGAACATGTAAAACACAATCCAATCAGAATGCCAAGTCTCTTTAGTTCTTTCATTGAGAATGATTTAATTTTAAGACATTTTACACCGGAAGGACTTCAAAATTATTCATTTTGTATGGAAGGATTAAAGACAATTCATGAGACAATAAAAATAAGTGAAATAAAGAATAATTCTTCAATTTTAGATAATGTTGAGATTTTTATTAAACATTTAGAATTTTCAAAATATTTAATTTCCGTAGAGAGAGCTGTCTTAAATAGAGACATCTCAAATAGCCAAGTTAAAGAATACTATGAAAGATATCGAACCAAACTCGTTGGCTTTAGCAAACAAGAGCTAGATAATATGATAAATAAATAAAATACTACCGCTAACACTTTGTATAAGTAATGGCAGGCAATGTGGTAAATATCAAGGTTTATTGCCCGCTCAAACTTCATAGCGGTTTGACAGGAAAGTGCCACGCAATCTACCACTACTCATACAATTTACCGTTGGCCAAAATTAACCGATAGATGAACATATTAGAATTAAATAACACAGAAGCTAGAGCGTTTTTTCTGAAAGAAGAAAGTTATTTTAATTTCGACTTACCTTCATATTTCACTTTCGAACAATTACTAAATGACCTTTCTGCGTCAATCCAAGAAAATGAAATTGAAACACTCTATCAAAATATAAATCCAGGCAACGGAAACCCCCAAAGACCATTCCCAGCCGAACTAGAAAAAGTAAATTATGTATTACTAAATAACAAGGATGGGAAATACTCATGGAGACCATATCAACTAATACACCCAGCAATATATGTTGCGCTAGTGCATAAAATCACAGATGCTGACAACTGGCAATTGATAAAGGATAGGTTTACACAATTTCAAGCTAATGAGAATATTATTTGTCACAGTATCCCACTACAATCAGAAGATGAGAATTCAGATACTGCCACTTCAATAATAAATTGGTGGAATGAAATTGAGCAAAAGTCAATAGAACTATCCTTGAGCTACGAATATGTTATGCACACTGATATTGCTGACTGCTACGGTTCCATTTATACTCACTCAATACCTTGGGCCGCGCATACCAAGCCTTTTGCAAAACAAAATAGAGGTTATCAGCACGTAGGAAATAAAATAGACAAGCTTTTGAGGGATATGTCATTTGGACAGACAAATGGCATTCCACAAGGGAGTTCATTAATGGATTTCATTGCAGAAATGGTACTTGGCTATGCTGATTTGTTACTTTCAGAAAAACTTGCCGAAAAGGACATTACTGAATATAAAATATTACGATTCCGAGATGACTATAGAATATTCACAAACAACCCTCAAACCTCTGAAGAAATAACTAAATATCTAACTGAAATCTTAATCGATTTAGGCATGCGTCTTAACGCACAAAAGACTTTCATTTCAAATAATGTCGTAATTGACTCGATAAAGCCAGACAAATTATATTGGAACTCTGTAAAAAAGAGCACTTCTAGTCTTCAAGGTCATTTATTATTACTTCATGATTTAGCGTCAAAATATTCCAATTCAGGTAGCTTACGAAAGGCTTTGGATAGGTTTTTTCATCGACTTAATATAGTTGAAGAGACAGATGAAAACATAAATGTTTTGACTAGTATAATTATGGACATTGCCTTTAAGAACCCACGAACATATCCAGTGTGTTGCGCTATTCTCAGTAAGTTGTTGAGTTTAACAACTGAGGAAGAAAACCAAAGACTACTAGAACTCATAAACACTAAGTTTGAAAAGATCCCAAACACGAGTCACATTAAAATTTGGCTACAAAGAGTAACTATCAAGTCGGATAGAAATATCCCATATAATGAAACTCTTTGCGACAAGGTGAACGACCCTACTGTTCAAATATGGAACTCTGATTGGTTAAATAATGATATAAAAGACATAATAGAAAACAGTTCGATAATTGATGAAAATGAAATCAATAAAATTGACATTATTATCGATTCAGAGGAATTTCAATTATTTGAATATTAAAATAAAACTGTGGCTAACAAGGTGTATAGTGCATACCCTTCGGGATATTCACCAGACACAAAACGTAGCCAACCAAAAAGGCAATCTTCCCTAAAAATGAAACCTTTACAACTTTTGATTTTCCCATTATCTTAAAACTAATAATAGGCAAATAAATCAATGAAGATCGAAAGTCCCCTCCCTGCTCTCCTCTAAACCTCCCTGCCTACAGGCAGGCAGGCGTGCTTCTGAGTTGAAGCAATCAAACCCAAAACCTCTCACCTCTCAAACATCAATTCTCACATCTCCCTCCCTCTGCGGAACTTCCTACCTACCGGCAGGCAGGTGCTTCTTTGCGGTTAAAAACTTTACACTCAAACTCTACTTCCACACTTCCCACCACTTCTTA
This sequence comes from Croceimicrobium sp., assembly GCF_965228705.1. Taxonomy (GTDB): domain Bacteria; phylum Bacteroidota; class Bacteroidia; order Flavobacteriales; family Schleiferiaceae; genus Croceimicrobium. Next base: position 1,752,942 of record NZ_OZ245832.1, read on the forward strand.
TACACAAAAGATCCATCCCGTAAATCCTGGATATCCATTTCGCGCAGAGCCCAGGCCACGGCGGTATTGCTGCGCAGCACATAAGTAAGTTCATGCCACTGGCCCGCCTGCCATTCGGTGGAAACGGAATAAATCAATTCCTTGAGTTCGCGGTCACTGATGCCCGGCTTGATTTTAGCTTCATCCGGTAAACGGTAGCCCATTTTCTTTTTCTGAGCCAGGAGATTGCGCAGGCGTTGCAGGCTCATCAAGCCATTTTCGGCCTTGCGACTGTTTAGAAGTTGATTGATCTCTTGATCGAGACTGGCAATATCGCGGACAGAGGATTGAGGCTCTTGCCAGCTAGGGCGAGCATGCCATTTGTAGAAAATAGCAATGTCGGACTCTTCAATTTGGAGGCTTTTCTCGATATAGGGAAAGAGGCCATCAAAAATGCTGTCATCCTCCTCGGTGAGGCCTAAACGATTGGCGCCATGGGCCCTGAATTCCTCTTCGAAAGTATAGGCATCTTCCCCCAGGTGTTTGCCGAATTGATACCAGTCAAACACGAAGGTCATGGAAGTTTCGCTGCAACCAAAAATTAAGCATTCTTGAGACTCCAAAGCTAATTGCCGTAAGGATCCGAAATGCTCTTCGAAGAAATCAAAGGGATAATAAATGAGCATCCTTCCCTTTTTAGAAAGAATCATCAACTCGTTTTTATACATGGATTCACTTTGGGCATCCGCCCAGGTGCTGCGACGCGATTCCTTAAGATCAATTTTTAAGGAGCTTTCCAATTGCTGTAAATCCAGAAATTCGTTTTGAGCTAAAAGCCCGGCCAGGTTCATTCCCATCCTCGCAATATCGGGTATAATGACTAATTTCTATCCGAACCAATTTAGCTATCCAGCGAAAAATTAAATGTCTCAGAGAGCCAAAAAGAAAATATCATAGGAAACCCTTTAAGCAGAGGATTTTAAAAAAGACCGGGGGAAAAGCTTTCTCCTTTTCAAGAGCTTGCAGGCCTTTCCCCTTTACCTTTATACCCTCTAAATTATCGCGCACATGCTTTGTATCAAACACCGTAGTACCGATCCCTTCTTCAATATTGCTACCGACGAGTTTATCTTCAAGCATCTAAAAGAGGATTGCTTCATGCTGTGGCAGAATGATAATGCCATTATCGTTGGAAAACATCAAAACACCTTAGCGGAGATTAACCTCGACTATGTTAAGGAGCACGATATTAAGGTGGTACGACGCTTAAGTGGAGGTGGCGCTGTTTACCATGATATGGGTAATCTTAATTTCACCTTTACCCGAAGCAGCGAAAGGGATGACGATCTGGTCGACTTCAAGCGTTATACCGCGCCTATCATTGCCGTTTTACAAGACATGGGCGTGAATGCCGAGTTTAGCGGGCGCAATGATATTATGATTGAGGGTAAAAAGTTTTCTGGAAATGCCGAGCACGTTTTCAAAAACAAAGTGATGCATCATGGTACCTTGCTCTTCTCCAGCAATATGCCCAATATAAGCGGAGCTTTAAAAATTAATCCGCTGAAGTACATTGACCGAGCAGTGAAGTCGATCCCCAAGCGAGTGACCAATATCCAAGATCATTTAAAAGAGAAAATGACTGTGGAGCAATTCGCTGATCGCATCATGAATTACATCCTTGAAAATTATAAGGATAGCAAGCTCTATGAGTTTAGCGAAGAGGACCTAGCAATGATTGAATCCATTAAAAAGGAGAAATACGAAACCTGGGATTGGAATTATGGCTACTCCCCTAATTATGATTTTAAGCAAGGGGTAAAAACCAGTGGCGGTTTATTGGAGATGAATATGAATGTTTCCAAAGGCCTCATCCAAGAAGTAAAAATTCAAGGGGACTTTTTCCATATCCAAGACATAACTGACATTGAACAAGCGTTAGCCAATACCCCTCATGATGAAACTAAGATTAGAGAAAAACTAGCGCCATTTAATTTGAAAGATTACTTCAAAGATATTAGCATCGATGACCTTGTTGCGGCCATGTTCTGAATTAGCTTTTCAAGAATTTCAATTGATACACCTGCTCTTCCTGTTTTAAATTCAGGAGATAGATTCCCTTTGAAAAACGATCGAGGGCATTTACTTGAAAGACCCCATCCTGAGCTTGCACTTCTAATTGTTCCAACAATTTACCATCTTGAGCACGCAGCTCTAAGAGCCAGGAACCATTGGCATCAGGAATCTCAATTCGCAATTGATCGGCTACCGGATTTGGATAAAGATCTGCTCTTTTGCTTTGCGCTTCTTGCATACCCACAGAAGGAGCTTGATAGACCCGTAAATAATCGATCTCCAAAGTGTCTTCGATAAAAGAAGGATCGATTCCTCCTTCAATGGCGAAGTTTAATAATAGATATTGCGGATCATCAAAAGGCCAGGTAGCGGCATCTCGCACCGAAGGGAAGTAGATATAATGCACCAGGCTATCTACACTAAAAATCATCTTTTCCGGCGTCCATTCTAATGCATATACATGGAAGTCATTCGAAACACCGGGAATCATTCGTCCACCATGATTTACAGTAGCGCCAGAGCTAGAGGTGGTATGCATGGCACTGGAAACATAATTTTGATTGGTACCCCAATGCTCCATAATGTCCACCTCACCGCAAGCGGGCCAGCCGGTGGTACCATAACCTTGCAATTGCCAATAGCCGCCATTTTCGGTGATATTCTGCCCCAGCATCCAGATGGCAGGCCAGGTGCCAGAACCAGTGGGAAGTTTAGCCCGTACCTCTACTCTTCCGTAGGTAAATGCGAATTTGGAATTCAAACGGGCGGAGGTGTATTGTTTGGTCACCCCTTGATCGGTAAAGCTTTCCTTCTTAGCAATGAGTTTTAAGCTACCATTGCTTTGAGAGCTGTTTGCCGTGCGATCGGTATAATGTTGCACTTCCCCATTAAACCAGGAACTGCCATTCGGCAAAAGGGTTTGATGAAACCATTTGGAAGTATCAATCGCTCCGCTGCCATTAAACTCATCGGACCAAACCAATTGACTGTAAACCGGAGCGGGGTTCACAAAGCTGGTATCCAAATAGATGAAATCATCTAAATAGGCTAATACCAAATCAGTATTATTCTCCCCATTAAGCTGAAACAAAACCCGATTAAAGTCGGTGCGCTGTATGGGTGGCAATGAGGTAGGATCTAGATTGATATAAGGATCATTCCCGAAATCGAAGGTGATGGTTTGCCATTGATCCAAAACCAAGGGCTTTATGATTTCGGTTTGCGTTTGCCAGGGACTGACCTGAGTACCATCCTGCAGCTTGCAAGAAATTTGGTTGGGCTGATTGCCACTGATCCCGGAAGAAGGGAGATATACCTTGATTTGAAAAACTTGATGCTGGGCTAAATTGAGATTCTGATTGGCATCGAAACGGACATTAGCATACTGCCCACCTTGATCATCATATTCTAAAACTGTTGCAGAAGTATTGGCTCCTTGAGCATAAGGATTGGCCTTGGCATTATCAATAACACAGGCATCTCCAAACCAGGAATTGATATTACCATTGCCTTCAAAATCGTCTTGTAAGCTTTGTGCAGAAAGGCCTAATGAAGATAAGCAGGCCAGAGAAAATAGGGTGTTTTTTAAAATCATGGATGGGGATTAAGCCAGCAATATACTTAAGGTAAATGAAACCATAAGTATAGCAAGCCAAATCCTTTTAGCTAGGAAGCCTTTCTTAAGGTCTCATCTAAAATGGATTGCAGCACCTCCCTTTTTACCGGTTTCACCAGATAATCTTGAATCAAAGGGTAGTTCTTAGCCTTTTGGGTATCCTCTTCATGCACAGAGCTGGAAACAATATAAACCTTGGTTTTATGGAGTACATCCTCATTAAAAAGTATCAATTCATCCAAGAAATTCCAGCCATCCATAACGGGCATATTCAGATCCAGAAAAATCAATTTGGGACAAGTTTTACCTTCCTGCATAACCGATTTACAATGATCCAAAGCTTCTTCACCATTGGAAAAAACACTGGTTTGCACTTCTGGATTAATCAACTTTAAAATCGCTCCAAAAGAAAATTGATAAATAGGATCATCATCAATGATAAATACCGCATTGGTTTTGTTCATAAACGCTGTAGCTCTGGTTTAAACTGTAATTTAAAAACGGATCCTTGCCCTGGCTCACTTTCAATGGCAACCTCCCCCCCCATGGCTTCCATTTGCACTTTCACCATAAAAAGGCCTACCCCCCTGGCATCCGAATTTTTGTGAAAGGTTTTATGCAAACCGAAAACCTTGTGACCGTGGCGCACCAAATCGATTCCCACTCCATTATCCCGAATTTCAATGCTAGGCACTCCTTCCTTCTGGTAGGCCTTTATTTGTATTTCGGGTCGGCGATCCGGGTTCTTATACTTAATCGCATTACTGATCAAGTTCAATAAAATGCTTTCCAAATAATGAGGCTGTGCAAAGATCTTTTCGAAGCCCAAACCCATTTCAATCTTAGCATCGGTATGGCGAATTAGAGCCGATTGCTTCTTGAGTACGGTATTTACATAGTCCCTCAAATTGAGCTCTTGCATTTCCATGCCGGCCTTGTTCTTAATAATCAAGGCCTCCACCAATTCATCCAAAGTTTCATTGAGATCGGCTGTAGACTGAGCCATTTTGGTAAAGATCACATCTTTGTATTCCGCATCCTCAGCACTTCCGTACAATTCGGTTAACAGAATCAAATTAGCCACTGGTGCTCGCAAATTATGCGAGGTAATATGGGCGAAATCATTCAAGCTGCGATTTTGCAGGCTTAGCTTATTGGTTAATTTTATCAAGCTTTGATTGGCTTCTAAAAGTTGCTCCTCATACGTTTTACGAGCATTGATATCCTCAATCTGAGAAATAAAATACAAGGGTTTGTTCTCGGAATCTCTAACAACAGCCACACTCAACATCGCCCACATCCACTCGCCAGATTTCCGGCGGTAGCGTTTATCCATATGGTAATGGTCGATCTTTCCGTTTATACAGTCCTTCAAAAACTCGAGATCGGTATTTAAATCTTCAGGATGAGTTAAATCCTGAAAAGTCTTTTTCAATAATTCCGATTCTTCGTAGCCAAAATAGTCGACTAGGCGCTTATTAACCTTGAGCCATTTACCATCTAAACCCACCAAGGCCATTCCAATGGCGGAGTATTGAAAGGCACCTTCAAAACGTCGGGTAGATTCTAATAAGGCCAGCTCCTTTTCCTTTTGTTCGGTGATGTCCTGGAAAACTCCGCTGGCCTTAATCACCTTGCCTGCTGCATTCAGCTTAGGCTTACCGATGGTTCGAACCCATATTTCTTTACCCTGGGCCGTAATTAACTGCAGCTCCAGGTCATAAGGCTTTTTCTTTTCGAGTAATTCCCCAAAAGCCTCCAATATCTTATCCCGCGAATAACCTTTCTTATAGTAGCTTATTCCTTCTGAGGCATCAATTTTATAATCCGCAGGCAATCCATAAATACTTTTAGTCACCTCATCTAAAACCGAAATATTTGAATCTGGAAAATATTGCCAACTACCTATTCTGGCAGTTTCTTGAGAATCTTTCAAGGTTTCAATTAAGGCCTCATTTTCCTCACTTACCTTTAAGAATTCTGTTACATCTTGATTGGCCCCCACAATAATGTGATCGCCCTCTTCATTTAATCCATGACTTTGGGCATTTGCTTTAATAAAGCGAATCGCTCCATCGGGATGAATAATTCTGAAGGTATAAACGAATTCCCCTTGACTTGCCACGGATTCTTTAAAGGAAGCTTCCGCCCCTTCCACATCCTCAGGATGCACGGTTTTACGCCAATCCGAAAACTTATGCTCAAAATTTTCAGGCTCCAGCCCGTAGATCTTAAACATTACCTCATCCCACTCGAGGTAATCTCTAGTCACATTGTACTGCCAAATTCCCAAATCAACCAGATTCCCGATCAAATTGAAAATTGCCTCCTTATTTATGCCTGCATTTAATTTCCCCATTTCTAAGCTAGGATTAACCCCTCTAATCCACAGCATCAAAGGTATTCTTTCCTTATAAGCCCCTTATTATATGAGTCTTATAAGGAAATTTCCATTTACTTATCTTCAAAGGACCTGAGCGTAAAACACCTAAATTTATAAAATTTACCCCCTCATTTGAGACAAGCAAGAAAGAATAGAGACTGATTTTCGGCTTAATGAGTGTGAATGCCTATTCTATGTACTCGAATAGTTCTTTTTCACTTTTTCGAAGCTTAGGCCGGAACTGGCTTTGATCTTCAGTTGATCTAAATCCTACCGGAGCGATTACAGTCACTTCATAGCCTTCCTCCTCCAAGGCTAAAATTCGATTGTAAGCATCGGCATCAAAACCTTCCATCGGACAAGCATCAATTTCTGCTTCTGCACAGGCGATCATTAAGGAGTTTAGAGCGATATAAGTTTGCCTGGCCGACCAGTTTCTCAATTCCTCAACCGACTTCCGTTTTAAACTGGCTTTTATGGATTGGCCATATTCCTGAATAGCCGGAGCTGCTGAACCCTTATCCTCAACACGATTTACAAAGGCATCTACCTCAGCATCGATATCCGTCTTCCGAGCACAAAAAATAAAGAGATGGGAAGCATCGGTTATCTGAGGCTGATCCCAGGACACCTTTCTAAGTTCCTTTCGCAAAGCCTCATTTTCAATAATGAGTACTTTATAGCTTTGCAGCCCATAAGATGAGACCGAAAGTCGGATGGCTTCCTTTAAAAAGTTGAGTTGCTCATTACGCAACTTGCGATCTGAATCAAATTTCTTAGTGGCATAGCGCCAATTCAAAGCTTTTAATAATTGCATTTTTAATCTTTATGGTAGTGAATGATTTCAAAATCAGATTGGAAGCCATTTTGTAAGTACAATGGCTTACCCATTTTGGAAGCTTGGAGAAACACTTTAGGATGGCCCTCTTCTTTCAATAAGTTGAGAGCACTTCTAAGAATTTCCTGGGCAAAACCCTGGCGACGAAAGCGTGCGGGCACTCCCATAGAATACAGTCCCGCTCCTGCCTGCGAATCTTTATAAATAGCAATGGTTCCCACCGGCTGGCTTCCATCAAGAGCCAAATAGTAATCCAGTAGCCTATACGTACTGGCCACCAAATTTGGACTATAGCGATAAGCAAAGGCCTCTTCAAATAGCAATGACCAGGTTTTAAAGTCTTCCGATCTGGCTAGTTTTTGCAGACTTAAGTTTCCCGATGGGACTTCTACTTCATGCGGATTGACCGACATGGCTGTCAAACTAAAAGTCTCCTTCCAGGCCCAACTCTGTAGCTGATCTTCCGCTATTTCATTTTGCCACAGCACCAGACTCATGGGCATGGGCATATCATCTGGTGGCGCTAAATTCCCCAGATCAGCCTCCGGCTTAAGCCAAATGCGATTGGGCCATTGTGAATCAAAACTATAAGCAGCAGCCCAATTAGTGGATTCAAAGTATTGTCCATTCAATTGCCCAACCTCCTGCCAGAGGCTAAGCACATTATATAGATTAGGATCTTGCATGTTTAGGATTTAAGGAGAATTACAGAACCCAGCAGGGCAATTACGCCCAGGACTTTCCGTGGAGTTATCGCCTCTACCGGAAGGTCAAACCAGCCCAAACTACCGGCCAGCATTGCATAAAGCAATTGCGAGCTCAGACTTATCACTACGGTACTGGCTATTCCCTGGCGGGGGATGAGAAAATAAAAGAGGCTTACTGCGCTAAAGCTGAAGAGGCCTCCACCAACCCAATTGTACCAGGGGATTCCCTCTAAACTACTCTTAAGGGAACGGCTACTCAATTGAAAAATCAAGACACTTAGACTGAGGAAAAAGCCAATCGCTAGGCTGATGGAACTCGCCAAAAAGGCACTGCCGGTTTGCTGACCCAAGCGGGCGTTCATGCTCCCTTGAGTTACAATTAATACTCCCAGGAGTACCGTTAATAAGGATAAGCCGAGCTGATTCATAATACTAGTTTATAGGAATAGCGATGGGACGCATAGGTGATCCACTGGCACCACGGAGTTTTAAGGAGGCCGCTATAAACGCGAACTCATAGACCTCATCTTGGGCCAAGTCTTCCAGCATCATTTGCTCTAAAAACATCACTCCCTTTTCAGCCAGCAAATAGGTATGCACCGGCACCCAATTATCTTCTTTCTCCGGAGGAAAAGCCTCAAAACTTAGATTGTCTGCTCCCAATAGCATGGCCCCCTTTTCTTCAACCAACCACTGAGCAGCCGCCAGGCTAATACCTGGATACTGATGGAGATAATGGGCGGCATCTTCGTAATGCTGCGCCTGACCGGTACGAATTAAAATCACATCCCCTTTCTGAATTTCAGATTTCTGGCGTTTTAAGCAGGCCTTCAAATCCTGTACGGTTATGCGGTAATTGGGCGGAAAGGAATCCACCAGGGCTCGAACATCCAGCAATAGGCCCCGGGCAATGATGGGAGGAATTTTCTCCGCTCCGGTTTTCTTCCAACCCTTGTCGCCTAAATGTTCTTCCGGACTAAAGCCATTCCAAATCAAACCATTTAGGCCAAAATGATTGAGGGCATCAATATGCGTCCCCATATGGGTGTACATGGAAACCGCATCTCCGGTATAGGAGACTTTCTCATTCATGGCCTCTCCCATTCCATTGGGATTATCCACCACAGTGCCGTGCGGAGTATGGGTAAGCCAATACTGATAAGAAGGATCTCCGAGAGAGTGGAAACTGGGCATCCCAACGAAATAATCTACACTAAGATCGTAGACCTGACCACTGCCAATTTGAGATAAAATCTGAATGCGACTACTGTCGGTCATCATATTGAGACTGCCGATTTCATCCTCGGGTCCCCAAGGACTTTGTCCTACTTCCTGCGCCTGTGCGCCCCAAATAAAAAACTGGAAGGCAAGGGCTTGAAAAAAATTTTTCTTTGTTTTCATTGTCGAGTTTATTGTCTCGACAAAAGTGCGGAGGCCTAAGAGCCTAAAAATTAAGCTATCTTAAGAAATCACTTTAGGGCCTTACGGCGGATATAACTCAGATGCTCTGGTGTTAAGCCCAGGTAAGATGCGATCATATACTGAGGAAAGCGCTGTTCCAATTGGGGATAGCGCTGGCGAAAATCGGCATAGCGCTCTTCGGCGGATTCGATTTTCACCTGTAAATTTTTATGCTGAGCCGCCTGATAGGCCGATTGCATTTTGATGCGGAAAAAGCGCTCCATAGACGGAACTTCTTTAAAAAGCTCTTCCAGTCGATCGCGATGAATCTGAAAAATCACACTGGGCTCGGTGGCCTGAATGAATTGCGTAGCCGGACTTTGACTAAGGTAACTATATAGGTCATTTAACCACCAACCTTCTATGCCAAAACTCTGTACAAACTCCTTTCCTTCTTCATCCAAATAATAAGTGCGTAAGGCTCCGGAATCGATGAAGCGCATGTGTTGAGAGACATCACCCGCTTTGAGGATAAATTCCTTTTTAGCCAGCTTCTTTTCTTGAAAGGCCTTTTGAATTAGACCGATCTCCTCATCTGAAACCGGGCTTAGGTCTTGAATATGAGCAATGAGCTTTTCGATAGCTCGAAATTACGAAAGCCTATTTTACCGTCTTCTTGCGAAAGCGCTTAAAAGCGAAAATAAATAGGGCGGTTAAAATCATGAGCGGCCAGAGTCTAATGAGGATCAATACGAAGGCAGTAAATCCAGTCCAACCATCTTTAATAGCGATCACAAAACGATTGGGTTCATCGGTATCAATCACTTCCTTTTCCAGCTCCTGGTAAATATGAACTTCGATGCTGCTTAAGGCGATACGATCTTTGAGGTATTTCATGCGTCCTTGAGCTCTTTCAATCTCGCTGCGCACCTGCCCTAATTTCTGCTCTACTTGCAGAATCTCCTCCACATTTTTAGCGCGATCCAATAACTTGAGCAAGCGAGCTTCTATTTCCTGAGCCGATTTAATACGCGATTCTACATCTACATACTCTTCACTTACATCGCGGGTTTTTATTTCTCGCCGATCGAAATGCTGCACGCCTTCACCGATGCCGGCCATCGCTTTTTCAAATTGGGCACTGGGTATGCGAAGGGTATAAAGGATTTCCTTTCGATAGCCATTCTGATTGGCTTTTTCGGAGGATATATAGCCACCCAAGCGGGCGGTTAAGGCATTGATGGCTTGTGCACTTTCTTCGAGGTTTTTCGTCTCGTACTTAATATCCGCTTCTTTGATCAAATGCAGGTTTTGAACTGGAATTCCGTTGCTTTGAAGTTCATCGGAGTTCCCTGCCATCACGTCTGGCTCGTAGGATTCCTCCATGGCCACATCTTCATGAGCCACATTTTGCATATCCCTTTCACAGGCTGAGAAGAGAACTAATAAGCTAAAAAGAAAGGAGAAACGATAGGACATTTTGATTGATCTTAAGTCCTATAAACGAAGCTTTTGTAAATAAAGTCTATGCTCTAGAATAATAGCGCTTTCGCCAATGGAAGGCTACCCTTACCAATAAGATTAGAGCCGGTACTTCCACTAAGGGACCAATTACTCCGGCAAAGGCCTGCCCCGAATTAATTCCGAATACTGCAATAGCCACCGCAATGGCCAATTCGAAATTATTACCAGCTGCAGTAAAGGCAATGGCTGCATTTTGATCATAGCTTGCTCCGGCCAATCGACTTATGAAAAAGCCCAGGCTAAACATGATCAAGAAATAAATTAAAAGAGGAATCGCAATTAAAAGCACATCCGCCGGAAGGCTAAAGACCAAATCGCCCTTAAGGCTAAACATCAATACGATGGTGAAGAGTAAAGCGACTAAGGTAATGGGGGAAATGAGTGGTAAAAATCGAGATTGGTACCAGTCTGCTCCCTTTAAAGGGATGAGAACCACCCGACTGAGGATGCCCAAGGCAAAAGGTATACCTAGATATATTGCAACACTTTTCGCTACAAGAGTAATGGAAATATCGACCACCACTCCTTCAAATCCTAATAAAGGTGGAATTTGAGTCATGAAAAGCCAGGCATAAAAGCTGTAAGCAAAGACCTGGAAAATGCTGTTTAAGGCAACCAGGCCGGCGCCATATTCCGCTGAGCCTTCCGCTAAATCGTTCCACACCAAAACCATGGCTATACAGCGGGCCAAACCAATCAGAATTAAGCCCGACATATATTCGGGATAGTCATGCAAAAAGATAAGGGCCAGGCCAAACATCAATACTGGACCAATAATCCAATTGAGAAGCAATGAGATTCCTAATATTTTGACATGCTTAAAAACCTTAGGCAGCAAGCGGTAATTTACCTTAGCCAGTGGTGGATACATCATTAAAATCAGGCCAATGGCCAAAGGGATATTGGTATCTCCATCGCCACTCTCTCCAATCCTTTGCGCTAAGCTGGGCCAAAGATTACCCAATAGTAAACCCAAGGCCATGGCAGTGAAAATCCAGAGGGTGAGATAGCGATCCAGAAAGGACAATTTCTTAGTACCCATGCTCAATTGCTGAAAAAACGTAAAACATCTCAGTGGCTATTTGCAGGCAGCGCTCATCATAGGCAGCAGTCTCCTGATCGGTACCATCAAAAGCCTTGGGATCTTCATAATTAAGGGCAATACGGGCTTTGGTACCGGGAATAAAAGGACAGTTTTCATCGGCATCTGAGCAGGTCATGACGGCTGCAAAATTTGCACTGGGATTCTCCGGATCATCATATAGCTTGGAATGCAACATGATGGGAGGCTCCTTTTCGGCGAAAGCCACCCGATAAACCGGATTAGGGTCCATCACGGCATCCGAATAGAGATCGAAACCCGCTCGCTCCATCGCCGCCAAGGTGCAAGGATTGCATGCTGTTGCCTCCGTTCCACCTGAGTAAGAAGCTAAATCAATTCCAAAATGAAACGCTGCTACCTGCGCCCAAAGCTGCGCAAATTGACTGCGACGGGAATTATGGGTGCAGATAAAAACCAGGCTTAAATCCGCCTGGTTTTCCTGTACATATTGCACTAAAGGCTGTAATCGCTCTAAACGATCCTGAGGGATGTTTTTCAAATCGAGCCTATTGATGTAATTATTCAGATAGCTAAACATCGCTCGGTATTAACAGCATCCACCACCCGGAGTACAAGCCTCAGAGCTTTGTAGATCGCTTAGTTGAAGGATCTTCTTATCTTTCTTAGGCTCGCCTTCTTTTTGACCATAAAGGGTAATACTGTAGATACCTTGTTCACCCTGACCAAATTTTTGCATTTCCTCTTCAGTCAAATATTGACCTAGAATATCAGCGGGAATGTAAATGGGCTTTTCCTTTTGGATTTGCAAATCTTTAAAGCCAGCCTTGTGCGCCATTTCCAAATAGGCATCTTTTTGAATGGCTCCCGATACGCAACCCGCATACATTTCGGCATCCTTTTGCAGAGCATCTGGTAACTCACCTTGCAGGACTACATCGGAAATACTAAAATGAGCGCCTGGCTTTAATACCCGATGAATCTCATTAAAGACGGCAGCCTTATTAGGCACCAAGTTTAATACGCAATTGGAAACTACCACATCAATACTATCATCCAAAATGGGTAATTCCTCAATATCGCCTTCGCGGAATTCAACATTATTGTAGCTTAATTTATCCGCATTTAAGCGGGCTTTGCGAATCATGGGGCCACTAAAATCGACACCAATCACTTTGCCCTCGGGACCAGTTTCATGTCGGGCAACAAATACATCATTACCAGCGCCTGAGCCCAGGTCTAATACGGTATCGCCTTTTTCGATATGGGCAAAATGGGTAGGTAAACCACAGCCTAAACCAAGGTCGGCATCGGCCTGATAACCCTCCGTTTCGGAATAATCATCGGTCATGATATTATACACTTCTTGCGAAACTGGGCCCGCTCCACAGCAAGATGATTTATTCAGAGCTACATCTTGCTCGGCAATTTCACTGTACTTCTTGCGTACAATTTCTTTGAGTTCCTGATCTGTTTTCATGATAATAGGGTTTAGCAGCAAGTAGGATCATTGCCGCAATAGGATTCGAATAATTCTAAAAATTCTGATTTGATACGATCCCAGCGCTCGGGGTTGATGCAATAGCTTACTGAAGTGCCTTCGATCGTACCTTGAATAAAGCCTGCGGCTTTTAACTCGCGTAAATGCTGACTGATGGTGGCTTGCGCCAGACCTAATTCCTGCACTAAATCGCCATTAATACAAGCCCTGGCGGCAACCAGGTATTGCAGGATGGCTATTCGTGCAGGATGCCCTAGTGCCTTGGCACCGGCTGCCAGATCATTTTGTTCCGGACTAAAGAGATCTTTCTTAGTGATTCCCATAGCTTAAAAGTAATATTGCAATATTACGATGAAAGGTTTTAAAAAAAGGCCCCGCAGTTAAAAAATTCATTCTAATCTACGGGGCCCCTGCTAAGCAGACGAAAAGATTTCTCTTAATTTCGCTCCTACTTCTCCACCATTAATATTGATGGTGTTTACCTTCTCTACTACCTTTTCGAGGTATTCCATTTCTTTCAATTTCCAGAGCATGGGGTTATTTTCCATCAACTTGGCGGTGTTCATCAAGCTCCTGGTAGAAGCTGTTTCTTCCCGACGAGTAATTAAATTGGCTTGAGCTTTCTTTTCAGCCACTAATACCTGATTCATAATCTCCCGCATTTCACCGGGTAGAATAATGTCTCGGATACCTACTTCCAGCAGTTCCAAACCAATGGCTTGAAATTTTGCTTGGGTAGAACCAGCTATTTGCTCTGCCAATTCTATTTTCCGACTTAGGAGTTCGTCCAGACTTAATTCTGCCACATAAGAGCGTAAAGCCAATGCCAGTAAGTAATAAGCCTGCTTTTCGTAGTCGCTGTTCGCCAATAAGGCTTCTTCCACATTTTGAACTCGCATTTCTGCCAGTAAATTGATCCGCAAAGTGGCCTTATCTTTTGTCAATAATTCCTGACCATTCAATTCAATGGTCCGACGTTTCATATTGGCCTTCAGAAGTTTAATACTCTGCGTATTGTTCCAATAGAAGTATTCGCCAGGTTCCAATGCTTTAAACAATGCCCCATTCAAGAGGACTAAGCCTTTTTCACCTTGCTCCACTTTAAACATTCGAACAAAACCACGAGTGCATAAAATCGCCCGTAAGTTCTCTTTGAGATGGGCTGGCAATTCTAGGTCATCGCTTGAAAAGCGGAGGATCTCAATTGCATTCACCCCCTTCCAATAGGCATAAATACCAGGGATCAGGATTTCACTAAACACACCATTCAGCAGCACTATGGCCAATTCACCTTGCTTAAGCTCTACCACTTCCGCATAGTTCTTTAACTTATCTGCATTTACTCGCAGGTCTGTTCCTTTTGGCAGATCTACTTTGCTACCTAGATGGTAATTCTGCAATTGAGCATTAATCCATTTCCAACGCTTACCGGCAGTCCAAATATTTTGGACAACACCATTTTTGGTGGCCACAGTAAGCTGTGCTTCAGGGGTAAAAATTAATTGTAACATGTTCATCAAATTGTGGGTTAAACCCGATTAACAAAAATCAAAATGCGCAGGGCAGCGGCAGTATGGACTTTTGGTTTCACACACTCCATCCTTAGTGGTCAAATAGCCGGCCTCTTCGACCAAAAATCAGGACATGCTTCGCCATCGGTACTAATACCGCACACTGGTGCCAGAAATCACATTCGTAAATGACTAGCACAATCCCATACGCAGATTGGTGATCCTTTTTAAAGCAGATCAAGCTTCTTTTCAACGCATGGCCTTAGCCATACCTCCGTGAAAGGGAGGGTTTTCCTACATCCAGTAATTATCCTCTAATAACAAGGGAATCGAACCCTCGGAAAAAACCTGCGCTCTGCCATTGAGCCATAGGACCAAAAGGTCCCAATGGGAGTCGAACCCATAACCTCAGGAAATTGTGTTCTTTTGAGACGGTATACCGTTTCCGGCACCATGGTGACCTACAGAGACACACATCTAGATCTCCGGTAGAACAAACCGTATTTTAAATAAGTTTAAATGAAGTTTCAGGCCTTAGAAGCCTTGGCCTTCAGCTTGGCTTTCTGCTTCATTTTGAGTCGCTTAAGGCTTAAATCAATCTCATTTTGTTGCGCTTCATTTTCCACATATTGTAAAAGCATTTTACAATAATTCATAGAAATTTTCAAACATCCTTTTAGCTCCATTATTTTAAACATATACCAATAAACATACAAAGGTTTAAACAATGATTTACTGGTAGTATAATTCAACAAATTGAGAGCTTCAGAATATAATTGAAGCGCAATCAAACTATCCATTAGTGCTGCTGCGGCGCAAGCATTTTCAGGATCAATTGCCATCGCTTGTTCTGCTGCATCCTTTGCCTCTTTAGGCCAATTAAGCATATGGAGATAATATTGAGACTTTAAGCAAAGACTGGGTACATGCTCCGGATCATAGGCCAGGGCATAATTGAGCTGCTCCTCTGTTTCTGCCAGATCAAAAGGATAAGCATCGTAAGCCTTTAAATAATAAGATGTTACTAATTGAGTTGACATTTTCTTTTTACTTTAAGGTTGGCAAATCCAGACCGGGACCACTCCTTAGAGCAAAAAAAATCCCGGTCCTAAAGAGGAACCGGGAGCGAATAGCTTTGCATAATAAATCTATTTCCCTCTCAGCCCCTGTCGGCTAAATTCTGGATCAATTCCGTATTTATGGTTTATACTTAGCATATCGCTCGCTTTATTTTGTTTTGCGATGCAAATGAATAAAACATTTTATTTACCCACAAGCTTTTTTAAATAAAAAATTCACAATCCATCTATTCACAGTCTTGCATGCGTAAAATAGATTGTTTCCTGATTTAATGAGAGTGTTGTTTAGTAGCTTTATTTCATGAAACCAAACAAAGCCCTCTACCTTTTCCTCTTCTTTATAAGCTTCTCTTTCCTCCAGGCCCAAAACTCAGCTTGCTTAGCAAATGACACCCTTACTATTGTTGTAATCGGCTCTTCCACCGCTGCGGGCTCCGGCGCCAGTACTCCGGATTCGGCCTGGGTAAATCGCTACCGCCGCAGCATGCAGGCCCTAAACCCAGCCAATCAAGTAATCAACCTGGCTCAGGGCGGATACAATACCTGGCGCTTAATGCCTGATTATTTTACTCCACCTTCGGGGCGTCCCAATCCGGATACCCTACGAAATATCAGTCATGCCTTGCGCCAAAATCCTGATGCCATTATCATTAACCTACCTTCCAATGATGCTGCTATCGGAACCGGGCTCAATGAGCAAATGACCAATTTCATTCATATTGATAGCTTGGCAGCCAGCTATAATGTACCGCTCTGGGTATGCACCACCCAACCTCGAAACTTTAGTGCCAGTCAAATACAGATTCAATTAGATGTCCGCGATTCCATTTTGAGCTATTTCGGCCCCCGAGCCATAGATTTCTGGACGGGTTTAGCCAATAGTCAAAATACTATTCTGGCGCAGTATAATTCTGGCGACGGTACCCATGTTAATGATGCTGGCCATCGAATTCTATGGCAGGAGGTTTTAACAGAGGCCCTGCCCGACAGCCTGGTTTCCAGTGTTCCAGGGCTTGATTTACAAGTATCCCCTCCTCTTTGGACCAATCCTTCGCCTTGTGGAAGTCCCAATAGCATTATTGAAATCCAATTAGCCAATCTTCGAAGGGATAGCCTGCAATCTACTGCAATAGTAGAACTCATTCGATTAGACCTCATCAGTGGTGTTCGGGATACCCTGCGTCAAAACCTCAATCAAATTTCAGGCTGTGCCTATGCTCAGGTGCAATTCAACTTAAACAGCAATCAACAACAGCATTGGCAATTACACAGCCGGATTATATGCAATCAAGACAGTAATAGCTTTAATAATATCAGCAGCAGTATTAAGGTCCAAAGTGAAGCCGGTCCCCAAATTACCGGCAATGATCCCTTTTACTGCGAAGGCGATAGTATGTGGATTAGCCCCAGCCATAGCGGCGATCGACTGGCCTGGTTTAGCGATGCCGGATTAAGTCAGCCCTTGTATCAAGGGGACAGCCTGTATTGGAACCCTGCCTTGGGCGACAGCCTGTTTTTACACAGTTACCTTGGGCCATATTATTATATAGAATCACTCAGCTCGGCGCAAAGCTCTAATATCAAATGGAATGGTTGCATGTTTAACCTTATTGCCGGACCGGATACTTTGAGTCTGGATAGTATTCAATTTGTGGCCGGTACTTCAGGTGATATGCAAGTGAACCTGCGCACCCGATTAGGGTCTTATCAAGGCCATGAAAACACGGCCGCTTCCTGGTCAGCTTCCATCTCAGACAGTATTTATGGGGCTCTGGAAGACAGTAGCTATGTCTTAAACTTCGGCAGTATTATTTTAAATCCCGGTGACACCTTGGGCTGCTACCTCTATTTGGAAAACAGCAATCAGAGATTGGCCTACCAAAGTGTGGGTAGCATGCAGTTGTATCAAGGGGCAGGATTAAGTGTGCAAGCGGGCAGTGGCATTCAGCATACCTTCGGAACCATCTATCATCCGCGAGCTATCCGAGCCCAATTCTATTATCACTATGGCTTTAAAGCCGATGGGCAATGTCAGAGTACGGTAGATACCATTATTCCGAAACCTAGTCCAGCCATTTTAGATTTAGGTTTTGATTTCAACCATAGCCCTGGAATTGACCTAACCCTATATCTTCCAGCCGGGTTTAGCAATCCCGTTTGGAACGATGGCTCTACTGCAGATTCACTATTTATCCCTGCCCATAGATATGAAAACACTCTTAAGCAATTTGTTTTAAGCGCCATTGATAGCTTGGGATGCATGCACTCGGATACTCTGGAGGTGCAATTTTTACCCTGGTTCGGATTAAAAGAAGACAACAGTTTAGGCTTCACGCTATACCCCAATCCCAATCAGGGGCAGTTCCATATTTCCAATCCTGGCAAAGCAGCTTTTAGCTGGAAGCTGATGAGCACCAATGGCAAGCTTTTATCAGAAGGCCAGGGCTTTGAACACAACACGGCATTAAATCCTTCCTTAGCGAAAGGACTGTACTATTTACGAATAGAACAGGAAGGTCAGGAACAAATCCTTAAGTTGCTGATTCAGTGAATCGCTTAAAAACATTTTCGCAGTACTTAGCACTTATCCTGGCTGGTGAGGCCATCTTTTTGCTACCCTTTATGGTACCGCGGGTTTTTAGAACCACGCTATTAGAGGTATATCAAATCGATAATCTGGAATTGGGCTATTGCTTCTCCCTCTACGGCCTGGTAGCGGTGGTTTCCTATTTCTTCGGAGGGCCTTTAGCGGATTTATTTTCCGCTCGAAAATTAATGTCCATTGCCCTGGGCCTTACTGCCCTGGGAGGATTTGTAATCAGCTGGTGGCCCAATTACACTGCCTTATTAATTGCCTATACTTTTTGGGGTTTTTCTACTATCCTACTCTTTTGGGCGGCCTTAATGAAAAGCACCCGCATTTTGGTGGATCCAGAAAATGTGGGCAAAGCTTTTGGCTGGGTAGAAGGTGGCAGGGGTTTAAGCGCCGCCATTTGGTCGAGCTTGGCCGTAGCACTATTTGCGCTCTATTTTGAAGATCAATCCAACTTAGCGGTGGAAAGCCGCCATATTGCCTATCGCTATGTATTGCAAAGCGCTTCCCTTTACCTGATTCTGGTCGCCATTTATGTTTGGTTTATCCTGCCGAAAAGAGAGGTACAAATGGACTTGAATCACTCCATGAAAGGACTAAAGGAACTCATTCGACTTAAGCGCCTTTGGCTGCAAGCCCTGATTCTTTTTTGTGCTTATTGCGGCTATAAAATAACCGACGATGTTTCCCTCTTTGGTCATGAAGTTTGGGGGCTCTCCGAAGAAGATGCGGTTTTATTAAGTAGCTATACCTTCTACCTGCGCCCTATCACCGCCATTACCGCTGGCTTTTTGGTGGATCGAATTTCCACTGCTAAAATCCTCAGCTTCAGCTTTGGAATTAGCGCATTGGGAGCCCTGGCCCTGGCCTGGCTTCCTGCACAGGAAATGACTGCTTTTGGTCTGATCTTTTTAGGCTCCAGCCTCAGTGGCATTTATGCCTTAAGGGGGATCTATTTTTCTTTGATGCGCGAAAACCAAATAGAGCGTCGCTTCAGCGGCACCGCAATAGGAATACTCTCCGTGCTAGGCTATTTACCAGATGTTTTCATGAGTCCATTCATGGGCTGGATCCTGGAATCGAATTCCGGGCCCATCGGACATCAAAACCTCTTCCTAAGTTTAGGCCTAATTATGATCCTAGGAATCATC
Organism: Croceimicrobium sp.; assembly: GCF_965228705.1. Classification (GTDB taxonomy): domain Bacteria; phylum Bacteroidota; class Bacteroidia; order Flavobacteriales; family Schleiferiaceae; genus Croceimicrobium. The sequence continues at coordinate 1,772,360 of NZ_OZ245832.1, forward strand.
CTTTCCCAAGCCTGGAAAAGGGAATATCGCAAAGTGGCTAGGACTGAGCCTGCTTCAAGCTAAGCTGAACTCTTTTACGTGGCACATCCACCGAAAGGACTTTAACCTGAACCTGCTCTTGTAAGCGTACCACCTCATTGGGATCTCGCACAAATCGATCTGCCAATTCGCTAACGTGCACTAATCCATCCTGCTTGGCCCCTACATCTACAAAAGCGCCAAAATTGGTGATATTGCTAACGATGCCCGGCAATATCATTCCTTCCTGCAAGTCGGATACACTGCGGATGCGCGGATCAAATTGAAAGACCTTGGCGGCGCCTCTGGGATCCCGTCCCACTTTGGAGAGTTCGATTCTAATATCCTCCAAGGTTGGGAGACCCACTTCCTGCGTACAATAAGGTTTCAGGTCAAGATCCTTCAATAATTCCTTTTGGCCGATTAAATCGGGAATCGGTTTTTTGAGATCCTTCGCGATTTGCTTTACGATCGCATAAGACTCCGGGTGCACGCCTGAATTATCCAGGGGGTTTTCCGCTTCCGGAATTCGCAAAAAGCCCGCTGCCTGTTCGTAGGCTTTAGGCCCTAATTTGGGCACTTTTAATAAAGCTGCCCGTGACTGAAAGGCTCCATGCTCTTCACGATAAGCCACAATATTTTCGGCTAATTTGGGGCCCAAGCCCGAGACGTATTCCAACAAGTGCTTACTGGCAGTATTGAGGTTTACCCCTACAGCATTTACTACCTGCTCCACCACCCGATCCAAAGCCGCTTTCAATTGATTTTGATCTACATCGTGCTGGTATTGCCCTACCCCAATACTTTTAGGGTCGATTTTCACCAATTCTGCCAGAGGGTCCATCAATCGTCGGCCGATACTCACCGCTCCACGAACGGTAACATCGTAATTGGGAAATTCCGCTCGAGCGATGGATGATGCCGAATAAATCGAGGCTCCTGCTTCATTAACCACAAAGGCCTGGACCGGATATTTAAAGCGCACCTTCTTACTTACAAACTCTTCGGTTTCCCGACCAGCCGTACCATTGCCAATGGCGATGGCATCAATTTTATAGGCTTCGGCCAGATGGGCAATTTTAGCGGCTGCCTTAGCTGTATCGCGCTGGGGCGGATGGGGGTAAATGGTGTCATTATGCAATAATGTTCCCTGCTCATCAATGCAAACCACCTTGCAGCCGGTTCTAAATCCTGGATCGATAGCCAGAATGCGCTTGGGGCCCAAAGGCGGACTCAATAATAACTGTCTTAGGTTTTCTGCAAAAACGGCAATGGCCTCTGTATCCGCTTTCAACTTAGAAGCTAGGGCAAATTCCGTTTCGATGGAAGGTTTCATCAGGCGTTTATAGCTGTCTTTCAGAGCCAATTCCACTTGTTCGCTGCAAGCATTACGACCTTTCACAAATAGGCGTGCTAGGCTATCGAGAGCTCGTTCTTCTTCGGGAGCAATACTCACCCGTAAAAGCTTTTCGTTCTCGGCCCTGCGAATAGCTAAAAGCCGATGAGCCGGAATACGACGCAAGGCTTCCGAAAAGTCGAAATAGTCGCGGTATTTCTCCGCTTCCGCTTCCTTCCCTTTAATCAGCTTAGCCTGAATTTGGGCCTCTCTTTCAAAAATGCGACGCAGGGTATTTCGGGCAGAAAGCCTTTCATTCATCCATTCCGCCATTATATCTCGAGCACCTGATAAAGCCTCATCAATATCCTGTACATCCCCTTTCACAAAACTTAGAGCCAAGGATTCGGGGTCGCGGGCATCTTGCTTCATGATCATTCCCGCCAAGGGCTCCAAGCCTTTTTCTCTGGCTACTGAAGCCCGGGTTTTACGCTTTTGTTTGTAGGGCAGATATAAATCTTCGAGCTCATTTAAATCCCAGCAAGCTTCAATCTGAGCTTCGAGTTCTGCACTCAATTTTCCCTGCTCCTTTATGGATTCGAGAATGCTGGCTTTCCGGGCCGCCACCTTTTCGAAATAGGCTTGTTGCTCCTTTATTTCCTGGATTTGCACCTCATCCAAACTCCCGGTCCGCTCCTTTCGGTAACGAGCAATAAATGGGATGGTAGCTCCTTCGGAGAGGAGGCTTAAAACACTATTTACCTGATCTCCATTGAGATTAGTGCGCTGACTTATAAATAAAACCTGATTCAATTTTTTCAACTTTTTATCTGACAAATGAGCTTCTTAGGCCAATCACTTTAACCTTAATTCTATGTAAGCCGAACGACTTCTGTAATCAGCTGGGAATACTATATGCCCGGATCCTTTTGTTACACCATAGATAAACTTTGGTACCCGCTTCTTTTCCTTAGCATTATACATAATCTCCCAATTCCTTTGGCCTTGCGCCGTATAGCTCACATTACTCAGGTACCACATTGGTCTACCCGGAATGATCTTAGTATGGCGATCTGGTCCTGCAAAGAAAACATGCAGCTTTCCATTGTAAACGGTTGAGTAAAAAGAAGAATAGCGGACCGCATCACCTGAGGTTTCTTGCTTCTTAAAAATGTAATCCGACCAATCAGAATTCCCACTGGGATCAAAATGACTTACAATGATCCCATAATATCTATGCTCATATGAAATCTCATCGTACCGCATATGTGGACGTTGAACATCTTTAGTCAACTTTATTTTGGTCTTTCGTTCCGATAAAACGAATACGGATCCATCAGGCCCAATCTCAATCTGAGGAGAATCATAGCCCGGAACTTCGCTCACTCCTACAGTTAAATCTTTCGCTATAGAATCCAAAGGAATTTCACCATAGCTAGCATAGAGTATGCTGTCTTTAGATGGTCTAATTCTACTGCAAAACATTCGCAATGGCGCATTCGATATTTCATCTGTAGCAGTGGCCGCGATATACACATCTCCGTTTGAGGCCAGCTTCATTTTGGTATGACTTAAAAAATAGGTATCGAACTCCAGCTCTTGAATCCTGGCCTCTGAACTATCGTTTTCCAAAGTCACTAATTGCAAACTATAATTGGGTTTCCCCTGAAAATTCTCTTCTCGCTTTCGGTCGTATTCCTTGTAGAGAAGGTGAATGACTCCTTCCTTATTAATATTCCATTGAAGCAGATCGGTTAAATCTGCGCGAAAGGGAAATACCTGCACTTTTTCATAAATCAAGTCCCAATTGCTGTCAAATAGAAAAACTTTAACCTGTTTACTCACAAAGCCTTTGGGATAGGCATAAATGAAAGCATGGTATGCTCCATTGCTGGTATGGCTATATCTAAAAATCCCATGCCCAAAGTCCTCGAATTGTGCATCTTCAATTTGCACAAGTTTCACGAACTCCTCATTAGGCTCAAGGGTTTTGGGATCGATCTTTTGAATGAAAACAGCATCGCTATGGCTCCGCTTATCTCGGGATTGACTTAAAACCGCCAAAGCATTTTCGTAATAGGCAATGCCAATCTCCTTCTCACCTTCGAGGTCTTTTGGGGTGAAGAAATCTTCGGAAGACTGCAACAGATTATAGTCCTTATCAAAAACCTCTATGGCATAGCGGAAACCTTGATTGTGAAAAATAGAGCTATAGTAATCTCGGATTGCGAAATTGTACTCCGAGGCAGCTAAAAAGAGGCCAATGCCATTGGTTACCGATTTTCGCTTATGCAAAGGCCCCAGATGGATTTCTAATTGATCCGTCTCAATAAACTCCTGGGCAATCAAAAGATTGGGGGATAGCAGACTGAGGCTTAGCGAGAATAGAATCAGGTTTTTCACAGTGAACATTTACAGCGAAGATACCTGCTCTCCCTTCGCTCTACCAAAACATCCCGCATAAAAAAACCCCGATCATCAGATCAGGGCTTTCAACAACCAATTGAGAGAAAAACCGGGCTTAGGCTTCCACTGCAGTTTCTACCGCAGCTAATTGCACTTCGCCCTCCATTTTGATTTCATCCGAAACCAAAAGATTTCCAGCTTCATTCACAACGTGAAATTTTAAGCCAAAGTCTTTGCGATTGAGCTTGCCTTTGAAAGAAAATCCGGCTTTTAAATTGCCCCAAGGATCTTTGGCAACTCCACCGACTTCAATATTTAATACGATGGGCTTGGTTACATCGCGAATGGTCATTTCGCCATGTAATTCAAATTCATCACCATCTACATTATTCACTTCCTTTCCTACGAAAGTCAATTTTGGAAATTGCTCGGCATTAAAGAAGTCATCGCTTTTTAAGTGACCATCGCGCTCTTCGCTACCAGTACTAATGGAAGCTACATCAGCGCTAAAGCTGAATTTTCCGGTACTGAAATCCTCACCTTCTGTTTCTACACTACCATCAAAGGAACCGAAAGAACCAGTTACAGTGGTAATCATCAAGTGCTTGGCCTTGAAATGAATATTGGTGTGTGCGGGATCGAGAGTCCATTTTTGAATTGACATATGCTATGATTTTTTGAGTTAATGTTTAAACTTTGATGGAGCAAATATACAATTAATGTTTAAACATCAATGTAAATAAAAAGAAATCCACCGCAGTGGATTTCGATGGGCTTAAGACCGATGTGGAGCCTTGGGATACTGGTAGCTACCTGCTTCCATTTCCGCAATAACTTGCTTCAGTCGGTTCTGGAAGAAATCCGGAGCTTCTTTTTCCAGTTCTTTCATCAGCTTTAGAGCTTTTTTAGAATTGCCAGTGTGGTAATAGGCTACGCCTCGATCCAGTTTCACTACCCAATCATCGCTCAACTCCTTTTGCGCCGCATCCAGATATTGAGAGGCTTCGGCATAAAGGCCATTGCGCAACAAGGCAGAGGCAAAAGTCAATTTAGCATTGCGATCGCCGCTTAGCTTCAAAGCCTCCTTTAAAAGGGCCTTTTGTTCTTTCGTACGATTCAAAGCTCCCAACAGATATAGCTTTGTACTGTAATTATAAAGATTCGGATTGGCGCCAAAGCCACCGTAACCGCCATTAATGGAATGATCTACCCAGCTCAGGCCTTCTTCCAAATGTTGTTGATGATCATAGCAAAACTGTGCCGCATCATTCCAAGCTTCCCAGCGATAGGTATCTTCTCCGCGCAATTCACTGCGTAAGGAAGTCATAACCGTTTTTACCAGGTCCACCTTAATCTCGATAGGGATGCGACGGTCTGCCCATTCCAGGCCTAAAACCAATGTACTATCGTTGATATGATCGAATTCGTAGTCCAGTTTCTCGCTGTAAGCACAAGTGGTGTCTTGCACGCTTACTTCCAGACTTATATCCTTTTCCAAATCCAAATAATAACTACCCCATAATTGATTGGCATGGGCAAATAGTACCTGATGCTGATGTCCGTCGGGAATGATATGCAAGCCATAAGTCCCGGCCGCCAAAGGCTGGCCTTCAATATAAACATCGGTGCTAAAGCTAATAGTGGTATTCATATTAGCTCCGGCTCGCCAGGCGATAGGCTCTCCCTTTTGTGGAATGGTGCGGCCATCTTCCCAAACCTTTCGGCCATGGGCCATGGGACTATGGTAATGCATGGCAATTTTAGTAATGCCTAAGGTCTGTTCTTCTTTTACCTCGGGGCTAGCCGTAGGTAAATCTAAATTGTGAAACTGGGCTTGGAGGGAAGCCGAAAGAAATAGGAGTAAGAAACTCCCGAAAATACTCGTGCGCATAGTATCAATTTTGCACAAGTAGCAGTAAAATGGTTCAGAATCGGGCTCTAAAGTTCTGAATTCTAGCGCTAAAATTCATGCTCGATCGATGAAATAATTCCATTGGTCGACAAAATCTCCTATTTTTAAATACAAATTTCGAATATGTAGCACACATTTTTTTTTTCCAACCCCCAACCAACAAAGCATGAAAATAAGATTATTAGTAGGCCTGATACTCTCAGGTTCAAGCCTCTGGGCGCAAGGTTTAAGTGCCCCAGTAGCAGAAGGAGTATATGGTGGACAAGTAGGCGATTTTGAAAGCTGGGCCTTTAGCTCCGACTCCATTTATCTCGTTTGCAGTACCCAGAGCCCCAATTCACTCTTTTACGCCAAAGCAAATCGCAATGGGCAAATCAGCAACCTTGCCTGGGAAGTTATCCCTTCGGCAGATGCTGATGACGGTTTTGGCTCTTCCATCCTAAATGTTGAAATCCATCAAGCTACAAACAGCATTTACTTCTTATCCCAAGGCAAAGTATATCGTACCAGTTTTGGCGCAACTGTCGCCAGCCAGGTTGATAGTATGGTAAAGGAATTTATCATTCAAGGTGATACTATGGCCCTGGTAAAAAACAATCCGATGACGGGTGCCCAGGATGTTATGGATTTTGGCGCCATTAATAGCTCTGGAATCTATTCAAAATCTGGCAGCATCAATTTGCTGAAAAACTACACGGAGCCTCCACAAATGATTATTAATCCTAGCACGAATCAACTCCATCTTTTTGAGCGTGGGGCTAGTCCACATATGTACATGCTGGTAGATCCATTTTATGGAATGAGCAACAGTTCATCCCTAACCTCCGCTGTAAACCCTGCCCCTACCATTGTTAATATCGAATGGCGCAGCTTCGGTTTTGATGCCGCTGGTAATTGGTATGTTGCCGGGCAACCTCCATTAATGAATCCCACTATTCGCGATCGGCATTTAGCCTGGAGTACCGATAATGGTTTTAGCTGGACCGATGGCCCTATCAATACCCCAGGTCCCATTGGTGGTGTTGTAGGTTCCAATATTCTAATTTCTGATTATGCTTCTCAGCAAAGCTTATATATCGGTAATGCAGTGGAACAAGATATCAGCAGCATTGGCACCTGGATAAACCCTGGTCAGGCCTATATCGAAAACCTCAATCGTGCTAATGATGGCTTCTCCAAACAAGATCCTCTAAACCCGGCTGTGGTTTACCATTCTACCAATATTGGATTCGGATATTCTACCGAAAGAGGTGATAGCATTTTTGGATGGAATGAGGGTCTTACTGCTGTTCAGGTGAATGATATAGATATGACCACCGATTTCGCTACCGGATGGGTTGCCTCTAAATCTGGTCTACGTAAAGTAGAGAATTACAATACCAGCAGCCCAAGATGGAGGGGACCAAGCTTCCCCAATTTCGACGGTGCTCCTTATACCGCAATTGCCATGAGTGCCAGTCAACCGGACACCCTTTATGCCGGCAACCAAAGAATTTATCGCAGTCAGAATGGCGGTCAACAAATTAGCCCCAGCAACGATGGCTGGAGCCGAGTTTTTAGCCCTGAAGACCCACCCCTGAATTTCAATCGTATTAATACCCATTGTACTGCCATTACTGTGGCGCCTGATAGCGCAGATATTGTAATGGCGGGTTACAGCATTGATTTTGGCGACAAAGGCGGATGCTTCTATAGCCTGGATGGCGGCAATAACTGGCAACAATTATTGATCCTGGCCTCCAGCCCTGGACAGGATGCAGATATTACAGACATTGTAATTAGTCGTGAGGCCGGAAATCTGGTGGCTTATATTGGCCTAAGTGCCGATCCTCTAAGGGCAGGTCACAATGGGGTTTATCGTGCCGAATTAGGGAGCAGTGGCTTTAGCCTCAGTGCCGATGGTAGTTTTGGAGCCACAGATCATACGGTGGATCTGGAATTGAACAAGAGCGGCGACAGCCTATTTGTACTCAACCGCGATCCAGGGCTTTTACCCGTAAATAATGTTTTCATTAAGGATTTAGCAAGTGGAGCCTGGTCCAATTTTGCAGGACCCTCAGCGAGTGGCGAAGCAACCGCCATTACCGATGGCGATGGCTATGTTTTTATTGCCATGGATGAAAGCATTTATATAAATAGTACTGATGGTAGCTTGGGCTGGAGCTTAGGTTACGCTTATCCTATGGGCACAGAAATAAATGTGCTTTTCTACGATGAATTATTAGTAGGTACAGGCACTGGTTTGTATGCCCATGATTTGGCCCCTGACATTAGTATTCAAGAACTTGAAAAGGCCCAGCCCTTTTATATCTACCCTAATCCCAGCCATGGAATGGTGAGATGGGATCAGGCCTTGAATCTGGAGGTCTTCAACTTACAAGGGCAGCGCATTTACCGCAGTAATCAAGCTATCCAGGAAATGAATTGTAAAAACTGGCCACAAGGCATATATCTATTTAAATTTGAGAATGGCGCCGAAGCCAAAGTTCTAATCCAACCTTAGTGAATCCAGTCGAAAATTTTATTCTAAAGCATAAAGGAGCTCAACAGGAGCTCCTTGCTTTTTTGCATGATCATCTAAAACGAGCGGGCTTAAAACCTAAGCTTGCCTATGGCATCCCCATGTTCTATGGCAAGAAATGGATTTGCTATTTAAAGCCTAATAAAGATCAAAGTCTGGATTTATCCTTTACCCGAGCCCATCAATTTGAGGACCCCACCGGTTTATTAGAGCGCAGAGGTAGAAGGCAAATTTCCAGTATTGTGCTTAGAGATCTGGAAACAATCCCTTTAGAGGCGATCGATCAAATTCTCGAAGCAGCGCTGGCTCTCGACGCCAAATCCTGATCTTCAAACTGATAAATATCATTTTTACTCCCTAAGGACTCCTCTACATTTGAATTGTCATTAGTAGTAGTTCTTAACAAATTTTCAGTTTATAACTGAAGGGCCCCTAAACTCAGAAGTTCGAGCCTGAGCTTCTGATTAGAGAGCTTGTTTTGTTTTTCCGTATCCGCCAAAAGCGGATGCTTTTTTTGGTGTTTTTTTGGAATGAAAAAGCCGCGTCCCCGCGGCTTTTTCTTTGCTTAAAAATTGATCTTTTCGCCTCTGCGTCGTTCTGCTTCACGGAGCAAAATCTTACGCAAGCGAATGCTTTGAGGCGTAACTTCTACATATTCATCCCCCTGAATATATTCGAGGGCTTCTTCTAATGAGAATTCAATATGAGGAGCAATACGCATTTTATCATCGGCTCCAGCCGAACGCATATTGCTAAGCTTTTTAGTCTTAGTGATATTCACTGTTAAGTCACCAGGACGGTTGTTTTCTCCTACTACCTGACCTTCGTAAACTTCGGCATTAGGTGGAATGAAGAAACGACCGCGATCTTGCAAGTTGTTCAGTGAATAAGGAATGGCCTTTCCGGTTTCCAGAGCGATCAAAGAACCATTCTGACGACCCGGAATTTCTCCTTTATAAGGTTGATACTCCACATAACGATGCGACATTACCGCCTCACCGGCAGTAGCCGTCATTAAGTAGTTACGCAAACCAATAATTCCTCTTGAAGGAATCATAAAATCGAGATGCATACGATCACCCTTAGGAACCATCTGCGTTAACTCGCCTTTACGAAGGGTTACCGCTTCAATCGCTTTACCATGAATAGATTCGGGAAGGTCGATATTTAACTCTTCCATGGGCTCACACTTCACCCCGTCGATTTGACGAAAGATAACCTGTGGCTGACCAATTTGTAATTCGTAACCTTCACGACGCATGGTTTCGATTAATACCGAAAGGTGCAATACCCCACGACCGTAAACACGGAATGAATCCGCTGAATCGGTTTCTTCCACACGCAAAGCCAGGTTTTTCTCCAATTCCTTATCCAAACGATCCTTAACGTGACGAGAAGTTACAAACTTACCTTCCTTACCAAAGAAAGGTGAATCGTTAATGGTGAAGAACATACTCATGGTAGGCTCATCAATGCGAATGGTAGGCATTGCCTCTGGGTTTTCGGCATCAGCGATGGTATCGCCAATATCAAAACCTTCAATACCAGTGATCGCACAAATCTCACCACTGGAAACTGAATCTACCTTGCGTTTTTCAAATCCTTCAAAAACAAAAAGTTCCTTCACCCGAGATTTAACCTTTTGGCCATCTCGTTTTACGAGGGTTACAGGGGTATTCGATTTCAAGGTTCCGCGGTGTACACGACCAATGGCGATACGACCGATATATGCTGAATAGTCTAAGCTGGTAATCAGCATTTGTGGAGTACCCTCACGCTCTACTGGAGCAGGAATATGCTCAACGATGGCATCTAAAAGGGCATTAATATTATCGGTAGGCTTATTCCAATCTTCACTCATCCAACCTTGTTTGGCACTACCGTAAATAGCTGGGAAGTCCAATTGGTCTTCAGTAGCTTCGAGGCTAAACATCAAGTCGAATACCATTTCATGTACTTCGTCTGGAGTACAGTTTGGCTTATCTACCTTATTAATAACAACAATAGGTTTCAGACCTAATTCTAAGGCCTTGGCTAATACAAAGCGGGTTTGTGGCATCGGCCCTTCAAAGGCATCTACCAATAAAACCACACCATCAGCCATGTTTAATACACGCTCTACTTCACCACCGAAATCGCTGTGACCTGGGGTATCGAGGATATTAATTTTGTAATCGCCATACTGAACAGATACGTTTTTGGCGAGAATGGTTATGCCCCTCTCCTTTTCGAGGTCATTATTATCCATGATAAGTTCTCCCGGACTTTCGTGATCTTCGAAGATCTTACAGGACAGTAACATCTTGTCTACCAGGGTAGTTTTACCGTGGTCAACGTGGGCGATAATTGCAATGTTTCGCAGCTTCATATGGGGCTTCTAATAAGCCGGCAAAGCTACGCTATTGAAACGGTATATATACCTAATTAGGAAACGACAATTTTACGAGTTATCGCAGATTGCTCATTGGTCATTCGCATGAGGTAAATTCCCTTGGGTAAATCACTTAGGGGATAATCTCTGCGATCCTTGCGCAGCGTGAAGGTACGCTCCTTTTTACCGGTTAAATTATAGATCTCCACCAGGGTATTTCCGGCTGGCACTTTACGGAAGCTTAACAGTCCATTCTGATAGAAATACTGCATGGTTTCCAAACTATTCTCCTTAATTGATACTGAAGCAGCGGCATTTAAGGCAGCGTTTCTGGCTTGAGACTCGCTTCCGCCAGTGTAAATCAGAGAGCTATCCATCGGACTGTAAACCAAATAACGAGGTGTTCCGGCTTCAAAAAAATACTCGGATGAATCGATAAAGGTGTAAATATCAGACCAGCCATGACTATTTACCCAATTCACCGCCTGACTGCATGTAGGAATTGCATTACTATAAGTTAAGGTCATGGCTCCCCAAACATTTACGCTGGACTTATTAGCAGAAGCCCAGTTTCCCCAGCTACCTGCCTTGCTTACGCAGATACTACAGTCAAAACCATTAGAAGTAACAATTAATGCTTTGCCGGTACTTAAAGCCTGATAAATTGAATTGGAATTACCCATGCAATCGCGTACAGCATGATTAGATACTTGAGCGGATAAGCTTAAGCTAAAAAGTAAAATGAATGGTAGGTATAAATGTTTCATGCTGCAATTGCTTAAATGTATAAAAATTTAGGCAGTGGTCTCTATCTTCTTTGCATACAATTCCGTGCCAAAATCTGCCAAAAGTTTGGCCCAGTCACTTTGGTCATTTAAACAGGGAATCAAAGTAAAATCTTCACCCCCATTTTCGGTAAATATCTCACGACCTTCCACACCGATTTCTTCAATCGTTTCAAGGCAGTCCGACACAAAGGCCGGGCAAACCACTGCCAATTTCTTCACCCCCTTCTGCGCCAATTCGGCAATAGTTTTATCGGTATAGGGATCTAACCATTTAATCGGACCAAGGCGACTTTGAAAACTGGTACTATAGGTTCCGGCTTTCAAGTTTAACTGACGCGCTACCATCTCAGTGGTTGCCAAAGTTTGATGTCGGTAACAAAATGCCTGTGCCGGACTATCCTTAGCACAACAATTATCCAGACGAAGACAATGTGCTTTACTTACATCCGAATGACGAATTTGTCGCTCTGGCACTCCGTGATAACTGAAGAGTAAATGATCATAATCTTCAGGCAAAGCTCCCTTTATAGAATCCGCCAAAATTTGGATATAGCGCTCATCATCATAAAAAGGCCCCTTCACCAATAGTTCCAATTCCGGGAAATGAGCTTCTACCACTTCACGCGCCTTTACCACCACCGTCTCATAACTACTCATCGCATAATGTGGATAGAGTGGTATTAAATGCAGGGTCTCTAAATCCGGATGTGCCTCCTTTAATTTTTGGATGGCCGAATGAATGGAAGGATTGCCATAGCGCATCCCCAAGCCAACAGGCATATCACTATGCACCTGCACCTGCTCCTTTAATCTCTCCGAGAGTACCATTAAAGGCGAGCCTTCTTCCCACCATATTCCTTTATAAGCTTCCGCTGATTTGGGTGGACGGGTGTTTAAGATGATACCCTTCACCAGGAAGGTGCGGAACCATTTTGAAAAGTCCACCACCCTTTCATCCATTAAAAATTCACCCAAATAACGGCGCACATCGGCCACAGCATACGAATCGGGCGAACCCAGATTTACGATCAATAAAGCTTGCTTCATCTACAATCAGCGATTCATTAAATATTTCTTGGGGGTTACCCCGAATTTCTTGCGGAAGGCCGCTATAAAATGGCTGGGATTGGTATAACCAATATGATAAGCCACCTCATTCACCTTCACTTTTCCTTCGTCTAAAACCTGGCGAGCCACATCCAAACGATAATCATTAAGGTATTTAAATACCGTAGTGGCATAAATGTTCTTGAAACCTTCTTTTAATCGGTATTCATTTAGACCTACTTCTAATGCCAACTCAGGAATAGTGGGCGGATCGGTCATTCTCTCAATCAGAATTTTCTTAGCCAGGCGGATCTTCTGCACATTGTCTTCATTCTCCAAAAAGGGACAGGCCTCCACATCGGTACCTTCCCGGCGATTGAAATACCAGGCCAATATTTCGAAAACCTTAGACTCTTCAAATATGCGTTGCGCAGGTCCATGTACCGGTACCTGAAACATCTGGCTCAAGGCCACCATAGTCGAAGGCTCCAATTTACCGTCGGAATAAAATTTCTTGTTGACGTTCTCCGGATTGATAAAAGCCAATTCTTCACTGGCCTCTACAAACATGCGATGTAAACGCTCCACGGTAACATAAAGGAAGAGCAATTTACTTTTAGGTTCCACGGTAATTTCCATGGGTAAGGCCTGCAATGGATTGTAAAAAAGCAGATTTTTCTCGGCTTCCAGTTTCAGTTTATAGGAACCTCCGTGGAAGGCAAACTCGGCTCCACCTTCATAGGCAAAGTAGAATTGAATTAAGCTTTGATCAATCTCACGACGCATCTTTAAGGCCTCATCCTCTGAATGTTCTACCTTAATCATCGCCATATCAGGACCTAAAGCCGTATGCTTCACCCGACTTTTTCGGGTATTTATTTCCGGGCCGAGTATTTCAAAATTCAATTCCATGGGGCAAAATTAGGACATGATAAAAATCATTGGCCCTATTTGTTCGTTTAATTTATCCTTGCAAGCGCAATCCTATCAAGGAAATGCTGCAAATTAACAAGAATGATTCTAAATAAGCGTCACTCAACCTATTGGGTTATTTTTCCTACTTATCAAGGTAAATTATATGGTGCTGATTGGGATATTTTTGCCAGCACAATATGAAAGAGTTCGAAGTAAGTCGTTTTGCCAATTTCTTCCTAATAGGAATTGATCATCAGAAGGCCGATGTTTCTACCCGGGAAAAATTTTCCCTTAATGAAGAACAGGCGCAGCATCTGATACACGATTACCAAAGCGCTGGTGGGGATGGAATCTTAGTCCTCTCTACTTGTAACCGCACAGAATTATATGCCTTTGCTAATTGCCCCAGAGACCTTATTGCACTTTTCTGCAAGCATAGTGGCAATAGTAAACAGGATTTCGAACCTTATCAAAACATCAAACAAAATCGCGAAGCCATCGAGCACCTTTATCGGGTAGGCTCTGGCTTAGAATCTAAAATTTTAGGCGATTTCGAAATTATTGGTCAGGTTAAAAAGGCCTACCAACGCTCCAAAGAGCAAGCTGCTCACAATGCCTTTCTCGATCGTTTGGTAAATATTGGTGTTCAGTGTAGCAAGCGAGTAAAAAACGAAACTCAGTTAAGTACGGGTGCCGCTTCTGTTGCTTTTGCTGCCGTACTGCAAGTAAAAGAATATCTGAAGGTAAACCCTAAACCTTCTGTGCTTCTTTATGGCATGGGAAAAATGGGTCGTACCACCTGTGAAAATTTGGTGAATCAAACCGGGGTTGAAGACATTACCCTTATCAACCGTACCGAAGAAAAAGCAGTTCGCCTGGCTGATCGATTCGGATTGAAACATGCTGACCTGGAGCATTTACAAGATTCTCTCAATCGGGCGGATATTGTCATTGTAGCTACTGGCGCTTCTGTGCCCACAGTTCACTTAAAGGATTTCCAGGATCAGAAGCCACGTTTATTATTGGATTTAAGCATGCCTCGCAATATCGAGTCATCTGTTTACCAAGATTCCAATTTCCGGGTAATTGATGTTGATCATCTTTCGGAAATCGCCGAGGAGAGTATTCGCAATCGCCAGTCGCAAATCCCCATGGCGGAGCAAATTATAAATGAGAAGATTGAGGAGTTTTACGAATGGCTGGAAAGTCGTCGGGTAGCCCCAACCTTAAATGCCTTGCGCTCCAAAATGGATGATTGGAAAGAAAAAGAATTGAAAAGCTTGCAAAAGAAATTCCCGGAACTCTCTCTGGAGCAAGCTGAGTATTTCGCTTCCCAAATGCTAAATCGCATTACCGGGCAGTTTGCCCGTCAGTTAAAGAATGGCAGCAATCTTAATAATGATTTGCGTACCATTCACCATATTTTTGAGCTCTGAGCCCCATGAAAACATTGAGAATCGGCACCAGGGATTCCGCTCTGGCCGTTTGGCAAGCTGCCACCGTGGCCCGCGCCCTGGAAGCCAAAGGCTATAGAACCGAATTAGTAGAAGTAAAATCTGCTGGTGACTTAGACCTTAGCACCCCGCTCAGTCAGTTTGGAAGCACTGGCGTATTCACAAAAATATTAGATGAAGCCCTTTATCAGGACAAAGCTGATATCGCGGTTCATTCATTAAAGGACTATCCTACCCAAGCCCCGGATGGCATTGTAATGGCCGCCGTACTAAAACGCGGTCCGGTGGAAGATATCCTCGTACATAAAGGGAATCTCGATTTCCTGGAACAAGCCGATGGGAAGGTAGCAACTGGCAGTATTCGTCGTATCGCCCAATGGAAGGCCCGTTATCCGGAACATGAAAACCCCGGTTTGCGTGGTAATGTGCAAACCCGCTTAAAAAAGCTGGCGGATAACAATTGGCATGGCGCCATTTTCGCCAAGGCTGGCTTAGAACGCCTTAACTTATTACCAGAACATTATGAAATTTTAGACTGGATGATTCCGGCTCCCGCCCAGGGTATTGTTGGAATCACTTGTTTAGAATCTAAAAGTGATTTTCAGGAAATCCTGCGTGAGATCAACCATGAAGAAACCGCTCTACGTGCTCAAGTTGAACGCGATTTCCTACGCACTGTTGAAGGCGGCTGCTCAGCTCCAGTTGGGGCTTATGCCGAAATCGAAGAAAACCAAATTCGCTTACAAGCCGGAGTATTCAGTTTAGATGGCAAAGAAAAGCTAAGACTCGAAAATGCAGTACCTTTGAGCGCGGCTTCCGAACTGGGAATCAGTATGGCTCAAGAGGCATTAAAGCGTGGAGCCGCAGCGATTTTGGAAAAAATCAAGCATGATTAGCGAAACGAAGCGCCCCCTCATATTCTCGACTCGAAGAATTCCCGATGACTTACAAAACCAATTGGAGTCGGCCGGGCTGGAATTGCAGTCCCTGGATTTCATTAAAGTTGAACAGTCTTTTGATCCCAGTAGCTTTCGTTCTCGTCTTTTAAACTCCGACAGTTCTGCCCGGGTATTCACCAGTAAAAATGCCGTGCGCAGCCTTAAAGCCCTTTTAGCATCGGAAAATCAAATGCAGATTCCGGCCAAAAAGACTTTTACCGTAGGCATTCGCGCTACCGAAATGTTGGCCGAACTGGGAATTAAGTCTAATGTTCGCGCGGAAAACGCCTTAATCTTAGCCCAAATCATTGCCCGAAACTCAGATGTAAAGTCAGTGGATTTTTTCTGTGGTGATAAAGCCCTTGATGATTTACCCGAATACCTGGAAAGTAAAAATGTACGGGTGCATAAAGAAATTGTTTACCACACCGATCTGGTTCATGAAGAAGTAGATAGCAGCGGGTTTAATGGGGTGATATTCCTAAGTCCTACTGCCGCTTTTAGTTTCTTTAAGAAAAACCGATTACCTGCCGGGATACCTGCATTTTGCATTGGTGCTACTACCGCCGAAGCCGTGCGGCTACGTTGCGACAATCCCCGAATTTGTGCTAAAGAACCTACCCTACGAGGGGTAATCCAAAGAATAATTGAACATTTCGCCGCAAGGCCCAATTCCAATTCATGACAACACCTAAAAACGACCTTTTCCTCAAAGCCCTAAGAGGCGAAAAAGTCGAAAGACCACCCGTTTGGATGATGCGTCAAGCTGGCCGCTATTTGCCAGACTTCATGAAACTTAAAGAAAAATACAGCTTCTTCGAAAGAGCGGAAAACCCCGAACTGGCTACCGAAATTACGGTAATGCCTATTCATCAGGTAGGTCCGGATGCTGCTATTTTATTCAGCGATATTTTAGTGATTCCTCAGGCCTTAGATGTAGAGGTGCAAATGGTACCCGGCAAAGGGCCCTACCTACCTCAGCCTATTCGAACACCCGAACAGGTAGATGCCTTGCCCGAAATCGACGTGAAGGATCGCTTGCACTATGTATATTCGGCCATCGACCTCACTTTAGAGGCTTTGGAGAATGAAGTGCCTTTAATCGGTTTTGCCGGTTCTCCTTGGACCATCCTCTGCTATATGGTAGAAGGTCAGGGAAGTAAAACCTTTGATAAGGCCAAGGAATTTTGCTTCGCCCATCCTGAAGCAGCCCATAAACTCCTGCAAAAAATTACCGATGTAACCATCGCTTACCTTCGTCATAAGCAAGAAAGAGGGGTACATGCCATTCAAATTTTTGATAGCTGGGGTGGCTTATTATCGCCCGAAGACTATCGTACCTTCTCCCTACCCTACATTCAGCAGATTACTGAGGCCCTGCATGAGCACACTCCGGTAATTGCCTTTGCCAAGGGATGTTGGTTTGCTTTGGAAGAAATGAGTCAAATGCCCGTAAGTGCTTTGGGAGTTGATTGGACGATTAGCCCTCAAATGGCTCGTGAGTTCACCAGCTTCCAAACCACCTTACAAGGTAATTTTGATCCGGCCCGCCTCCTCTCTCCAATTCCCGAAATTGAAAGACTCACCAAGCAAATGATTGATGAGTTTGGTACCTATAAATACATTGCCAATTTAGGTCATGGTATTCTACCTAATATCCCGGTAGATCATGCCAAGGCCTTTATAAATGCAGTAAAAAATTATGGCTAATCTCAAGGATCGCTTCGTGAGCTTTATCCATGCTCTGCAGGATGAAATTTGCGCAGCCCTGGAAGAAAGTGATGGCAAGGCCCGTTTTGTTGAGGATCACTGGGAACGCCCTGGTGGTGGCGGTGGAAGATCGCGGGTTTTGAGTAATGGTAAGGTTTTCGAAAAGGCTGGCGTAAGCACTTCCATCGTGCATGGTGAGATGCCCGAAGGCTTGAAGAAAAACATGAAAACCGAAGGGGCTCAATTTTTCGCCTGTGGTATTTCATTGGTGATTCACCCCGAAAGCCCCTTGGTACCAACTACCCACGCCAACTTCCGCTTTTTTGAGATGTATGATGATAAGGGCGAGGCTATCGACTCCTGGTTTGGCGGTGGTAGCGACCTTACCCCCTATTATCTGAATGAAGAAGATGCTCAGCATTTTCACCAAAGTCAAAAAGACGCGGCCGACCCTCATGGAACGGAACTCTACCCGCGCTTTAAGAAAGCTTGCGATGATTATTTCCGCAATCACCATCGGCAGGAAGGCCGCGGTATTGGTGGTACTTTCTTCGACTATCTGAAAGCAGATCAGGAACGCAGCCTGGAGGATTGGTTTGCCTTTACCACTGATATGGGTCGTAGCTTCTTGCCCTCCTATCTGCCAATTGTAGAAAAACACAAAGCCAGTCCCTGGACCGAAGAGCAACGCTATTGGCAAGAACTGCGCAGAGGGCGCTATGTAGAATTCAATTTGGTACACGACCGCGGAACCTTATTTGGACTGCGCACTAATGGCCGCACCGAAAGTATTTTAATGAGCTTACCTCCCAGAGTTCGCTGGGATTATAATGTAGAACCTCAGGCGGGAAGTCCGGAAGCCCAATTAGTGGCTGTACTCCGAGAACCGATCGACTGGATCAAATCATAAGCATGTTACAAAGACCTCGAAGATTGCGTCAATCGGCTGCCATTCGCGGCATTGCCCAGGAAACGCATTTACATCCATCGGACTTTATTGCTCCCTTATTCGCAGTGGAAGGCGAAGGCATTAAGAGTGAAATCAGCTCCATGCCTGGCTATTTCCGCTACAGCCTGGACTTACTTCAACAGGAAGTTCTTGATCTCCAAGCATTGGGATGCACTGCCCTGCTCCTTTTTGTTAAGGTACCTGATCACCTGAAAGATAATGAAGGTGAGGAAGCGGTTAACCCGGATGGGCTGATGCAACAAGCCATTCGTATGATTAAGGAAACTGCACCCGACATGCTTCTTATGACAGATGTTGCCCTGGATCCTTATTCCAGCCTTGGTCATGATGGCATTGTGGAGGATGGCGAAATCCTCAATGATGAATCTGTAGGTGCTCTGGCTGAAATGGCAGTTAGCCATGCCCAGGCTGGTGCCGATTTTGTAGCCCCCAGCGACATGATGGATGGCCGGATCGAAGCGATGCGCATTGCTCTTGATACCAGTGGATTTCAGAATGTGGGTATCATGAGCTACAGCGCCAAATACGCCTCTTGCTTTTATGGTCCTTTCCGTGATGCCCTGGACTCCGCTCCGGTAGATATGGAGAATGTGCCCCGCGATAAAAAGACTTACCAGATGAACCCCGCCAATGCCATTGAGGCCAAGCGCGAGGTAGAACTGGATTTACTGGAAGGTGCCGACATGGTAATGGTGAAACCTGCCATGGCCTATTTGGATATCATTCGCCAAACCAAAGAAATTAGCACCGTACCGGTTAGTGCCTACCATGTTAGTGGCGAATATGCCATGATTAAAGCC
This sequence comes from Croceimicrobium sp., assembly GCF_965228705.1. Classification (GTDB taxonomy): domain Bacteria; phylum Bacteroidota; class Bacteroidia; order Flavobacteriales; family Schleiferiaceae; genus Croceimicrobium. The sequence goes on from NZ_OZ245832.1 coordinate 1,791,546, forward strand.
GCCGCTGCTAATGGCTGGCTCAATGAAGAAGAAGCCATGGTAGAAACCTTAACGGCTATAAAACGTGCGGGCGCAGACCTCATCGCGACTTACTTCGTGAGGGATATCTTGAAGTATTTGAGAAACGTTTAATTGAAGAGAACTCTCCTAGAATTTTAAAGGTTTGTGGAATTGCTTCAACACAGAGACTCAGAGATGAGGAGTGCACAGAGGCTTAAAACCTTTAATATGCTGGAAGAAAGCTATAATCAACTATCGTCAAAAATAATAAAGGCGGCTATTGAAGTGCACAGGAATACCGGACCTGGACTTCTAGAATCAGTTTATCAGCACTGCCTTTTAGAGGAATTCCGATCGCTAAGCATCCTGTTTAAAGCCCAAGCCAGAATACCATTATACTACAAGAATGACAATACAGGCAAAGACTTTATCTTAGACTTTTTAGTGGAAGACAAAGTGGTGGTGGAAATCAAATCAATAGAAACCGTTCTACCCGTTCATTTGTCTCAACTACTTACTTATCTAAGACTTTCGAATAAAAAACTTGGTTTATTAATCAACTTCAACGTACCGGTTTTAAAAAAGGGCATCCATCGAAGAGTCCTATAACTCTGAGTTTCTCTGTGCCCTCACTGCCTCTGTGTTGAAGCAAAAAAAGAATAAATGAATACCTCCCAAAGCAAATCCCTTTTCCAAGAAGCATCTCGCTATATCCCTGGCGGAGTGAATTCTCCCGTGCGGGCATTTAAATCCGTGGGTGGCGATCCGATTTTTATGGATCACGCCAAGGGAGCTTACCTCTACGATGCCGATGGCAATCGCTATATCGACTATATCGCCTCTTGGGGACCGATGATTATGGGGCATGCCTGGGCACCGGTGATAGAAGCCGTGCAAAAGGCAGCTGAGCGCTCTACCTCCTTCGGAGCGCCAACTGAGATGGAAATCGAATTAGCGCGTTTGATTGTGGAGAGTATTCCCAATGTTGAACGCATCCGCATGGTGAACTCCGGAACCGAAGCTACCATGAGTGCCATTCGCTTAGCCCGTGGCTTTACCGGTAAAAACAAGTTCATCAAATTCGCCGGCAATTACCATGGTCATGGCGATAGCTTCCTCATTAAAGCCGGAAGTGGAGCGGTAACTTTAGGTCATCCCAGTAGTCCGGGGGTAACCCCAGGAACAGCACAAGACACGCTCCTGGCCGAATACAATGATTTAGAAGGGGTAAAAGCTTTAGTGCAAGCCAATCCCAATGAAATAGCCGCGATTATCCTGGAGCCTATTCCCGGTAATATGGGTTGTATTTTACCTGAAGCCGGATTTATCGAAGGCCTCCGCGAACTCTGCACTCAAGAAAATATCCTCCTCATTTTTGACGAGGTTATGACAGGATTTCGCCTGGGATTTGGTGGTGCTCAGGAAGCCTTGGGAATTGAAGCTGATCTGGTGACCTACGGAAAGGTGATTGGTGCCGGTTTACCCGTAGGTGCTTATGGTGGCAGAGAAGACATTATGGAATATGTAGCCCCTAATGGTCCGGTATACCAGGCTGGAACGCTTTCGGGCAACCCCATTGCCATGACCGCTGGTTATACCTTGCTAAAATATTTAAAAGAGCATCCCGAGGTATATCAGGATTTGGAAACTAAATGTGCCCGGATTGAAGAGGGCTTGCATCCCCTTTTAAAAGCGAAAGGACTGCCTTATCAGATCAACCGTAAGGGATCTATGATTAGTCTGCATTTTAGTGATCAGGCGATTCGTGATTTCGAAAGTGCCAAAAGCGGGGACAACGACTACTTTAAAAAGTTCTTCCATGGCATGCTTCAGAATGGAGTATATCTACCGCCCAGTGCCTATGAGAGCTGGTTCTTGAATGCTGCATTAAGTAATCAAGATATTGAACAGACCCTGGAGGCTACTCAAAAAAGTTTAGAGCTACTCTAAAATGCCAGAGCCCCGTTTTTTAAGCGGGGCTCCGGTCCTCATCAACCAACATAGGCTGTCTCAAACAGCCCTCCTTAGCTTCTTTACTATTCTCTTTCTGATTGGCAAGCAACGTTAACTAAACAGCCAATATCCCTGCTTGTTCAAAGCCCTGGCATTGCGCAATAATTCCGTTCTTTGGTAAAAATTTTGCCATGCGCCAATTTGTAACTCTGTTAAGCCTGATTCTGGCAGGCTTCGGGCTTCAAGCTCAAAACCTCCCCATCTTTAAAATCTACACCTACCAGAGTGGGCAATTCGATAATGGTGGAGCTGAAGTGCATGCCTATGAACCCTTATCCAAAAGATTGTTTTCCACCAATTCCGGGAGTTCTCAGGTAGACATTATCCGTTTGGGTGATCTTTCCAAACCTGGAAAAATTGGCAGCATCGACCTCAGCAATTATGGTGGCACTGTAAACTCACTAGCCGTACAAGGCAATACAGTAGCGGTAGCCCTTCAAAATAACTTTCCTCAGAGTGATGGCAAAGTGGTATTCTTCGACACCAATGGCACTTACCTCAATCAATTGATCGTAGGTCCCATGCCGGACATGATCACTTTTAGTCCTTCCCTGCAACATATTCTGGTAGCCAATGAAGGAGAACCTACTGACGATTACACTACCGATCCTGCCGGCTCTGTTTCCATTATTGACATTAGCGGAGGAACAGTTAGCAGTTTAAGTCAGGCTAATGTGCAAACTGTGGGCTTTACGCGCTATGATACCACGGCCTACGATCCATTAATTAATATCTACGGTAACAATGGCCTTTCCAGCTTTTCGCAAGATGTAGAACCAGAATACATCTGTATTAACCCGGGGGGCACTAAGGCCTATGTGAGCCTGCAAGAAAATAATGCTTTGGCGATTATTGATATCTATACTGCTACCCTGGATACGGTAGTAGGATTAGGTTACAAAAGCTGGAATGATCCCAACACTAAAATTGATGCATCGGATCAAAGCAGTGGAATTAAATTCGAGAATTACCTCAATCTCTTTGGTATGTATCAACCGGATGCCATAACCTACTATAGTGATGCGAATGGGGACTATATCTTAAGTGCCAATGAAGGCGATAGTCGAGATTATACAGCCTATAGTGAGGAAGAGCGCATCAACAATGTAAACCTCAGCCCAATCACCTTCAATAATCCCAGCTATTTGCAACGCGATTCCGTTTTAGGTCGATTGAAAGTAACCACCACTTTGGGGAATTACAATAATGTATTTATCCATGATTCCCTTTTCACCTTTGGAGCCCGAAGCTTTAGCGTTTGGAATACCGCCGGCAATTTGGTTTGGGATAGTGGTGATGAATTCGAACAAACTCTGGCTGCATTGCATGCCCAGAATTTCAATTCGGATAATGATGACAATAGCAGCTTTAAGAGTCGCAGCGATGATAAAGGTCCGGAACCCGAAGCAATTTGTACCGGCTCTTACAATGGCAGTCATTATGCCTTTATCGCTTTAGAGCGGATGGGCGGAATCATGATATACAATATTGATGATCCTACACAACCTGTTTTTGATTCCTATATCTTAGATCGTGATTTCAGCAAAGCAGCCTCCGATCCTGATGCAGGTGATCTGGGTCCCGAATACCTCAGCTTTGTTAGCGAAACTCAAAGCCCAAGTGGCTATCCCCTACTTATTGTTTCGAATGAAATAAGCGGTACAGTTAGCGTTTATCAATTGGGATCAGACATCGGCATTAAGGAATTAAGAGCTGAAACCTTACAGGCTTATCCAAACCCAGGGCAAAGCATTATTAAACTAAGCCAGGAAGTAGAATACGATCTTTACAATACCGATGGTAAGTTCTTCGGACATTTTAAAAACAACAGTCTTGATTTAAGTGCCTACCCAAAGGGCTATTATATTCTGCGTACTGCAGATGGCAGCGGATTGCGCATCTTGAAAAACTAATACCATATGCTTAAGGAGCAGATCCTCAAGTTTTACCAGAATCTTGAAATCGATGAAAAGCTCTTACCCGAAAAGGTTAGAGTAATGAACCCCTATCAGGAGGACAATCCTGAAGTGGAGCGACTGCTTCAAGAGTATTATTCTAAGTTTTATTCGGATAACAATCCTCGAGGCCTGATCTTAGGTATCAATCCCGGTCGCTTGGGAGCAGGACAAACCGGTATTCCTTTTACGGATACTCCCGCTCTCCGCGAACATTGTCAAATGGAAACCGAAATAGAAACTCGCGAAACTTCTTCTGAGTTCGTTTACAAAGTGGTCCAATCCTACGGTGGGGCTCAAGCCTTTTTTGGGGATTGGTTTATCGGTGCCGCCTGCCCATTAGGTTTTCTGCATTTCAATGAGAAGGGCAATTGGATTAATTGGAACTATTACGACCAGGAAGAATTATATCAAGCGGTAAAAGGCTTTATGATCGAGCAACTCCGTATTCAAGCAGAACTCTGCGGGTCACCAGCCAAGGCTGTAGTTTGGGGCACGGGGAAAAACTACAAGTACCTTAAAGCCTTAAATAAAGAAGCCCAGATATTCGAAGAACTTATTCCTCTTGAGCATCCTCGCTATGTGATGCAGTATAAGAGAAAACAATTAGACGAATACCTGAGCAAGTTTTTAGCGGTACTGAGGCCCTAATCCTGCGGTACTGCCGCAGGCATAAATATCTGCTCCCGCAAGGGAACCGAATCCAGATCCCAATGCATTTCGATATCTCCCCCTTTCAGGTGACCAAACAATTCAACTTTACTGTAATCACTAAAGATATAATCGTCTTTGGATAACATCTTAGTGCTAGCCCAAAACAGACCATCTTCCTTTAATTCCAGCTCCAAAACCTGATCCCTCACTTTTAGTTGATCCAGGATTATTTTGGGATTTGCAACTCTAAAATAATAGCTTTCGTTAATGCCTGCTGCTTGGGTTCCTCCCATCTGCCGATTGAAGTAAAACTCCTGGAAACTCATATCCAGATCCATCTGCATTTTTTTCGATCCACAAGCTGCTAAAGCTAGGCCTAATAGGAGAAATACGATTTTCCGCATCCTTACTCTTTTATAAAGGAAGCGTGCCAATGACGGCCTTCCTCATTACTTAATTCCAAATAATATGAACCTCTCTTTAAGCCTTGCAGGGAGATAGGCTCCTCATAATTCTCCAATTTTCCAGATTGTAAAATTTGACCAGCCGTGTTTAGAATCCGATAACTTTCAAATTGATTCTCCTGCAAATTAGCGATGTATAAGAGTCCCTTGCTGGGGTTTGGATAGAGATAGGGAAGCGGACCATTCCACTCTTCCAGACTTAAGCCATTGCCCACCAAGACTACCGAATAATCTTCTGCTTCTCCATTGAAGTAATTACAAGGATCAGGGTACAATCCTCCATCCTGCAGACGAATGCGCATCCGAACCGTATCCGTGGAGCTAAACTGCCCCAAGGCAATAGTGCCATAGGAATAATCTTGAGGATCTATTGCCGACATCTGAATACGCTCATCCTCGGTAAAGACCGTATCATTATTGTAATCGATCCAGGCATACACACTATCCTCCGGAATCAGGGAATTTACCTTAACCGATAGGGTATAGCTCTGATTGGTATTGAGACTGGCATAATGCTGCGTAAAATTACTGTAGCCACTCCTGTTACTGGTATTCTGAAGATTAGAAAGAATGACTTCCTCTATATAACTAGGTGGGAATGCCCCGGCATTTCCTGATTTGCAGAATCCCGTATCCTGCACTCGATAGTGGAAACGATAAGTGCTACTGGTATCATTTTGGGTACCTACTGCAAAAACCTTAAAGTACATATCAGTACCCAATGGATATGCTGGAATCGGCTCCAAAGTTTTATAGGTACTATCCTGAACTCGTATAAAGCCCCTCACACTATCCATTGCGATAGAACCTGCCGACCATTGCACATAAACGGTATCAGGCAAACTTGAATAACCCACCACAGCATGTACATGTTGCGCCATCGCATCGGTAGGAACTAAAAAACTGGGGCGCGAATCTAAATCCACCTTCAAAATACGCGGATAACTCAATCGATCCTTCAAAGTAATTTGCCACATCCCTCTACCCCAGGTAGCGGCACGCAGTAGATTAGCCCCATGCATAATTTCTAAATCCGTTACCGAAACATTGGGTAAATCTGTATTAAAGAGGAACCAGTTATTGGCCTGCAAGGCTTTGACATAAACCCCGATTTCGGCACCTAGATAAATATTATGATCCGGACTGTTGTCAATCACCACTGATCGAATGGGCATATCTCCCAAATTGCCCGTGATATTAGTCCAGCTATTTCCCTGATCATAGCTTATAAAAACCTTCTGACCATCATTTTGGTAAGTACCATAAGTCACTACAATTATGGAATCTGAATGGGGGGCAAAGGTGATATCCGTAATAGTAGAATTTGGTAAGCCCGTGCTCTTACGGCGGAAGATTTGACCACCATCGGTGGAAATTTCAAAATCATCACTTCGAGCTACAGCCAGGATTTGACCATTATTGGGCGCGATGGCCGCACGGTTTATTTCTCCCGTAAATAACGGACTACCCAGAGTATTCCAGTTTTGACCAAAATCATTGCTTTCATAAACCTGATCTCCAAAATGATAGAGTGTAAAATGGTCTAGACTATTGCGATCCAAAGGCGCTTCCCAGGCTCCGGACTGTCCATTGGGAGTAGCTCCGGTTTGAGTTTTACCGCCATCAAAAGTGAGGCGACGAGTGCCATATTGTACACTACCCATCATCCAATCGTGATTTAAAGGATGTACCAAACCTTCCATACCATCAGCACCATAAAACTCTACCCAACCTTCTTTGCGAAAGATACTGGTTCCATTATCCTGAGAACCAGCGATTGTTGTGTAGGCTTCATTTTGAGCAATTCCAATTGAGTAATTCTCACGAATCCCCGTGCCCGAAGACAGCCTCTGCCAGCTTAAACCCTGACCGCTACTCTTAGCTAAAAAGCCATCTGTTCCAATATAGAAGTCACCATTATGAGCTTCAATCTCTCGTAGGTCGGCATGCACATAGATGGAACTATTAAAAGGACGACTATTGTTTATCGACCACCAGGTAATTTGATTAAAGTTTTGCCCGCCATCGGTACTCCGGAAAATATCCAACATCCCGTAAATCATTATCGATGTATCCAGATCACTTACCGCAAAACCATCACAGGTTCCCGAAGGGTTAGTCATAAAGCTGAAGTTCTGCCCTTCGTCGGTACTTTTCCAAACCCCATTTCCTGAAGCCGCGTACAAACAATCAGGGCATGCCGGGCTTACCGCGATTTCGACATTCGCGCCATTATTACCACTCAAGGTGGCAGATGCGCTAAATGTCTGTCCGCCATCATGCGACACTAAAATCACATCCCCATTATTACCCCAGTAATAATCATCATAAACATAGATCGTAGCCGTGTCTGTAGGATGAAATTTAATATGCGTGATATCGGTATTGCTTAAAACCTGAGTCCAGGTTTGCAAATCGTCATTTGAAATATAAAGTCCATTATTGGTACCCACATAAACCCGATTAGGGATATCCGGATGGTAAAGCAATTGATACACCTGGCCATTCTTCCCCAGGCCGGTCCAGGAGATATTGCTGGGATTAAATGGAGTTTGCGCCCAGGTTTGGCCACCATCAACGGAACGGTAAATCCCATGACTGGTGCCATTACGAGCATTGCGCAGATTGATCAAAACCGAATCCCGATGATTAGGATTTACCGCCATGGTATTAACACCGGTTGCCGGTAAAAATTCAGTACTGCTGCGAGCCCAGGTCTGACCGCCATTGGTGCTCTTCCAAAAACCACCGCTTCGCGAGCCCAAATACAAAAAGTCTGGATCCGAAGGATCGAAATAAAAACACTCTACCCTACCCAGGCCCGGAGAATAATGTCCGGTAATGCTGTCAATAGAATAAGGTCCCATATCTACCCATCCTGCAGAATTTGTTTTTTCCATGCTAGATTGAATTCGCTCCCATTCTTTGGACACGAAATAAGGATCAAGCTCAGAGCGGTCGCCTTCCGCATTGTACTTGTATTCATTGGCCCAGAGCCAGCGTTGAAAACCTTTATAACCAGAACCTTCTTCGGTTCCATGCTCAGCAAACCAGGCATTGGCGGCTGCTTTGACTTCCGCAATCGAGTATTGGGGGTCATTCATCATGGCTTTGTACTCCTGTGCAGAGAGTGGAGACAAGATTAAGCCCAAAGCCGAAACAAAAAATAATCGAATAGAAATAGGCATAGTATCTGTGTGAATTCCTGCTAATTTAGAGCATATTTTTTCTCCCTGCGTGAATCCCATTCCAGAAAAGTATATCAAGAAGATCATCCATGTAGATATGGATGCATTCTATGCATCGGTAGAACAAAGAGACCGACCGGAATTACGCGGCAAGCCTATTGCCGTGGGGGGCTCAAGGGAAAGAGGTGTAGTGGCGGCGGCCAGTTATGAAGCAAGAAAATATGGAGTTCGTTCCGCCATGCCCTCCGCTATTGCCTGGCGCCGTTGCCCGGATATTATTTTCCTAAAACCCGATTTCAAGAAATACCGGGCCATTTCGCAACAGATTCGCAGCATCTTTCATCGTTATACCGATCTCGTAGAACCGCTTTCGCTGGATGAGGCCTATCTCGATGTGAGCCAGAATAAAGCTGGCATTAGCAGTGCCAGTAAAATTGCCCGTAAAATCCGTGAGGAGATCAAAGCAGAAACGGAGCTCAATGCTTCAGCTGGCATTTCCATCAATAAATTTCTGGCCAAAGTGGCCTCCGACATCAACAAACCAAACGGGCAAAAAACCATTATGCCCGATGAGGTAATTTCATTTTTGGAGGAACTACCTATCCAGAAGTTTTTTGGAGTAGGAGCCAAAACTGCCGAGAAAATGAAGAGGCTCGGAATTCACAATGGTAAAGACTTAAAAGCCTGGGACATTGCCTTGCTTAAACAGGAATTTGGTAAGGCAGGGGAACATTATTTTAATATCGTTCGCGGCTTGCAAAAGTCGGAGGTAAAGCCATCCCGAGCTCGCAAATCTTTAGGTGCCGAACGTACTTTCGATCACGATTTAAAAAGTAGCCAAGAAGTAGAAGATGCGCTGAGGTCTATCTTCGAAATCTGGTATCAACGCATCGAAGAGTCGGGTCTTAAAGGACGTACGATAAGCTTAAAGCTGAAGAGCCAGAACTTCGAAACCCTCACGCGCAGCAAGAGTTTGGAGCAAGCAAGTAATTCCAGGGCACTCCTATTTAAAGAGTCGATGGACCTGCTTCAAAAACAGTATCGCGGGGAAGCCATTCGCCTGCTCGGATTAAGCCTTTCGAATTTTGGCAGTGATTTTGAAGCTAAAGCCCAACAACTAACGCTCGATTTTTAGATTTGCATAAAGATTCCCTCATGAAGAAATTACTTTGGATTTTCGCCTTTAGCCCACTGCTATTCATAGCTTGTGAAAAAGATACCCTCACAGACGTTTTAAGCGGTAATGTTTCTACCTCACAAATGATTGATGGTTTAAAGATGGCCTTGAACGTAAGTTCCGACACCTCCATAACCAAGCTCTCAAAGTTTGACGGCTATTTTGGCGACCCCGAAGTAAAACTGGATCTTCCTCTCGCTACTCAAGCGGCTATTACTGCATTGCAATCTAAAAGCATCAATTTAGGTTTAACTACCATTAGTGGAGCCGACCTTTACAATGGTACTACCGTTTTAGGCATTACTATTCCAGGCATTAAAAGTCAGGAAGATGCAGTGGTAGAAGGTATTAATCGTGCTGCCGAAAGTGCGGCCAATACTGCTAAACCCATTTTTGCAGATGCTATTACGGGCATGAGCATTTTAGATGCCAGTTCCATTTTATTAAGTGGCAGTGACACGGCCGCTACTGCCTATTTGCGCACCAGCACCGGGCCTGATTTATATATGGCCTATGAGCCAAAGGTAGATAGCACTTTAAAGGCAATTCAGGTGGGCAACGTAAGTGTGGCTCAATCTTATGAAGACCTGGTAAGTGACTACAATGACCTTTTGGCGATTGGCATACCTGGCTTTGGAAATGTAGGCAGCCTTACCAATTTAAACCCAATTTTGGTAGAAGACCTTTCCGATTATACCACCAACAAGGCCTTAGACGGACTTTACGATAAAATGGGGGAAGAAGAAACCGCCATTCGAAATGATCCTGCCGCTCGGGTAAATGATTTACTTTCTCTGGTATTTGGTTTATTAGACTAATGCGAATTTTTCTTTTCACCCTATTATGCCTGCCTTTCTGGGGACAGGCCCAAAACAGCGAGGCCTATACTGATAAAGATCTTCAAACCTATCTGGATCTCAGTAAGTCAATTAATCTCGCAAGACAAGAAGCAGCCGATTATGCCCATCGCATGCAAGCGGAACTGCTAATTTCCAATGAGCAGATGGAACAAACTCTGATGGCCCTTAAAGAACGGGGATCCTGGGAAGCTCTAGAACCTGATTTGGACTCCAATTTTGCTAAGCGCTTTAATGAGTTAATGACTTATCGGGCAACTCTCAAAGCAAGACTAAAAGAAAACCTGCAAAAAGAATTGGCCGCGGTTGGCTGGACTGATGACTTTTATCAGCACCTTGTATTAACCATTCAAGCTGATCCTAAATTACAGGAAAGGCTAATCCAACTCAGTAAAAAAGAAGAACAAAGCGAATGAAAACCATTGGCATTTTAATGGGAGGCTACTCGGGCGAATACGAGGTTTCGATGGCTTCCGGTAATGTGGTATACCAAAATTTGCAAAATCAAGGTTTTGAGTTATTCCGCGTAGAGCTGAAAAAAAACCAATGGGAAGCTTTGGATAGTGAAGGGAATCGATATCCTATTATTACAGATGACTTTAGTTTCATTTTAGCTGATCGAAGGGTAAAATTCGATGCGGTGTTCAATGCCATTCATGGTCACCCGGGTGAAGATGGCCCTTTAGCAGGTTATTTTGATATGTTAGGCTTGGCCTATACCAGCTCAGGGCAATTTGCCAGCGCCCTCACCTTTAATAAAGCCGAATGCAATATTTTGCTCGAACGCTATGGTTTTAAAGTAGCTAAAAGTGTGTTCCTTCATGCGGAACCCGAATTGAAAGAGGAAGAAATTATTGAAAGATTAGGACTGCCCTGTTTCGTTAAGCCCTGCCGTAGTGGTTCCTCCATCGGCGTAAGCAAGGTAAAAACGGCTGCCGATTTAGGTCCGGCCATCGCTAAAGCCAAGGAAGTAGACAATAAGGTATTAATTGAAGCCATGGTGCCTGGTTTGGAATTGGCTTGCGGAGTAAGCGATCATACCGGAGATGCTCAAGCTCTAGCGGTTACACATATTAAACCCGCCGGCGAATTCTTCGATTATGAGTCTAAATACAGTGGTCAGTCAGAAGAAATAACACCCGCTCAAATCCCGGCGGAGGTCTACGAAAAAGTAATGCGTCAATCCGAAGCAGCTTATCGACTTTTAGAATTAAAAGGTCTGTCGCGGGTTGACTATATCCTGGATGCCAATAATGAGCCGGTACTTATCGAAGTAAATACGGTTCCGGGCTTCAGCACAGAAAGCTTATTACCCAAACAAGCCTTACATGCCGGGATAAGCTTACCGGAGCTCTTCCGCGCTTGCGTGGAAAAAACCTTATCTTAGGATTTATGAAGATTGCAGTTTTCCCCGGTTCTTTTGATCCCATAACCCTCGGGCATGTGGATATCGTAAAAAGAGCGCTTCCCCTGTTTGATAAAATCATAGTGGCTGTAGGCCGAAATGCCAATAAGGCCTATATGTTCCCGGAAGAACAGCGCATCGCATGGATTAAAGACACTTTTAAGGATGAGCCCAAAATTGAAGTAGGTCAGTACAGTGGCTTAACCACCCGCTATTGTACTGAAGTGGGCGCACAATTTATTTTGAGGGGACTTCGCAATCCGGCAGACTTTGAATTTGAAAAAGCTATTGCCCAAACCAATCGTAAATTAAAGTCAGACCTGGATACTGTTTTCCTATTAACAGCCAGTGGACTATCGTCGATAAGCAGCAGCATTGTGAGAGATGTAATTCGAAATCACGGCGACTACAGCCAATTTGTCCCGGCAGCCGTTAGAGTCCCATCTTAAGAGATATCTTCTTGTAAAGCATCCAGCACCAGGCCTATATTACCATAGGTGTTTTTGCGATTTTCGAGTATTTGCTTAGGATCACACCAGCTAGCATCTAAAATATCCTCTTCCAATTGGGGGACTAAAAAATCAAAGCCTTTGGCAATGCGCATGGCAAACCAATAAGTGCGCTTTAAGATCAATCGATCATCTAAAGGATAAATATGATAGGTAGTGGGTAAAATTCCGGTAATCTCCGGGCGTGGTACCCCGGTTTCTTCTTCAACTTCGCGTAAAGCCGCTAATTCTTTAGGCTCTCCAAATTCAATTTTCCCTTTGGGCAAATCCCATTTTCCCAGGCGATAGATCATTAATAAATCCTGATCGGGGTTTAAAACTGCCCCTCCGGCTGCTTCAATAATCTTGAAGTTCTTTTTAAAATTTGCCCAAACTTCCTTTAGGTTGCGAGCAAAGACATAAACTGGTTCAGCGGGACTTTCGAGCCTTGCGCGCACCAGGTTCATCAGTTGGGCCTCTCCCAAGTAGTCGATTGCCTTTTCACGGCTTTGATCACCGATAATTAGAAGGGAATCCTTGATGAAAACTTTATACATTTGAGCCATGATTTTAGACCCTCGTACCGCGCATGAGACGGCCGAAAAGCTCATGCAAATTAAGGCAATTAAACTGCAACCCAAAGCCCCTTTTACTTGGGCTAGTGGATGGAAATCTCCTATCTATTGCGATAATCGTATTACCCTGAGTTATCCCGACTTACGAAATTTCTTAAAGTCTGCTTTGGCGGATGCCCTTAAGAAATTGTACCCCGATGCGGAAGTAGTTGTTGGCGTAGCTACTGGTGCAATCGCCATGGGCGCCTTGGTGGCGGATGAATTAGGACTTCCCTTTGTATATGTTCGCCCAGAGCCAAAAAAGCATGGTCGTCAAAATCAAATTGAAGGCGAATTACCTGCCCAGGCTAAAGTGGTGGTAGTAGAGGATTTAATTTCTACCGGCGGCAGTAGTTTAAAGGTGGTTAATGTATTGCGCGAATCTGGAGCTGAAGTAATGGGCATGTTGGCCTTATTTACCTACGCCTTCCGGGTGGCGGAAGAAAACTTTGATCAAGCCCAATTAGCTTTGCACACCTTAAGCGATTACCCGCACCTCTTGGAAGCCCTGCAACAAAGTGGCGACCTCGATAAAGATACATTTGAAACCCTCATTAGCTGGCGTGAAGACCCCGGCTCCTGGCAAGCATAATACCATGAGAATAGAATCTAAGGAAGTTCAGATTTCGAAAAGTCCCGCAGAATTTTTCGAACTGATGTCGGATTTAAAGAATATGAAATTAGTAATGCCTGCTTCGGTAGAGCGTTTTGAGTCGGATGCCGAAACCTTTGTATTTGGCTTAAAAGGCATGCCAGATGTTCGCTTATTGATCGACGAGGTAAATCCTCCGGGATTACTAAAATTCAAAGCGGCTAGTTCTAAATTAGACTTCACCCTCAGCACCATCCTCGAAGAAAACGAAGCTGGCGCCAAAGTGAAATATCTTTTTGAAGGGAACTTTAATCCGATGATGAAAATGATGGTGGAGCGTCCACTAACTCGTTTCATCGAAGATTTGAGTGCCAGTACCGCTGAGCTCTAGTTAAAAGACGAAACGAATACTTTGATGCTGTAAGGTTTCCTGGCGACCATCTTGCCAGGTTACTTTTAGCTCGCCACCGGGATTTACGCCCTCACATCGCAAGCTTAATTTTTGCCCATCCCGAAGTACCGGAACCCATTGATCTCTGCCATAGAGAATAGATTCAAATTCGCGATGCTGTCCTTCGTATTGCTTAAATCGTAATTGCTGATAACGGTTATCAAGGTGAACAACCAGTTTTTCAAAGACCTCCTGAACCGCTAAATCCTGACCGATAATCTTACTGAGGCTGGTGGCCTGAGGATGTGGGAACTTCTTTTGCCGCACATTAATACCAATTCCTACAATGCAGTTTTCCATTCGGGAACCTCGCAGGGAGGATTCCGCCAAAACTCCGGCAATTTTCTGTTCACCATAAAACCAATCATTGGGCCATTTGATATAAGAATCAAAGCCCAGCTCCAAACCCAAATCATGCAAGGCAAGACAAACTGACATAGTTAAACGATAAGATTCGGAAGCTGACAGAAAAACCGGACGTAGCAACAGGCTCATCAGCAAGTTTTGGCCGGGCTCCGAATCCCATTGCTTGCCATATTGTCCCCGGCCTGAAGTTTGGTATTCGCTAAGGAGGCAAAAACCCTCGGGTAGCTCTTGCTCTTGATTTAGTTCTTTGACTGCGGTATTGGTGCTAGTCACTTCGGGGAGAATTTTATAATCTCTGCCCACCAATTCTGTATTCATAAGGCTAATTTCGATAATAGCTAAGGCACCTTAACGACAATGCTTAATTTTGCCCTTCAAATTAAATGGATTTAATGTCGCAAACGAACTTTTCGAATCTGGTTGACGAAATTGTAGAAGGAATGGATGATCTAAAAGCATCGAACATTACCATTCTCGATCTTCGAAATATTGAAAACTCTATCTGCTCCTTTTTCGTTATTGGAGAAGGAAACTCAAATACTCAAGTAAAAGCAATCAGTAATTCGGTTGAAAAAAGAGTGCGCGAGAATCTGAAGGACAAACCCTGGCATGTGGAAGGATTGGAGAACGCGGAGTGGGTATTAATGGACTATGTTGACACGGTAGTTCATATCTTCCAGCCCGAGACCCGTAAATTTTATGACTTAGAGAGCCTCTGGGGTGATGCTGAGCTTCATCATTTTGAAGCGAAGAATTAAGACTTAAGACAAAAATGGAAAACGAAAAAGATAACAAGGAACAATTGCGAAAGCTGAAAGAACAGTTCTCGCGTAATTCCGGAGAAAAACCGAATGGCAATAATAAAGGAGGCCCGGGTGGGGATCCGCGTCGTCGATTCAATATTTATTGGATCTATGCCATTATCGCCCTTTTCCTAATCGCTCTGCAACTTTTACATTCGGTAGGAAACGACCAAAAGCAAATCAATTTTGATGATTTCACCGCCATGATCGAACGTGGTGATGTGAAGAAAGTGAAGATCATCAATGAAAAAATCGTCCAGGTATACCTAACCAAGGATGCGCTGGACTCTGGCCTGGAAGAGTACAAAGACCTGAAGGACAACCCAATGGGTCCCGGAGTGGATGGTCCTCATTATAGCTTTGAGATGCCTTATGAGGCGTACAAAGAAAATATGAGCTATTTCTATGATCAGCACCCCGAGCTCAAAGACAAACGGATCACCCCTCATTTCGAGGAGGTGAAAGACTATTTCGGAGGCACCCTATCCTATTTGATTCCCTTTATTCTCTTAATCGGAATTTGGATTTTCATCATGCGTCGTATGAGCGGTGGTGGTAGTGGCCCCGGAGCACAGATCTTCAATATCGGTAAATCCAAAGCCCAGCTTTTTGATCAAAACACCAATGTGAAGATCACCTTTAAAAATGTAGCAGGTTTGGAAGGCGCCAAAGAAGAAGTACAAGAAATTGTAAGCTTCTTAAAAGATCCCGATCGCTATACTTCCTTGGGAGGTAAAATTCCTAAAGGTGCTTTATTGGTAGGCCCTCCCGGAACGGGTAAGACCTTATTGGCCAAAGCCGTTGCGGGTGAAGCCAAGGTTCCTTTCTTCTCCCTTTCAGGATCCGACTTTGTTGAGATGTTTGTGGGGGTTGGCGCTTCTCGGGTACGTGACCTCTTTAAGCAAGCCAAGGAAAAATCACCTTCGATCATTTTCATTGATGAGATTGATGCTATTGGTAGAGCGCGCGGTAAAAATGCCCTTTCCGGCGGAAACGACGAAAGAGAAAATACCCTCAACCAGCTTTTAACCGAAATGGATGGTTTTGGCACCAATGAACATGTTATTGTTTTAGCGGCTACCAACCGTGCTGATATCCTGGACAAGGCCCTCTTAAGAGCCGGTCGCTTTGACCGTCAGATTTTCGTGGATCTTCCCGAATTGAATGAACGTAAAGAAATCTTTAAAGTACACCTGGCTCCTTTGAAATTGGCACCCAAAGTGGATTCTGATTTCTTAGCCCGTCAAACTCCTGGATTTAGCGGAGCGGATATTGCCAATGTTTGTAATGAGGCAGCCCTAATTGCCGCTCGTAAAGACAAGAAAGCGATTGATCAGCAAGACTTCCTGGATGCGGTTGATCGTATTATTGGTGGATTGGAGAAAAAGAGCAAAATCATTTCTCATGAAGAGAAGAAGATCATTGCCCATCACGAAGCGGGTCATGCTACCGTAAGTTGGTTATTAGAGCATGCCCATCCTTTAGTTAAAGTTACCATTGTTCCGCGTGGTCGCTCTTTGGGAGCCGCCTGGTATTTGCCCGAAGAAAGACAGCTTACCAATACCGATCAGATTCTGGATGAGATGTGCGCTGCCCTGGGGGGTAGAGCCGCTGAAGAAATCATCTTTGGGAAAATCTCAACCGGCGCTTTGAGTGATTTGGAGAAAGTAACCAAGCAAGCTCGAGCCATGGTTACCATTTATGGATTGAACGCCAAGCTTGGAAACATCACGTATTACGATTCGCAGAATGGTAATGATATGGGCTTCACCAAGCCCTATAGTGAACGTACAGCTCAAATTATTGATGAGGAAATCAGTAAGATTATTGAAAATCAATACCTAAGAGCTAAAGAGCTATTAACAGGCAATCAGGAAAAACTTATCCAGTTAGCTGAATTGTTACTGGAAAAAGAAGTTATTTTTAAGGAAAATTTAGAGGAGATCTTTGGTAAACGGAGATGGAAGAGCAGAGACGAAGTACTGCACGAAGAAAATCATCCCGATGAAGAATTAGAAAACAAAGACCCTGAAGCTTCTACTGAAGAAGCGGAAAGTACAGATCTCCCGGCTTAAAAATAATATGGCGGAGCAAAAATCAAAAAAAGGCTTGCTCGGTCGTTTCATGGATATTTTATCCGGAAGACCAACAGAGAATTCCCAGACCGAAGAGCTGGACAAGCCCGTTATTGAGTTTACCGCCGAAGAGTCGGATCCCACAGATTTAGGATTTGTAAAGAAATTTACCGCTTCGGGCGGTAAGTTTCTTTATTGTGAAGATGAAGGGGAAGCCTTTCATTTTCTACGTCAGATAATGGAAGAATCCGGATTAGGTCAGGTCTATTGCACCGACCCCAATTTGATCTCCATCTTGCGAAAAGCAGAGGTTAATGTTCATGAAAATGACTGGACCAACAGCGATGCTTTTTGCACCTCTTGCGAATATTTAGTGAGCTTTAATGGTGGTATAATGATCTCCGCCAATCAGCTTCACGGCAAGAAATTAGAAGACCTGCCCGAAACCTTTATCACCATCGGACGTACCAGTCAGATCACAGATAATCTTCGTTCGGCCCTGGCAGGTATCAGAGTTCGCTATAAGAACAATTTACCCTCACAGATTACTACGATAAAAGGACCTAAAAAGGTCGAGAACCTGGAAGAAAACGACCAGGGGAAAATTTGTAATAAGGAGATTTACCTGCTACTCCTGGAAGATCAGCTCTAAATGAACAACCTTATTACCCGAAGCTTAAGTGGGATTGTCTACGTTCTGCTCATCTTGATGAGTACCTTTTATATTCCTCATGGTTCATTTCTCTTGGCCGGAATTTTAGGTAGCCTAGCTCTTATCGAATGGCATAATTTTAAGCCGGAAGCTCATAAACGCGGACACTCTGTATTCTCAGTGCTCATTCTCTTAATGAGTTTGGCCTATTTCAGCCCCGAAATAAGTTCAGTGTCCAAGGCAGCCATGGCTTTAATTAGCCTGGTATTAATCCTGATGATGATCTTACAAAACATTTTTGTGGAAGATTCTCAAAGAGCTTTGGACAGCCTGTTTCGCAATGTATTTGGCCTCTTTTATATTGTACCGGCCCTTTTAAGCCTGGCCTTCCTTGGGGAGCATAGCTGGATATTAGCCGGAGTCTTCATTATGATCTGGTGCTTCGACTCCTTTGCCTATTTAGTAGGTAAATATTTAGGCTCCCATAAATTAATGCCGCGAATCTCGCCCAACAAAACTTGGGAAGGATTCATTGGTGGCGCCCTCTTTTCGGCTTTGGCAGCCGCTCTGCTTTGGAATTATTCCGGTGTAGAATTCCTAAAACTATGGCATTGGCTCAGCTTGTCCTTTCTGGTGGTATTGAGTGCTACCTTTGGCGATCTTTTTGAATCTGCGCTGAAACGCAAGCATAATCTGAAAGACAGCGGAAAAATGATGCCTGGTCATGGAGGAATTTTAGATCGAATTGACAGTTTGCTCTTTGCCATGCCCGTGACCTTCTTATTTTTGAATTTAATAGCCACCAACAAACTATGATACGCATCCACCACGAAGGATTTCGAATCCTCCTCCAAACCCTGATCATTTTAGGTCTGATCAACTTTTTGGCGATCTGGTTAAGTGATATGGAGTGGTTGGAAAACAGCGTACTTTTCTTAAGCCTGGTGGTTTATATCCTGGTATTACAGTTTTTCCGCAATCCAAAGCGCTTTCCACCCCAAGGTGATGATATTGTTATTGCTCCTGCTGATGGAAAGATTGTAGCCATCGAAGAAATCGAAGAACCTGAATACTTCAAGAAAAAGATGCTGCAGATCAGCATTTTTATGTCGCCCCTCAACGTTCATGTGAATCGTTATCCGGTTCCGGGAACGGTAAAATACTCGCAGTATCATGCCGGAGCCTATTTGGTGGCCTGGCATCCAAAATCGAGTACCTTAAACGAACGTACTGCGGTAGTGGTGGAAACTCCTTCCGGCATAGAAGTGATGCATAAACAAATTGCCGGAGCCGTTGCCAGACGTATTATTAATTATGCCAAAGTGGGCTCCAAAGCCATTCAAGGGGCCGACTGTGGTTTTATTCGCTTTGGATCAAGGGTAGATATCGTTCTGCCTTTGGATGCCAACATTTTAGTGAAAGTTGGTGATAAAGCCCGCGGCGGAGAACAAATTTTAGCTGAATTAAAGTGATGATAGTCATGCACAGCGACCTGGACATAGAATTTGAAAAGTATGTGAAAATTGGCAATAATATGCCGCCTCAGGCTGCAGACGATATGCTAATTGCCTATGCTTTTTACAAACAGGCTACCGTAGGAGATGTGCAGGGAGATCGACCAACTGAATCCAGTAATGTGGTGCAGACCTTTAAATTTGATGCTTGGCGTCGCTTGGAAGGTATGCCCATGGAAGAAGCCAAAAAGCGCTATATCCAAACCATTATTGAACTTGAAGCACGCCTGAAAAAACCGAAGGCTTAGGCCTGACGTTCTTTAGCCCAGCTCAAGGCCAGATTCAATTGCTCCTCCATGCTAAGATCCGTATTATCTAAAACCAAAGCGTCTGCGGTTTGGATAAGAGGTGAATCTTCTCGATGGGTATCCAAATAATCGCGTTCTTCCAGATTATTAGCGACTTCCTCTAAGGTCATTTGCATGCCTTTACTCTGCAATTCCGCAAAACGCCTTTGAGCTCTCACCGCTGGATCTGCGGTCATAAAGATTTTTAACTCGGCATCAGGCATTACCACCGATGCAATATCACGACCATCCATCACCACCGATCCTGCCTCAGCAATAGCCTGCTGCTGCTTCACCAAAAAGCGACGAACTTCCGAAATTTGAGCTACCAAACTCACCTTAGAGGCAACTTCAGCTCCGCGAATTTCTCTTTCAACCGCTCTTCCATTTACATGAATTACCGGCTTGCCCTCGCTTTCGCTGAATTGGAAATCCAAGTTTAAACGCCTTAAAGATTCAATGAGCGCCGCTTCCATCAAATTACCTCCTTGAAAACAGCCCTGCTCCAAAGCCCAATAAGTAACAGCCCGGTACATAGCTCCGGTATCGATATAGCGAAAATTTAAGGCTGCGGCCAACTGACGGGCCATGGTACTTTTCCCCGTAGATGAATAACCATCTACTGCGATTCTAATCCCCTTCATTTTTCTTTTTTCGGAACTCGTCTAAACTGGTTCGTAGGGTAATTTGATTGGCACCACCCGCGATGTGGTACATATTACGACTGTAATGCAGATAGAACTTGGAGATCCGAATTCCGCCCCCTACTGAAAACCCGGCCACCGTTCTACGGCTTTCCAAATTCAATTCCTGACGACGACGGAAACTATATCCAAATTGAAGGTTAAAAGATTCAGAGGGCGCAAACTCCGCCCCAATCACCACATGGCGCAAGAGGTTATTCCAAATCGAAGGAAAATTCTCCTCCACCTCACCAGTAAACTGATTTACCGTAAAAGCAGTTGGATCAGTATAGCGTAAGTCAAAAGATTCAAGATGTTCCAAAGTAATCTGCCAGCGCAAAGGCATATGCTCGAAGCGATTGGAAAAACCTAATTGAAGCTCAAAGGGTAAATCCTCTTTAACATCGGCATAGGGATTAAGCTGAAAACCAGCGTTTTTCATCACCAAGGCTACCGCTATTCGGCGTTTAGGAATCTGATACGTAACCCCGGCATCCCAAGCCAGACCCCAGGAGCTCCAGGTATCATAAACAGAATTAATCACTTTCATGGTAGCCCCGAAAGACCAGGTAGAATCCAAGCGATACGAATATCCGAGATTTACGGCCATATCATTCCCGGTAAAGGTTCCCTGGCGAATGCCAATCACATTGGCGCGATCGAACTCACCATAATCGAAATACTGTAATTGCAAGAAGAAAGTACCTACACTATCAAAATTTTGAGCATAGGCGATATCCGCGAATCGAATATCCGCCACATAATCTACAAAGGAACTAGTGATTTGCCCGCTCATTTCTTTGCGAAGCAAGGACGGATTATAAAGGGCAAAATTGAGGTCCTCTACCGTATTAGCAATAGCATTGCTCCCCTGACCAGCCACTCTGGCGGAAGCGATATTATTTAAAAACTGATAGGTTGTACGGCCTCCCAATTGAGCTTGGGCAAAAAGCGGTACCAGGCAGAGGAATATGAACAGTTTTCTCATAAAGGGCGAAAGTTATGAAAAGAACGTCGATGGCAGAGCTTTATTTGCCGCAATAAAAAAACCCGAAGCTAAGCTCCGGGTTTTCCTCTGTTTTTATGCTCTTAAGCCTTGGTTCCGAAACCAATTGCTTTGTTTTCTGCTTTCAGATTTTTCGCATTTTCTACTAATTTATCCGAAAGGGCAATATCTATTACTTCCATCATTCGCTCTACATAGTGGAAAGTTAATCCTTCCAGGTAGTCTTCGCGAATCTCTTTGATATCCTTTTCATTGCGCTTGGACAAGATAATCTCCATAATATCTGCTCGCTTGGCGGCCAGGATTTTCTCTTTAATGCCACCTACAGGAAGCACCTCACCGCGCAATGTAATCTCACCAGTCATGGCCAATCGAGGTTTCACTTCTCTTTGGGAAAAGAGCGAGGCCAGTGAAGTTAAAATGCTAATCCCTGCTGAAGGTCCATCCTTGGGAACGGCTCCCTCCGGGAAGTGGATATGCACATCATATTGATCAAAGAGGCGATAATCTACCCCAAATTCATCGGAATGCGCTTTTAAATAAGCCATGGCGATAGAGGCAGATTCCTTCATCACATCCCCTAAATTACCGGTAATACTCAATCTTCCACGACCTCTGGCAATGGATGATTCGATATAAAGAATATCACCACCAACGGGAGTCCAGGCCAAGCCTGTTACCAATCCGGCAATCGAGCGATCTTCATAACGATCCTTGGAAAAACGTTCTGAACCTAATATCTCAGGAACATCTTTAAGGGCTGGTTTTATGTGATACTCCTGCTCCATGGCAATGCTCTTGGCGGCATATCGAACCATTTTAGCAATCACCTTATCCAATCCACGTACCCCAGATTCGCGGGTATAGTGTTCAATTACATACTCAAGTACCTTTTTACTCAAGCTCAGATGTTTCTTCTCTAAACCATGCTCTTTAAGCTGCTTAGGCAGAAGGTGTTTAGCGGCGATCTGCACTTTCTCCTCAACGGTATATCCATTGATTTCAATGATCTCCATCCGATCCCTTAAGGCTGGGTGAATGGCTCCTAAATTATTTGCAGTGGCGATAAATAAAACTTTACTCAGGTCGTATCCTACCTCCAAATAATTATCGTAAAAACTGCTGTTCTGCTCTGGATCCAAAACCTCTAACATTGCTGAAGCCGGATCACCATGACCTCTTCCGCTGGAAAGCTTATCAATCTCATCCAGTACAAAAACCGGATTACTGGCTTCAGCCTTCTTAATATTTTGCATCAAGCGCCCAGGCATGGCACCGATATAGGTTTTACGGTGACCGCGAATTTCCGCTTCATCACCCAAACCACCTAAAGACATACGGATATAAGATCGGCCTAAAGCCTCAGCTACACTTTTACCTAAACTGGTTTTACCCACTCCGGGAGGACCGTATAAACAAAGGATCGGCGCTTTCATATCGCCCTTCAATTTCAATACGGCCAAGTATTCCAATAAGCGCTCTTTCACCTTTTCCAGGCCATAATGATCACGGTTTAAGATGCGCTCTGCACGTTTCAGATTGAAATTATCCTTAGAAGTTTCATTCCAGGGTAAGTCCAACATAAACTCTAAATAGTTCCGTTGAATGCTAAATTCCGGTACTTGAGGATTTACCCTTTGTAGCTTACCAAGCTCCTTCTCGAAGAGCTCAGCAATTTTCTCAGGCCAGTCTTTCTTTCGGCCCTTTGCCCGCATTTCTTCAATTTCTGACTCGGTGCTGCTCCCGCCCAATTCTTCCTGAATCTGACGTAATTGCTGCTGCAGGAAATACTCTCGCTGCTGCTTATCAAAATCTAAACGAACCTTATCCTGAATTTCATTCTTCATCTCCAGCATCTGCGCTTCAAGATTCAGCAATTTCAGTACTTCTGTAGCCCGATCACCAAGATCATCTACCTCGAGAAGATGTTGCTTCTTATCCACCTCCGCATTCATATTATTGCTCACGAAATTGAGCAAGAAGGTATCACTGTCGATACTGCGGATAGTTAATGCCGCCTCATTAGGTATTTCCTGAGACTTATCAATAATGTCGAGAGCCACATCCTTAATGGACTCCATCATCAGCTTAAATTGACCATCATCCGGAGCCGGCATGCGCTCATCAGATTTATGCACCCGCGCATAAATATGAGGTTCCGTACGATTAAAGTCTTCTATGACAAATCGTCTTAGACCTTGTAAAATAACCGCGGTATGTCCATTGGGTAATTTAAACTGACGAATAACCTTGGCCACAGTTCCTACCCGATATAAATCATCGGTTCCTGGATCTTCGGTATCACCATTCTTCTGGCTCACCACTCCTAATAGACCCTGATTTTTACTTACCTGATTAAGTAAGCTGATGGATTTATCACGTCCGGCGGTAATTGGAATTACAACCCCTGGGAAAAGGACGGTATTACGCAAGGGTAAAATAGGCAGCTCCTCTGGTAAGTCTTGATTCTTAAGAGACTCTTCGTCTTCCTTACTCATCAAAGGGATATATTCCCCTTCTTCACGAATCACTCCCAGCTGAAACTGGTCAATATCTTTAAAGTTGGTAAAACTCATTCAATAGCAAATTTGATCGCCTCTTCTGAGGCCATCTCCTAAAAAGTCAATCCTTATGCCAAAGGAATATTAGCCGCGGGAAGTAGCCGTTTTGTCAAAAACCACCTGCAAAATGTCACGCTCCACCGAATCTAATTCTATAGACCGACGTTGCATTACTAGCTCGGCGGTTTTCATAGCCTTATCGAAACGATATTCCATAAATCCACCAGAGCCTCCCCAGCTAAAAGAAGGGATAAAATTGCGGGGAAATCCCCCACCATAGATATTGGCACTTACGCCTACTACTGTGCCGGTATTAAACATGGTATTGATCCCACATTTTGAATGATCCCCCATAATGAGGCCGCAAAACTGCAAACCTGTTGGAGCGAATCTACCCGCTACATAATCCCAGATTTTCACCTCTTCATAGTTATTCTTGAGGTTGGAATTATTGCTATCGGCACCAATATTACACCACTCTCCTAAAACGGAGTTACCTAAAAAGCCATCATGACCTTTATTGGAGTAGCCGATAATAACGGAATTGTTCACCTCGCCCCCAACTTTACTATGAGGACCAACAGTAGTGGCTCCATAAATCTTGGTAGACAGTTTTAAGGTGGCATGCTCACAAAGGGCCAAGGCACCTCGAACTGCTGAGCCCTCCATTATCTCAGAATCCTTTCCAAGGTAAATAGGGCCGCTGGTACTATTTAAAACTGCCGCTTCCACCTTTGCGCCTTCCTCTAGGAAGATCCGATCACCAATTAGGGTATTGGTATCAGAAATGGGTGCAGATTGACGACCGGCTGTAATTAATTCAAAGTCCTTTTCTAACTCCGATGCATTATTCGAAAAGAGATGATAAGGACGAGAGATATAATTGAAGCTTCCCTCATAATCCAATACCTGGGTATCCTGCTCAGCTTCTTCCATCAATGCTTCGCGAGTGCGAGTGGCAATAAGGATATCACCTTGCATGAGGCTTTCATTTTCTTCCAGTGCCAATACCGCTTCTATCAGATCAGCATCCGGACAAACGGCGGGATTAATAAAGAGGTCTTCACCTTCTTCATGCAAAGGAAACTTAGTACTTAAGTAATCTTCAGTGAGATAAGAATAGCGGTATGATTCCCCTAATCGCTTTAACCACTTCTCCTCTAAGGTGAGGATTCCACAGCGCAATTTGGCAGTGGGACGGGTAAAAGTGAGGGGTAATAAATGATCGCGTTGGCTATCGTCGAAGAAGATGATATTCATGGTCGGAGAATTAAGGCTGCAAGATAATTGAGGTCCACAAAAAAACCCCTTCTCCAAGCGGAAAAGGGGTTTAAAATATGATTAAGAAAAATCTTATTTCTTGTTGCGGTTAGCGTAACGGTTGCGGAATTTATCCACACGTCCAGCGGTATCAACCAATTTCACTTTACCAGTGTAGAATGGGTGAGAAGCCGCAGAAATTTCCATTTTGATTAATGGATACTCAACACCATCTACTTCGATAGTATCACGGGTATCTGCACAAGAGCGGGTAATAAAGTAATCTTCGGTACCCATGTCCTTAAATACACAAGGACGGTAGTTTTCGGGATGAATTTCTTTTTGCATAACTAATTTTATAATGGTTAGGATTTTGCCCAAGCCAAAAAAGGGCTGCAAAGCTAGGTAAAGTTCAAGAAGTGAACAAGGCTTTTAGCTGGAAAAAATTGAAGATCAGTCCCTCAAGCGATTTCAAAGATAGGAAGTACTTTTGAAGCCTTCGAATCGTTACTAGCACATGCTAAAGAAAATTTTACCCTTCTTAGGAATAGCCTTGATCTTCTTTGCCTCCTGTCGTAAAGAAGACGCGATTATTACTGCTTCCACCGAATTGCGTTTTTCGACGGATACGGTTTATCTGGACACGGTTTTTGAAACCATTGGTTCCAGCA
Organism: Croceimicrobium sp.; assembly: GCF_965228705.1. Lineage (GTDB taxonomy): Bacteria > Bacteroidota > Bacteroidia > Flavobacteriales > Schleiferiaceae > Croceimicrobium. The sequence continues at coordinate 1,817,282 of NZ_OZ245832.1, forward strand.
CTTATGAATTGAAGGTGTATAATGACAGTAAAGAATCGATTTCCATTCCACGCATCCGTTTGGCAGATCCCACCAGTCCCTATCGCCTAAACATTAATGGCACGGCCACCAACCAGCTGGATAATGTAGAGATTTTACCCGAAGACAGTATTTACATCTTTGTAGAAGTGAATGCCGGAGAAGTACAAAATCAACCGGATATAATTGTGGAAGATCAGATTCTCTTTGAGCTAAATGGGCTTTCGCAATCAGTGGAATTAGTCACATTGGCCAAGCAAGCGATTTTTCATTTCCCAAATCGCTTCTTAGTTATTGGCAATGGACCCGGAGCAGTAGTTATCCCCTACTCTATTATCAATTGTAATGAAAGTTGGGATGCGAGCTTACCGCATGTAGTTTATGGCTACGCGGTGGTGGATAGTGCATGCACGCTTACCATGGACCCGGGCCTCGATGTTCATTTCCACAACAATAGTGGCCTCTGGGTATTTAATGAAGGGCAATTGATAGTGGCCCCGGGTAGTCAGCCTGGCCAGGGAGATTCAGTAACATTTAGCAGTGATCGCCTGGAGCCTTTTTATGAAGATGTACCCGGACAATGGGGCGGTGTATTAGGAGGCCTCTATATTGGTCAAGGCGCTAAAGCCAATATTAACAACCTGGTTATTAAGAATGCCGTAAATGGGCTTCGCACCGATAGCGCTATATACAGTGATCAGCTCATTATCCGAAACTCCTATATTCTTAACTCCTCTCGAACCGCATTTTATGCTGGCCATAGTAGCGTAGATGCTCAAAATTTAGTGATCGCAAATCAAGGCCTGTATGGCTTTTATGCCTTTGGAGGAAATTATGAATTCCGCCATTGCACCTTTGCTAACTTCTGGAATCAATCTACGCGGCAAGAAGCATGTGTTCAGCTCACCAATTTCCTCGAATTTCAGGATGAAACGGGGGCGATACGTCGTGTAGTTCGGGATTTAAGTAATGCCTATTTTGGGAATTGCGTAATAGACGGGAATAATGAACAAGAGCTTACATTGGCCCAAGATCAAGGTGGGCTCTTTAATTTCAGCTTCAATGATGTAATGTTAAAGTTGGATAATGATCCCGCAGACCGCGGTTTTTCCATCAATGATCCCGGCTTTAACTCTGTTTATGTAAATCTGGTGAGTGATTTTGTAAATCGCCAGGAGAATATCTATCAACTAGACAGCTTATCACAGTTAATTGATCAGGGTAATACCAACGATGGTTTTGTGGTGCCCACCGATATCCTGGGTAAGATTCGCAATTTTAATGGTCTACCCGACTTGGGAGCCTTCGAAAGACAGTACTAGAAAATAGCGTAGGAATAGGAGAAGAGCATGCCCCAATAGGTATCATTGGTACTGATCACTCCTTCTTTTGTTTCAAGGAAACCATCCATGGTATCGCCACCACTATTGGAAAAGCGTAGTTCAAAAGTGAGGATACTCTGGTAAGCCAAACGATACTTGGCTCCTAAACCGTAGAAATAGCTGAAGCCCGAATAGGCATTGGTTTCTACATCAATATCCTCGGGAATTAACTTATTGAAACTAAGTTCCGGGTTCCAGCCAGTAACTCCTACTCCACCTTTTATAAAAACCGTCCACTTATCTTCTAAATGGTATTTTCCGAATCGGATGAAGTGAATTTCGGTGAAGGCATTACTATTTAATAAGCTGGTTCGTACCGATAAACCACGATTGAAATTATTGTGATTTTGATCAGCGGCTTTAAGGTTAGCATAGTTTACGTCAAAGCCAATCCCGAACCAATCATTTACATGATACTTGGCAAAGATGGAAATGGAAGGGGCCATTTCGGCCAGAATCGCATTAACATTGGAGGAATTCGCAATTTCATTGCTCATATTCATGGTTCCCAATCCACCACCAAATTCATAGTACTTGGTGCGCTTGGTTTGAGCATTTGAGTTTAAGCTTAAGCCCAGGGCTAAGCAGAGAATTCCGAGTCGAATGCAGTTCTTCATTTTTGATCTCTTAAAAACACCAGTTTTTGTGGCTCAGAGCGGCTGGCGTCGAAATAGTATCCCGCTAAGTTAAAATCTTTTAGGTCTCGCCAATCACTGATGCGATGTTGCACGATAAAATTTGCCATGAGGCCCCTGGCTTTTTTAGCAAAAAAGGATAATACTTTATACTCTCCTTTCGAATAATCAAGGAAGTCCACATCAATCATGGGGTTCTTCAGTTCCAGCTGTTTAACCACATGCGCATATTCCTTACTGGCCAGGTTTACAATGGTTTCCTCCTCCGCTAAATTCTGTGCAAAAAAATCTTTCAAGACGGGTTCCCAAAAGGCATATAAATTTGGCTTACGCCCGATGGGTAATGTCGTTCCCATTTCTAAACGGTAAGGCTGAATTAAGGTATCCGGACGCAATATCCCATACCAGCCCGATAATATCCAGAGAGCTTCGCGAGCAAAATCCATATCCGTTTCCGTCCAATTCCAGGCTTCCAATCCCAAATACACATCGCCTTTAAAGGCTAGTACTGCCTGACGAGCTTGCGCATTACTTTCAATCGTCCAATCTAAATTCCGTTGACGGTTCACTTTTGCCAGGTCTTTGCTGATTTTTTGCAGCGCTATCAATTTAGGAACGCTGAGTTTAGCCATTTTATTCCCAACTTTCTGGGAGGCCTCGGGAAAAAAGGGTTCAACACCAGAGCCAATTTTCTGCTCAGAATTAAAGTCTAAGGTCTTAGCTGGAGAAAGCAATGTTTTCATGGCTCAAATATAATTCGGCAAATAGATTTGCTCTGTGATTTCAGTGGGAATGGCACAAAAAAAAGGCGTGATGTAAATACATCACGCCTTCCTGTGTTTTGTCTTTATTCTTAGCGTTCTACATGCAAGTTACGCTCGTCTACTGACCAAGAGCGAATATTGCTTACTCGGTTATCAAGGTAATTCACCTCATACAATGTATTGCGATCTTCAGACCACACAAACCAAACGCCTTCTTTCTTGCCGTCTACATAAGTAGCTTCAATCCGAACTTGTCCATCACGTGTATATTCGGTCCACTGACCATGTGATTTACCATCTTTAAAGAAGCCCACCTCTTTCACTATATCAGTACCATCAAAGTACTTAGTTACTTTGACTTGCTTTCCAACTCGCTCGTAAGTGGGGCTCTGAGCATATGCTGTAGCCGCCATCATAAAGCCTATCACCAAAATTCCGATTAACTTTTTCATGACTACAGTTTTTTAAGGTTTCAACCCTACAAAGATACAAAATATATTTACACTGAGTTAACATTGGGTTAACATAAAACATAGTGAATTAGGTTTAAGCACTGATATTTAACAACTTAAATTGTTAAGTGGAGGTAAATTTAATGTTAACAGAGCTCCAGAAGAGGTTCTAAAACAAAAAAGGCCGGCATAAAAGCCGACCTTCTTAATTCTATTTAAGACTAAACTAGTCCTTTGCCAGGAAAGGATAGCCATAGTGCTCTGGTGTAAGCATGGTTTCCTTAATTAGACGTGGACTAACCCAACGGTATAAATTCTGCTTAGACCCCGCCTTATCATTTGTACCAGAGGCACGGGCTCCACCGAAAGGCTGTTGTCCCACTACCGCTCCGGTAGGCTTATCATTAATATAGAAGTTACCCGCTGCATTTCGCAATGCACGCTCTCCTACTTCTAAGGCATAGCGATCTTCAGAGAACAAAGCTCCGGTAAGTGCATAAGGAGAGGTTTCATCCACCAGCTTTAGAGTTTCCTCATACTGATCTTCCGGATACACATAAATGGTTAATACCGGACCAAACAACTCCTCTTCCATGGTCACATACTTCGGATCATTAGCTACAATTACAGTAGGCTCTACGAAATAGCCTTTAGACTTATCGTAATTACCACCAGCGATAATCTCCGCATTGGAATCGGCTTTCGCCTGATCGATATACTTCGCCAACTTATCAAAGGATCCTTCGTGAATCACTGCGGTTACGAAGTTTTCGAAATCTCGAGGACTTCCCATCTTAAGCTCCGCCATAGTATTTACCAATCCGCTTTTAACCGTATCCCAAAGATTGGAAGGAATATAGGCGCGAGAAGCTGCACTACATTTCTGACCCTGGAATTCGAAAGCACCACGAATCAGGGCAGTTACTACCTGCTGAACTTTAGCGGTGCGGTGCACCATCACAAAATCTTTACCACCGGTTTCCCCAACGATACGAGGATAAGTACGGTACTTAGTGATATTATTACCAATGGTTTTCCAGATGTTCTGGAATACGGTAGTAGATCCGGTATAATGCAATCCGGCAAAATCTGGATGTGCAAATACGATATCAGCCGTTTCCTTTGGATCGGTAATAATCATATTGATTACACCAGGAGGAATTCCCGCTTCTTCAAATATCTCCATTAAGAGATGGGCAGAATATAGCTGACTTAAAGAGGGCTTCCATACCACAGTGTTGCCCATCATCGCCATGCTGGTTGGCAAGTTACCGGCAATGGCTGTAAAGTTAAAAGGAGTAATGGCGAAGGTGAATCCTTCTAAGGGACGGTAATCCACACGGTTCCATAATCCGGAATGCGAATGCGTATAAGGCTGCTCTGCATAAATCTCAGTCGCATACTGCACATTGAAACGCAGGAAATCGGCCAACTCACAAGCTGAATCAATTTCGGCCTGGAAAATGGTTTTGGACTGCTGAATCATGGTAGCAGCGTTGATTCGGGCACGATAAGGACCGGCTACCAAATCAGCGGCTTTTAAAAAGATAGCCGAGCGATTGGCCCAAGACATATTTTCCCAGGCTTCCTTGGCATCTAGTGAAGCTTGAATCGCTTCATGTACATGCTTGGCTTCTCCGAAATGAAAAGAACCTACATTATGTTGATGATCGTGTGGAGGTAAAACCCGCATGGTTTTGCCGGTTTCGATACGCTTACCATTAATAACCATAGGGATATTAAGGGTTTCGTTCCACATTTTATCGTAAGCTGCTTGTACTTCTGCACGCTCAGCAGAACCAGGAGCATATGCTTTAATTGGCTCATTTATGGCCTGAGGCACGTGATAAAAGCCTTTTTCCATTTTACTGTTTTTAAGAGGTTAAAAAAGGTTCTCAAAGGTACACCTTATGCTCCGGCTAAAAAAAGAACAGAGTCACCGAAAAGCATTGGCAATATGCTACATGAAAGGAAGTTCATGACGACCCAGGTTAAGGGTAAGCCCCACATTAACGAAGCTAATACCGTAACCTATCTCTCCAAAAACTCCAAACTTATTATCAAATAGATAGCGCCCACCAACAAATCCTGCCAATCGGGTTTCGCTAACCCCAAAGGCCGTCAGATTTCCAAATAAGGGCATAGTACCCTCAATAATTCTTGCTGAGGCAAAAGAGTAACCTACAAAGGCCCCACCGTAAACATCAAGGTTTTCGGTTAATTCCAAATTATAGGAACCACGTACACCCAGGATAATCTGATTATTATTCCAAATAAGACCCCATGCCTGATCCTCCACTCTGGAGCTGGCATATCCCGCATATAGGCCACCCAATATATTTTCGGTGATGGCATACTCTCCCATCAAACTTACCGGTGGTATTAAGGAACTACCGGTAAACTGTGCACCGATTCCTAATCCGGCCGATCCAAGGATTTCACCGGTTTTAAATTGTGCTTTTGCGAAGTTTCCACAAAGCATCAGGGCTATAACAGCTAGCCAAAATTGTCTTTTATGCATGCTTGATTTTTAAATGAGTGCTCGAATTTATTTCATTTCACTGAAATAGGCAGCTCATCTTTAGGCTTACGCGCCATTTGATACACCTTGGGTATAGATGATCCCAGATTAAAATGCAAGGCACTAAGAAATTGATTACACCAGGCCCCGGTATCCACATACCAGGCATTTTCATTGGGCTTAAATAATGGCTTACCCGCGCTGATTATATTATGGCCGATCACTTGAACCTTAGATAATCGCTTCAAGGTTTTACGGTTTTTAAGTAATCCATTCAAGTCTGAAGGGTCAAATGGATCCAAGGCGGCTTCCGATAAGCCGGCATGACTTACAAACAAATGCTCCGACTCCCAATGCAAGGGCAAACGACTAATCTCGCGGGCTACATCGCGTGGATTCAATCCTGCATTTTGAAAGGCCGTACACAGTGCTTGAAAACTTCGAGTACGCGCATTATGACGGTAATTCTCCAGAAACCATTGTTCGTGGTTGCCCCGTATTAAAATCACCTTCTGAGGGTGCAGTGTTTTTAGCTTAAGCCAATATTTGAAGGCCTTAACCGAATGTGGTCCTTTATTAATAAGGTCTCCAACTAACACCAAATTATCCTCTTCCGGTCGCCATCGCTCCCGAATTAAAGCTTTTAAAGTGTGGTAACAACCATGCACATCACCAAGGATGAGCACTCCCATGAAAGATATTTTAGGAATTCAGCATCACTGGCATCACCAGCATCAGAATATTCTCTCCGTCCTCCAAAGCATCAGCAGGAAGGATAATACCCGCCCGGTTCGGGGCCGACATTTCCAGATGAATATTATCTGACTCAAGATTGGTAAGCATCTCCGTAAGGAAACGAGAATTGAAGCCAATCTCCATATCCTCACCTTGATAATTACAGCTTAATCGCTCGTGGGCCTTATTTGAAAAATCTACATCTTCTGCCATGATCTGCAACTCGCTTCCCGCCATTTTCAAGCGTACCTGATGCGTAGTTTTATTGGAGAAGATTGCCACCCGTTTGGCGGAGCTTAAGAACTTACTGCGCTCAATTTCCAATACATTGGGATTTTCCTTTGGAATCACCGCTTCGTAATTGGGGTACTTTCCATCAATCAAGCGACTGCTTAATACAATATTTTCAAACTCAAAGCGAGCATTGGTTTCATTGTAATGGATTTTCACCTCATCACCAATGCTGGCCAAAGTAGACTTTAAAATAGTTAGGGGTTTACGAGGCATGATAAACTCAGCAGTATGATCAGCCTGTATATCGGTACGACGATAACGTACTAATTTATGAGCGTCGGTAGCTACAAATGTGAGGCTCTCCGAACTAAATTGGAAGAACACTCCTGACATTACCGGACGTAAATCATCATTACCCGCTGCAAAGAGCGTCTTATTGATTGCCGTTGCCAAAATTTCAGCAGGAATAGTAGTGGTACTCACATCCTCCATTTCAGGAAGCTGTGGAAATTCATCACCTTCTACAAAAGCCAGGCTATAACGACCGTAGTCTGATGAAATCTCAACTGTCATACTGGATTCGTCGGTAGTAAAAGTTACCGGTTGCTCGGGCAAAGCTTTTAAACCATCCAGTAATAAACGGGCTGGCACAGCTGCAACACCATCTTCATCGCCTTGCACTTCCAAAGTGGATTTGATAGTAGATTCCAAATCAGAAGCCGAGATACTCAATTGAGAACCTTCGAGTTGCAATAAGAAGTTATCGAGGATGGGGAGTGTATTGTTATTATTGAGCACTCCACCCACAATTTGCAGTTGTTTTAAAAGCGCTCCGCTGGATACGATGAATTTCATAAATCCGCTTTTGTAAAATTTTAAGCCACAAATATAGCCACTTAATAGCCTCTAATCCATGGCTGAAAAATTTTTAGTGCTCTGCTTAATCCTGTTCCAGCTCTTCTTTGCTTTTCAAGACATTTCGCAGACCATAATATTGTAATAAAATCATGCGATTATCATTGATAAAACCATGCAAGCGATCAGGGTCATAAAAGGACTTAGGATCATCATAATCAATGGTTTCGGGAGCTGCTTTAATCTTGTATCCGCTAACCTTATTCACCTTACCTGTGGTACTGGTAATCGTTAAACGGAATACGGGGCTTGAGGCCAACAAAGAATCTCTGCGAGCATAAATAGGATCGGAGGGAATAATTTCCCCTTCATACTTCAGTTGAGAACAAGCCGCTAAATACAGCTTTCCTTTGAGTCCGGAAAAATCGGACACCACCTCTTTAGTATCCAGAGAGAGCATATAAATACTATCCGGTGAGAAAACTCGGATTTTAAAACTGGCTTCCAGAGAATCCGGATAGATCATTTCTACCTCCTTAATATTTCGGGCATTAATACGCACTGCATTTCGGGCACGCCATAAGTGTGGCTCAGTTATAAAGCGCGTATTGAGGAATCCGTTAAAACCGGGAATATGCACTGCATAGGGCAAATCACCATCTTCCAATTTCATGTACGTAGCCATATCATTGGAAGTTTGCAGACCTACATAAATGACCTTCGCTAATTGATCACCCTTATAAATCTCTACCCTTTTGCCAAATACCGCCAAATGCTTCTCCACTTCGGGAACCATGCGTTGGGGAACGAAGTTTTTCATTTCCATGCGGTAGAGGGTTTCCATTAAAACCTCAATTGCATCGCGGCGTACGGGGTATTCATTATCTAAAATCCATCCGTCACTGGTTCTCTGGATTGTGGATTTATTCGGGGTTTTATCGCTCAATACAATCTTGGTGATTGAGGCAGTATCCTTTACCGCAAAAGCGTAATTCTGCGGTCCCTCTAAACTACTGTTGCCCTTATCTTCACTTAAGAGATATCCGGCTACAGCCAGAAGTACAATAAATACAATAAGGTAGAGTAGATTCTTTTTCATTCTATTTCAAATATTTACGTCGACGCCAATAATAATTCAGGATTCCCATTAAAATGATCGACAAAGCTGGGATTAGGGTATTGACCAATTGCCAGCTTAGGCGTTGCTTCTTTACCCGGTTTAAATCCAATAAACGGATTTTTAATTCTCGGGAACGGATATCAATCAGCCCACTATCATCCAACATATAGTCGATAGCATTTACCAAAAAGTCTTTATTCCCATACTGAGTTCCAGTATATTGATCGTAGCCCAATGGCAGAGGGGCTCCTTTAGGCATATCGCTATTAACCACATTCATTTGGTTGCGAATAATGTCGCCATCTCCCACTACCAGAATCTGGTTTTCTACACTTTCTGCCTTGAGCTTAAGGGGCTCTCCTCCTTCTTTGGGTCGAACCCGATTCTGATACAAGGATTGGAACTTACCTTCTAATAAAATTGCCAAAGGAATTCCACTTTCGCGGAAACGCTCCCGGGGTGGTGGTTGATACAAGTCCGCCAGACTGATAATGGCCGGACTGGCTCTGCGTACACTATAAGGTGAAGATCGCAAAAGAATGGTTTTCTTAACTCCTTCCGCAATCACCGTATCCAAACTGGAAGCAAATTGCAACCAAATGGCATTCAGATCTTTGGCAACAGGGTGTTTGCTCTGTGGCATAACCATTGGGAAATAAATCCAAGGACGAATCTGACGTTGATCATTCACTCCTGCAGCGACCATATCACCAACGATATCCGTATTCACCCGAACACCGTACTTAAAGAGTAAATCATTCAGCTGCAAGCGATCAAATAGCGGCAAACTCATAAACTGCGACTTCTCACTAAGGCTGTCCATAGAAGCCTCAATCCCATCCAAAAGCCAAATGGTTCGTCCACCATTCATTACATATTGATCGAGTAGGTATTTATCCAGATCATTAAAAGCTTTGCGGGGCTTGGCTATCACCATGGCATCAAAGCGGTTTAATCGTCTTTGTTGACCGGCTATACTCAGCTGCTCATTCGTAGAGTCACTCTTAAACTCGCGAATATTAAAGAGATTAACCTGATAATTATTACTGAGCTCACGTGCAAAATCAGCTACCTCCCTCGGCCCTAATTCATCGTGCCCTTGAAGAAAACCGACCAAGGGTTTATCCGACTGGGTTAATGCCCGAATGGTGTTGGCGAGGCTAAACTCCAAATTCTCAATACTACTATTGATTTGCTGCTCCGGGGAAGTGCCTAATTGCCCCTGAAGTAATAAGGCCGGTGCTTCATTGTCGCCATAGCTCACCAGGGCACCCGGGAAAATGGTTTTTACCGAGGAGCCCCCATCTTTATTCATAGATAATTGATAGGGCTTAAGACCTTTAAACTGCAATTGTTGAAACACCTCATTGGTCTCTTCCTCGCTTGCGTTTTCTGCCGGATCTATGAAGCTATACTGTAAGTTGGGATTATAAGCTCTGAATTCATCCAACATCTGCCGCGTTTCCAATTGCAAGCGTTGAAATCCAGCAGGGAAATCTCCATCCAGGTATACCTTAACCAGCATTACATCATCGAAACTTTCCAATAACTGAATGGTCGCATCGGAAAGGCTGTAACGCTTTTCAGCGGTTAAATCGAGGCGGAAAAACTTAAGGCTCCCGATAAAGTTGATTAAGAAAACGATCCCTATGAATAAAAGGAAGCGGACTATATCTCTTCTTTTCTTCATTACCATTTTCGACTTTGAATTACCACTCGAGTTGCTCCTATAAAGAGGGCAATAACACTCACAAAAAAGAGAAGGTCTCTACTATCCAGCACTCCACGACTCATGGACACATAGTGCTCATTAATCCCTAATTTCAAGATCAACAAATCCGCACTACCAAAGAGGTCGAAACCTGCAATTTGATCAAATCCATAAAAGACAAAAAAGCAGAGAAACATAGCCAATAAGAAAGCTACAATCTGGTTGTCAGTTAAAGAAGAAGCGAATAAGCCAATGCTTAAAAAGGCGCCACCTAAAAAGAGTAAACCAATATAAGAGCCAAAGGTCCCACCGCTATCCACATTACCTGCTGGATTACCTAATTCATATACCGAATAATAATAGAGTAAGGTGGGCAGTAGGGCTAAGAGCAGAAGGAATAAACCGGCTATGTACTTAGCCAAAATAATCTGTAGGTCTGATAAAGGTTTAGTAAGAAGTATCTCCAGGGTTCCTGCCTTTTTCTCATCGGCAAATAGCCGCATGCTGAGAGCAGGTATCAAGAACAAAAACACCCAGGGTGAAATGGTAAACAAATTTCCCAGTGAAGCATATCCCCCATCGAGAATATTAAAGTTCCCGGGGAAGAGCCATAGGAACACTCCATTAATTAATAGGTATACCAGAATAACCAGATATCCTATAATACTACCGAAAAAGGATCGTATTTCTTTCTGAATCAATGCTATCATCGCAGGGCTTCAATTTCTTGAGTACTCCAGGCTTGTGGCTTATCTGCAAAAAGCTGCTTGGTAAAAGCCCAAACCCCTTTAAAAAGATCCGAATGGCGATAGGCCTCTAAATCTTCCTCTCCTTGCCACCAACTGTAGGTGAAGTAAACGTTGCTCTGATTCACATCGTTTAGAAGCAAGAGTCTTTCGCATCCTGGGAAGGACCGGATCTGTGCTTTATGCTGATGAAAGTTTTCCAAAAAATCAGGAACCGCTTCTTCGCGGAAGGTCATTTTTACTATCCGTACAATCATTCGTAACTGATACTGATTTCACTCATTATACCCAGGCCCAAAAGGCTGCTCGCGCCATTCACTTCCTGACTACGGGCATCGCGGTAAGCAATTTCCAGCAAACCTAAAGAATTAATCAGGGCCAGTACCCCATCTTGAGGATTATCCTGATAGGACATAGCTATGCGCGATAAAGAGCGATTGCGAGGCAAATGTACTTCCAGACTGCGAGCATGCAAAGCTTCACTTAAATCCTGGGCTTTAAGATTGGTAATTAAGTTGCCGTAATTGTCCACATAAATTACATGGCCTTGAATTCGCCGGCGACCACCATCTAAATTAGGCTTGGGCATACTTAGACTTTTAATGCGATCGACACCTTTACCCAATAAGCTTAAGGCTCCTCCTTGTGCCAAATGAACTGCGGCCTTTGCCAAAAAGTCGCGGCCAGGAAACATCGTGCCAGCCTGCTCCCCAATTTCTACCCGATGGATAGCTTTGGCTCTGCGCGCCCCTTGCAATAAACTTAAAACTCCATTATCTGCAGCAATAAAATATTGGCCATCCAGTTCCATTGCCAGCCAAGCACCATCGCCAGCAAGCTCTCCGCATAATATAAGGTGTACTGTACCCGGAGGAAAAGCACTGTATGCCTGCCCTATCACAAAAGCGGCTTCGATTAAATTCCCGGGCCCCATGGAATGACTTAAATCCAAAACTTTAAGCTCCGGCGCTAAAGTCGCCAAGACCCCGTGAACCATGGCACGGTAGGGATCTTTAAATCCATAATCAGAGCTTAATGTTATCAATGCCATAGACTTTATCCGATAGGAGGCAATCGGCCTTTTTGTTGTTATTTTGTAAAGCAAAAGTATTTAAAACAAGCGCAAGCTTTAATCAAAGAATCACTAGTAATTTGAGTGAAAAAACACTAAGCGTGGCCTCGGTAGACCCTTTAGAAATTTATGGGGCCAACAATAAGTATCTCAACCTTATAAAAAGCTATTTCCCCGAATTAAAAATCACTGCCCGTGGTGAGCAGATAAAAGTCAATGGCGAAGAAAGCCAAATTTTAAAGTTCGAGGAAAAGGTAGAAGAGATTGTAAACTATTTGCACCGCTTTAACTCTTTAAGTGTAAATCAGGTGGATCGCATTCTAAAAGACGAAATGGTATTGGATGCCAAAGATGCGCCCAATACTGATATCATATTATATGGTACCAATGGGCAAGCAATAAAAGCCCGCACCCTCAATCAGCGTCGGATGCTCAAATCCATTAACGACAATGATGTGATATTTGCGGTGGGCCCGGCCGGAACCGGAAAAACCTACACGGCGGTTGCCTTAGCGGTGCGCGCCTTAAAGAACAAGGAAGTAAAGCGTATTATCCTTACTCGCCCAGCGGTAGAAGCAGGAGAAAACCTGGGCTTTTTACCGGGCGATCTTAAAGAAAAGCTCGACCCTTATCTGCAGCCCCTATACGATGCTTTGCGCGATATGATTCCACCAGAAAAGCTCGCCTATTATCTGGAAAGTGGTACGATTCAAATTGCACCTTTGGCCTTTATGCGCGGCCGAACTTTGGATCGGGCCTTCGTAATTTTAGATGAAGCACAGAACACTACCCATGCTCAAATGAAGATGTTCTTAACCCGGATGGGAGCTTCAGCCAAATTTATTGTTACCGGAGATGCCAGCCAGATTGACCTGCCTCGCAAACAAATTTCAGGCTTAAAAGAAGCCCTGCGTATCTTGCAGAATATCGAAGGTATCGACACCATTTACCTGGAAGAAAACGACGTAATTCGTCATCAATTAGTTAAAAACATAATTCGCGCTTACGACAAGCAGGAAAGAGATGAAAGCAATCACAAAGACTAATTTTCAGTTCCCTGGTCAAACTTCTTTTTATCAGGGAAAAGTTCGCGACGTATACAGCCTTAGCAATAATCTTTTGGTGATGGTCGCCTCCGATCGCATCTCTGCTTTCGATGTAGTTCTTCCAAAGGGCATTCCTGGCAAAGGGCAAGTATTAAATCAGATTGCCAATTTCTTTTTAGACGCCACCTCAGATATCGTTCCTAACTGGAAAACTGTGATGGCTGATCCGATGGTCACCATTGGCCAAAAAGCCGAACCATTTAAGGTAGAAATGGTCATTCGTGGCTGCTTAACGGGTCATGCCTGGCGAACCTATAAAAGTGGCGGTAGAGAACTTTGCGGAGTAGCTCTGCCCGAAGGAATGGTAGAAAACCAAGCTTTTGCTGAACCGATTATTACACCTACCACCAAGGCCGACCAGGGTTTACACGATGAAGATATTAGTCGTGAAGCCATCCTGGACCAGGGAATCGTTTCAGAAAGTGACTACCTGCAATTAGAAGAATATACGCGAGCATTATTCCAACGCGGACAAGAAATGGCCCGTGAAAGAGGTTTAATTCTTGTAGATACCAAATACGAATTCGGAAAAAATGCGGCTGGTGAAATCATTTTGATCGATGAAATTCACACCCCTGATTCCTCTCGTTACTTCTATGCCGAAGGTTACGAAGAGCGTTTAGCCAAAGGGGAAGCACAAAGACAATTAAGTAAAGAATTCGTTCGTGAATGGCTAATGGCCAATGGCTTTCAAGGTAAAGAAGGACAAAGCGTTCCTGAAATGACGGAGGCCTTTGTACAGGAGGTTTCAGAGCGTTATGCCGAGCTTTTTGAAAAAATTACCGGCCACGATTTTAAAGCAGATACCCATTCCGATCCTATGCAAAGGATGGAAGAAAACATAATAAAGCATCTAAAACAACTAGCATGAAAAAGTGGATTTTAGCCCTCGTTCTCACCTTTAGTTTAGGCAGCTTACAAGCCCAATTGGATTTCGGTTTAAGAGCCGGAGTAGGTTTAGCCAAAGCCGGAATAAGCGATTTCAACAGTGCTCAACAAGCCATTGAAGACATCGAAGATGCAGAGCGCGAGCTAAGCTACCATGCGGGGATTTATTTCAAAATCAAAACTCCGATTCTCTTTATTCAGCCGGAGGTGATTTTCTCACAGGTAAGTCAGAGTGTAAATGCCCAGCAATCGGGCACCACAGCCCCTCGCAGTTTAGAGTTAGACCTGAGTCGTGTTGATATTCCAATTCTAATCGGCAAACAATTAGGGCCTTTGCGCTTAATGGCTGGCCCGGTGTACAGCGCCAATATCAGTGATTTAAGTGGCAATATCGATTCTGATCTTAAATCCGGAACCTTTGGCTATCAATTAGGTGTCGGTTTCGAAATCAAGAAATTACTGATTGATGTACGCTATGAAGGGGCCTTTTCCCCCTGGGCTTCCAATTTGATTGTTGACCAAACCGAATATCAGGTAGACCTTCGTACCAGCCAAATCCTGGTGTGCTTGGGCTTCGAACTGTTTTAGACTTATTCGGCTTTCGCCGGAAGAGACATTAAGGTGAATTCGCCGGACAAGATTCCAAGTTTAAGGAACTCCATATAGCCCGGATCATTACTAATGGGAGTCATCAGATGATGCACGCGTTCCCAGTTTCTTAGCTTGTCGTTTAATTTGTAAAAGAGGTAACCTATTAAAATACCATCCTCAATTACAAAAACGGAACGCTCAGCGCTTTGTCGGCCTTTTGCCTGTACCAAAGCACTTTTAGGCATATCCATTAAAAATGGGAGTGGATCTTTAGCATTACGCCCTTTTAAGCCTCTTTGATACATGCGCAGAGCCCGATTGGCCGCCTGTTGATTAGAAGCTTTTAAAACCGGTTTTTTCTTACCCGCCTTGGCTAATTCCTTAACGCTTAAAGCGGGCGGACTTTGACGTTTATCAACAAAAACGCCTACCTGCAAGTTTGTAGGTAGAATGCGATTAAAAGGAGGATGGGATAAATTCAATTCCTCTTGTTTCTTAATACGTGCGATAAGCCAATTTCCGGTAGGCTCTACTTTTAAGCTATGCGTTTGATCTTTAAGAGCAACGATTCTTTCGCTATCCCCAATAAAGAGGCGATTGATGGCGGCTTTAATATTATCCGAGGCACCTAAATAGATTAGTTTACCATGGCGATCGTGTAAATAGTAAATCCCGCGATTATGTTTCACTGAGCGTAAGAGGTCTCGCACTTTATCCTTGTGATAGTCGCCTTCCAAAATGCTTTGCTCAAAGGAATTGATCCCTTTACTTTGATCTTTATCACGAAGGATTTCAAAAAGTTCCAAGGTAGCCCGTGCATCATGCTCAGCTCGATGCTTCGCGGGACGCGTCAAACCCAGCTCCTCACATAGAGAATCCAGTCCATAACTTTTTAATCCAGGAATTAAAGACTCTGCCAGAGAAATGGTATCCAAGGTAGATCTTTCAAATTGATAGCCCAGGCGATCAAATTCCTGTCGAATCATCCGATAATCGAATTCCACATTGTGACCAACGATCACAGCATCTTGGGTAATATCAATTAAGCGTTTGGCTATTTCATGAAAGCGAGGTGCTCGTAAAAGCATCTTATCGGTAATGCCCGTCATCTTCTGAACATAGGGCTGTACCTTACGATGCGGATGAACGAGACTGATGAGTTGATCAACAATTTCCTCACCATCGTAGCGGAATGCTGCAATCTCAATCATTGACTCCTTTCCGAAAGGACCTCCACTGGATTCAATGTCCACAACACAATACATAAGGCGAAGATATTTATTATTCAAAAAATTGCGGCCCGGGCAAAGCTTATGTATTTACTTTGTGTGCGAATGGAAATCCACTTTCGGCGGCATATCGGCTCTATCGCTCTCTTAGCGACAATTCTGTTTTTTTCTGCTCCGCTGGAAGCGCAAGATATTCCACTGGATAGCATTCTTCATAAAGCGCGTACCCTCAGGCCTCAAAATCTTAAAAAATATTACAGCTACAAAAGTAGATTTAAAGAAAGATGTAAGGCTCATGTTCAGGAAGTTCCTTTCGAGATATGGCCTGTTTCGGGAGTTTTAATACCTGCTCAAAAGGATACCGGGCTGGCTTATTACAGTGAGGCATTAATTGATGCCCGCTATGGAGGACCGCAACACTATTTTCAGGATGTATTGATAAAACGTGAAGCCGGAAAAGTGCCTATTCCCAATTGGCAGCAATTACCTGCTTACGATTTTAACCTCCTTCAGAAAAGGATTTACCTTAATGAAGCTTTCGATCGTGGATTTGTGAGCCCCTTAAGCGAGGAAGGTGCAGACATCTACCTTTTTGAGCTTACAAGCCTAAACCTTGACAAGCAGGTTGCCCGTATTGCCTTCGCTCCTCGTAAAGAGAAGTTCCCGGCTATGACCGGATTTATAGATCTGCACTTAGCCTCTGGCCTACCTCTGCATGCCCAATTCAATATTTCGGCTAATAACCAATTGGAATTATTGGATAGCATTGCGGTGGTACAGAACTTCAAATGGGAAAAGGGGGTCTATCGGGCCGAAAATCAACAAATAGAAGTTTATCTCAATTTATTTCACTTTCGTGGATACTATCAGGTTCGCCTGGATTATGAGCAATTTCGCTATCGGGAAATCTGGCAAAAAAGCGAGTTTGATGATTTGGTTTTTGATTTAAAATCCAGCGAATTCAATACCGATAGCAGCTATTGGCAAAGCTGGAAACGAAGTCCGCAATTGAGTAAGTATCTGGATTCCCTGCAAATTTCACCTAGTCGAAAACAGCAATTCCGCAGCTTTGGGCGCAGTCGACTAGACCCGGGAGCTTATCGCTTTTACAAGAATATCTTTAGGGGCTATACCCGTCGTAATGGGAACTTCTTCTGGGATTTACCCCCTCTTTACAAAGGCTTGGGCTTTAATCCGGTAGAAGGTTTGTATTGGAAAGGACAAAGCCGCATTGGTTATGCGAATACGGATCACGAAATCAGCCTCCGTTTACAAGCTCGTACGGGTACCGCAGACCAAAGGATTAAACCCATGGCCGAATTAAGCTGGCAGGGAGATTTGAGCAATCCTATCCAATTAAGCTTGGAGGCGGGCTCCGACTACCGACAGTTTAATGAAGAGGAACCCATTTTGCCGGTTTTAAGCACTATTTACAACTTGGTGCTAGCCCGAAATTATATTAGCCTTTACGGTAAAGACTACTTCAAGCTCAAATACCAGAGTGAATCATTAAGTGGCCTAACCATGGGATTGGACGCCGAATACGCATGGCGCTATCCCCTCTTTAATCGCAGCAATTTTAGCTTGGTGGATGCGGATGCTGACTATGTGAGCAATAATCAGGGATTCGCCCCAAATATCAACCCGGGAGGTTTCAAGGCTCATAATTCCATGCGCTTCGATTTGAGCTTAAGCTTTCAATTTGGCGACCGATATGAGCGCCGCTATAATCAACGCTTTCAGGATGTTTTAAAAGGAAGACGCAGCTTAAAAGTGCGCTCACCAAAAATCTATTACGACCTAAAAGTTGGAGTCCCAACCTTTGCGGCAGAAACCGATTTCATCTTTCAAAGCCTGGGTGTTCAACATCAATTTAGATGGGGCAATATTGGCCTATCGCAATTCGACATCAGCGGGGGACATTTCCTGCGCAATCGCAATGTTCCCTTTATTGATTATCGTCATTTTGATGGAGTGCAAATATTCTTTTTGCAACCCAGCACCAGTCGATCGGCGCGCATTAAACAATTCAGCACCCTACCCTATTACAGCTATAGTACCACCGACGCTTACTTTGAACTCCACTACGAGCACAATTTTGATGGAGCTTTACTCTCCAATAATAACTTCTTGCGCCGCTATAAAATCCATAGCCTAGCTGGCTTCAATTCCTTGCACCTCTTAAATGAGAAAGCCTTTATCGAAGTCTTCTTTGGATTTGATAATATCTTCAAGATCCTTCGGGTAGAAATAGCCGGAGGTCTGGATAATTTCAATCGCCTAAGACCCTCACTCCGCGTAGGTTTCGACTTCCGATACGACTATTATCAAAAAAATCGGCGCTAGCTTGTTCCAACCCTTTCAGCTCAGGAGCCATCTTTAGGGAAAACAAGACTATGAAGTACAAGGCAATGATTGCCGCCCTGTCTCTGCTATTCTTAAGCAGTTGCTTAACTGACCCTTGGGGAGATTATGGGTATCCGGAATCAAACTACAAACCCATCTTAATGGAGCGCAGTTCGCTTGAGAGCTCCGTGAAACTGGTAGACCCTCAGGCCATTAAAAATTTTGGCAAAATCTACCGCTATAATGACCTTCTCTTCATTAATGAGGTGTATGAAGGTGTTCACATTATCAACAATGCTGATCCAGCCAATCCGGTAAATATTGGTTTCATCACCATCCCAGGCAATATCGATATCGCCATTAAAAATGACTACATCTACGCAGATAATGCGGTAGACCTTATTGTGATCGCTTATGATGGACAAAATGTACAGGTTGTAGATCGCAATCGAGAAGTCTTCCCTGAACTTCCTGCACCAGATGGTTATTACAGTAGTGACCTCAACGAAAGACCAGAGAATACCATAATCGTAAAATGGAAAGAGAAATGAAAAAGTATATCAGTATTCTGGCCATCGCCCTATTATGGTCATGTGAATCCGATTCGGGCAGCGACACTTCTAATAGCGGAGGTGCTGGTCAAGGTGGAAGCCTGGCGCGATTTACCATAGCTGGAGATCATCTCTACGCTGTGCATAATCAAAGTCTTAATGTATTCGACATTTCCAATAATGCCAATGCGGTTTACCTGAGTAAACATGAGCTATTTACTACGGTAGAAACCATATTTACCCGCGATAGCAATACCATTTTTATTGGCTCTACTTCTGGAATGTTTATCTATGATGTTAGCAGTGCGCCCAGCATTCAACGTTTAAGTACCTACCAACATATTGTATCCTGCGATCCGGTTGTAGCCAATAATGACTATGCCTATGTAACGCTACGCTCCGATCAAAACAATAATTTCTGCTGGCGAGGAGTAAATCAATTGGATATAGTTGACATCCGCGATTTAAGCAATCCTCAATTAGTTAGCAGTTTCCCAATGGTGAGTCCCCGTGGACTTGGTCTTTATGGTGATACCCTTATGGTTTGCGATGAAGGATTGAAGGTGCTCAATGTTGCGGACCCCAATGCCATTAAATTAATTGATGTGGATGAAGACTTTAAGGCCATTGACCTCATTCCCTATGGCAATTTAATTATTGCGGTGGCTGAGGATGGTTTAAGTCAATATCGCTACCACAAAGGCAAGCTTAACCTTTTAAGCAGACTCTAATGAAACGATTTACAGTTATCGTATTGCTTCTTTCCGCGGCCTATCCCATGATGGCACAGAATGATGAGCCTAAGAAAGAAATCCCCACTCCCGAATGGCAAATTGGTTTGGTGGTAACTGATATTGTTATCCCTTCGCTCACTCTGGACGCCAGCATTGAAGTAGCGCCACGAAATCATATTGGAATCCGATTAGCCAATCCGCAATATCAATCCTTTTCTGACTACGATTTATACCAGCGCAGTAATTGGGCTTTTAAAGGTGGTATCTATCATAAGGTTTTCATGCCTTTGGATGAATATGATATGTTCACCTTTCGCCATGGAATACGATTCGGGATTTCGGAGTTGGAATTCGATGCCACAGTTTGGGATCCCTATCAAAACAATGGCAATACCTATTTAGAATATCGGGATGTAACCTATAGTGATCAACCAATTAGTTTGGGTTATGAGATCATGGCCGGCTGGCAGAACAGCTTTAAAAGCTTGTATTTCGAAGTTTACTTCGGTTTGAGCTATGAGTTCATCAATAATGCCGCCGATCTCAAAGCTATCGAATATAAAGGTGAGGATTTTAGCCTTGATTATTACAGTCCCGGCTATGAATACAACAGTTCGATACGTCCGGTAATGGGTTTGGTTATTGGTCTAACCGATCCCTATTAATTTCGGGCTCCAAAAATACTAGAGCCAATACGTACCATGGTTGAGCCTTCTTCCATAGCAATCTTGTAATCTCCGCTCATACCCAAACTGAGCACTTTAAAATAGTCCTTCTCAAAGAGTTCCTGCTTAAGCTGATTAAAAAATTGGCTTAGGCCTCGGAACTCTTTTCGTACCTGATCTTCATTATCGGTGAATGTGGCCATCCCCATCAAGCCACAAATACGAACATTAGGATAAAGGCTTTCAAGATCTTTACTAAACAGCGCTTTGGCCTCATTATAATCGAAACCAAATTTACTGTCCTCCTCCGCTATGTGAATTTGCACCAGGCAATCAATGCGACGATCAACTTTGGATGCTTCCTTGTTCAAAGTTTTAATGCGCTTCTCCTTATCCATTCCGTGCACCATCGATACAAAAGGAGCCATGTATTTAATTTTATTGTCTTGCACATGGCCGATCATATGCCACTCAATGTCCTTGGGAAGAGCTTCCGCTTTATCACACATTTCCTGAATACGATTCTCTCCAAAAATGCGCTGTCCGGCTTCATAGGCTTCCTGAATCGCAGAATTGGGCTTGGTCTTAGAAACCGCCACCAATTGAACATCTATTAATTGGGCTTTAATACGATCTAAATTCTCAGCAATTGACATGGGGCAATTTTAAACAAAAAAAGCCCTTCAACTCAAGGCTGAAGGGCTCTAAATTTTAGGAACTTGTAATTACAAGCCGTTCACGTACAAGGTTAAGCTTGACTTCAAGTTAGAAGCTTTCTTATCGTGAATGATGTTTTTCTTCGCTAATTTGTCTACCATAGCGATAACTTCTGGAAGACGTTTTGCAGCAGCACCCTTGTCGGTTTCTTCACGTAAAGCACGAACGGCATTACGAGCAGTTTTATGCTGGTAGCGATTCAACACACGCTTTTTTTCGTTAGCGCGAATTCTCTTTAATGCGGACTTGTGATTTGCCATAACTTTTTACTTGCAGCCCCTAGGAGAATCGAACTCCTCTTTCCAGGATGAAAACCTGGCGTCCTAACCGATAGACGAAGGGGCCTTGGGTGTCCCGTTTAATTTTGGGAGTGCAAATGTAAATGCATTTTAGAATTCCGCAAAGGGTATGAGCTAAATTTTTGAGCTTTTTTCTGCATTTTTTCTCAAACGACTGAAATCCAGCCTCATTATTTCATTAGTATGCCTTTGCAAAAATCACCCGACCCTTACTTGGAGCTCCTGTGTAAACACATTTACCCTCTTCTTGCTGCTGATTCAATGGAATACAACGAATCGTAGCTTTGGTTTCGGCCTTAATTTTTTCCTCGGTTTCTGAGCTCCCATCCCAATGAGCCCAAACAAAACCACCTGCTTCAATCTTAGTTTTAAAATCATCCCAATCATCCGACTTATAACTATGACTTTCACGGAAGGCCTTTGCCTTTGTTAAGAGATTGGTTTGTATTTCTTCCAGCAGAGTAGCCACTTGATCTTCGAGACCATCTACAGACACTACTTCCTTACTTAAGGTATCGCGGCGTGCCAGCTCTACAGTATTATTCTCCATATCGCGGGGTCCCATGGCAATACGCAGTGGCACTCCTTTTAATTCGTATTCAGCAAATTTCCATCCTGGCTTATGGGTATCACGATTATCAAACTTAACCCGGATACCTTTTGCTCTCAGGCGACTTTGAATTTCATTTACTTTCTCCGATATCTGATCCAATTGCTCCTGCCCTTTATAAATAGGCACAATCACTACCTGATAAGGAGCTAAATTAGGAGGCAGCACTAATCCCTGATCATCAGAATGGGTCATAACCAAGGCTCCCATTAAGCGAGTACTTACGCCCCAGGAGGTTGCCCATACATATTCCTCCTTACCTTCTTTTGATGCGTATTTCACATCAAAGGCTTTGGCGAAATTTTGCCCCAGGAAGTGACTAGTACCTGCCTGCAAAGCTTTACCATCTTGCATCATTGCTTCAATGCAATAAGTCTCCTCAGCCCCGGCAAAGCGCTCACTTTCTGTTTTCAAACCCTGTATTACGGGAATCGCCATAAAGTTTTCTGCAAAATCGGAGTAGATCCCTAACATGGTTTCTGCTTCTTCAATCGCTTCTTCGCGAGTAGCATGGGCGGTATGACCTTCTTGCCAAAGAAATTCAGCTGTGCGCAGAAACAAACGAGTTCTCATTTCCCAACGCACAACATTTGCCCATTGATTTATCTTTAAGGGTAAATCTCGGTAACTTTGAATCCAGTTTTTATAGGTATCCCAGATGATAGTCTCGGAAGTAGGGCGAACAATAAGCTCTTCCTCTAAACGAGCATCAGGGTCTACCACCACACCTTTACCTTCATCATCATTCTTTAAACGATAATGCGTAACCACAGCACATTCTTTAGCAAAGCCCTCAACGTGGCTCGCCTCACGAGAGAAAAAGGACTTGGGAATGAAAAGCGGGAAATACGCATTTTCGTGTCCGGTTTCTTTAAACATGCGGTCGAGTTCGGCTTGCATTTTTTCCCAAATCGCAAAGCCATAGGGCTTTATCACCATGGAACCACGAACGGCGCTGTTCTCTGCAAGATCTGCACGAACCACCAGTTCATTGTACCATTTAGAATAGTCTTCCGATCTTTTCGTTAACTTCTGAGCCATGAATTTTGTAAATGGTATGGAGTTTGTTTTATTCCTATACGGCAAAACTAAGTATTTAACGAATCCCTAAAATGAAAGTCATGAAAAAGCTAGTCACCTACGCCTTTGCAAGCATCTTCGCATTAAGTGCTTGCGGCTCCAAAACTCAAACCGTAAATAATTATTACGACGACGGTCTGTACTCAGAGCCAGGCTACGCAGAAAACACTCCAGCTAGCCAACAAAATGACTTCAGCTTGGAAGATGTTGATCCTGATTCTCAATCAGCAGAAGAACTGGATTATTATGATCCTAATGATAATTCAAGTACCAACCAGTCATTAGCTGGAAATGGCACTACAGTTATAAATAACTATTACTCTCCTAGTTTCCGTAATCCGGGATGGAACAATAACTATTATTGGAATGGTTACGGATGGAATAACTGGGCTTTTAACAATTACTACTACGACCCATTCTTCGATCCCTATTATTGCAGTGCCTGGGGTCCTTCCTGGGGATTCCGTTGGGGATACAGCTCTTGGGGATGGAGATCCAGATGGGGATGGAGTGCCGGATGGGGCAACGGATGGGGTCCTGGTTATTACGGCGGTGGATGGTATGGCTACAATTCCTATTGGGCCGGCTATAACAATGGATACTATAATGGTGTTTATGATTCCTACTACGGCCGCAATCGTCTATATACTGGCCCACGTGGCAGCTATGGCCGTGCCGGATCTTATAATGTAGCAAGCCGAGGTGGTGTAACCAGCCGTAGAACAGCTTATGCAACCACCGGCAGAACCACTCGCGGTAAAACCAATGCCACTACTTCCGGAAGAGTAAATCGCTCTGAAGTTCGTAGCAGTCGCTTTAGCACCAATAATATCAATCGTCGTTCGGCCAGTACTACTTCAAGGGTAAGTACCTCTGGCAGAAGCACTGCCTCAAATAGTAGTGCTGTGCGTACCAGTCGATATACCAGTAATGTGAATCGCAGCAATGGCTATACTGCAACCCCCAGCGGAAGAAGTACCAATGCTACTCGTACCAGCACTAGCACTCGCGGTTCAAATTACAGCAACCCAAGCCGAAGCACTACTCGTACCAATACTATAAACCGGAGCAGTCAAAGTCGAGAAAGTAACCGTGCTCAAAGCTCAGGAAACAGCAGTCGTTCCAATAGCAATTATCAAAGTCGCAGTCAGAGAACTCAGACTTTCCAAAGGCAGAATAATAGCAATTCGTCTAATCGCTATCAGTCCGGCAGCTCCAGAAGCAATAACAGCAACCGTAGTTATACCCCTTCAAGCAACAGCCGTAGCAATAGTAGCAGCCGCAGTTACACACCTTCTAGCTCTAGTCGCAGTAATTCAAGCTCTTACAATCGCTCCTCAGGCTCTTCACGAAGCTCAGGATCTGTAGGTCGTTCATCGTCAGGTTCTTCACGCAGTAGCAGTGGTAGCAGCCGTTCATCTGGCTCAAGTCGCTCTTCAGGCTCCAGCCGCTCAGGCCGCGGACGATAGACTATTTGAAACCTAAAAGAAAACATTACAGATCATGAAAAAGCTAAGTCTCTTGATTCTGGGTCTCTGCTCTGGTTTACTTAGTGCTCAAACGGCAGATGACGTAGAACTCTTTCAACTGAGAAATTTACACGGCACCCCCCGATACACGGCAATGGGGGGTGCTTTTACTGCCCTGGGCAATGATTTCAGCGCCTATAGTATCAACCCTGCATCGGCAGCCGTTAACCGCTACAGCGATCTGGGTTTTACGCTTGGATTTAATAATCGCAATGGACAGTATTCTAATTTTTACGGACAAAAAGGTTCCGAGAATAATCTCAATGTAAATTTTGAGAATGTAGGTTTAAACCTCATCCTTAACCCCGATGATGCCAATCGTTTTTCACTCGCATTTAGTACAACTAAGCTCGCCGATTTCGACCGTAGTTTTAATCTAGACGGATTAAGTAATAGCTATACTTTAGGTCAGTACTGGGCAGAAAGTTCTGCAGGACAGCATATCGACAATATTAGCTGGGATGCCTATGCCGCCTGGCAAGCTTACCTCTTAGTTTCTACTAATGACACCATAGACCCTGACGGCTTTGCTTACGGTGAAGACGATGGAAATGGAAATATCATTGCCAACAGTACTCTCCGATATACCTTTAATCAAGACGGATCATTTAATGAAACCAATATCGTGATGGGACTGGACCAGGGAGGAAAAGTCTATTATGGATTATCATTTGGTTTCCCCACTCTTAGTTTCCGCAGGGAAGAGTTTATCACAGAATACAATCTTAATAACTCGAACCCTCCTTACAGCGCAAATCAATATACTTTTCGTCGCTTAAATGACATCTATGCGAATGGCTTTAATATGAAGTTTGGATTCATTTACCGCCCCATACCCGAATTACGCATCGGTGCATCCTATCAAAGTCCTAGTTGGTATACAGTAAATCAATTTTACGAATCCGATGTAGAAGCAAACTTCAATCAAGAACCATACTCTGGAGTTGGCACTGCCACTCAAAGTGATATCCTTGAAACTGGTCAATATTCTTATCGTCTGCGTTCTCCGGCTATTTATCGCGCTGGGGTGGCCAGTGTTATTGGTAAGTTCCTAATATTAAGCGTGGACTATTATTATCAAAATCAAGCCAATACCCAATTGTACACCAATAATAATAGTTTCAACATCAGCGAAAGCTTACTGCAAACCGATTATCAACCGGGTATTGATCAATTATACCGCAATGGCCGACAAACCATTTCAGCCGGTGCCGAAGTAAGAATCAAAAAGATCTTCTTGCGAGGAGGATATCGATATGATGAGTCTGTTTACGATAAAGCATATCAAGATAATACTGTTGGAGCCATGCAGTCTCTAAGCTTTGGATTAGGCTATAAAAGTGGCCCTTGGAGTTTTGACCTGGCCTGGATTAATAGCAGTCGGGATCGTAGCTATGCTCTTTACCGTGGTATTGATCAAAGCAATCAAAGCTTTGAGGTACTTCAGGATTTGAATATGACGGAAGTCTCTAACAACATAGTGGCAGGCGTCACCATGAAATTCTAATTAGGCCGGCTCAATGCCGGCTTTTTTTTCATCCCCTTTCCTCTTTCAATGGCGCTATGAAATATGAGCATCCTTGAAATTGTCTTAAATTCGGGCCTCTCTTTAAAGCAACCAAAAATTAAGAGTATGCTCCGAATAAAATACCTCCTTCTCAGCACTTTACTTGCCCTGGGAATACAGGCTCAAGATTCCTTGGTTGACAAGGTTTCTCTAAATGGACTCAGTTTTAGAAATATTGGACCTGCCCTTACATCAGGTCGGATCGCAGATATAGCTGTGAACCCTAAAAACTCCAGTGAATATTATGTAGGAGTAGCTAGTGGCGGACTTTGGAAGACTACTAATCACGGGACGACCTTTAGCCCCGTTTTTGATTCACAATCCTCCTACTCCATTGGTTGTGTAGCTATTGACCCTAAAAACCCCAATGTAGTTTGGGTGGGTAGTGGCGAGAACAACAATCAACGTTCCGTTCCTTACGGTGATGGGCTTTATAAAAGTTCGGATGGGGGCAGCTCTTGGAAAAAGGTAGGCCTGGAGAACTCAGAGCATATTGGTATGATTGCCATTCATCCAGATGATCCCAATCAAGTATTTGTAGCGGCATACGGCCCTTTATGGAGCGCTGGTGGAGATCGTGGAATTTATCGAACTACTGATGGCGGCGCTAATTGGGAAAAAGTTTTGGATGTTTCCGAAAACACCGGTTTTAATGAAGTTCACTTCGATCCAAACAACCCTATGGTATTGTATGCCACAGCTCATCAACGTCGCCGTCATGTTTGGACTTATGTTAGCGGTGGACCAGAAAGTGGAATTTATAAGAGTACGGATGGTGGTAAAACCTGGAAAGAATTAAAGAAAGGATTACCCTCCGAAAAAGGTCGAATTAGCTTGGGCCTTAGTAAGCACAATCCTGATTTGCTTTATGCCATGGTAGAAGAACATGGTTTCTATCGTAGTGATGATCGTGGCGCTTCCTTCCGAAAGGTAAATGACTACAATACCAGTGGAAACTACTATGTAGAATTAGTGGTGGATCCTAAGAATCCTGAAGTGGTATATTCCATGGACACTTATATGCATGTGAGTCGCGACGGAGGTCAAAGCTGGAATCCCGTTCCTGAAAACAACAAACACGTGGATAATCACTGCCTTTGGATCAACCCTAAGGACACAAAGCAAATGATTGCCGGTTGTGACGGCGGATTATATGAAACCTGGGACGGCGGCCAAAACTGGCATTTCAAACCCAATTTACCAGTTACCCAATTTTACCGTGTTGCTGTAGATAATGCTGAGCCCTTTTACAATGTATATGGAGGCACCCAAGACAATTTCAGCTTAGGTGGTCCTTCACAAACCATTAATTCCAGAGGAGTCGTAAATTCTGATTGGTATGTTACCAATACTGGTGATGGCTTCGAAAGCCAAATTGACCCTAAGAACCCAGATATTGTATATGCCCAGGCGCAATATGGATGGTTGGTGCGCTACGATCGCCGCAGTGGCGAATCCGTTGGAATTAAACCCAGCCCAAATAAAGGCGAAAAGGCTTACCGCTGGAATTGGGACGCGCCTCTTTTAATCAGCCCACACAATCACAAACGCCTGTATTTCGCCGCCAATAAAGTTTTCCGCAGTGATGATCGCGGTGATAATTGGACGGTAATTTCTCCCGATTTAAGTCAGCAAATTGATCGCCACAGCTTAAAAGTAATGGGCAAGGTGCAATCTGTTGATGCCATTGCCTATGATAAATCAACCTCCGTATATGGCAATATTGTGGCTTTAGATGAATCGCCTCTCAAGGAAGGGCTGCTCTACATTGGCACCGATGATGGATTGATTCAAGTTACTGAGGATGGCGGTAAAAACTGGCGTAAAATCAGCGAATTTCCGGGAGTACCCAAAAATACCTATGTCAACCAGGTATTAGCAGATTTATTTGATGAGAATACGGTTTATGCCCTATTCAATAATCATAAAAACGGAGATTTCAAACCATATGTACTAAAGAGTACGGATAAAGGGGCTAACTGGACAAACATAAGTGCCAATTTACCGGAGCGAGGTTCAGTGTATGCCATGCGTCAAGATCATATTAAAAAAGACCTGCTTTTCATTGGTACAGAGTTCGGCGTTCAGTTTAGTTTAAATGGCGGAAAAAGTTGGCGAGCCTTAAGTGCGGGCTTACCCACTATCGCTATTCGGGACTTAGATATACAGCGTCGTGAAAACGATTTGGTTCTAGCTAGTTTTGGACGTGGCTTTTATATCCTGGATGACTATAGTCCCTTAAGAGAATTAAAGGAAGGAAATCTTCAAAATGAAGCCCACCTCTTCCCCACCAAAACCACGAAACTATTTTTTGAGGCCAGTCCACTTGGCTATGGTCAAAAAGGATTTATGGGTGCCAGCTATTATGCAGCCCCTAACCCTAAGCGAGAGGTTTGTTTCAATTTGTATATCAAAGATTTGAAACAAGGCCTAAAAGCCAAGCGAAAGGAAATTGAAAGCAAAGCCAAGAAGGAAGGAAAAGATATAGTTTACCCCAGTCTTGAACGACTGAAAGCTGAAAATGAGGAAGAAGCTACTTACCTCTTATTTGTAATAATGGATAAGGAGGATAAAGAAATTCGACGTTTCACCAGTCGTCCTTCGAAAGGCCTGAACCGTTATTATTGGGACGGCACCTTAGGAAATCGTGCTTATGCAAATTCAAGGGGCGAGCCTTTCACCTCAGCAGGATCCGCCAATTTAGCGGCTCCAGGAACTTATCAGGTGGAAGTATTTATCTCTGAAAATGGCACCTTAAGGCCCTTGAATGTAAAGCAAAGCTTCCAAATCGAATGGCTCAATAACAATACCTTCAAAGCCTCGGACTACAATAAGCTCCATGAATTTCAGGATAGCCTGGAAACCATGCGAAGAGAAATTGTGGCTTTAAATCAATTACACAGTAAGCTGGAGAAACGCACCAAAGAGTTGAAGGCCTTAGCTCGAAACACGCCAGGTGCGCCTTTAACCATCCTCAATGATCTTCAGAAAATCGAGCAAGATCTGGATGTACTATCCGTTAAATTGGGCGGAGATGCTATTCGAGAGAAATACAATTTTGAAACAGCTCCAGGATTAATGCAGAGATTGAATTCCGCTATTTGGAATTCCTATTCTACCAGTTCCGCTCCTACCGGTGAGCAACGTAAAAACTTGCGAATCCTAAATCAAGAACGCCTGCCTTTAGAGACAGAAGTCAAACGTATTAAGAAGGAATTGCAAAATTTCTACAGCATACTTTTAAATAGCGGAGCCCCTTATCTGGAAGGCGAAATGGATTAAAAACCATTCAACCACACTAAAAAGCCACCTTTTACGAGGTGGCTTTTTCATTTATTAAAGACTGATAATCTGTTAATTACCTATTTGAATTGCAAAACTTGCCTTTCCATTTACTTTCCAAAGGCAAAACCTGCACATGCCTATCTAGAGGATTGAGCAAAATTGAGGTCATCAAAACCAACCTTAACCAAACAAAAACCGATGACCTATCGATTAAATCTGATGCGAAGCCTGGGAATATTCCTGGCTTCGCTTTCGCTTTCCGCGCAAGATTCGAGTAACTACTTCAATGATAGCACTGCTGCTCGCTATCGCTACGACTTAGAAAGCCATCAATACGCTACCATTCCAATCGGTACCAGTATTCATGATATAGATCCTCTAGAAAAGGAGCTACTGAAACCCCTAAACGATATTCAAAAAATAAGCTCAGGTATAAACCATTCCAACGAGCCCTATTTCGAAATTCAAAACATCCAAAACGGTTCCGTGGAAGATTGGCTGATTAAACCCTATTACCAACTACTTAGTCCACATGGAAGCTATGGCTTTGATTCTCTGGGAAATGAGGTTTACTACTTTCCCTATAATTCGGTGGAAAACATTGAGATTCAAGATCAGATCAATAAAATTCAAATTGAAGGCTTTCAACCGATCATGCTCTTTTTTCCTAATAAAAGAGATGATTTTGTACAGAATGCATTAGACCAGGGGGCAATTATGTTAGATCATTCGAATAATGCCTTCACACTAATTCTTGGCGACGACGAAGTTCGAATTGAACCTGAAACAAAAACGATATTTAATCGCTACCGAATCGAGAACACCCAATATGAAATCACTACAACCTATACTCTTCTTTCTCCATACGGCTATGTCCCAATCTGGGAGAAAGAAAGTCGGCAGCGATTAGATTTAGATCAGCCCATAACACTGGTAAATCAACGGACCTTTCGAAATCATGTTATTGAAGATCTTTATGATAAGGTTGAAAAATATACCGACAAAGCTTATTTACAAGTATACCCGAACCCAGTTGAATCTGAATTTGAAATAATACTTCGAGGCATTCCAGAAGCACAGGTAAGCCTGATCCAGATTCGGGATCATTTTGGAAATATTCTATACAGCTATTCCAATCCTACGGTTGACCAAAACACCATCTATCTAAATGGGTCTGATTACCCTCCGGGCGTACTAATCCTATTGGTCTATACCCAACAAGGCATTTTCACCGAAACCCTAACCAAAATCTAAGTCATGAAATTGCTTTACACTTCGCTTCTCAATCTATTTCTAGCCTCTTCGATATTTGCTCAGATAGAAGTTATTTCAACAGATTCCTTACGACTTATTGATACTGATCCAGAAGGAGGAAGCTCTGGCGCTCTGATTGGCGGATCTACACTTCTCAATTCGGATAGCAGTTTAGTGGGCAGGAAACTTGTCTTCTGGATTCATGGCTTAGCAGGCAATGAACATTCTTGGAACCGCATACAAGCATCCACAGAAAACCAAACAGGCAATCCTATTCCCAATTACCCAGAACGAAATGTAGAAGGTTACGCCCTTAGTTATGAGGGCAGTGAAAACTTGAATATCTTTCAATTAGGCGGCCATGTAAATAATGGTTTGATGGAAACCTGGCGAGTTTCTATCCCACGGCGCGATACCCTTGATGTTCGAAACAATTTTGCTATCGCCCATAGTCAAGGTGGCATAGTCGCTCGCGCTATTCGCTACATGAATCTAATAGATTCCTCAAACTATCATTGGCAATTTGGAGCCTTAGCAACATTTGGCAGTCCACACGGAGGAGCCCAAATCATTAATTCTACTCAGACCGGAGGGCTTGTCCAAACCTGGATTGATAATGGTTGCAAAAAAATCTCAAGAGGTGAAATTCAAACATTCGTAGGTACGCGTTGGTGGCTGGATCTAATTATTAGTAACAATGCCGTAGTATCCTTCTCCAATCTCACCTGCAATGGGCTCAACAAAATGGCCTTGCCCATATTAATCAATGCCATAAGGAAACCGGTTGGTGCTGACTATGCTGTAGGAGCTAGTAACCTGGCGAAACTGGATAGTATGGCTTATTTAGACACCATGAAAGTAGTCACCTTTTATGGTGTAGAGCAGGAACCCGTGCTATGGAGAACTATCCATAGTATGACCTATACCAAAGACTCTTCCATTGCGGGCAATCCTCTTTCTACAGATCCTTTTGGATTAAATGATGATGATGAGCTCCCAATATTTGTCAATCATAAAATATCGAGCTATCACGCAAAATGGTCAAGCCATAATTCAAGATCAAATCAATTATGGTATCAAATCACTTTGCAGGGTAAAAATGAAAAGGAGAAAGCTGAAATCTATCGAAATGCCCATGATTGGTTGGCCTATGCAAATCTCAATTGGAAGCGATTCATTGGCGCTCGGAAAGACACTACTTATATCGATGGTTACCATTGTGAATGTCTGGTAAATCTTGGAGGAACAGATGGTTATCAGTTCAGCTATCAGCATGTTCAAAATCCCAGTGATTGCAATGATTCATTGGCCGTCAATTGCCAGGCTAATCCTAAAATCGTTCATACGGTAATTGAAGAACCTAATGACGGGGTAGTTCCGGTTTCCTCGCAAATTGGGTATCCAAATCGATTTGATTCATATCTCATGGAAAACACTAATCATATGCAGGAAAGGAATTGTGATGAAACAAAAGCTAGGTTAAATCAACTATTCAATGGTTTCTATGGTAGCACCTATAAACTGGATAAAAAATGAAATACATTTTAGCTCTTACCTTTATTTCAATTCTCTGCTGTTGTAAAAAAGATGGCCCAAATCCAAGGCCCAAAAAAGTGGAATCTTTAGATATCATCTGGAAAACGTCCATAGTCCCAGATCCCGAAATTAATTCCACAATTGCAATGCCTCCAATTATAAATGATGACCAAATCATTTTTAATACGCGCAGCGAACTCCAAGGTTCTATTGCTCCTGTACTTTTCCTTGACACTGCTAACGGAAGCTTAGTAAAAACTTGGTCTGACTATATTGATGGAACGGCTTACTACAGTGATGAGATGGCAGCTCACGAAAATAATTTCTTGTGTTTAAGTACTCAAAGATCTATTGATTGCATAAATCTCGAAACTCAAAATACTCAATGGCACAGTAAGGTGATAAATAATGGCCCTCGTATTTATACATTCAAAGGTTATGTTTATGCGAGTATCGATTACAATAATGAATCTAGCGCAGCTATTCTACGAAGTCCCTTGAATCAAGAAAAATGGGAGACCGTATTTTCCTTTACAAAAACGGATCGTCGATTACCCTACTTCGACGCAATGGGTTTCGGCCAATTAGCAAATGGTGATGATGTCATTGTGTGGAAAAACCGCAGTTATGTGTACGGAAATGGCACTCTAGATCGAACAGACATATTCGCTTACAATTTAACAGCGGATACCTTGCTCTGGAGGAATATGGATATGGAAATAAATTCTGGGATCATCCCTCTTAAAGTCAAAGATCAAAGAGTATTTGGTCTTGTAAAGAATCATGTTTTCTGCATGAACTTAAACTCCGGGGATATGATATGGATTCGAGATGCCAGAGAAATTGTAAAGCCAACTTTGGATTTTGGCTTTTTTGCCGGAGATCTTCATCTTACCTCAGATGCTGTTGTATTTAAAGGAGATAGTGATGAAATTATTGCAGTGAACCAATCCAATGGAGCACTTAGATACATCCGCCAAGATGTAACTTGGGGATTTGAAGATCGATTTAGCGTTTACGATGGCAAACTTTTTTTCACCGGAGGATACCAATTTGTGGTTTTTGATCCAGAAATCGGAGAAGTACTCTATAACGAGGATTTAAGCCATCAGTTTAAAACCATTCGAAGCAGAATCGTATTCGACCCTATACGCCCTGTCATGTATTTTCACAATGGTCGCGAAGCCTTTTGCGTCAAAATACCTGATCTAGATTAACCTAAACCTGACCAAATGAAAACCTTTTTCCTTTCGCTTTTCCTCTGTTCTCTTTTATTTCAAAGTGCCAAAGGGCAACTCCTGGACTCCTCGCATCATAGACTTAGCCTCAGACCACTTTCCTCCTACAGCCCCAAGTTTCCGGATGTCACTAATCAATTCACATATGGAGGGATATCCATTAGCGCATTTGCCCCCTTTAAAAATGCTAATACCGGTTTTAACATTCAATTCTCCTTAGATGTTGGGAATATTTCCATGGAGGAAGCAGGTACTATAGACTTGTTTTGGAGCACCAGTAACTATTCTATTTCTGCAACAGGCAACTTTTTCACACCTTCTGTTTACGCTGGGCTATGCAGCTTAATTCCATTAAATAAAAACTGGACTTTAAGCTGCTCTGCAAACCTTGGTGCCTCTATGGGTATAGTTTTACTCGACTCCTATGTAACAGTAAATAATGTAACAGATTACAGTTCTAGTATCGAGGAACTGCTTAGCATAGGAAACCTATTTGAATTAGGCTTAGTCCATAGCAGTAAAGCCAAAAGTGGCTATGAAATCGGGATTAGCTTCACCTTGCCTTGGATAATCGAATCTTATTCTGAGCCTAATACTTACTATAGTTATGGACTGTATTATAGTTACCTATTTTTCTAACCAAAATTCAGATTTGCTATCTCTTCAAGCTTGATAGACACCAATGTATTTCAATCTATAGGACTGGCTGATTTTAAACGAGACCAAAGCACCTTTGCATAATCAAGTGATTATAGTTTCCCCTTATCATCCCTTGTATCAGTGTCCGTTTACACCCTTATTTTATATTACCTTTGCCGGCTCAATTCATTGCGCAAGCCGCATTCTAATTCATTGACGGTGAACACTGATAACTCCATTAATTCCCACGACGAAGAAGGGGATTTACATATTTCAAATAGCAATATTGAAACTCCACTCAAAGCCAATGCCTTTGAGGTGGATGATGCTACTAAAATCCAGGTGATCCAAGAACATTTTGAAAAAATTATGGATACCCTGGGACTTGATCTTCAAGATGATAGTCTTAAAGGCACTCCCAAAAGGGTGGCTAAAATGTTTGTCCAAGAAATCTTTGGTGGCCTGCATCCCGATCGTAAACCAAGTGCCAGCACCTTTGAAAATAAGTACCAATACGGTGAAATGCTGGTTGAAAAAAATATCGTGGTTTACTCCACCTGCGAACATCATTTTCTACCTATCGTTGGTCGTGCACATGTCGCCTATATCTCTAAGGGTCGAGTAATTGGACTTAGTAAAATGAACCGCATTGTTGACTATTATGCAAAGCGTCCTCAGGTTCAAGAACGAATGACCAAGCAAATTGTGGCAGCCCTTCAAGAAGCTCTGGGGACAGATGATGTTGCCTGTGTAATTGACGCTAAACACCTTTGTGTTAATTCACGTGGGATACGCGATATTGAGAGCAGCACCGTTACTGCCGAATTTGGTGGTGCTTTTAAAGAGGAGGAGAAAAAACGCGACTTCCTCGACTACATTAATTTAGACACACATTTCGGAGCCTAAAATTTAAGATCATGGCCTTATACGAGGAAAACGACTTATACCTCTACAATTCACTAAGTCGAAAAAAGGAAAAGTTCAATGCCCTAAATGCGCCTCACCTGGGTCTCTACGTTTGTGGACCTACCGTGTATAGCGAAGTTCACTTAGGGAATTGCCGCACCTTTATTTCCTTCGATATGATATTCCGCTACCTCAGTCATTTAGGCTATAAGGTGCGCTATGTTCGAAATATCACCGATGCCGGTCACCTCGAAAATGATGCGGATGAAGGCGAAGATAAAATCAGCCGCCGTGCTCGTTTAGAGCAATTAGAACCCATGGAAATAGTTCAGAACTACACCCTGAACTTCCATAAAGTTTTAGAGCAGTTCAATAATATCCCTCCATCCATTGAACCCACCGCTACCGGTCATATCGTTGAACAAATCGATATGATTCAAAAAATCATCGATGCAGGTTTAGCCTATGAAAAAAACGGTTCCGTTTACTTCAATGTGGCTAAGTACAATGAAAGCAATAACTACGGGGAACTAAGTGGTCGCAAGATTGAAGAATTAATCAGCGGCACCCGCGAACTCGATGCCCAAAGTGAGAAGGATAGTCCTTTGGATTTTGCCATCTGGAAGAAAGCCAGCCCCAGCCATATTATGCGCTGGAACTCCCCCTGGAGTGCAGGTTTCCCTGGATGGCATTTAGAGTGTTCCGTAATGAGCACTAAATACCTGGGCGAAGAATTCGACATCCACGGTGGTGGCATGGATTTAAAATTCCCACACCATGAATGTGAGATTGCTCAAAACCAAGCCAGTACTGGTCATAAAGGACCACGTTATTGGATGCACGGCAATATGCTTACCCTGAACGGGCAAAAAATGAGCAAGAGTACGGGCAATACCTTAAGTCCGGGAGAACTTTTTAGTGGTGAAACTGACAAATTAGATAAAGGCTTTCATCCTACTGTAGCCCGCTTCTTTATGATGCAAGCGCATTATGGATCGCAGCTTGATTTTAGCAGTGAGGCCCTGGAAGCCGCCGAAAAAGGTTATTACCGATTAATAGGAGCCTGGAATAATTTACAAAAGCTTATTCCTGGTGAAGGTGCAGACTTCAATGTCGAAGAATGGCAAAAGTCCTGCTATGCCGCAATGAATGACGATTTTAATACCCCCATTTTAATATCGCAATTATTTGAAGCAGCTCGCTTCATTAATAGTCGTGGGGAAGAAAATAGTGGCTTGAGCACTGATGATCTGGCATTACTTAAAAACACCTTTAGCATCTTTGTTTTTGATGTGCTTGGTTTAGAAGACATCACCCATAGCAATCAAGGGTCTGGCGACAAGCTCGATGAAGTAGTGCAAATTTTATTGGACCTACGTACTCAAGCCCGTGCCGACCGTAATTTCAGCTTAAGCGACACCATTCGAGACCAATTAGCCTCAGTAGGTATAGAAGTTAAAGACGGAAAAGACGGTAGTACCTTTAGCCTTAAATCTTAAAGTGATCGATTTTATCAAAAAGATAATCAGCTTGCCATTTATCCTTTTGGTACGAATCTATCAATACCTAATTTCGCCGCTTACTCCCGGCTCCTGCCGCCATACCCCCACTTGTTCCGAATATGCCGTTCAAGCCATTCGAATTTGGGGACCTATTAAAGGAAGTTGGTTGGGAATAAAAAGAATAGCAAAATGTCACCCTTGGGGCACTTCGGGCTACGACCCGGTTCCCGAAAAAGAGAAAAAGAATGAAAGTAAAAATTTGGACTAGTGCCCTATTAAGTGGCATAATCCTTAGCGCTTGTCAAGGTCCAACTGCCAATACTGCGCATAAACACAATGACGAGAGCAGCAGTACCCAAACTAAAGACAGTACTGCAACACTTCATTATGAAGGAGAAGGTCATTTGGCAAACATCCGCCAACTTACAGATGGTGGTGATAATGCTGAAGCCTATTTCAGCTTTGATGGTAAAATGGCCGTTTTTCAGAGCAATTTTAAAGATTGGAATGTTGACTGTGACCAGATCTTCTATTTCAATATTGAAGGTGATGATTTAATGAGCAAGCGCCCGCCAATGATTAGTACAGGCATGGGCCGAACTACCTGTTCCTATTTCTTACCTGGAGACAGTACTATTGTATACGCTTCTACCCATCTGGGTGCTGAGGCTTGCCCTCCGGAACCCGGTCATGAAGAAGGTTATGTATGGCCAATTTATGCCGATTACGACATCTTCGTTGCGGATTTAAAGGGCAATATCCTAGACACCTTAACCAATTCACCTGGTTATGATGCCGAACCTACCGTGAGCCCTAAAGGCGATCGAATTGTATTTACCTCAACTCGTTCTGGAGACCTGGAACTGTGGACCATGAACTTAGATGGATCAGACCAAAAGCAAGTTACCAGCGGCTTAGGTTATGATGGCGGAGCCTTTTTCTCCCCAGACGGAACGAAGCTAGTATTCCGTGCTTCTCGTCCACAAGGCGAAGAAGCTGAAGCAGAATACAAGGGTCTTTTAAACCGTGGATTGGTAAAGCCATCCAATATGGAGCTTTATGTTTGTAATGTTGATGGCAGCGATTTACAACAAGTTACCAAACTAGGAAATGCCAATTGGGCACCTTTCTTCCACCCTAGTGGTGAAAAAATAATATTCAGCTCCAATCATAAAACCAAGCGAGGATTTCCATTCAACCTCTTTATGATTAACGTAGATGGAAGCGGTTTAGAGCAGATTACTTTTGACGAACAATTCGATGCCTTCCCGATGTTCAGCCCGGACGGAAGCAAATTAATCTTCTCCTCTAATCGCAATAATGGGGGTACCCGAAACACCAATCTCTTTATAGCAGATTGGGTAGAGTAAAAGACTTCAAATTATTTTTCTCAAAGCACCTCCTTGAATTTTCATGGGGGTGTTTTTGTTTTGCAGTTAGGCAACCTTGAGGCAAGTAAAGGTCCAATTATAAAGACCTAATTACTTCGCTCTGAAATCAGATTTAAGCCTTTCTATTCAAAAACCTTGTGGGGAAAATTTCAATGATTTTGAACCACGTAACAATGGTGGTTTCTGTCAAGCTTGTCAAAAAACAGTTATCGACTTTAGTTCGATGACCAATGAAGAGATTAAAACTTTCTTTGAAAACCGTTCCTCAGAAAAAGTCTGTGGTCGCTTTAAGCAAAGTCAATTAAGCCACTTTAGTCCAAAGCCAGCACCTGCAAACAATTCAATTGCTTCCAGAGCAGCGCTTATTGGCTTACCCCTATTGAGCTTACTTCCATCTTCCTCATATTCCCAGAACACAGAATCCAAGCCGAGGATGGAACAAATTGATTTAGACAGCACTAAAAAAGATCCCGTGGATAGTACTTGGATCAACGGAACCATTGTAGATAAAGAAAATGGAGAAAGTATTCCTTTAGCAAACATCTTTCTTAAGGGTGGTACCGCAGGATGCAGCAGTGATTTTGATGGTCATTTCAAATTCCCACAAGCCTTAAAGGAAGGCGACACTTTGATGTTCACCTTTATAGGCTTCAAACCCTACCAATACATTGTTAAAGCCGATCAATCTGTACAAAACATAAAAATTCAAATGGAGATGGCCGCTAGCATAGAATGCGGATATATGGTCATGGGGGAAGTTGCTAGCAATCAAAAATTCGGTTCAAAACCCAGCTTATGGAAAAGAATCACCAGCCTATTTCGAGATTAGACATTGCATTATTCTTCATCATTTTCTGTCCCTTATTGCTGGGAGGCCAAATTGATGCTTACCGCTCCTTCAATTTCAAACAAGCCGATAGTATAGCCTCTCATTACTATGGGGTAGACCTAAGTAATCTACATGACTTAAGTCTGAAACTAACCGAGCCGTTGAACACAGATGTAGAACGATTTCGAGCTATTTACCTCTGGATTTGTCAAAACATTAAAAACGATTATCGAGGAACAGAAAGAGCAAGTCATGCCAGGAGAAAGTATCATTCTGATCCCAGTTCCTATCAAAAATGGTCCAACAAATTCCGAATGGAAAGTCTTCAAGCCCTTGCGAAGGAAAGAAAGGGCAATTGCTACGGTTATAGTTTTTTACTTTCTGAAATGTCTAAAATCGCAGGCATAGAATGTATCATTATCGGCGGCTACGGCCGATTAGCCAGTACCAATACCACCTCATTAGGCCTCCCAAACCATTCCTGGAATGCCGTCCTATTAGAGGGCAAATGGTATCTATGTGACCCCACCTGGTCTAGTGGTTATATTATCCATGATGGTCAGGTCGGTTTCTATGAAGCCCAATTCAATCCGGGTTACTTCCTTTGTCCACCTGAGCACTTTATCTTAAACCACCTACCCTTAGACTCAAACCAAAGCTTTTTAAACGAATCTCCCAGCAAGGCTAAATTTCTTTCGCGGCCAATTTTTTATGGAGCAGCCTTTGAACATGGCCTATTCCCCAATTCCGACATAGGCTTCGAAAACTTCTACTATCAAGGCGATACAATCGAATGGACCTTAAACTGGACTGGAAAAGAATCACCTAGCAATCTCACACTTGAAGTAGAAAGCGCCTTTCATAACTACCAATTACTTCTACAGACAGAATTTCATCCTGAACAAAAATACATTCGGATTAAATACGTCTTCGAGCGTAGTGGAAGTCGAATTCTCCATTTCAAATGGAAAGACGAAATCCTTTTCAGTTGCAAAGCTGAAATTTCCAAGTCCTAGCTAAACTTGAAAAATTACCTTTAGCCCCCTTAATTCATTGTTCAAAAACTAATAGCAACCCAATGAAAAAAGTGACTGGCATTGGTGGCGTCTTCTTCAAGAGTAAAGATCCAGAAAGTTTAAAAGCCTGGTATCAAAAACATTTAGGCTTTAGCACTGATCCTTATGGTGTGAAATTCGATTGGAAAGATGAAGGTGAAGCGGCTGAAAATGGTTATACCCTTTGGAGTCCCTTCCCCGAAACCACCGACTACTTCAAACCCTCTCAAAAGGATTTCATGATCAACTTCAGGGTTGATGACCTGGAAGCCTTAGTCGCTGAACTCAAGAAGGAAGGGGTTGAACTTATCGATGAGATCGCCACTTACGATTACGGCAAATTCGTTCATCTGCTGGACCCTGAAGATCATAGTATTGAGCTTTGGGAACCCATTGATTAAGAACTCTCTCTAATTCATCCCATATCTTTAGTGCTCAGAAATACTGTATGGAACTTCTTGAGAAAAATGAATTAATTGAGGTCTGTTTGCAAAAGCGCCATGAAGGTGCAGAAAACCAGGACCTGCAAAATTTCTTAAGCTCGTATAATCTGAGTAAAGTAGAAGCTTCGGAGATTATTCGTAAATCGGATCAGCTCTATTTATCAGACATTCGGAAAAACCCACCGCAAGCTCCCAAACAAAGGATTTTCTTTCCAATGCTGGTTCTCTTTGGTTTGCTAGCCCTAATGGTGATGGTTTTCTTCGATTACTATCAAGCAGGAATCATTGTTCTCATTCTGGTTTGGCTCTCCCTGCGGAAATTCAGGTCAAAGCCTACCAGCAGTCGAAATACTCGCTTTCAGCATTTCAAGAAATAATAAATAAAGACAATTTTTAGTGGGCGTTTACTTGGAGCAAACGTATAGCACCTCTCCATCCATAAGAGCATAGCGCTTAATTTCTTCCGGACTAAAAGCTTCACGAACTTTATAGGCTTCTACCTTAAAACCTTCTTCAGCTAATCGCTTTGGATAATCCGCTCCATACTGGCGCACGTGATCATACTGCCCAAAACGACGAATCCTTTCCTCGGGATCAGTAATAGTAGGATCTTCATCCGTCACCTCCTGCCCCGCTTTAAAGGGCACCTGCATAATCGCTAAACCACCCGGTTTCAACACCCTACAAAGCTCACGCATACATTGACGATCGTCCGTTACATGCTCTAAAACGTGATTACAGAAAATCACATCAAAATGGTTATCCCCATACTGGATATCATGGATATCCATTTTCACATCCGCAATAGGTGAATCCAAATCTGCTGTGAGGTAATCCAGGTTCTTCATCTTACGAAAGCGACCATAAAAACACTGTTCTGGCGCAACATGCAACATGCTTTGCTTTTCTTTAAAAAAGGTGCTTTCACGTTGTAAATACAACCAAAGTAAACGATGACGTTCTAAAGACAGTGAAGCTGGAGCCAGGGCGTTCTCCCTTTGCCGACCTTTATAGCCATAAGGAAGAAGTTTACGGTACTTCCGACCATCTATGGGGTCTTCGAAGCGGTCGCCCTTAAAAAACAGAGCTAAGATCGGGGCGGCCGCATAGCTTAAACGAATAAGCATCGGTCGCGGAATTGTGTTCAGGGCGAACTTAAAAAGCGATTTAATCATTATTCAGGGTTTATGCCCAGTACCTCATAGATGTAATCAAAAGTCGATAAAATTTGGGGCTCTCCATCCACCAGAGCCACATCATGCTCAAAATGAGCAGCGGGCTTTCCATCTACCGTATTAATCGTCCAGCCGTCTGGTAATTGCTTTACGCGAAAAGTACCCATGGTGATCATTGGCTCAATAGCCAAGACCATTCCGTTCTTTAAAGCTTTACCTCTACCGCGTTTACCGAAATTTGGAACTTGAGGATCTTCATGGAGTTTTGTTCCAATACCATGGCCCACCAAGTCGCGAACCACTCCAAAGCCATGGTCCTCAGCGTGTTTCTGAATGGCAAAACCAATATCCCCAACTCTGCGGCCAGGTCTAAATTCATTGATCCCTAAATACAAGCTTTCGCGAGTAACATCCAAAAGCTTCTTTACATCAGGAGCCACTTCACCTACTTCGAAGGTATAGGCATGATCGCCATAATAACCGTCTAACAAGGCACCGCAATCAATACTTACTACATCGCCTTCCTCCAAAGGAATATCCGTTGGTAATCCATGGACAACCGTTTCATTCTTGGAGATCAACAAAGTGCTCGGGCAACCATATAGTCCTTTAAAACCAGGCTTGGCACCTTGAGATAAAATATAGTCTTCGGCCTTGCGATCGAGGTCTGAAGGTTTAACACCTGGCCCTACTTCTTTGGCCAGCATTCCTAAGGTTCGACTTACCACTAAGGCTGCTGCACGCAGCTTTTCAATTTCGGCCGGAGTTCTTAAATGAATCATTAATTTCTAAAATCTGAAAAATCTTTTTTTGGAGTTCTTTCGGGCGCGATTCTTCGCGGGCTCCTCCTCTTTCCCGCTAATCATTTGGTACACTTCTCCCCAACCCGGGAAGCCTTGTAAATTGCGATCGTCTACAAATAAATCCGCATGAATCTTACGGCTGGCTTCTTTTTCATCATAAGCCTCTTCAGGATAACTTTTATTTACGGCATAAAACTCTAAGCCGTTTTCCTTACAGAAGTCAACCGCTTCTTGAAGCTTTCGACCATAGCGATAGGTCCATAAAATAAGGCGATGCCCATCTTTTTGGAGCATCTTTAAAGTTTCAAATGCAAAGGGCTTGGCCTTCCCTATGGCCGGATATGCATCGTCTACAATAGTCCCATCAAAATCGATGGCTAAAATCTTCGATTCGTCAGTAATCATACAATTAAGGATTTACCGCTCATTGCTTGCGGCTTCTCAATATTCAACAGTTCCAAAAGCGTAGGCGCTACATCGCCTAAAACACCTTCGCGCAATTTAATCTTTTCTACATCATTCCCAATCAGGAAGCAAGGTACCGGCTGGGTGGTATGTGCGGTATTTGGACTACCATCTTCATTTCGCATACAATCAGCATTGCCGTGATCAGCCAATATGATAAAGCGATAGCCTTTTTTAAGTCCTGCTTCAACCACTTCCTGTGCACATTGATCAACTGTTTCGCATGCTTTCACGGCTGCCTCCATCACCCCTGTATGCCCCACCATGTCTGGATTAGCAAAATTGAGGCAAATAAAATCAGGACTCTGACTTTCAATATCTTCAATAATAGCATCA
Organism: Croceimicrobium sp.; assembly: GCF_965228705.1. Classification (GTDB taxonomy): domain Bacteria; phylum Bacteroidota; class Bacteroidia; order Flavobacteriales; family Schleiferiaceae; genus Croceimicrobium. The sequence continues at coordinate 1,860,296 of NZ_OZ245832.1, forward strand.
CGTACTTCAAATGCACTCATCTCCGGCTGCAGATCGTAGGTTGCTACTTTGGGTGATGAAATGAGCAAACGATGCTCGCCTTCAAACTCCGACTCTCGACCACCGGAAAAGAAGAAAGTTACGTGTGGATATTTTTCAGTTTCTGCAATACGAACTTGAGTCTTCCCAGCTTTGCTGATCACTTCACCCAGTGTATCGCTTAAATTATCTTTTTCATAAATCACCTTCACCCCTTTGAAGGTATCATCATAGCGGGTCATGGTCACATAATGGAGATTCAGCTTTTTCATCTCCTGCTCCGGAAAATCTTGCTGATTTAGAGCCATGGTAATTTGTCGACCGCGATCCGTTCGGAAGTTGAAGCAAATCACCACATCATCCTCAGCAATTAAGCCATTGCTATTGATGATTCCAGGCTCAATAAACTCATCGGTAATTCCGCGTTCATAATTGCCTTCCAAGCAGGCCTTAGCTGAGGCAAAAGATTCTCCTTCACCTTTCACCATAAGGTCATAAGCCTTGCGCACACGCTCCCATCTTTTATCACGGTCCATTGCAAAATAACGACCTACCACTGAGGCCACAGCCCCACCATGTTTGGCTAAATGCTGCTCCAAATCCGCCATATAGCCCAATCCTCCTTTAGGGTCGGTATCTCGACCATCGGTAAAAGCATGAACATAAATTTCTTCCAGGCCACGCTCGGAGGCGGCGCTAATCAAACCTTTAAGATGTTGAATGTGCGAATGCACCCCTCCATCGGAAAGTAAGCCAATGAAGTGCACTTTTTTCTTATGATTCCGGGCGTACTCAAAAGCCTCCACCAATACAGGCTCCTGGGCTAAACTGCCATCTGCAACCGCCATATTGATTTTCACCAAATCCTGATATACCACACGACCGGCTCCTAAATTCATATGGCCTACTTCACTATTTCCCATTTGCCCATCCGGTAAACCCACCGCCAGACCAGAAGCCTGCAAACGTGTATTGGGATATTGATGGTAAAGTGAATCTACAAAAGGAGTTTGAGCCTTATCTATAGCTGATACCTCAAGATTCTTCGCGATACCCCAACCATCTAAAATGATCAGTGCCGCTTTAGGCGAATTGCTCATGATACAATTTTAAACTGCAAAATTAGACATTGCCTTTCGAAAGACCTGCGATCTATAGGATTAATCCCTGAAAGGCAAAGGCTAAGCGCTTGTTTAGCTTAATGCAATCAAAGCTTCTAAAGCCTGTTGAATATTCGCACGAACCTCGAGGATGCTGGCTTCCATCATATAGCAGGGAGCACATACTATTTTAAGGTCGCTGTCCACGCTTACTTCAGCTACGGTTTTTGATTCGGCTTCCACACCTATACTCTCCATACCACCAGAAATGGCTGCGATATCATAAGGCGAAGCTTCTACACTACTGCCAACACTTAAACGCGCATGATAGTGACTGCCCTCCAAAGCTTTAGCCACAGTGGTAGGACTCATACACAAAGCAGCTATTGGCTTTTGGTTTTCAATCATGTTGAGGACCAAAGATTTAATTTCAGGAAGAATCGCTGCACCTGGTCCATCAAAAGCCCATTGGGTAAGGTTTTTAGCGGTACCAAATCCACCCGGCATAAATAAGGCATCAATTTCAGCTGGGACAAAATCAGCTAGATCAATTACTTCTCCCCGAGCAATTCGAGCTGATTCTATCAATACATTTCGCTCTTGATCCATCTCAGAACCATCGAGATGATTGACTACATGATATTGATTCACATTAGGGGCAATGCATTGGTATTCATGCCCTGCTTCGGCTATGGCCAGGAGACTAAGAACTGCTTCGTGTATTTCAGTTCCATCGTAAACTCCAGAGCCATGCAAGAGTACGCCTATCTTCATAGTTTCTGTTTGGACAGCAAATTAGAGAATTGATAAATCCTCTCAAACCGAATGTCACAAAAGAGTAAATAAGAGACTGTTAATAACAGCTATTTAGCCCGTGCTTTCTTTTCTAAACGGGCTAAAATTTTCGGGTCTTGCAATTCCTTCATGGCATCTCTGGCTGCCCAAAACTGGAATTTAGAATTCTCCAATAGCCATTCTTTTCGGATGTAATCCTGAATTTGGGCATTTAGCCATAAGCTGCGCTTCCCCAATGTTCGGAGCACCCAAGAGTTGGCCTTGCGAACGAAATTTCGCTGATCATCAATGGCCTCTTTCAACAAGGGAAGATATTCGAGCAAGTCTGAATCTGGCATTTTTTTATGATGCATGGAGATAGAGGCGATCATTACTAATCCTGCTCTTCTCTGAAATTCACCTGGCAAAGGAGCCCATAGCCAAGGTAATTCTAGAGCAAAGCTTGCCTTTTGAAATAATGATCCACAAAATTGATCTACCAGATCCCAGCTGTAAAGTCCTTCCATAAAACGATCCGCCTGCTCCCGACTTAATTCTCTGGCTGGAAAGATTAGTCCGGCGGCCAATTTCGCTTCATGGTACTCCGTATCATAAAGTCCCAATGCTAAATCAGCATTTCCCTTAAAAGGCTTGATGTATTCTCGAATATCCGGCATTCGCACCCCTAAAGCATGCTCATTGGGAATCCCGAATCCGGCTAATTTAATGCGATATCCTTCGTCGCTTAATTCTCGGAGACCTTCAATAAAATGAAGAACTTCCATCCTAGCCTAATAAAAAGCTCACATCTCCCTGAGGGATTTCACGCATCTCTTTATTAGCCTCAAACAAGGGAGCCGAATGAGGCCCCTTCAACTCCAAATGAGCATTTTCCAAACGCAACCATGAACCTTCACGCAGACCAATCACTGCCTGGCTGTTTTGAAAATGAAATTCATGAATGCGAGTAGCACGAGTTTCTCCTTGATGTTTCGAATTCGGATCCGGATCCAAATAGTGAGGATTGATATTAAAGGGCACTAAAGCCAAAGCCTCAAAACTGGGAGGATAAACAATAGGCATATCATTGGTTGTTCCGATACTAAGACCAGTGATATTGCTTCCAGCACTGCTCCCCATGTAAGGTATCCCCTTCACCACGGCTGCTCTTAATGCTTCGATGAGCTCCAACTCATAAAGCGTTTTGGTTAACAAGAAGGTATTTCCGCCACCAACAAATACAGCATGGGCTCTTGCAATTGCTTCCTTGGGATCCTCATATTCATGGATTCCCTTTACCTTAATCCCCTTGGGGGCAAGAGCCTTGGCGGGATAGGTAGTATATTCATCAAAGCTAATTCCTCCGGGTCGAGCATAAGGAATGAACAACAATTCTTTTGCCTCACCCAAAAAATCTTCCACCTCATCGAGTAAATATTCCATGTAATCAGAGCCATGGATTTTACTGGTCGATATCATTAAAACTCGGGAAGAATTGGAGTGATAAGCTTTCATGCTAGGTAATTTGCCGCAAAGGTATCATTTCATACCTAGAAAAAAGATGCCTAGTCCTTTTCCCCCTCATACCTGGACTCCTCCCATAGGCTAGTCCAAACGCCCATTTTCAAACCTTGAATTCGAGTCCAAATGGGACGTACCCGACCTCCATAAGCGGAAATATGATTGTAATCACCAAAAAACACCAATGGATTAGTGCGGAAGGATTCTTCGGTAATCCGGATATTCGTCCAGCTCTCGCCTTGATCCGTACTTCGTGCCTGGTAAACATGGGTATGATTGCCCTCCAGACCACGACGATCATAGAAAACGGCATAAAGGATATTCGTTACCGGATCAACACACATCCAGGTAAAAAATTGATCTGCAGATCCGGTATCATCATTCACCCGAATAGGATCTGTCCAATTCTCCCCTCCATCATCAGAGTGCATCACCCAAACATCATAATTACCTTCGCGATCATCAACCCAATTTACATAGAGCCGCCCCTTCCTGTCACAGATGGTAACCGGCATACCATTGGCTCTTTGCACACCCGGCACATCAATATCCCAACCTCCGGGTTGCTGTGCAATGACTTTATCTTCCGTCCAGCTTTCACCAGCATCGGTGCTCTTCGAAAAGTATAAGTTCCCGCGATTCCCCCAGCTTACATAAATGGTCCCATCCGGGCCTACCGCTGGCACCGCGCCTTCAGTAGTGCTGTCATTATCCAAACAATTTCCTGGAATTGTATTTACCTGAATCGCTTCTGACCAGGTTTCCCCGCCATCCAATGATTTGGAAAATAAAATATTACTCTCATCTTCAGGATTCTCACTACCGTAATCATCGAACTGAGTCCAGGTAATGTAAATCGCATTCGTGCTGGTATCCACTATCGCCCAATGCTTATCTTGATCTTTGGGATGAGCCATGCCTGTGAAAGTACCATTCGACCAGCTTTGCCCTCCATCGGTACTTTTTTGAATTACAATCCGATCTAAGATTTCTTCACTAGACCAATTCTCCCCGGTAGGATCCGATAAGTGCAAATAGTAATGATGACCAGCGGTATCGGTAATTAAAACCGGATCTCCCCACACTCCAAAAGAGGAAACCATGGTATCAGCAATCCAGCTTTCACCACCATCCGTACTGTAAAAAACTGCATCCAGCACAGCTCCTGCTACAATATTATCAGGATTACGAGGATTAATGGAAATACTCGGCTCGCAATAACCACGGCCTCGAAGCAAGCTTCCTTCGCCAATTAAAACATTTTGAGCGGAAAGTGACAGTCCACATAGGCCTATCAATGAACTAAGAACTAGCTTTTTCATTTTACACGAATACACATGAGTCCATCGCGCAGGGGTAAAAGCAAATTTTCTACCCGATCATCCTCTTGCACGAAGGTATTGAATTCCAATAAGGCCTGAGTACTTTCATCATTTGGCAGGGGTTCTTCAATCACCTTCCCGCTCCACAAAACATTATCCGCTAAAATGAAGGCGCCGGATTTCAATCGAGGAATCAGCAGTTTATAATAGTCTAAATAGCGCGGTTTGTCGGCATCAATAAAGACTAAATCCCAATCTCGCTTTAGCTTTTGCAGGCTATCCAGGGCATCCCCAATATGAAGATGAATTTGTTCCGCTTTACCTGCCGCTACAAAGTACTTCCGACACATGGTCTCCAACTCATCATTGATTTCCAGGGTATGCAGTTCCCCTCCATCCTGCAGGCCTTCTGCCAAACATAAAGCTGAATAACCAGTATAGGTACCGATTTCCAAAATGTATTTTGGTTGGGCTAATTTGGATATCATAGATAAATATCGCCCTTGCAAAGCACCGCTAAGCATGCGAGGTTGCAGTACCTTAAGATGGGTTTCGCGATTTAATTGAGCTAATAAGTCAGGCTCTGCATCGTGATGTGCACTGAGGTAGTCTTCTAGTTTGGGATCGAGAAAATGCATAATTCAGAATTGCATCAAAAGTAGCTATTAAGTGCGGCGATTCCCTAATTTCGCCCCCATGATCACCCTCAAACCTTTTCGCGCTTATCGCCCACCGCGGGATAAGGCTTATTTAGTAGCTACTCGTTCCTACCTGAGTTATACAGAGGAGGAACTGGATGATAAACTGAATAATAACCCTTTCAGCTTTATGCACGTCATAAACCCGAAAGCTGGTCGTGCTCTGGCACCGGGAAAAGCCAAATACGACTTAGTACGCGAGGGTTTTGAGCTTTGGTGTGAGGAAGAGATTTTCACTAAAGATGAGCAAGCCTCCTATTATCTCTACAGCCAGGTTAAAGATGGCAATGAATACATTGGTGTTATTGCAGCGGTTAGCGTTCAGGATTATTTGGAGGGACGCATCAAAAAACATGAAAACACCCTTAGTGCTCGCGAGGAAATGTTTACCGATTACCTCGAAGAAACGGGCTTTAATGCTGAACCCGTATTACTCATCTACCATGATGACTTTGAGCTGAATCGTTTATTTGCGCGCTATATCGAAATGCGGGCCGAATATGAATTCACTTCTACCGATCGGGTTTTCCATCGACTTTGGCCTATTACTGAACCTAAAGACCTGGATCTAATAACCTCCGCATTTAAGCGTCAAAATTGCCTGTATATCGCTGATGGTCATCACCGCAGTGCCAGTTCAGCTCGGCTGGCACAAAGGATGCAAGATAAAGGCAATGATGAAGGAGCCCATCAATATTTCATGGCCTTCCTGATTGGGGAAGAACAAATGAAAATTTACGATTTCAATCGCCTGGTGATAAATGACAGCGGTAAGAATAAAGCCCAGGTTTTGCTGGAATTGGAACAGCGCTTTAATATCGAACCTAAGCATCAAGAAACCTTTCACCCACAAAAGGTGCACGAAATTGGAATGTATCTGGACGGGGAATGGTTTAAGCTAAATCCCAAAATAGGCAGTTTCGACCCCAATGATCCTGTGGGTCACCTGGATGCTGAAATTTTGAGTCGCAATATTCTGGATCCGATTTTCCATATAAAGGACTTAAAATCCGATGATCGGGTTGATTTTGTTCCTGGAACTTATGGCTTGGAATATTTGGAAAAAGCGGTGAATAAAGGTGCTTATCATATTGCCTTTAGCCTTTTTCCGGTTAGTATCGAACAGATAAAACAAGTAAGTGATGAGGGTAAAATCATGCCCCCCAAAAGCACTTATATTGAACCTAAATTGAGAAGTGGATTGGTAATCTACCCGATTAAGGAAGATTAGAAAGGCCAGTTTTCCAGGCACATAATTAAGGCCAATCCGAAACCAGCCCCAGAAACAAATAGGTTCCAGTCGCGGATTTTTCGATTGAGCATAAAACTGTAAACCCCCATTAATAATAGGGTAATGGCCACCAGTAAGAGTTGCGCCAATTCAATACCTAAATTAAAGGGCAATAGGGCCTGCCAATAATTACTATCTCCCATCACCAACATGTCGTAGTAATTGGAAAAACCTAATCCGTGAATTAAACCAAAGACTCCGGCAATCCAGGCTTTGGACTTATTATTTTGGTTTTGCCCCGACTTCGTTAAGTTATATAAAGCCGTTAAGAGTATGGTTAATGGAATTAGGAATTCGATGATTCCCTTATCAATTTTAATCACTTCCAAGGCCCCCAAACTCAAAGTCAAAGAATGACCTATCGTAAAAAAGGTAACTGCTGCCACAACCCGCAACCAATTACGACTTTGATATACGGCCATTAGCACCACCACAAACAAGATATGATCCATAGCCTGAACACTCATGATATGCTCATAACCCAGGCGCAGATAAGTGGAAAATGTTTGCATGCTAAAAGATTAACTTCTTTTCAGATTCTGCAGAAGTGAGGTAGGCCGATCGGAGTTCATCTCCGATTCGTACATTCACAATATTGCTCTGATCTTCAAAGCTATCAAAAAAGATGCTATTGCGAACTACTACTTCTGTTGGCTTTTCAGGACAAGGATAGAAAAAGTACAAGTAGATCATTTCCACCTCAACTTCTTTCCCAAGGTAATTCTGTTTTAAGGACTTAGGACCTAGCTTGAGATTAAATTCTTGTGAAATAAAGGCAGCCACTAAGCTATCTGCACTGGGATGTTCATCGGCCTCACCCAATTTTAAAGAATAACAAAGATCCTTTTCGAGGTGATTTTCCAGGTCTTCCCGGAAAAGCCTTAAAGTGCATTGCATTTCCTGATCTTTATACTCCACCTGAGCAATGCTCACATGAAAATCATGGCGAGGCAGACAAAGACTAATTAGAACTAAAATTAACTGAGGCATCTTAGTAAATTGAACGCCAAAGTAGCAAATCTCCGCAGGAGCACTAGCTATAATACCCAAATATCAAATGTCGAATACAGACCTTATTATCCCCGAAAGAAGCCGTGACATTGGCGACTTCCTGGTTGGCAGACTTTTACCTTTCCGCAAGAAACGCATGGTAGGCCCTTTTATCTTTATTGACCATATGGGCCCCACCGAATTAGGACCCGATCATTATATGGATGTGGATCAGCATCCTCATATTGGATTGGCAACTTTAACCTTTCTGCTAGAAGGTGAAGTAGAACATCGCGATAGCCTGGGTACCGAGCAAATTATTCGTCCGGGATCGGTAAACTGGATGGTCGCCGGATCAGGCGTAAGCCATACTGAGAGAACCCCGATGCATTTGCGTAAGGGTAACAGTTTCACCGTGCACGGCTACCAGATATGGGTGGCATTACCCAAAGAGGTCGAGCAAATAGAGCCTTCTTTCCATCATTTTGCCAGCGATGATTTACCCCAATGGCAAGATGGTCCCAATCAATGGAAACTAGTCGCAGGCGAAGCTTTCGGTCGTCAATCGCCCGTTCCCACGCATTCTCCTCTCTTTATGTTGGAACTCAAATGTGAAACCGACTCGAGCATCGACCTTCGAGGACAGCTGAAAGGTGAAATTGGCATTTGTGTAGTAAAAGGCAAAGTTTGGGCTTGCGATCAAGAAGTAGAAGCTGGCCATCTTTTGGTTTCTAAAGATGAGAATACCTGTAAATTGAAAGTTGCCGCTAATAGTCATATTCTATTCTTTGGCGGCGAAGCTCTTCCCGAAGCCCGTACCATTTATTGGAACTTTGTAGCTAGTGACCCTAAGCTTATTGAAAATGCCAAAGAAAAATGGCAAAACCACGATTGGCCAAAAGTTGATGGCGACAACAGCTATGTTCCCCTACCTGAATTCTCTTAATCTTTCCTGTTTATGAAAATGAAATTTTCCCTTCTGCTCTTCGGCCTGATCAGCTTAAATTCCTGGGGGCAAAATAAGGATGGCTTTAGCCTGGAAATGTTTGGCGGTAGCTTTAGTGTACAAAACGCCTTTGGCAGCAAGTATGATTATCAAGGCGTTAAAGCCTGGACGGGTATTGCTTTCGAGGCTGGGGCCGGAGCGGCCTTTCGTCAAAATGCGGGCCGAAATCAGCAATGGGGATTAAAGCTTGGTGTTTCGCGAATGGCCTTTAGCTATACCGGCAGTGATTATGTGGATGGCAATGGCGACACTCAAATTTACCTCCCTCAAAGCACCCGTCGCATCTATTTCAATTTCAGCCCGATCTATGCTTTTCGAATGGCAGAAACCAGCAGTTTCGACTTTGACCTGGAAAGCAGTTTAAGTATAAAACTCCCGATAAATGCTTATTCCTTGAGTCTGGATGCGGCCCAGAATAATACAGACATCAATGACTTTGATCGCTATTCCCTGGGAGAACTCAGTGTTTTTCAAGCTCAAATCGCCCCTACCTTCGTTTGGGAGACCACTCGATTGGGTGTTTATTTTTCTTATAACTTAAACAGTGGTGCAAATTGGGAAAGCATCTCAGGCTGGGGCGCTGGATTGCAAATCAGCTACTTTGTAGAGGACTAATCAAAGAAACCAAAGTCCTAAAGCTATCAACAGTAAAACCACAATTTGCAACCATTTCATAAAGTGACTGAAAGCCTCCTTTGCCAGATAAGGTTTTAACTGCCCGGCTAGAATGGCCATTAAACTAAAGATCAAAAAAGCTTGTACCATAAAGCTTAGGCCCATTAAGCTCATCTGCTGAAAGGCCGGCCAGTTTGCTTGTGTATCCACAAATTGCGGTAAAAGGGCTAAAAAGAATAAAGTCACTTTTGGGTTTAGCACATTCATTAAAAACCCTTTGGCCCAAGAGCTCCAAAAGCCCGGGATAAGAGCAGTGCCTTTAGTGCTTTCCAAATGGATGGTCTGCGGTTCCTCCTTCCAGGCACCATAAACGAGATAAAGCAAATAAAGTGTCCCGGCCAAGCGCAGACCAATAGATATCTGAGGAAACTCCAGGAGTAATAAAGCCAAGCCACTTGCAGCCAATAAAGTATGTACCAAAACCCCGGAGGCCAATCCTGCCGAAAGGCTTACTCCTCGACGAGAACCCCGACTTAAGCTTTCGGTAAGTACAAAGATATTATCAGGCCCTGGCATAAAAGTGAGGGCAATAGCGGCACTTAAAAAAGTGAAATATAATTCCCAATTCACGGGCGGCAAGATATACTGCTTTAGGGTTTCTATGAAGATTGCCTCGCAGGGATTTGTAAATTAGCGCCACCACAAAAAGCTTGTGCCATGCAAAAAACCTCATCTGCCCCCGCCCACTGGTATGCGCTTTACACCAAGCCACGTGCCGAAAAAAAAGTTGCCGAGCGACTCAAGGCAAAAGGCTGTCAGGTTTATGCCCCCACCCAGACTGTAATTAAGCAATGGAGCGATCGCAAGAAGAAGATCGAAGAACCGTTCTTTAAAAGTTATGTCTTTGTTCGTTTTGAGCTCAAGGATAAATTTGAAGTATTAAATACTCCGGGCGTAGTTGCCCAAGTAACCTGGCTGGGAAAAGCGGCCGAAATTCGAGAAGAGGAAATAGATGCCATTCGCGATTTCCTGCAGGCCTATCAGGGGGTGAGTATTGAGCAAATTGACTTTGAAGCAGGACAAAAACTACGTATAAAACATGGCGAACTGGAAGATGCTTATGGCACGGTAGTTCGTCAAAACAAACATCGGGTTGTACTCGAAATTGAAAAACTGGGAATGGCTCTGTATGCCGAAGTTCCTAAAAGTCAAGTTGAAAATATTGAAAGATGAAAAAACTATTTAGCACTCTGTTTATCCTTAGCCTGGCATTTAATAGCTGGGGCCAAAATGCGGAGGAATCGCCAAAAATCAATTGGCTCACCATCGAAGAATTGGAAGCTGCACAAGCTAAAGAGCCACGCAAAGTATTTGTTGACCTTTATACCAGTTGGTGCACCTGGTGTCATAAAATGGATAAAGCCACCTTTCAGCATCCTGGCATTGTAGAATATGTGAATGCCAATTTCTATGCGGTAAAGTTTAATGCCGAAAGCAAAGACTCCATCCAGTTTAAAGGGCATACTTTTAAATATGTGGCTCAGGGCCGAAGGGGATATAATGAATTGGCGGCAACACTGGCTAATGGTCGACTCTCCTATCCCACTATCGTATATCTGGACGAAGAACTCAATGTAATCCAACCGGTACCAGGTTATATGGACCCAAAATCATTCGAACAGGTAATCACCTATTTAGCTGGAAACCACTACAAAGAGCAGCCTTTCGACCAGTACAAAATGAACTACGAATTGGTCTATTCCCTCAAATAAAAGGCCCAAGATTTCAAGCTGAGAATGCTAGGTAGGAGCGCCGCAATTACCTTAACTTTGCGCTTTTCAAAATCTCAGCATGAAGATCTCATACAATTGGCTTAAGGAGTATTTGAACACTGACCTCAGTCCGGAAAAAGCGGCAGAATATTTAACCGACACCGGCCTGGAAGTCGAAGGTCTGGAGCAAATCGATACCATTAAAGGAGGTTTGCGCGGAGTTGTAATTGGAGAAGTTCTTAGCTGTAAGCCACATCCCGATGCAGATCGTCTTAAAGTTACCGAAGTAAATATTGGTACGGATCAAGCCGTGCAAATTGTATGTGGTGCCCCAAATGTTGCTACCGGACAAAAGGTTCCCGTGGCCACTGTTGGTACTGAAATTTACACGGAAGACGGCTCTTTTACCATCAAGAAAAGCAAATTACGTGGCCAGGTATCGGAAGGCATGATTTGCGCCGAAGATGAGCTGGGATTAGGCGAGAGCCACGATGGAATTATGATCTTAGACCCTGCCGCCAAAGTGGGTAGCCCTGCGGCAGAGTATTTCGAAATAGAGTCCGATTATGTAATCGAAATCGGACTAACCCCCAACCGTACAGATGCTATGAGTCATTACGGAGTGGCCCGTGATCTGCGCGCTGCTTTACTTCGCTTTGAGCAAGGTAAACCCGAATTAAAGCTCCCCTCAGTAGCGGCTTTTAAAAGCGAACGCAATGATATGCCCATTGCTGTGCGTATCGAAAATGAGGAAGCTTGCTATCGATACATGGGCATCTCTATTCAAGGAGTTAAGGTGGAAGAATCGCCAGCCTGGTTGCAAAACAGATTAAGAGCAATCGGCCTTAAGCCCGTAAACAACATTGTAGATATAAGCAATTATGTTCTCCATGAAACCGGCCATCCCATGCATGCATTTGATGCTGATAAAATTGCCGGAAAGGAAATCATCATTAAAAATGCGGTGGCTGGTGATAAATTCATCACCCTTGATGGTAGTGAGTTAAAACTAAGCGATCAGGATTTAATGATCTGGGATGCCGAACGGCCCTTGGTTTTGGCAGGTGTTTATGGAGGTCAAAATTCAGGTGTTAGCAACAGTACCGAGAATATATTCTTGGAAGTAGCCTATTTCGATCCGGTACACATTCGTAAAAGCGCTAAGCGCCATGCTTTAAATACCGATTCATCTTTCCGTTATGAGCGTGGGGTAGATCCTGAAATGACGGAATACGCCTTAAAACGAGCAGTAACCTTAATTCAGGAAATTGCCGGCGGCGAGGTTTCCATGGCTATTGCCGATGAGCACCCGGTAAAAATCCAAAACCAGGAGCTCACTTTAAATCTCGATCGTATGAATAGCCTTATCGGTGAGGCCATCCCTACCGAAATGGTGCGCGATATATTAGCCTCTCTCGATATCCGAATCAAAGCGGAGTCAGGTCAAAATTGGAATTTAGAAGTTCCTGCTTACCGTCGTGATGTTGAGCGTGAAGCCGACGTAGTTGAAGAAGTACTGCGTATTTATGGCTTTAATGCCGTTCCTTATGATGGCCCCATGCGAATTTCAGTTGCCCAAAAAAGTGCGGATGATGATGCTCGTGAAAGAGACATGATCAGCAGTTTACTAAGTAGCCTGGGCTATCATGAAATGATGAATAATTCACTCACCAAAGCTTCGTATTACGAAAAGTATGGCTTCGAGCCTGAAGCGAGTGTAGCAATGCTCAACCCTCTGAGTCAGGATTTGGCGGTAATGCGCCAATCCATGTTATTCGGTGGGTTGGAAGCGGTTGAATACAATAGCAAACGCCAAAGAGCCAATCTTAAGTTTTTTGAATTTGGACGTTGCTACCGTAAGAAAGAATCTGGTTTTGAAGAACGTGAAGATCTGGCCTTATGGTTAACCGGTTTAGCCGAAGATGAAAACTGGAAACAAGGTGCCCAAGCCAGTGATTTCTACCAATTAAAGAATGCGGTACAATTGCTTTTTGAACGAATTGGATTAAGTGGTTTTCAAGAATCTGCTTCGGAGGCTGCCATCTTTAGTGAAGGATTAAAATGGCATCGCGGCAAGAAAGTATTAGCCGAAATCGGTAAGGTAAACCCGGGCTTATTGAAAAGCTTTGATCTGAAAACCGCCGTTTTCTATGCAGAATTAAACTGGGAAGCTTTAGTGGATGCGGCGCGTAAAAACAGCATTGTGATGAGCGACCTTCCTAAATTCCCTGAAGTACGTCGCGACCTAGCCTTATTGGTGGACAGTAATGTGAAGTACGGTGATTTAGCTCAGGCAGCAGCCAAAGCAGGTGGAAAGCTCCTAAAAGCGGTAAATCTCTTTGATGTATACGAAGGCAAGAACTTACCGGAAGGAAAGAAATCCTACGCCTTGAGCTTCACATTGGCCCATGAGGAAAAGACCCTTAATGATAAGGCGGTAGAACAAATCATGTCTAAAATTCAGGCTAGCCTCGAGAAACAATACGGAGCCAGCCTGCGTTAGAAGCGGCATGTTGAAGATCGCCTTCGATCCGATTTACCATCATCCTTTGCCCAAAGGACATCGATTCCCAATGGCAAAGTACAGCCTCTTACCCGAGCAGTTGCTTTATGAAGGTACATGCTCGGAAGCTAATTTCTTTCGCCCAGAGCTCCTTTCGGAGCAACAACTTATACGCACCCATTGCCCACTGTATTGGCAAAAGCTGAAGGAGCTTAATCTAAGTCGGGCCGAAGAACGCCGCACTGGATTTCCGCTGTCAGCTCAATTGGTGGAGCGCGAAAGACGCATTGCTCAAGGCACCATTGACTGCTGTTTTCATGCTCTGGAAAATGGAGTTTCTCTCAATATTGCCGGAGGCACTCACCATGCTTACACCAATCGAGGAGAAGGGTTTTGCCTACTTAATGACATTGCCATTGCGGCCCATTATCTGTTAGACCATAAACTGGCACAACAAATATTGGTAATCGACCTAGATGTCCATCAAGGGAATGGCACCGCCGAAATTATGGCCGATGAAGACAGGGTATTCACCTTTTCCATGCATGGAGCAAAAAACTATCCCTTGCATAAAGAAAAAAGTGATTTGGATATTGAATTAGCGGACGGGACTAAGGACGGCGAATACTTAAGCCGACTTAAATCACAATTACCCGCCCTACTTGATCGACTAAATGCTGATTTCATTTTCTATCAGTCGGGAGTCGATGTGTTGGCCACAGATAAATTAGGTCGTCTCGGAATGAGCATAGCGGGCTGCAAAGAAAGAGATCGCTTTGTATTCGAAGAGGCCCAAAAAAGACATATCCCTGTTGCCTGCAGTATGGGCGGTGGTTACAGCCAGCGATTAGCCGATATAATTGAAGCCCACGCCAATACCTATCGACTGGCACAAGCCATGTATTTCTAAATTTCCTTGGGAAGGTAAATCTTAAAAGTAGTACCCTGATTTACAATACTCTTTAGCTCAATTTTACCTCCCATCGCTTCAACCTGGTTTTTCATAATATACAAACCTAAGCCCCTGGCCTTTGGATGCTGATGAAAGGTTTAATACAGTTGAAAGAGGCGATCTTTATAGCGCTTCAAATCAATACCCAAGCCATTATCCTTTACCTCCAAAATATGAAAATCACGATTTTCAGATAAACGAATATTAATGCGGGGTTCGCGATCAGGATGGCGATAGCGCAGCGTATTGCTCAATAGGTTTAGCAAAATACTCTCTAAATAAGCTTTCACCGAATACACTTCGGCCTCGGGTTTAAAATCCAATTCCACCTTAGCATTTAAAGCCTTGAGCTCTGCTCCAAGGATGTCTAAAATGCGCTGAACTTCCTCTTTTAAACACAAATTGGACTTACTGCGATTAAGACTTTGATTGATGGCAATAATCTCATTTAGATGCTTAATTGTCGATTCCAAACCATCACTCACCTTTCGCAAATATTCCCATAGCTCCAGTTTTTCAGTTTCGGTTTTCGCTGCATCAACAGCCTCTATTAAACCCTGCAGATTAGCTGAATGCGAGCGTATATTATGCGACACGATATAAGTAAAGCTTTGCAAGCGTTTATTCTGTTCGGAAGTAATATTCAGCAAAGCCTCCATCTCCTGATTTTTCACTTCCTCTTCATGAATATCCTGCATTACCAGCAAGCTATAGAGGAATTCACCATTGGCATTCCAAATAGGCTTATTGCGAACATTTAACCAGCGAGCCCCCTCTTCAGCCTCCAGCTTCACCTTTAATTCTATACTGCGTTGGGCATAGAGGGCAATCAATAAATCCTCCTTTTGCTTGCGATTCTCCTGGCTTCTAAAAAGTTGATCGGGTTCCTTGCCCAGGGCAAAATCGGGTTTCCATCCAAAAAACTCCACACAGGCCGAATTTACCCAGTCTACCCTTCCTTCCTGACTAACAATCATAATGAGGTCCGAAGTATTCCGAGCAATTAAAGCCAGCTTGTGCTGTTCCTTTTCAAAAGCCTTCTGATCATCTATAGCAGTAAGAATTCCATACCAGGAACTCTGGCTATCGTGCTTTGACTGTGGGCGTACTCGTATACGAAACCAACGTTCTTCACCCAATTTGTTTTCAATGCGAAATTCTGCATCTAAATCCTGAAGGTTTCGCGCCGAATAAACCACTGAGCCCAATAAAGTGGAATAGTCTTTAGGGCTTATTACCTGCATTATACTGGAAGGGTCTTCTAGCAGTTTTTGCCGCTCAATTCCAAAATTAACCGCTTCGAAGGCCTTACTTAAAAAACTAAGATTCAACCTTTTGTTGGGTGAATAGTCTACCTGAAACACAACTCCGGGAATGCTTTCCGTAAGTTTTTCCAATTGCTCACGGTGGGCCTGCGAACGCGCTTTCTCTGCTTCTCGCTCCGTTACATCCTGTTGCAATCCAAGATGTCCAACAATCCGATCTTTTTCATCCCGCAAGAGCAGATAGTCTCCTTCAATCTTGATGAGCTCACCATCCGTTCTACGTTCTTCCGTTAAGTTGTGTAAATGGCCATTCTCAAAAAAGTTCCGCCACACCTTTAGCCCCCCCTCAATGTCATGTAAAAAGAAATCTCGGGGGCTCAGGTTTAAAAACTCTTCTTCGGATTTAAAACCATATTGATCAAGGATCATTTTATTACAGCGGGTAATCACCTGATTCTCGAAGGCATATTTCACCACCGCGTCCTTATCCGTATTCTCATTCCACTCTTGAGGCTCTGGAAGCATCATAAAGAAAACGCCGATCATCTGATTCTCGAAAAAGAAATTCAATTCTTTTTGACGGGCATCCAGTTGCTCCTCCGCGGCCTGTAAAGCGGAAATATCAAAACCGCGGGCATAAATAACATCCACATCACCATAGCAATCTGGAAAGGAGATGAATTGCCAATGGGTACTTACGAAGCCTGGGCCACGGGGATTTTTCTTTTCGATTCGAACATTGCAAATTAATCCGGGATGTGCTAGACAGTAATGGGCCGTTTCCCGTCCCGTTTCACGGCTTTGCTCAGCGACATCTGCCATTGAGCTTTCCCCTATTCGCGATGTCTTATCCGCAAAAAAATGTTCTACATAAAGACTATTGTGGTAGAGGTATTTTCCTTCCCTATCAATTTTAATTAAATAAGGATAATAAAGTTGATCGTCCTGCCAGGGATTTTGAGGGGCAAATAAATGCAATGCCACAAAAAAGTCCGGATAGTTTTCCAGAAGCCTTTGCTCCACTTCAAAGTTTAAGAAGTCTTTATTGGAAGCGTAACTTAATTGAAAGTGATTTACCGCTCCTTTTCGGTAAATCTCCTGGCAATAATTAAATTGTTTAGCACCAAGAGTATTAGCTTTAAAATCATCCGAAGCCTGACGATCAATACCAATAGAAACGGATAAAGCATTATTGATCATTACCTCCCCACTCGGAACATGGCAAATCCAGTAACCATATGGAGCTTCCTGCTCCAGGGCGATAAGCAATTGATTATCTATGGATATTTCTTGAAATGCTGAAGACCGGGGAGCAGCCATTAATGCTAATTTTTAAGCCGCTCTAAGGTAATTAAAGTTCCAGATTCTGACGATGGATATACATAAATCCATCTAAAGAATTATTAAATAGCGGATCCACATTAAAGCAAACAATCAATGCATTTTGCTGCAAATACTTTTTAATCAATGGTGGAATTCGCAGATCACCAGGTTCAATTTCATCAATTCTCCGATCGAATTGCACTAAATCTTCAGGACTGGAATTCATAACCAGGTCCCTTGCTTCTGACTTTAATTTTAGTTTAAAGGGTTTTCGAGGTCTGATCTCTTGCGCTAAACTGGCATCTCCAAAGTTTTTAAGTAGAAAAGCCACCATGAGATTACGGCTGAAAATGGAGAAGCTATTGCTGATACTGGCGCATCCCACAATAAATTCTAGTTCTTCATGTCGTCGCATGACCTCCCTTATACCATTCCACATAACAAATAGCGGTAAAGGCTTTTGCTGATGAGCCGGAATGATAAAAGCTCTCCCCATTTCCAGGGAGCGTTCCAGCATAGGCTGAATGCGCTTTTTAAACTTAAATAAAGTACTTAGGTAAAATCCGTTAAAACCATATTTAGGGTACACCTCACTACCAATGGCCAGGCGATAGGCGCCCACAATTCGCATTTCCTCCTTATCCCAAAGGATCAGATGATGATAATGATAATCAAAGGTATCTAAGTCTAAAGCCAGATTTGATCCTTCGCCAATTGCCCGAAAAGTAATTTCGCGTAAGCGACCAATTTCCCGAATCATATTGGGAACCTGAGCCGCCTTACACAGAAAGACCTGATAGCTGCGCTTTTCTTCAATCAAGGCCTCTCGCTCGAGCAAAAACTCATATTCTTTTAAAAGAAGATCTGTATCAACCGGATCGGCAATCGACTTCGGTTCAGCTGGTCTTTTAGGACTAAAAAGCTTAAACTCTGGATGTAAGGCATTGCTTAGGAGATAGACTCTTTGGCGCAATAAAGCCGAAAGCTGATGCTCACGTGGGTACAGGGCCAGCTCCTTGGGATAAATGGTACGTCCTATTCGAATGGTTACCGGTCGTGATCGGTAGCTGCGTAATTCCGAGGGCACCTTTAAATCCTGAAAGATGGGACCTAATCGCTGTAAGAGATGGTATAAAAATGTTTGATTCGCTTTAAAGAAAACAGGGGTTACCGGTACCTGAGCATCGGCAATCTCACGAATCATATTCACATCCCATTCTCCATCTTCCAACTGACGTTTAGAGATACGGTAGTTGGTACTCACTGTTCCTGCCGGAAAAATTGCCAGAGCCTTTCCTTCCTGTAAGGATTCACTTAAGCTTGCGCCCGAGCTCACCCCACTTTCATCTAAATCCCAATAATGGGCAATGGGCTTTAAACGCTGCCAAAGATCAGAGCCCACTATACGTAGATCAGGGCGAATGGAAGCAACTAATTTTATCAGTAAAAGTGCATCAATTCCGGCCAGAGGATGATTGCAAATCAATACCACTGGGCCAGAAGTTGGAATGCGTTTTAATTCTTCTTCAAAATATTGAAAGCTGAGATCTAATTCGCGGATAATTTCATCTACAAAAGAGGCCTCCTCCCTTCCTTCAGTCCCAGAAAACAACTCCTCCACGCTTTTCACTTTCGTAAGGTGCAGAAGCGTTTTAAGTAATCCTTCTCTCCCAATTTTTGGGAGCCTAACTGTGCGAAACATTTCTCCGGAACCAAGTCGGGCCATGCGATCAGATTCTGATTACGATTTGATAAGTATCGGTACTCACTTGCTCGAGCAATTTACGCCCTCTGCTTTGAATGTCTGCTACCGCACTGTTATCATAATGCCTTACGGTATAAAGCTCCAAATCACCTATGACCGACACATCGAAACTCTGCTTAAGTTGCTCCAAAAGAGCGGGTGTTGCAATAGGATCATCGTTTACACAGAAGGATGAACTGGTAGCGGCATGCTGAGATAAATTCACGCGCAAGCCATACTCATGAAATAATTTATAAATTTTGGAAAGGTGATCTTCCGCAATAAAAGCCAGATCTCGGGTAGCCAAGCTTATTAATTGCTGCTGGCTCTTGCGAATAAAGCAAGGTAAAAAAGGCTCTAGGTTTACCCCTTCGGAAATGGTGGTTCCCTCTTGTTCCAAATCACTAAATGAACGTACCCGTAATGGCACGCCACGCTCCTGCAGGGGCTGAATAGTTTTAGGGTGAATTACCGAAGCACCATAAAATGCTAATTCGATCGCTTCCCGGAAGCTGATCTTCTTTAATAATTCGGTGCCCTGAAAAACCTTGGGATCTCCATTTAAAACCCCGGGTACATCTTTCCAAATCGTTACCTCCTCTGCCTGTAATACATAGGCCATTACCGAAGCGGTATAATCGGATCCCTCCCGACCTAAGGTGGTCGGATTGAAATTGTCATCCGAGCCAATAAAACCCTGGGTGATATAGGAATTGCCGCTCTTCACATTATCCAGAACCAAACGACGGGTTAAGTTCCAATTTACTCGACCAGCACGGTAATTTTGATCGGTTCGGATCAATTTACGAGCATCCAACCAACGATTTTCAAAACCCGAAAAATTCAGATAGGCAGAAACAATTTTGGTGGAGATCAATTCACCGAAACTAACGATCTGATCATAAACCTGATTGAAGCTTCCCACTGCTGGGGACTCGACAATAGTCTCCAATTGCAGGAACAATTCACTCACTTCATTAGTAAGGTGCTCATTGGATTGAGGGAATAACTCATCAATAATCCGCTGATGCGAATCCTTCAAATCCTTCAACTGTTTACTGCAATCCTCCTTCTTTCCATTCAAGAAAGATTTCACCAAATCCTCCAGGGCATTGGTAGTTTTCCCCATGGCCGAAACCACAATAAGGATATCATCTGCTGTAAAGTGTTGAACGATGGATGCCACGCGCTGCACTCCTGCCGCGTCTTTCACACTGGCTCCACCGAATTTAAAGATTCGCATGTTAAATTATTAAGCGGCAAAAATACTAATTAGGCATTGCCGATATTCTATAAAATGCCCTCATGGTGCGGGCTAAGAAATTTGCTTTTAAGACCTTAGACCATCAATCCATTCGGGCAGCTTCCCCAGCCAGGTAAGCACTGGTCCAGGCATGCTGAAAATTGTAACCGCCGGTTATGGCATCCACATTTACGAATTCGCCAATTGCATAAAGCCCGGGGTATTTTTTAATTTGATAAGTCTGCATATCCAATTCCCGAAGGTCAAGTCCCCCGGCGGTCACAAACTCTTCTTTAAAGGTGGTTTTTCCGCTTACGCTGAAGGGACTGCGCAGTAAATACTCAAGCAATCGATTAAATTCCTTTTTCGATAAATCTCGATTGGATTTCCCTTCAGGGACTGCCGCCAACTGCAAAATGGCCTTCCATAAACGTGCTGGCACATCAAAGGCCCTACTGTTCGCTACTCCCTTGGCGGGATGTGCGTGGAAATAATCCTGAATTTGCCTACGCGCCTCTTCTTCCGAAAGACCCAGCCAATTAATTAGGATGGGGAACTGATAATTGCGCTCTTTCAAATCCGGGGCATACCAGGCGCTAAGCTTTAGAACTGCCGGCCCCGAAAATCCCCAGTGGGTGATTAATAAGGGGCCCTGCTCTTTCCACTTAGTTCCCGGAATTTGAACCCAGGCATTGGGCACCGACAATCCCATCAGGTCCTTGAGTGGCGATTGTGGCACATTAAAAGTGAACAAAGACGGACATGGCTTAATCCAGTTTAAATCAAAGTCCTTTAAAAAGGCATAGCCACTTTCTTTGGGTTGACCACCCAGAGCGAGAATAACCGCCCCACAATTAAAAGTGGAACGATCTCGAAAATGTAATTGATAGCCACTTTCTAGGGCTTCCAGATGGATTAAATCCCTTTGCATTTGAATGCGCACCCCAGCTTTTTGTGCCGCCTTTTCCAATACCTGAATTACTGATTCACTGGAATCGCTTTTCGGGAAAACCCGTCCATCGGCCTCCACCTTTAGTTCCAGGCCTTGTTCTTCAAACCAAGCGCGGGCCTCCGGATAACCGAAACGGCCAAATGCCTTTTTTAAAGAGCGACCACCACGAGGATAAGCCTTGACCAATTCAGAGGCATAAGGACAGTGATGCAGCACATTGCAACGTCCACCACCACTGACCCGAACTTTGGAAAGCAGCTTATTGGATTTCTCAAAAAGGACTACTTCAGTATCCGGGTTAGCAGCATGAATGGCCGCAAAAAAGCCGGCCGCGCCACCACCAATTACTGCAATTCGCTTTTTCACTCCTGTTTATTGAGCCACCACTTGCAATTCCACCATTCGGTTTCAATGCCTGCGCCCATTTTCTCATAAAAGCGCACAGCGGGTTCATTCCAATCCAAAACCTGCCAATCCAAGCGCTTTGCCCCGGCTTTACGGGCATAATCCGCAGTAGCTTCTAATAGCATTTTGCCATAACCTTTACCGCGATGTTCAGGCACAACGATTAAATCTTCAAGGTAATAACAGGCTCCTTTCCAAGTCGAATAGCGAGGATAAAACAATGAAATGCCGATAATTCCGTCCTGAGCATGCTTAAGCACCAAATACTCAAAACGGCCCAACTCCCAATCTTCTAAAAGCTCTGCCTCAGTGGTAATCACCTCCTCTGGGGCCTTCTCGAAATCGGCCAAAACCTTGATCAGACGCAACAAGTCGGAGATATCCTCCGCACAGCCTCGTATAATCTCTACTTCTGCCCCCATTCCACTTCTACTTGATTATGCAGGAGATCTTCTAAATTCTGGCGACGGGTAATAAGATGCGCCTTGCCTTTATGCACCAATACCTCAGCCGGCTTATAGCGACTATTGTAATTATTGGCCATGGTAAAACAATAAGCACCCGCATTACGGAAGGCTAAAATATCACCCTGACGCACCTCAGCGATCTGGCGATCATTAGCGAAGGTGTCGGTTTCGCAGATATAGCCAACCACGGTATAAACGCGCGGATCAGCTTTGGGATTGCTAATATTCTCTATATGATGGTAGGCATCGTAGAACATAGGCCGAATCAAGTGATTCATACCTGTATCCACCTGTGCAAATACCGTCGCTGTGGTTTGCTTTAAGCCGTTCACCTGGCAACAGAAAGTTCCGGATTCAGATACCAGGAATTTACCGGGCTCAAATTCGATTTCAAGTTCTCGCCCATATTCGGTACAGAACTCTTTGAACATGGTGGTCATTTTTTGCCCTAATTCCTCCACATTCGTGGCAATGTCATCTGCCTTATAAGGTACTTTAAAACCACTGCCGAAATCCAGATATTTCAAGTCTGGAAAATCGAGTGCCACTTCAAATAATAGTTGGGCACCTACCAAGAAGGTATCCACATCCAGGATATCGCTACCAGTATGCATGTGTACGCCTTCTACATTAAGGTTCAGGCTTTGCACCAGGCGCTCTAGATGGCGACGTTGATGAATGCTAATTCCAAATTTGGAATCGATATGTCCTACGGAAATCTTGCTGTGACCGCCAGCCATAATATGGGGGTTCATCCGAATACATACCGGATAGCTATTACCATATTTAGCGCCAAATTGCTCCAGGATGCTCAGATTATCGATATTGATGCGTACGCCATGGGCTACGGCCTTTTCAATCTCGGCCATGGAAACTCCGTTAGGCGTGTAGATGATTTCTTCAGCTGCAAAGCCCGCTCTAAGTCCTAATTCCACTTCTTGAATAGAAACTGTATCCAAACCGGCTCCCAATTGCTGAAAGAAGCGGAGCACATTAATATTGCTCAGGGCTTTACATGCGTAGTTAATCTTAAGCTTCGATCCTTTAAAAGCCTTTTGCAAACGTTTATATTGGGCCTCCATCTTGGCCGTATCGTAAATGTAAAGCGGGCTTCCAAAATCTTCGCAGATCTGACGCACATCCAGTCCGCCAATCTCGTAGTGATCGTTCTTAAGTTGTAACATTATAATTATTATTGCCGCAAAGGTATGAATGACCAGCCATCCAATTCCATGAAGGACTATACTGAAATCCAAATGATCCGTAATTGGCTCCTATGGATTATCCTAATCGCCCTCTTACTCTTCTTCACTTTCGCTACTGTTTCCCAATTAATCTTTGGCATTCCGATGGGGGAAAACCCTATGCCCTCCTGGGCTTTAATAGCCGGGACTCTATTTATTGCTTTCATCACCGTGGTGATGGCAAGAACCCAGTTGATGATTAATATTGACACCAAAACGCTAATCATTCAATTTGGCGCCTTGGGCCGAATGGAAAGAAACTGGTCGGAAGTTTCCAAAGTCAAAATCATCAATATGCCAATAGCTGGCGTTGGTAAAAGAAGACATCCTAAATACGGCGATCTCTACAATGCTGGTGGAAAGCAGGGGCTTTTAATAGAGTTTAAAGATCAAAACAAGGTTTTGGTTTCAACTCGCCAGGCTGAAAAACTGAAGGCTTATTTAAAGCAAATTAAAAAGCTGAAAGACTGAATATTTTAGACGGTCCCGCTAAATTTGCTGCATACCTCTCAATCCATGGAAAGACATATTACTCTGGGTGAGTTCATCATCCAAAACCAAAAAGACTTCCCTTATGCCAAGGGAGAACTCAGTGCTTTGCTTAGCTCCATTCGCCTGGCCGGTAAAATGGTTAATCAGGAAATCAACAAGGCCGGTTTAGCCAATATTATTGGCGCTGCCGGTGTGGAGAACGTGCAAGGTGAAGCCCAGCAAAAACTTGATGTTTTAGCCAACGACATGTTTATCAGCACCCTGCGTAAGAGGGGCGAAATTTGTGGTTTGGCCAGTGAAGAAATGGAGGAGCATATCGTATTTAACGAAGATATCCATTCTAATGCACGCTATGTAGTATTGATCGATCCTTTGGATGGCAGCAGCAATATTGATGTAAACGTATCGGTTGGAACCATCTTTAGCATATTCCGCCGGGTAAGTGAGCCTGGCACCCCAGTGACTCTAGAAGACTTTTTACAACCCGGTCACAAACAGGTGGCAGCTGGTTATTTGGTATATGGCACTTCTACCATGTTGGTGTACACCACTGGCAATGGCGTGCATGGCTTTACCTACGACCCAGGTATCGGAAGCTTCTTCCTTTCGCATCCCAATATGCGGGTAAAGGAAAATGGTAAGATTTACTCAATTAATGAAGGGAACTATGTGCACATGCCCGAGGGCGTGAAGAAGTACATTAAGTGGTGCCAGGAATTAGACCCCGCCACAGGCCGCCCCCTTACCTCTCGTTACATCGGTTCTTTGGTAGCCGACTTCCATCGCAATCTTTTGAAAGGGGGAATTTATATCTACCCAAAAGGAACTAAAGCGCCTAAAGGAAAACTGCGCTTATTATACGAGTGCAATCCGATGGCCTTCTTGATTGAACAGGCAGGGGGAAAAGCCAGCGATGGCCATACCCGGATTATGGATATCCTCCCAACCGAATTACATGAGCGTGTACCTTTCTTCTGCGGAAGCTCTGAGATGGTAGACAAGGCAGAAGAATTTCTGCGCGAGTACAAAGACTAATTTTCAATTTCAGGCTTTCAATCAGCCTCAAATTATTCCCAATAAAAAAAGCGGCCTCCGATGAGAGCCGCTTTTTGGTTGAGGGGGAAGGAAAATGGTTTGATAACCGTTGGCTAAAGTCGCCTATCCCACGCTATCCCTCAAATGTCTGGCATTAATAACCGAAATTCCGGCACGAAATACAGGCTATACCTCTCCTTCAAATCGCTTTTTGAGGTCTTCCTTATAGGTTCTGGACACGGGTAATTCCCTACCATCCTCTAAAAGTACCTTGGTTGCATAGACGGCCTTCAAAAAAGAAGCCTGCACCAAATAACTGCGGTGAATCCGAATAAAATCATGACCACTCAATTGCTCTTCCATCGCTTTTAGAGTACTGCGTTCCACCTCCGGATTTTTACGATACTTTAAAAACAAGTTCACGTAGTGTCCATCGGATTCCAAATAAATCAAGTCTTCAATTTTAATTACCGCTTTGGACTTTAAACGCAACTGACTGGGCAGCTCTGGCTCGGGGGCCTGATGTTCATCTATCAGACTAAAACCCGAAGCTTCAAGCTTGGTACTATTAGTGAGCACTTCAGCACTTAGACGAGCCGCTTCTGCCTCACGTTCGGACTTAATTTGTTTGACTTTCCTACGACTGATCCAAAAAATGAGACTGCCTAAGATCAAGAAAATCAAGATCACCATTAAGGCCATTTTATAGGAGCGAACTTTTTCTTCTTGTTCCCCCCTTAAGGCCGCCATCTCAATTTCATTACTGGCCTGTTTAATTTTAGCCGCATCGCGCTTCTGATCAAGCTCAGCCTGCTTTTGCTTGCTTAATCGCAAATACTTTAATGCCGAGTCGGCCTCGCCCTTCAACTCTAAATGATGAGCGAAGGCCTCCAGATATTCAGGATCATTCAGAAAATAATCTTGCCGGGGACTGCTTCGGATTGAATCGAAATAAGGGGCTCCCGCTTCATAATCATTTTGATTATTAGCCATTTTAAGGCTCAGCATCCAAAGGTTCTGTAAGCTACGCCCTTGCCTTTGGCCGCGTGGCGGCATTAAGCTATAGGCACGATCCAAATATACTTTAGCACTATCCCAAGCGGCTAGCTTACTGAAGTTGCGGGAAATATTTGCCAATACTTCAATTTGATCGAATTTAGACCCCAGGGTCCTTTGGATTTGCAAAGCTTTTTCCAAATAATAGATTGCTGAGTCATAATTACTCAAGGCGCGATGGGCCACCGCCAAATTATTATAGGCCCGCGCTTCCAATCGACGATCTGCTACCTTATCACTATTCTTTAATGCTTTATGGAACCAGCGCAAGGCTTCTTCCTCTTGATGAATCCGACCATATAAAGAACCTAAACTAAGGTAAGTAAGGGCAATACCCTGGTAATCAATCCGCTGCTGAATTATAGCCGTTTCCTTCATAAGGATAGCCGCCGAATCATAGGATTCGCGCATCATCAAGGCATTGGCCATATTCTTAATGGCCACGGCATACTGCAAACTATCCTGATCTTCCATTGCTAAACGGCGCAGTATTCTAAAACTGGAATCCCCCCGTTCAAACTCATGAATTCGATAAAACGATATCCCTAAATTCTTAAGTACTACTTCGTAGCTGAAACGATCATCATAGTGCTCGCCTTCCTCTAAATGACTAAGTGATTTTTTAAAATTCCTGGCCGCTTCAGTGGGATTAGCGGAAAAAGTCCCGGCCAAACCTTTTAAGAAATAAGCCCTTCCCAGGGCCACCGAATCATCCGCGTACTGTAGTAGACCCTGTGCAATTGAGTCCAATACTTTGGGATTACGGATATCTTGTAGAGATGCCTCAACCCATTTTTCTTTTCCCTCCTGAGCATAGGCACCATAAGTCATGAGGAGCCCCAACATCGCCCCCAATAATCGCTTCATCTTCCTTCTATTTTGACAATCCCCTCGAGGGCAAGATAGTTTCATTATTACACTAAGCCAAGTGAAAGCGCGATAAAAAAGAGCGGAAAGCCAGAACCAGCAAGGGATATAAAATCTAAGCCACTACTTAACAGTAAGATGATGAAATTCATATCAATTTTTAATTCTCCATTTTCAGGTTCCGGCTCAAGGCATCAACTCTTACCTTTGCGCGCTCACACCATCCCTCAATTAAGAGCGGATGGTTTAATGGTTTAGGGCATGGCCTACAAGGCAAGTAATTTTCTGGAGCGCTATTCGGATGATCAGCGCATTAAACTGATTCTGAATCAATGGTCTAAAACAGATCCCCAAAAACTCGAAATCAGAGGAATTTCCGGATCCCTAGGGGCCATAGCCCTGGCACAGAGTTTTCAGCAAAGTGAAATCCCCCACCTTGTTATCCTCAATGATAAAGAACAAGCCGCTTACTTCCTTAATGATCTGGAAGGCTTAATCGGTGAAAAGGATGTGCTCTTTTATCCGGCATCCTACCGCCGGCCTTATGATACGGAAGAAACCGATAATGCCAATGTTCTCTTGCGTGCTGAGGTCTTAAACCGCTTGAACAGCCGAAAAAAACCTGCTATTCTGGTTAGTTATGCCGATGCGCTTTTCGAAAAAGTTGTGACGCGCAAAAGCCTCAGCGCCCATACCTTCAGCATTAGAACCGGAGATGAACTAAGCATTGATTTCCTAAATGAAACCCTCTTCGAATATCAATTTGAAAGAGTGGACTTCGTAATCGAGCCTGGGCAGTTTTCTGTTCGTGGCGGTATAGTGGATGTGTATTCCTTCTCCCATGATCAGCCCTTCCGAATTGAGTTTTTCGATGATGAGATTGAAAGCATCCGCACTTTCGATATTGAAAGCCAATTGAGTATAGATCAGGTAAAGCGTATTCAATTGGTACCCAATGTAGAAAACAAGGTACTGATGGAAAGTCGCGAAAGCTTTCTGGAGTACATAGGACCTAAAACCATCGTTTGGACCCAAAATTCCAATCTCATTGGTTCAAAACTTCAAGATCTCTATGAAAAGGCCCTGGAACTCTTTCGAGAGATCAACTCCGATATCAGTCGCAGTGAACCGGCGGAACTCTATATCAATAAAGATTTATTTCATCAGCAATTAAAGAACTTCCATCAACTAGAGTGGCAGGCCGACAGCGGCTTTGAGGCTAATCTCAAAATCGAATTCAACTCTAAGCCTCAACCCAGCTTCAATAAAAAATTTGAGCTCCTGGTAGATGATCTGCGAAAGCATAGTGAAGAAGATTATGACAATTTCCTACTTTGTCTCAATCAAACCCAGGTAGAACGATTCGATGCTATTTTCGAAGACATTGGCAAAGAGGTTAAGTTTCAACCGATTGTACATACCCTGCACGAAGGTTTCATCGACCAGGAAGCTAAAACCCTGGTTTATACAGACCATCAAATATTTGAACGCTATCAGAAATTCCGCCTAAGAACAGGCTATGAAAAACGTCAAGCGGTAAGCCTTAAAGAACTTACCGCTTTGCAGGTTGGGGATTATATCACCCACATTGACCATGGTATCGGGGAGTTCGGTGGACTGCAAAAAATTGAGGTCAATGGTAAGCAGCAGGAAGCAATTAAACTGATTTACAGCGGTGGTGATGTGCTTTATGTGAGCATTCACTCCTTGCATAAGATTAGTCGCTATAATGGCAAGGAAGGAACCGTGCCCTCCGTACATAAACTGGGATCTGGAGTTTGGCAAAAAACCAAGTCTAAGGCTAAGACCCGCGTTAAGAAGGTGGCCTTCGACCTTATTAAGCTTTATGCTAAACGTAAGGCTACGCATGGCTTTCAGTTCTCACCAGACAATTATTTACAGCACGAATTAGAGGCTTCCTTTATTTATGAGGATACACCTGACCAAGAATCAGCCACTCTCGCCATTAAACAAGATATGGAGGCGCAAACGCCAATGGACCGTCTGATATGTGGGGACGTTGGCTTTGGCAAAACGGAATTAGCGGTGCGCGCTGCTTTCAAAGCCGTGTGCGACAGTAAGCAAGTGGCCGTTTTAGTACCAACTACAATTTTAGCCTTTCAACATCATAAAACCTTCAGCAAACGATTGGCTGATTTCCCTTGTCGAGTAGAGTATATAAACAGATTCCGCAGTAGGAAAGAGCAAACTGAAATCTTAAAAGATTTAGAAGAAGGCAAGGTAGATATCATCATTGGCACCCATCGCTTGGTGGGAAAAGACATTAAGTTTAAAGACCTGGGACTGCTGGTAATTGATGAAGAGCAAAAATTTGGTGTAAGCGTTAAGGACAAGCTCAAGAACCTAAAGGTGAATGTAGATACCCTAACCCTAACGGCGACTCCCATCCCACGGACCTTGCAGTTTTCACTAATGCAAGCGCGCGATTTGAGTGTGATGACCACGCCCCCACCGAACCGCCACCCCATTGAGACCCAATTGATTCCCTTTAGTGAGGAAATCATCCGCGACAGCCTGCGCTATGAATTAAGCAGAGGTGGACAGGTTTTCTTCATCCACAATCGGGTAGAGAACATCAAAGAAGTGGCGGGTATGCTGCAGAGGCTAATGCCGGATGCGAAAATCGGTATTGGTCATGGCCAGATGGAAGGCAAGAAATTAGAGCAATTAATGCTGCAATTCATTAATGGTGAATTCGATATTCTGGTGGCCACCTCGATTATTGAAAATGGTTTGGATGTGCCGAATGCGAATACCATCATCATTAACAATGCACAAAATATTGGCTTGAGCGATCTGCATCAAATGCGAGGTCGGGTAGGTCGAAGTAATAAAAAGGCCTTCTGTAAATTAATAACCCCTCCCCTTTCGGCGATGAGCGATGAAGCCCGCAAGAGAATGCAGGCCATCGAAAAATTCAGTGATTTAGGAAGTGGTTTCCATATTGCCATGCGTGATTTAGAGATTCGAGGTGCTGGTGATTTATTGGGTGCTGAACAGAGTGGCTTTATCAATGATATTGGCTTTGATACCTTCCAGAAAATCCTGGCCGAGGCCATTGAAGAACTCAAGGAAACTGAGTTTAAAGAGCTCTATGCTGAAGAGTTAAAGAATAAGGAAAGTATTAGCGATACCCTATTGGATACCGACCTGGAGATATTGATTCCCGATCAATATGTAAACAAGGTGGATGAGCGCCTGAAGCTTTACCAAGAATTGGATCAATTGCGCACGGAAGCGGAAATTGAAACCTATGCCCGCGATTTAGCCGATCGCTTTGGCCCTATCCCTCGGGAGGTGGAAGAGCTTTTCGACTCCATTCGCTTACGTCGCCTGGGTCAGAAAATCGGATTTGAGAAAGTGGTTCTGAAGCAAGAACGCTTGCTTTGTTATTTCACCTCGGATCAGGAATCGCCCTACTTCCAATCGGATCGCTTCCAAAAAGTACTCTTGTATTTGAAGTCGGCTCCGCAAGCTCAGCTTAAAGAACGCAATGGGAAATTGTATTTGAGCTTCCAGGATGTACTCAGTGTTCACGATGCTTTTGAAGTGCTCAAACCCATTTTATAGATATTCTTGCTAAGCCTATTTAGAAACTTGGAAGGATGAAAATGGGCTATCAAAAATTAAAACCAAAAATAGGTCATTCACATACAAAAGTCGCTTTTTCAACTACTTAGAAAGGCCTGTCACTATAGGTTTTTAATCAATATTCTAATTCAGACTTGTATTTAAACTGACTTTTAGCTTACATTTGAAATGCAATTTCTGGAGAGAGGACTTACGTTGGAGATTTAAGGGAGTTAAACGTAAGTTCATTTGAAATGCAAGATTTTCGGAAGAAAGCGGAGACCATTTGCGACAATATTCGCAAGATCCGTGAATTAAAAGGCTGGACCCGTGATTATTTGGCAGCCGAATTAAATCTATCCCCCAGCGGTTATGGAAAAATCGAACGTGGGGAAGTAGAGCTCACTCTGAGCAAGCTTTATCAAATCAGTATCGTTTTAGAGACAGAGGTGGATCAGATTCTAAATCTGAATCCGGCCACAATTTTGAATCCTCAGGAAAAAAGCCCCAAAGAGGAAGTGGTTCACCAATTAAAACCCTCCTTAAATCAGGATACCTTATTGGTAAAATACGTGCTTCTCTTAGAGGAAAAAATTCAGAAAATGGAAGCCAGCTTTGGCTTAGGCCGTCAGGCCATTTAATCTTCCTTTAAAATCTTCCTTGCCGCAAATAAAAATCCAGGGCTTTGAATTTCTTCAAAACCCTGGATCGGAGATAAGGGAGGAGATTCTTTTAGGGGATTACTATTTTCTCGGTCGAATGATTTCCTACTTGCATTAGATAAATCCCGGAACTTAAGCCTCTAAGATCCACTTGAGACCGATCTGCAAAAGCTGGATATTCAAAATCTAAAACTGGCATTCCGTTTAAATCGAAGATCTTTCCACTTAAGTCCTTTTGGCTCTTTGTCTGAAGTTCTAAAAACCCATCTTTCACCAAATAGCTCAGTCCGTCATCACTTCCGAGCTGCTCTTTAACACTTAAGCTGGCTGAGGATAGCAAAATTTGAAAACGCTCTTCATTTCCGGCTTCCAGAATAAAGTTGTAAGCTCCCTTATTCAAATCATGCAGTACAGCCAATTGGCGATCTTCCAGAACAATATGATAGCTATTGGAGAGCAAACTATCTTCTAATTCAATTTTAAAGTTTTCACCAATCCGATCGGATTCTATTTTTAGGGGAATAACCTTTATTCTGCTGTGCGCTGGCGAAAAATCGATCGCATTATGAGTCAAGGCCTCCGCATTGAAATAGGTCATTAAGTTCGGCTTAGGGCTAGAGTTTGGAAAGAAGGGCGCATCCCAAAGAGTATCCAATTGATCCTGAGTGCCCGGTATTAAACCAATTAAAATCTCATCCCGATTTTCGGGTACTTGATCTTCATAGAGCGAAAGCCAAAAGCGATCTACAGGTCCATTTTGTTGCTTGTAAAAAGTGGGCGCTTCGGTGATGGTGGTATGAGAACTATTTAAAACCATTGAACCTAAGCTTGGAGAAGCACCAGAAGCTTTCACCCAAAAGGATTGCATGGGGGCAATTAATGAGGATGTGATATCGCCAGAGAGGCCCGACCAATCGCGATAGAGTCCGGCTTCTGCATCATAAATACTGAAAGAATTAAGCACATCACTTTTCGTAAGCTGGGTATAATCCAAAGCACAGGTAAATGGATTGGCAATTAAGTTCCAGCCATCTTTATTACTATCTCCGCTAGTCCCCACATTGCTTAAAGTTGGATTCACAAAGCTATACATGGTCCCATACATACTTAAAACTGAATGGTTATCAGCCACTCCATATGGACCTACATAGACTACATAACCTTGTCCAGCCTGATTAGCTGTACTCGAACCATCGGTTCCACTGGCTTCTGCCACAAAAACGCCATTAGCTTCATCCCATGAATAAATATTCTCAACGCCGGCAGCAACAGCCGTATTAACATTCCCGAATTGATCGAGATTGGCATCTACGGGCATAGCCATACTATGCCAGCCTATACCGCTCAAATACTGTTGGATTTTGACTTTCATTGCGGGCCCCTTGTACATAGCATATTCGGAGCTATTGGCATGGAGAATCAGAGAATCCGAAACGCTCAATCCAAGTAATATTTCCAAGGCCGCACCTGGTCTTATTTCTACTTGAGAAGCCGCAATGGGACCAGCAAGGATTACTGATCCAGATTCCAGATATAGGGTATTGATCGACTTTACACCATTATTAATACCATCCGGGTTTTCTGGACTCCAGCTAGTTCCATCATAATAGTAATTCAAATAAGATCCACTGGCACCACCACCATATCCACCGACATATTGTGCCGAAAGAGAAACAGTTAGCAAAAAGCTTAGGAGCATAGGGGTAAATACTTTAGTCATCTTCGATAAATTTTATTTGAAATGAGGATTTGAAATGGAATTAGGGAGCAGTTCTTACGACTCTAAATCCATAGTCTGCGCCGCGACGATCGTTAACCAGCGCTGCAAAATTTCGATCGGCTACACAGAGCAAAGACAAAGCAGCAGCATTAAAGGCGCCTCCGCGAAAGCCGGCCCCCACCGCAGTTGTAACTTCACCAGACGCTAATCCCGGCCAATTGCTAACATTGGCATGGCCTGCGGTGCTTAAAGCACCATCTCCATGTAAACCGGTAAAGGCCCGACCCGTGCTGTTGCCCGCACTAACAATGCGTTCCCACATGCTGCCACTCAATTCCATAATACCCCAATAACTGGCTCCGGCATTAACCCGACCATTACTACTAGGGTGAGTAGCGAATATGCCAACTCGGAAGGGAAAAGAACCATTAGTAGTGCTGCGGTAAGCTACATTGCCCGTAGTCGATCCTGTGGCGAAATTCAAATTTATCGCCTCACCACTATTCCCTTGATTACTTAGGCCGTACACCGATGTTGCCGCCAAGTTGGTTCCCCATGCGTATTCATAGATGGTTGCACTATTAGGCCCTCGGCAAGCCTTTTCATATTCCAAATCGGTCATAGGTCGTAAGGCAGCCCAATCTGCATAGGCACATACATCCATCCAACTCAGAAAGCCACAGGCAACAGCAGAATATGTTCCTCCATTTAAGTAAGCATCTCCAGTACCTGGCCAATTGATATTATTGCCCTTTAAGAGAGCATCTGAAGCCTTGCCCGTTACTTCATAGGTGCCTGAGGTGATATCTCGTGCTGCTTTCTGAGTGCTGGTAAGCGTATTAAAGAAATCGATCCATTGTTCTTGGGTGAGCTCGTATTTCATGCAATAAAATGCCTGATAACCTTTGGGGAAGGCCGCCGGAATAGGTCCCAATCGATCTCCGCCACTTGCATTATCCACAGCATAATAAAGGTTACCAGATGAATTGGAAACAGTGATAGCTGCTTCACTATTTACCTGAAAGGAAGAGCCCGCTATCCCCCCTGAGAAAAACTCATTGGCTACGCCACTCCCTCCTGCTCCTAAGTAATAAGAGCCGCTGGCCACGTAGACCATTTCGATACCAAAAACCTTGAGATCAATGGTATCAGAATCGCCAAGCCCGTCACTACCGTATTCCCAACGTAATTGAACATTATTCACGGTAAAGGTACCGGTACCATTTGCATCTCGATACAGAAAAATCCCCTTGCCATCAGCCGGCAAATCCATACTTGCCCCACTTGGAATGCTATGATTTCCGCTGCTAGTATTCAAACTTGCGTGAGCCCAGTCGCCTCGGTTGACCCGGTACTTAATAAAAATCCAGGCTGCATCCCAGTTGGATGGACTACTACTTAAACGCCAGGAGTTCTCCCAGCTAATGTCGAATTCGACCATGGCATAATCGTTCACTGGATCTTTGGATGCAATTCGCACCGCACTTATGCTTAAATTATTGGCCAGGAGGCTGAAGTTGAGCATTAAAAGAAGAGCAATACTAAAAACTCTGAAAGCAATGCTTAGCGGCGATTTAAGATTGGGGGTAGTGTTCATGATCTAAAAATTGGCTTTTGATTCATTTCAAATGTCCTGACAAAGAAGCTTTTAGTTGCACTCCCCCAAGGAAAGCTCGACCGAGATCAGGAGATTAGTTCCTGAATCAGGAAAGAAGCCTAGTTTTTAGTCATACTGAGAATATTGCACAATAATGCTCAGTCAGATTTCCAAAAAGAAGGGTTAAAATGGGGAGCTTCGATTTGTTCTTGATTAAATTCGAATCATGAATTTTGAAGCCTATATCGAGAATACGGGAGGCATTCCCTTTGTGATTTGTGATTATGATGCTGCGCAGAAATTTATTGAGCAGCATTCCAAGCGAGTATTGATCTATGGTCCGGATCAAAAGGCCATTCACCGGGCCCTGCAATTGCGCAAAGATGGTTATGCATTGATTGCCTTAAGCAAGGCTATTTTAAAAAGCTGGAAATTGGAGGTGGGTGATTTGGTACAAATTAAGGTGGAGCCCGACACCTCTGAGTTTGGCATGAGTTTCCCGGAGGAATTCAAAATTGTTTTGGAGCAAGATCCGGAAGCGGCCGAAGTTTTCGAGAGACTAAAACCCGGTCGACAAAGAGGGGTCTTGCATTATGTAAGTCAACCCAAAGGTGAAGAATCCCGCATTAAGCGCGCCCTGGAAATGGCAGAGAAAATGCGAACAGGTACTTTGCATGGAGGTGTGGATTAAGCTAAGAACCTTCATTTTTCTTGGTAGGGACTTTGTCACTATAGATCTTTTCTATTAGCTCCTTTCTGAGCTTCATCAAAGGGCCATTCAAATACCTTAAACTATCCATAGGCTCCATCTTCACATCTAAATAAGAGCGGGAAATCTCCCAAAGGTAATCACGGGCTATACTATCCTCTTTGAAGTCATACTTTAATTTAAACAGTATCTGTTTAGACAATTCATGGGCAAGAGTATCATATTTGCAATCGGTCAAATTAAAACGAAATCTATCACCGGAGCGCAATTCAATTGTTCCTATAAATCTTAGGCCATCCAACACATCACATTTGCTTTCGAAGTAATTCGAATCGATTCCCAGGTTTAAACCAAAGTTATAGTCTGATAAATCCACCTGTTCAGCTTTTTGCATTTCATACATGACTGCAGGGGTATCAACTATCCGCCAGCTTTGATCAAGTCTTATGCTCTTAGAATTTGCTGCTAGTTTAAAAAATGCCTCCTCCGCGAAACTGGGACGGAGTTGGATAGATACTGAAACTACTTCTCGTGATTCAAGTGAATCACAAGCAAACAGACTAAATAAGCAAAGTAGAAACACCGTTAATACTGACTTCATTGATGTCTTTTTTTCTATACTCTCCAATGAAATAATGATTCTTTGGTTTGTCCAATTTCCTCTCTAGATCCCGGAATTATAATTTGAATTGGAAGTATTCCGAATTCCTTCGCACTCGTTAAGGCCTACAGATAGACTAAATCTAACTCCCTAAGAATCACTCAAGCCAGTTAAAAATTTAAAGCCTCCAAACAGCATCCTACTGGCATCAAAAATCTTGCGCTCAGGCTGCATCAATGGACCTACTAATTTGGACATCCGTGGATCTTTCGGCACTTTCTTATTCGCATCATCACGAATATCCTTAGAAGGGAAAAGAGCCCAACCAAATACCACCTGCTCATCTTCCTTTAATCCAACAGCCTCTACAAAAGACCGTGTACCGGGCAAACTTAAATCATCACCCACAAATTCGAAGTAAGCCAAAGCTCCATATTCTTTCCATATTTCCGCTACCGCTTCAGCGACTTTTTGGTACTCCTGCAAGTGCTTTTGAGCAACAGGGAATAGAAAGGCATCGATATAACTCTTCATTTATCCAATTTTATGCTTTATCTAGTTTAAGGTTAAACCGTATGATAATTGATGGTAATGCACGCAATTTAAAATCCAATTTAAGCTTTCATCAAAAACGGTTAAGTCGTCAGAAGCTGAGTAATAAAAGCTATCGAAATACTTCACAAAAAGCGATCCTGGCACCTGCATCGCTTCCTCTTGATTCCAGGATAAATAAAGTGTATCGTTCATCATTAGTCCTCTTTGTCTCAGCCATTTTTGGATTTCAGAAACACCTAAGCCATCTAGTTCCAACTCTAGGAAACTTTTAAAACTTTTTCTATTTAGAGACTGTTCTCTTGGCAAAAAAAAGGCGCGGACTGAATCCCATAAAAAGAAAGCAGCCTCTTCATTTAAAGGAAATAATTGCACGAGATCAGAAACAGGTAAAAGATCAAATTTTGGATTGGTAAAACGCCACTGCAAAGGGAACTCCGATAGTGGCCGTTTAAATTCGATTAGGTTCTTAAAGTTTGGCTTCATCATTTAGTACGAATCCTGAAAATTGCCGCACCAATTTATGGTGCATTATCTATAACTACTTTAATCCCGAATTGACCCTCCATACTTAATTCAGATGAATCCCGAATTCCATTATTCCCTAGAATCATAGTAAAGGCATTTCCTTTAAGGAAAGGACCGAGTTGAGCAATGTCCATGTCTCTTTGCACCAATAAAGAATCTGAAATTAGTAAGAGACTATCCATTGGCTTGTGCTTCAGACTGTACAAGTGATAACTTGAGGATATAAGGCAGAAGTTAAATGGCTCTAATTCTGACACATTAAAAACAAGACTAAGGGAGTCTTTTGGAGTCACTACCACTTCTTCAAAGCCCAGTTCAGGGACTAAAGTAATATCAGATATCCGCCTCTGTTGCCTACTACAGGCACTACAAAACAGGAGTAAAAAAACTAAAAACCTGAACGACATGCTTCCCTTTTTAATCAAGCTCTACTGAATACAATATGATCATGCTTCTCAATCACTTCAACAATTAGATTGAATAATGTCTTAGCACTCCCTTGTTCAAGCATCTCAATCTCGGCCTGCACAGAAGTTCTCATTGAGGGATTACAGCTTTCTAAATTAGCCTTAAGATAAGCCAAAGTGGCCTCCGTACCCAATTCCTTTTCACTCTTCTTTGAGTTAATCCAGGTCAAAAGAATCTTTTCATCATAGTCAAATACACCAAAGCCACCTCTTAACAGATCATTTAAAGCATCGAGATTGCGACCTATTTTCCAATTCAAACCTTGCGTCAATTTTACTTCCAACTCATCATAAAAGCCATCTAAGCTAGAAAAATGATTGCCATCAATTTCAATTTCCTTCATATTCGTTTTCAAGATGAACAGGCTAATTCTCCATCGCCGCACTTAAAGCGATGGGCTTTTGATAGGGCTCAAAGCCAGAGTTCGATTTTAAATTTGAAAAGTGACTGGCGATGTTTATTGCATAACTGATCCCATCCTCTGAAGTCACATGCACCCGAGTATAGTCTTTATCATCCTGTGGTATATAAAGCATCAAACGCCTGCCTATTAGTTCAGGCTTAAGCCATTTCCCCTCCGCCTTTACTGTAGTCCAAGCCCGTACTTCAGGCTGAATTGAAAAGCCCATAGGATAATGCAGGTAATTGACCAGATAACAGAGGGTTTCAAAGTCCAAATCGTAGGGAAAGTAGAGCACAAACTTTTGGGAGAAGGAATTAGGCAGGATTTGATAGCGACAAAAATCTGCTAGTTCATACATGGAGCGAAAGTCTTCGATCATCCGTTCTAAGTCCTCTCTTTTTAAGCCTTGAATGAATAGGACCTTATCATTTTCCAATGCTTCTTGGGGAGGCTTCGATTTAGCTTCTTCATTCGCCTCTGTGCCTTTGGACTTCTTTCTTTTTTGAAGTTTATAAACACTAGCTGCGTTGATTACTACAAGCAAGACCAAATATGATTTAAAGCTTACTAAATCCATATGATAAGACATCAGGCCAGAACTGTAAATTCAGATCAGACATTTCAATATCCGAATCTAGGTTAATTTCTTAATCACCTTTTCCAGCCGCTTGCGCTTGGATTCCTTCTCCACCTCATTCAATCGCGATTGTAAAATTTCGCTGAATTTCTTCTTGTTTGGATTGCTGATAATGGGCAAGGCCAATTCGGCATACAGGGGCAATTGATTAGTCGGACTGCGTAATACCTGTTCGCATAGCAAGTCGAAGGCATCATCAGCATATTCTGCTAAGGAAGCCATCTTAACCAAGAGCTTCACCAAATTATCCTTAGTAATTACGGAGCCCTTTTCTCCAGCCTCCACAATTTGGGGCAAGGCCTTATAAATAAAGCTGGGATTTTCAAGGCAGATAGCATGGAGGGCAGTCATGGCCCCCCATTGCAAACGATTGTTTTTATGCTTCAAAAACTCGATAAATACCTGCGCATAATTGGCCGCCAATTGGGGATCTATTTCCGCGATCTCATAAAGGACTTTGATGCAATCGCTCTGAATAGCTTTGTCTTTATGATTCAGGTTTTCGATCAGGATTTTTACGGCCTCAGAATCTTGAGCGCTCGCTATTTTTCGGGCCAATTCCTGGTTGGGTACCTCATCCCGACGATCCAATGCCGAGGCTAGTTGTTCCAGTACGTTTCCTCCAACAGCCATTTTTTTTTCAATTTTCAGATTTCACTAAGGCCTTTATTTTTCATAAATATAGAACACAGGACCTATCTAGCGGACCTATTTCAATTCGGTCCAAGCTGAATTTAAATGGGACAGCTCCTGCTTAAGGCCCTTAAAATGACTGGCGCCATAAATCACAAAGATCTTTTCAGACTCAGATTGATCAATTTGCCTGGCCAAATTCTCATTGCGAAGTCCCAGAATAAAGTGCTTGCGAAAATCCTTTTGCCAATCAGCATTGGAAGCTGAGCATAAATAGTCGGACTCCAAATCCGTGTCCAAATCGCAGCTATCCAATTGAATGGTTCCATGCTTTTTTTCAAAGGCCAAGATTAGATCTTCCAAAAGGAGGTCTGCCTTGATGGCAGTGGCCGTATCAATTCCCAATCCATCCAAATCCGGTTGGTTCATTAACTGGTATTTGGGATCGTAATCCATACTGCCAATTTTGTGATTCACCGTATCTAAATAGCCGGTGCCGGCATTAAAACTACCGGTGAGCTTCCGAAACTTTTTGGCCATCAGTATAAAGTCCTCCGCCTCTCTTAGACCTGTGCTCACTTGCTCATATAAGATGGTATAAGCTTGCTGGTCTAAAGAATCCGTAATGCGTTTTACTTCCTGATAATAGCTCTCCCGACCAATATGATGGATGGGAAGAAAAAGCACTTCCTTTTCCCCATTGCTTAGGACTTTCAGTTCTGGCTTTTCTTCCAAGACACCGGAGAAATGGATCCATATGGGACTGCAGGAGATGCTGCCCATTATCAGGATTAGCAAAGCAATTAAAGGTTGGCCGGTTTTCATAAGTAGCTAAAGGAGGAAAATTAGGATGATTTAGTTATTGGCAGGTTCGAATCTTTGAAAAATTGTCTCGTTAGCTATTTCTCTCAAGGATCTCAATTTGATTTAAAATCGACTCCAGCTTTGCCTAATACATAGTTTCACCAATCAAGCCTTCGGAACTTTCCTCTAACATTTTAATTAGACGCATTTCCACTTCATGCCTTTCCGAGTCACTTAAGGACTCAATTATAGCGGCATTACTAAATCCATTGCGATGAAAATAATCTGATGGCGGAAGCATTTTTTTAAGAACCTCATCAATATCCCTCAAAACCCTGATCTTTAAGCTGGTAAACTTTCACATTGAAATTATCTCCATTAACAATATAGTATTGGTAAACAGAAATCAACTCCTCAATACCATCATCATTCAAATCTTCTTTGAAAAAACAATAATCCGGAGGCCATTCAAATTCAACTGAGTCAATCCCTATTCGTTTTCCATCTTCCTTAAAAACAAACTCAACGAAAGGCTCAGAATTAAGCTTTGGATCTTGAATCAATCTGGTTTTTACCTGAACGATTCTACCAGGAAAAGGCTCCCAACTAAATTCATTTGGAAGTGTTTCTATTTTTTCAAGATTTAAAATTAGATCGTCAACAATGTAGCCTTTTCGACATAGACCTCTATAAAACGAATCTGGACCCGATTTATCGGGCAATGCAATTAGATCTGGATTACGATTGAGATAATTTTCCCATTCCTGACCTTCCATATTCTCTTGACCCAAAAATGACCTGCGAAAAAAAAGGCTATCCACTTCCTGTAAAGCATAGCTTCCTTCTTTTGCTGGAAATTCAAACTGGCAAGTGGAGCGAATAGGCACTGGAACATAATCCTTCCAAGGCTTACAAGACAGCATAAACGCTATAATCCAAATCCTCATCAAAACCTTATAATAATTCTTTATCCATCTGCTCAAAGCTTCCCAATTAACATGGCATACATATCCGTAGCTTTAAAACGATTGGCCCATAAAGCGACTCTTTCTTCTTCCAAATTCGATTGAATGATATCCTGATCTCTAATTATATCCAGTGCAAAATTTAGCGTGTCCCCATTGCTTAAGGGAATTCGCACCGTAAAGGGATAGTTTTGATTGTTAATCTGCACATTCGCTAAAGTCGTATCCAGCATGGAACGCAAAGAATCTTTGCCAAATTCCATTTGATAGCTGCGAATAAAGAAGGTATCCACTCTATTCATCGCCAGTCCTTTTGAACACGTACTTAAGCTTTCACGTGCTTGAGCATACTCCTCTTGATCGAAAAAGATTCTCGCTCTAAGTTCGTGAATAGAGTTATGGGCACCAATCCATGCATTTCCGCAAAATCCATAGTTCGCCTTTTCCGCCCTTTTCAGATGCTTTAATGCTGATTTATAATTTCCATCTGAGTACTTTCTTTCAGCCTCCTCGATGTGCTCATAGCCTATCATATAGGAAGGCTTACAGGCTTGCATACCCAAAGTGAAAAGCAAAAGCAGAAGAGCGAATTTTCTCAGGATTTTCATTCAGGTTTTGTTTCAATAGATCTCATCTTCTAATGTAAGGAAATGAAATACAATGCCGTGTAAAGCTTAGTATATAAAGCTGAATTACAAATTCAGCTTAGATGCGGATCTAGTCTGAATTTGCAATTCAGACTAAAAAAAAGCCCGAATCAAATCCGGGCTTCTTGTCTTTCGTTAAAATCTATACCTGACCCAAGGCTTGACTCAAATCAGCAATCAGATCATCCGGATGCTCCACCCCTACGGAGAGACGCACCATTTTTCCGGTGATGTTCAATTGATTTCGTAAATCCAAATCCACTCCGGCATGGGTCATAGTGGCTGGATGCTCTGCTAAGGATTCTGTAGAACCCAGGCTTACCGCCAGTTTCACCAACTTTAATCCATTCAACAAACGGAAGGCTTCCTTCTCTCCTCCTTTAACATCAAAGGAAAGCATGGCCCCGGCACATTCGTACTGGCGACGGTAAATATCCTGATGACGCTCATCTTTGTCATCAATCATTCCCAAATAATAGACCTTCTCCACCTTTGGGTGATCAGCTAACCACTGGGCTACGGCCTCGGCATTTATAGCCTGGCGCTCCATGCGTACTTTCAGAGTTTCGAGGCTTCGCATTAATAACCAACCCGTATGCGGTCCGGCCATATTGCCCAAGAAGGTACGTAGCTCTTTTACTCTGGGCATTACTTCTGCAGTACCCAACACGGCTCCGGCAATTACATCCGAATGACCACCGATATACTTTGTTGCCGAATAAATCACGAAATCGGCACCAAACTGCAAGGGATGCTGCCAAAGTGGTCCCATATAGGTATTATCCACCGCTACATAAACTCGATCTTCTGCAGAGCGAGAATATTTCTTAGCCAAGCGCACGCAGGCTTCAATATCAAATAAGTCCAAAGTTGGATTGGCAGGGGTTTCCACATAAATCATGGCCAAACGATCCTTGGCGGGATGCGCCTCAATCATTGCTTCAATATCCTCAGGCGTATCATGGGGGGTAAAACCCTGAACATGAATCCCTAATTTAGGTAAGAAATGATTGATAAAGTGATCTGTACCTCCATAAACCGGATTCGAAAAAAGAATCAAATCTCCTGGCTTTAAAAACTCAAGGAGCACGGTGGTTATGGCACTCATGCCACTTTCAAATACCGCGGCATCATCGGCCTTATCCCAAAGGGTTAAGCGATTCTCCAGAATTTCGAGATCCGGATTGTTTAAACGGCTGTAGATTAAGCCTAATTCTTCATCCGCTCCTTTCTCTCGCAAACCATAGGCTACTTCGAAGAAAGCCTTACCCTCTTCGGCGGTTTTAAAAGCAAAGGTGGAGGTTTGAAAAATGGGGCATTTTACTGCGCCCTCAGATAAGTGTGCCTTGTACCCGTAAGACATCATCAGACTTTCGGGGTGCATCTTTTTAGGATCCATATTCATCGTTTTGAGAGGTGCACAAATGAACGCAAATTCAAGGAACCAAAGGCTAACAAATATCACTCTTCTCTCATTTTTCCCGGTTCATCTCCCTTTTTCCCCGCTTCACTCCCTTTCGCTTGTCGACTTCCCTAGCTTAATCTTCCTTTGAAGCCGAATTCAACTAAAACATAAAAATGAAATCCATCTTAAGTCTCCTCCTTAGCCTCAGCTTCAGCACGCTCTTGCTGGGCCATAGTGCTGACGAAGACATCAGCCAAAATATTAAAGGCCGGGTGCTCGATCAGCAAAGCCAAATGCCCCTGCCCGGAGTAAATGTTCTTGTCGAAATCAAGGGCCAGAGCTACGGGGCCAGTACCGATTTCGATGGCTATTATAAAGTAGAATCGGTACCCACCGGCCGGATTAATATCCAGTTCAGCTTTATTGGCTATCAGAATATCACCATGAATAATATCGAGCTTTTAGGATCAAAAGAATTGATCTTAAACGTGAGTATGCGCGAAAGCACTGAGACCCTCGATGAAATTGTGGTCTCTGCCAAAACTGAAAAAACACGCACTCAGAATGAAAGAGTAAATGTATCCGGTCGAACTTTTAGCATTGAGGAAAGTCAGCGTTTTGCCGGTGCCAATAATGATGTATCGCGCATGGCGGCCAACTTTGCCGGGGTGCAACGGGCCAATGACGCGACCAATGATATTGTAATTCGCGGTAACTCCCCTTTTGGCTTAATATGGCGCCTCGAAGGCATGGATATTCCCAATCCCAATCACTTTGGTGGAATTGGCGCTACCGGCGGACCGGTAAGCATGCTCAACAATAACGTTTTGGCCAATAGCGACTTTATTACTTCCGCCTTTCCTTCCGATTATGGTGACGGAATTTCCGGGGTTTTTGATTTGCGCATGCGCAACGGGAATTACGAAAAGCATGAGTTTCTGGGACAAATCGGTTTTAATGGCTTGGAGTTCGGAGCGGAAGGGCC
This sequence comes from Croceimicrobium sp., assembly GCF_965228705.1. Taxonomy (GTDB): domain Bacteria; phylum Bacteroidota; class Bacteroidia; order Flavobacteriales; family Schleiferiaceae; genus Croceimicrobium. The sequence continues at coordinate 1,903,858 of NZ_OZ245832.1, forward strand.
GATAAATAAAGAAAGTAAGTCTTCTTACCTCATCAACTACCGTTATTCAACCTTAGGAATTTTATCGGCTATGGGCATTGATTTCGGAACCGGAACAGCCATTCCCGAGTACCAGGACCTTAACTTTAAATTGAACTTCCCCAGTCGCAAGCTAGGTACCATTCAAGTATTTGCCCTGGGAGGAGTTTCTGCGATTGATTTCCTGGATAGTGAAAATGATGAAGATGAAGACGGCGGTTTTTATAGTGATGATGAAGACCTTCGCAATCGTGTGAACAGCGGTGTTATTGGTGCCTCCCATCAGTACTTCTACAGTCCTAAAACTTATAGCAAAGTGAGCCTGGCTTATAGTGGCATTCAGAATAAAACCAGCATCGACACCTTTAATGTAGATGGCAGCTTGAGCTCAGCTCAGTACCGACAAAACTTTGTGCGCAGTAATTTTCAAGTGAATGCCTTAGTAAACCACAAGTTTAATGTGAAGCATGTAGTTCGAGTGGGCGCCTATATTACGCGTAGTCAATACGACTTAAACGATTCTGCCTATCGCTATGACTGGGATCGTTTTGTAAACCTGCGCGACCTACAGGGATCTACTATGACGTACCAGCCCTATGCCAACTGGCAATATCGATTTAACGACGAATGGGAAATGAATAGCGGAATTCACACGGTGATTACCGAGAAACACTATAGTATAGAACCCCGCTGGGGCATGTCGTATCGGCCCACCGCAAAAAGCAGCTTTAATATTGGCTACGGATTACACAGCCAGCAAGCCAACGAGCTGCTCTTGTACCGCGAAGAAGTACTTCAGGATGGCAGTAGCCTGCGCCCCAATGAAAACCTGGATTTAGTGAAAAGCCATCACTTTGTATTGGGCTACCAACAAAACCTTGGTGGCAACTGGAACTTCAAAGCTGAGACTTATTACCAGCATATCTACGATGCCATAGTAAGCGTATTACCCAACTCCTATTCCAGTGTAAATAGCGGTTCTTTCGATTTCCGTATTCCCGATACCGCACAAAATGCAGGGCTGGCCTATAATTATGGACTGGATCTTACCTTGGAAAAATTTATGGATCGCGGATTTTATATGCTCAATACCATTTCCATTTTCGAGTCTAAATACCGCGGAAATGATCAAGTTTGGCGCAACACTGCCTTTAATGGAAACTTTGTTTGGAATCTGGTGGGTGGTAAAGAGTTCGTTTTAAGCAAGCCACAAGCTAAGAGTCGTCAAACCCTTACGGTGGATGCGAAAGTAACTTTAGCCGGAGGCCAGCGCTATACCCCTATCGATTTGGCGGCTTCTATCGCCGATGGTGAAGCGGTTTATGATAATAACCGTGCCTTCGAAGAACAATACGACCCTTATTTCCGGGCGGATATTCGTATCGGCTATAAAATTGCGGGTTCTCGTTTTACCCAGGAATGGGCCATTGATGTGCAGAATGTAACGAATCAGGATAATCCATTTGGCCAGGATTTCAATGCCGCAACCGGTACTATTGAAACCACCAATCAGTTAGGACTCTTCCCCATGTTCTTATACCGCATAAGCTTTTAATCATGTATGTAAGTGTAACTTCTTTTCTGGTAAAAAGTCCCTGGGCCAATTTGTTTTTTCAAATGCATGCCATGACTTCCTTTATGCAAGCTCGAAAGTCAAAAGGCATTCTCAAAAGCGAAACTTTCTCACCTTTCCGCCGAGTATACAGTACCCTAACGCATTGGGAAAGCAAAGAAGATATGATTCGGTTTAGGAATTCCGGCGCACATCTCAAAGCCATGAAAGCCAGTATTAAAATGGGGCATGGCATTACCACCGGCTGGGAAACCGATACCTATGTAAATCGTGAATATGCATTGGAACGATTACACTCTGAAAAAGGAAGCTTAATTTCGGAAAATGTCCCTAAAGGTAGATTGGCCGCTAGTCGCTCGAAAAGTATTTAATAAGGAAAACCTGATCGCCATTGTGGTGGTCGGGTGTTTTCCACCCATTATTGGAACCATAAGGGCCTTCAGCGGATTAGACCCCATTCCGGAAGGATACCAAATGGTGGATTTCGGGATTGGTTTCATCTATTCTTACATTGTAACGGCCACCTTATTTTATGGGTCAGCGGCCATTATTCATATCCTTAATCAAGTATTGCCCTGGAAAGGAAATGTCCGGAAAAGAATATTCCTGGAGATTATTTTTATACTGTCTTTTAGCAGTACGGCTCAGGGATTAATCTTATACCTTTTGGATGGCACTCCCCTGCTGTTTATTAAAACCGGGCTGGAGTTCAAGGACTATATCGAGAATATCCTCTTTAGCAATGCTATCACAATCATAGTTGTAATCTTAATGGAAGGGATTTATTTCTTTCGAAACTGGCGAGAAACGGTATTGGCTGCCGAACGGCTGATGAAAGAAAATGCTGAAAGTCAGTTGGCCAATCTCCGCTCTCAACTCGACCCACACTTCCTCTTCAACAGCTTAAATGTTCTGACAGGCCTAATTCGCCAGGACCCTAAGAAAGCCGAGACTTTTGTGGAAGACTTTGCACGTGTTTACCGACATATGCTGGAAGTAAACAACCGAATGGTAGTACCTTTAGAGGAAGAAATTGACTTTGCCAAACAATACCTCCGTTTACAGCAAATACGCTTTAAAGAAGGCTTAAAAGTAAATTGGGATTTGAAGGAAATGAATGCGGATAGCTACCTGCCCCCACTCTCCTTACAGGAATTAATTAGCAATGCCATTAAGCACAATGTGGTACATGAAAGTGAACCCCTAAAGTTAGAGATCGAGGTTGGCCCCAATTATCTTGAGGTTCGCAATAATTACAATTTGCGTAGTGATCAAAGAGGTAGTACAGGATTAGGATTGGAAAATATCCGGGAACGCTATCGCCTATTACAGCAGAAAGAACCGGAATTTAGTCGGAGAAATGGACATTTTATAGCCCGCTTGGCACTACTAGAAATCGAAGAATGAAGTATCTGATTATTGAAGATGAAAGCCTGGCTGCCGAGCGCTTGCAAGAGAAAATTGAGGATTTAAGACCTGATTGGCACTGTGTGGCTATTTATGGCACTTTAAAAGAACTGCAAGAAAATTTAGCTCATACGGATGCGGGCCTGGCTTTCGTTGACATTCATCTGGGTGATGGGTCGTCCTTTAAGGCTCTTGAAAGCCTTGACATTAAAATGCCTTTAATCTTTACTACAGCCTACGATCAATATGCCATCCGGGCTTTCAAGCTGAATAGCATCGATTATTTACTCAAGCCTATTCATGCTGATGATCTGAAAAAGGCCATTCTTAAATTCGAATCACAAAGTGTAGAGAATCCTCTAAACCCAGATTGGTCCAAAATCTTAAAAGAGCTAAAACCAAGCTATAAAGAACGCTTCTTAGTAGCTCATGGCGAAAAACTGAAAACTGTAAATAGTGCTGATATTGCCTATTTCCATGCCAGTGCTAAACACTGCTTTTTAGTAGATGCCGAAGGTCATGAATATCTAGTAGACCATAGCTTAAAAGAGCTATTGGAACAGTTAGACTCCCAGTATTTTTTTCAGATTAATAGACAGTACATTATTAATCTGGAATATCTGGATGAACTACTCAGCTATTCCAAATCCCGCTTAAAAGTAATTATGAAGCCAGCGCTCCCCGAAGAAGGAATAGTGAGCGCTGAACGCAGCGCTCGCTTTAAAGCCTGGCTACAGGGTGAATCTAGGAAATAACCAAAGATTCCAATCGACTGGCAATCGCCTCAGCCTCAGCTGATTTCAATGCGCTCTTCGCGCGATCCACGAAAAAAAGGCTGTAGGCCTCTTTCTTGAGCTTCCCGTACTGCCTTTGCAGCAACTCGAGCTCAGATTTTTTGTTAAACAATCCTTCCATCCCTATATCTTTTTCTTAAATAACGGTAAAGTTTTATGAAAGTTTAATGTACAGGTAATGGTTTTTTTTCACAGGCTGTTTATAAGTGTTACAAATGGGAGAAATATTGATTTAAACAGACGCTTTGCGTCCCGGTTTCGGACTCAAAAAAAATTCACGACCGGAATACCCGTCTTTTTCAATATTTTAAGACCTAGAAAATTTGATAGTGGAATTTACAGGCTTTCTATTCGGTCTGCCAAAGCCTCAGCCTCTGCTCTTAACTTATCACTTTCTGCTCTGTTAATAGTCGATAATCGATGCGACTCCTTCAGCATTTTACGATACTGCTCCTGAAGTTTTTCCTTTGCTGTCTTTTTCTTGAAAATCCCAAACATCTTTTTGTTTTGGATAAGAACCCCCAAAAGCCTTGTAGGGTTCAAGAAAACATAAGAATTAACTAAGGCCTAATAATTCTTTCAATTCTGAAAAACCATTGCGACTTACCGGAATACGAGCTCCATCTTTTAGCAAGGCCAAATGATCATTCTTTCCATAAGGATCTAATCGGTCTATCTTCTCCACATTCACCATATGCGATCGATGCACGCGCATGAATAAGGGTTGAGGTAATAGTTTTTCGTAGTGGCTTAAAGTCTTCTTCTTCGCATAGGTGCCTTTCTCGGAGACGATTTGCACGTAGTCACCATCGGCCTCAATGCGAATTAAATCGGGATAAGGGATAATTCGAATCCGAGCACCATCCTTTACCACCAGACGATCGCGTGGCCCATGATCGCGGTCCTTCTGCAATGCGGCTATCGCCTCCTGCATGTGCTTAGGTTGGGCCTGAAACTTGGCAATGGCCTGGGCAAAACGTTCTTCTGAAAAAGGCTTAAGCAGGTAATCAACGGCATTAGCCTCAAAGGCTTTTATAGCATATTGATCAAAGGCAGTCGTGAAAATAATAGCGGGCGGATCTTCCAGCAATTCCAATAATTCAAAGCCCGTAAGCTTTGGCATCTGAATATCTAAAAAGACCAAATCCGGTTTCTCCTGTTGTATATGTTTCATAGCGGCGAATCCATCCAGGCAGCGCTCTTGCACCACAAAATCAGGAAAGGCCTCTAAATATTCCTGGACCAAATCTGCCGCCAGGGGCTCATCATCAACTATCAGTACTTTGTACATGGCTTTGAGGTATGCTTAGACGAGCAATGTACAGGCCATTCTCTCGCCGGGTTTCCAATAAATCGGTTCGTCCGTAGATAAGGTACAATCTGCGTTGGATAGAGCTCAAACCAAATCCGGTTCCCCCTTGAGTTGAGCTGCCCTCCTCAAATGGATTGCGCACTTCAATATTGAGACTCTTCCCTTGCACTTTGCAAGACAGGCTAATTACCAAATCTTCAGTGGTGCCATATAATCCATATTTGATGGCATTTTCAATTAGCGGCTGGATGAGTAAGGAAGGTAATTTAGCCTCCAGGCATTCCTCCTGAATTGTTCGCTCAACCTTCAGGCGATGTCCAAAACGAACCTGCTCCAAATCGAGGTATAAGCTCAAGTGATTGATTTCCTCCTCTAAACTCAATAAATCCTTGTCCTCTCTTTTCAAGGTACCTCGTAAAAACTCACTTAATTTTTGAGTCATCTGACGAGCGTCCTTGGGTCGGGATCCAATTAATGAATTAATAGAATTTAAAGCATTGAATAAAAAGTGCGGCTGTATTTGCTGACGGAGCTTAAACAACTCCGCTTCCTTAGACATACGTTCAATTTCCTGCTTTCGCATTTCCTGGGCATTGCGCTCATCCAGGCGATACCATAAAAAGGAAAAACCGATTGCCGCTGCCAGTAAAAGATAGGCTACGGTTATTCGAAAGGGAAAGGTTTCGAGCATCCAATCCTGATAATCAAGGCCCACCAAACGCATAAAAATCCAGTCTCCTAATTCCACCCAAAAAGCTACCAAAACAAGGGGCAGAAAAAAGATGATCAGGAATTGATAATTAGGTGGCTGATAAAAGCTAAAGGTATTAATCAGGCCGAAGCCGATTAGCCCCAATAAAGCCCAGTGGATGAAGGCATCGATAAAAGCAATTTCCACAGCGAGATCCTTGGCCCAAACCATAAAAGAAACCTGTACTCCCATCAGCAGTACTAATACCCCGAGGAAATACAGGTAATTGTGTGATTTGAGCAGTGGGTTCCTGGCCATTGCTACAAGATACGGATCTTAGTAATTTACAATCTCCAGACCACCAAAGACCACAGTACCGGTAAGATACAGGACCTTGTTGTCGGGCATTACCTCGATAGCAGAATGACGCTTATCATCTACCCCGCCAAAAATGCTGGTTACCTCTGGACGCACCTCCCAGTTTTTGGGAACGAAGAGCTTGGCTCCCCCGAAAAGCACGGTCATTTCCAGATTTGCAGTACCCTCAAAATCGGCATTCATCAAATTGAGCTCGGTACCCCCAAAAATGGTAACCACTTCACCTCCGGCAAAAGACTTGCTATTAATGCTGCGCTTCACCCCATTAAAAATGGCTACCGAATCGAGTTTATCCGCTTCATTGCCACTAAAGTTATCCACCTTAGCTGCGCGAAAGCGCGATTGAAAGATGATGATCAAGCCAATGCTAATCACTAAGAGCGGCCAGAAATAATACCAGATATTAAAATCGAAGTAGAAGATATCGTCCAATAACAGCAGTCCACCTAAACCTATTAAAATGTAAGAGGATGGATTGCGAAATTTATTGTCGATTCCAACCGCCACACCAATACCAATCAAGAGCATTTCAAAACTCCAGATCCATTCCGGGATATAGATGTTCATTTTCCGGAGGAACATGATTACGCCAATCACCAGAATGGCGACTCCGACGTAAATAGACTTGTTTCGATTGTGTCGTGACATGATAGCTTCTTTAAAATTGTTGTTTTCGTTCTTATGTTTTAGTGGTACTAAAGTAGAATGAATGTCGCATCCGCCGAAAGGCCTATAGCCCTGAAGTAGGGAGAAAGGCGGTGAATGGGGGAAATAGGGAGATGAGGTTTGATTTCCGAATCGAATTGCAAATTCGATCCAGGAATTGAAGTTTTACTTGAATTGCAAATTCAAGCCAGTTAAAGCCAGTTAATTATATACTGGATCGAATTTGCAATTCGATCCAGAACTTTGTTTCATAAAAAAAGGCCACCCTAAGGCAGCCTTTTCTGTAGCTATAGTTTTACTTACCAGGCTTTGGCAGCCTCGATAATATGTTGAGCCATTTCGGTCCCGATACGGTCTTGTGCCTCTAAGGTGGCTGCACCAATATGGGGAGTTAAGGAGGTATAAGGGCTCATTAAAACGGCCATGGCTGGAGTAGGTTCGTTTACAAACACGTCCAAACCGGCATATTTCAATTTACCGCTTTCCAATGCTTCCAGGAGGGCTTCTTCATCCACCACACCCCCACGGGCAGTGTTGATGATTCCGGCATTGTCCTTCATCTTCTCGATCTCAGCCTTTCCGATTATTGCTTTACCCGCACCTGCAATATGAAGGGTAATAAAATCCGAAGCTGCTAATACCGCATCCATGCTTTCAGACTTTATCGTAAAGTTTAAAGACTGGCCGTCGAAGAACTCCAACTTAATGTCGGCAGACTCTACAAAAGGATCAACTGCTTTCACCTGCATTCCATAGCCTAAAGCAATTTTGGCTACTTCCTGACCAATACGTCCAAAACCGATGATCCCCAGGGTTTTTCCTTGCAATTCGGTTCCGGCACCATAGTTCTTCTTTAAGGCCTTAAAATTGGTTTCGCCTTCAAGTGGCATTTTTTGGTTCGCATCAAATACAAAACGCACCATTCCACTTAAGTGTGCGAATACCAATTCGGCTACAGAGCGACTACTGGCGGCCGGTGTATTTTGCACGATCATGCCTTGTTCGCGAGCGTAATCCACATCAATATTATCCATACCTACACCACCACGACCAATAAACTTCAAATTGCCTTTGGTGGCATCAATAAGGTCTTTACGCACTTTGGTAGCCGAACGCACCAGCAGTACGTCCACGCCATTTTCATTAATGTGCTCTGCTAATCGCTCCTGAGCAACCTTAGTGGTATCTACATCGAAACCGGCGGCTTTCAGGGCTTCTTCACCACTTTTAGAAATTCCGTCGTTCGCTAAAATCTTAACCATAATTCTTATTTCTTTTCGAATTCTTGCATTACATCTACCAGAACCTGCACACTCTCCAATGGAAGGGCATTGTACATAGAGGCACGATATCCACCTACTGAGCGGTGACCGTTTAAGCCGTTAATTCCGGCGGCCTTCCACATCTCATCAAATAAAGCGGTATCTACCCCTTCATGTGCTAAGAAGCAGGCATTCATGTTTGAACGATCTTCTTTTTCGGCCGTACCGTAGAACTTAGAGTTGCGATCAATTTCATTGTAAAGCAAATCGGCTTTAGCCTGATTGATCTTCTCCATTTCAGCTACACCGCCAATACCCTTTAACCAACGCAGGGTAAGCATAGACACATAAACGGAAAATACAGGAGGAGTATTAAACATCGATTCTTTGTCGATGTGAATCTGATAATCGAGGTAAGCAGGAATATCACGTCCGGTTTTACCTAAGATTTCGTCTTTAACGATTACCACGGTAGCTCCGGCTGGCCCCATATTTTTTTGGGCTCCGGCATAAATCATATCGAAATCAGCCACATTAATCTGGCGACTGAAAATATCGGATGACATATCACATACATTCAATCCTTCCGCTTTCGGAAAATCCTTAATCTGGGTTCCGAAAATGGTGTTATTGGAAGTAGTGTGGAAATAATCCACATCGCTGGGAATGCTAAATCCTTTAGGGATGTAGTTGAAGTTCTTGTCTTTGGAAGAAGCTACTTCTACCACTTCACCTAAGCGCTTGGCCTCTTTCAAAGCTTTAGAGCTCCAGGTCCCTGTGTTTAGATAAGCGGCTTTTCCACCTTCGGCCTTCATCAGGTTAAAGGGGGTCATTACAAATTGCAAGGACGCTCCACCTTGTACGAAAATCACCGAGTACCCTTCCGGAACTCCAAGTAATTCTTTAACCAAGGCTACGGCCTCATCCATCACGGCCACCACGTTCTTACTGCGGTGACTGATTTCGATCAGAGAGAGGTCGAGATTATCGAAATTGAGAACTGAATTAGCGGCTTCTTGTAATACTTCAGAAGGAAGAATACAGGGCCCGGCAGAAAAATTGTGCTTCTTCATTGAGAGCGGTTTGATTCGTTATCGCCGCAAAAGTAGCACTATTCACCAAAGCCCTTTTTAAGTACCGGTTAATTTTAAGGGTATAGATAAAATGTCTTCCTCCCCTCCTGTTTTTACTGGCTTCTAGCCTTGCATGCCTTTCGGCGGATGGGTGAGCATTTCCAGATTTTCAGTGATCTTTTCCAAGGGCCAATCCCACCACTGTAAGTCCAGTAAATACTCAATTTGGGAGGCTTCAAAACGCTTCCGAATTTCTTTAGCCGGGTTTCCGCCTACTATACTGTAGGGCGCCACATCTTTGGTCACCACCGATTTGGATCCGATTATCGCTCCATCGCCAATCTTCACCCCAGGCATTAGGGTAACATCATATCCGATCCACACATCATTGCCAATGACGGTATCACCTTTATAAGGATAAGTCTTGCCTTCCATGGCGCCGGCCCAATCGCCTCCCATGATGGCAAAAGGATAGGTAGATATGGAATCCTGCAAATGATTGGCTCCGTTCATTATGAAGGTCACCCCGGAGGCAATCTGACAAAATTTCCCAATGATGAGTTTATCACCAATGAAATCGAAGTGATACTTCACATTCTTCTCAAAATTGTGCACATCTTCAAAATCATCGTAATAGGTAAAATCCCCAACAATGATATTGGGATTGCTGATCACATTGTTTAAAAAACAAAGGCGTTCATAATGGGCTAAAGGAAATTTTTGGCGTGGATCAGGAGCAGACATTCGTTTGGTTTTAGTGTTTCAAAACTAGAATTTCCTACACTCATTTTTGTACTTTACACACATCAATTCATATCCCATGAAGTCATCCTTTAAAGATTATATAACCATTGACCCCAATAAACGATTTGGGAAAGCTATACTAAAAGGGACGCGAATAAGTGTTGGAGATGTTCTTCAATGGTTAAGCATGGGAATGACTACCGATGAAATTCAAGCAGACTTCCCCGAATTAAATCTGGAAATGATTCAGGCCTGCTTAAGTTTTGCTGCCAGTAAAGAGGGACAAATTGGTCTTGCACACTAAATGCTGCTTTTCGATCAAAATATTTCTCGAAAAATTTTAAAACTTCTAGAGGGAAGATTTCCGAACTCCGCTCATGTGACCGAATTAGGCTTGGTCAATGCTACAGATCGAGAAATTTGGGAATTCGCAAAATATCATCAATTCACCATTGTGAGCTTTGATGTCAATTTTTACAATTACTCTATTATTTGGGGGACCACCTCCAAAAATAATTTGGATTAGAACATTCAATCAGAGGACAACCTATTTAGCTGAATTACTTCGAAGCTACGATGATCAAATTTTTAATTTCATCAATAGCGAAGAACTAGAATGCCTTGAAATAAAGGAATAATTGGCAAGCTATTACTCCCGCTTAGGCAAATCCGTTGGCAAACTGGGTGGTTTTATTTCAATCACCTGACCAGTATTGAAACTCACCCCACTTTTAAGATGCCACCAACCATCTTCCCAATACAGGGCATCGTAACTAAAATCCGGACCATAAACCTGGTAAAAACCTTTCATCTTGGGCTCAGGTGGACCCAAATGATCCATGATGACCATTTCCGCATTTTCATTCCAGCGCACGGTAGCGGAGTATTTGGCATTATAGGTTAAAACCAAACGCAATGGTGGTTTTCGCAATGTTTTATCCATCCATTCATCCACCTTAAAATTGCGAGATCCAAAACTTATTTTCCCCCTTTTTCCAACTTCAATAATTTCAATCACCTTACGATTTAGCTCCTTACCCATAGCTAATCCCAAAAGCAGGTACTTTTCCTTCTCCCCTTTCATCGGTCGAATAGCATAATAAATAGCCCCTGGCCATTCTTCCGGCTTACAGCGATCAAATTGTAATTCAGGAATCTTTTCCAACTGGTCCACCAGGAGGGTGACCTTGGTTTCACCTTTAAACTCCCCCGCCACTATACCATAGCGCTGGTACACTCCTTCTGCATCCGGACGTTGCCAGGTGTAAATAGCAAAACGTTTATCCGGACTTTCCAATCGCAACATATTCGTAAGTTGCGGTAAAGGCTTCAGATAATTTCCCTCTACCGATAAAAAGGATTGTAGTCCATTTAAGAATTTCTGATTGGCACTGTCCCGTTCCGCAAAAATGGGTGACTCCAGAGTAATGCGCCCCAGTTTAGCCAGCTCATCCAAGCTCAAGCTATCTTGAGCCTGTAACTGACCTAGGAATAAAAAAAGCCCTAAGAGAATGCATCTTCCCATGGGGCTTAAACGATCTTTTGTACAGACTAATTTCAATCGAGGTGCAGAAAATCCTTTTTCGACAATAATTCTTCCTCCGACTCAACATGGTCTTCATCGGGCACACAACAATCTACGGGACATACTTCAGCACATTGAGGTTCCTCATGAAAACCTACACATTCCGTACACTTATCGGTAACAATGTAAAACACATCATAGTCAATCGGCTCCTGAGCTTCGTCGGCATCATATTCGCCACCGCTTTTGGGCTTCACCATACCGCTCAATCCCGTACCATCAGAGAATCGCCATTCCTGGGCACCCTCATAAATGGCATTATTTGGACACTCCGGCTCACAGGCTCCGCAATTAATACACTCGTCCGTTATCTTGATAGCCATATTCTGTTCTTACTTTTGCCACAAATTTAATTACTAAATAGCGAAATGCTGTCATTAGAGCAAAGGATCGACGCCTTCGATAGATTAGGGCGATTTATATCACAATACCGTGAAGAAAGACAAGATGAAGATCTGCAAAAACTGAACAAACACTTCCTCAAGGAATACCGTGTTTGTATTAAGGATGCAGAACTGTTTAATCACTGGTTTAGTGAGGATAACCTTCATTTCGCCTTGCAATCCTGGTCGGAGGCTTTAAGCCGCGAACAGTTAGAAGCTTGGACCATCGACTATGAGCCCGATTTCTTTGAACATGATCGCGGTATCAAAACAGTGGCCATTATTATGGCTGGAAATATCCCTTTGGTAGGTTTCCACGATTTACTTTCGGTCTTAATTGCCGGACATAAAGCCTTAATCAAACCCAGCTCGGATGATGCCAAGCTGATTCCTTTCATCTGTCAAATTCTAGTAGCTATCAATGCAGAGTTTGCCGCCTATTTGCAATTAGCTGATGGTCAGATGAAAGATTTCGATGCAGTAATTGCAACCGGTAGTACTAATTCATCTCGTTATTTCGAATCTTACTTTGGTAAATACCCCAATATTATACGTAAGAACCGCTCTTCTCTAGCCATTCTTAGTGGCGAAGAAAGCAAAGAAGAATTAGAGCTTTTAGGCGAAGATATCTTCCGCTACTTTGGATTGGGCTGCCGCAATGTTTCTAAGGTTTATGTGCCTCTGAATTTTGAATTGCAAAAGCTCTTTGAAGCCTTTTATAAGTTTCAATCGGTTTGTGATAATAATAAGTATGCCAACAATTACGACTACAATCGGGCGATCTATCTAATGGAGCATCACGACTTTTTAGAGAATGGCTTCTTCATCATCAAGGAAAATGAAAGTCTCCATGCCCCCGTTTCAGTATTGCATTACGAACGTTATGAGGCAATAGATGATCTGAAAACCAAAATCGAGGCTCAAGCAGAGAACATCCAATGCATTGTAACCGAATTAGAAGCTTTCCCAAATTCAATTTCCTTCGGCGAAAGCCAAAAGCCCAAATTATGGGATTATGCGGATAATGTTGACAGCCTGGCTTTCCTTCGAAGCCTTTAGAAAAAAATTACCTTTGTGACCCTCACATCAATCCACATATGAAGCTCCTGCGGTTTTTGTTTAGCAAGACTTTTTTTGTAAACCTCATCATCATGGTACTGGTATCAGCCGGTCTAATTTGGCTGCTTAATTACAGTCTGGATCGCTATACTGAACATGGTATCAGCGTACAGGTACCCGACCTAAGTGGTTTGGCTTTAACGGAAGTGGAAACCAAATTGGAAGAAAAGAAACTCAGTTTCGCCATAATCGATTCTGCTGAGTATGATCCTGGCTTTCCCCGTGGATCAGTTATCAGCCAATATCCTGAAGCTGGCAGTCAGGTAAAAACCGGTCGAGAGTTAAAACTAACCATCAATCCATTCTACCCGCGTAAAGTAGAACTCCCAGATCTAATTGAAAAAACCAAGCGACGAGCCATTTACGATCTTGAGTCGAAAGGATTTAAGGTAGGTGAATTGAGATATCAGCCTTATATAGGTAAAGATGTGGTTATTGATGTGAAAATTGATGAACGCAGTTTGATGCCAGGCACCAAATTGAAAAAGGGAACTACCATCGATTTAGTCTTAGGTATGGGCTTAAGTGATGAATTGGTACGATCTCCATACCTGCGTTGGAAAAGCTTGGCAGAAGCAGAGGAATACTTGCAATTGCGCTCCTTAAATTTAGGATCCGTTATTTACGATGAAGAAATTACTGATTCGACTACTGCTTTGGTTTATCGGCAAAATCCGGCTCCTAGTAAAGAGCCTAATATTCGGATGGGACGTGAAATTGACATCTGGCTCACCAGTGATTACACTAAAATTGTGAACGACTCGTTAGAGTTCCAAAACCTTCACCTCCCGGATTCTCTTAGGAATGACACAACGCCACCACTTTAAATTACTCCCTCTTTTTGCTTTAAGTATTCTCTGTTTTGCCCTTCAGGCGCAACGTCGGGAATACCTTAGTGGATTAGGCGCTCGGCCTTTAAACCCGGAGCCTCTAGCCCTGCCCCAGGCAAAAAGCGAGGCCGTATTGAATTTGCCCTTTGTAGATGATTTTTCCTACGATTCCAATATTCCGGATCCCTCTAAATGGGAGGTTTCGGATGTGTGGGTTAACCAAACCTGGGCCATTAGCCCTATTAGTTTAGGGGTTGCCAGTTTTGATGGCCTAAACCGTTATGGTCGTCCTTTCTCCTATGTTGGAAATGATAGCGTAGGAGATATTTTAAGTTCTCAAACTATTGACCTCAGCAATCCAACCGATTCGGTTTACCTAAGTTTCTTTTATCAATCAGGTGGTTGGGGTGAAGCTCCTGCGGTAGGAGATGACTCTTTGGTATTACAATTCTGGCACAGTCCCAGTGCTAGCTGGCATTCCATTTGGCATAATGAAGCCTATCCAAATGATTATTGGATTCAAGTAATGCAAGCGGTAGATACGGCGTACCACTACAGTGATTTTCGTTTCCGTCTCTTGAGCTACGGCACAAAACACGGGGCACTAGACCTCTGGCATGTCGATTATGTTCAGTTGGATGACAGTCGTAATTATGACGATACCATTATAAATGATATTGCCTTTACTCGCCCTCACCCTTCCCTGATGATCAACTACGAAGCCATCCCCTGGTGGCACGTAAATGATGCCTTCAATATTGGCAGCTATTTCAAGCCGGATTTACGTCTCCACTATCGTCGGAACACCAATCCAAACCTACCTCGACCCAATCGTATTTTAGGCGAATTTAAAATCGAATACCAGGGCAGCATTATCGCCCAAAATGGAGCACCAGACGGTGACCTTGACGATACACATGGCGACAATGTAGAAGTACGCTACCCCGTTCCTGATACTGCCGATGTGGGCCGTCCCAGACTTAATTTCATCAACCCACCATATGCCGACGAGTTTGAACTGATTTCTACCCAAACCTACTCTGGTGGAAATGAAGTTTACGGTCCTAACGACACCATTGTTCGCAAACAGGTTTTCAAGAATTATTACGCTTATGATGATGGCAGTGCCGAGCGGGCATATGAAATTCGCAATAACCGCGGTGGCTTTATTGTACAACGTTATGATGTGCTGGTAAATGACACCTTAAAAGGTTTGCAGATCTACTTCCAGCCCGCGCTTTATGATTTGGAAACCCAGGAATTCAGCATCTTGTTATTGAGTAACAACTCTGGCTTACCCTCCAGCATCATTTACGAAACCGACAGTATTTATACAGCTCAATACTCGGATGCCAATTTTTACCAAAGCTATATGCTCGATACGGCCATTGCCGGTCCGGTAACCACAGGAACCGTATTCATTGGGATTCGCCAAAAGAATAGCGACCCTTTAAGCCTGGGTTATGATCAAAACAGTCGCAATCGAACTACAGCATTTTATGGGGAACTGAATGATATGTACCAAAGTTTTCTTGGTGGTACCATTATGATGCGCCCCATTTTCAGATATGCGCCACGTGACCTTTCGCAAAAAGAAGAATGGGCAAAAAATAAATTTCAGGTATATCCCAATCCAAGTGATGGAGCATTCCATTTTGAACTCCCCGCAGACCTGCGTGACTTAGAAGACTACCAATTAAGTCTATACAATTTACAAGGCCAATTATTGGCTCAAAAGGCGGTTGCTCCTAATTGGGATTTATCGCATCTACCTAGCGGCCTCTACCTGATTCGCCTCGCCGACAGCCAGGGAAAATCGCACTGGCAGCAAAAAATTCAGATTTACTAATGCGCGAAGAAGATCAGGCTCCCGAAGAGGAGAATGAAGAGCTCTATGAGCACCATCGGATTGTTGCCGATGCCGGACAAAAGCCTCTTAGGGTTGATAAATTTTTAGGGAATTTATTAGCCAATACCTCACGAAATAAAATCCAGCAAGCTGCGGCAGCAGGTAATATTCGGGTAAACGACCAAAAGGTAAAAAGTAATTATAAGGTTAAACCCGAAGATGTGGTTCAGGTGGTATTAAGCTACCCTCCTCGGGAAGTTGAACTAGTACCTCAAGATATTCCAATTCCTATTGTTCATCAGGATAAAGATGTAATTGTGGTGCATAAGCCACCCGGCATGGTGGTTCATCCCGGCTATGGCAATTACGATGGCACTTTGGTTAATGCGCTGCTCTATCAATTTCAAAATCTCCCTGGCTTAAACCAGGAACGCCCCGGTTTAGTGCATCGTCTCGATCGTGACACCAGCGGCATTATGGTGATCGCGGCCAATGAACATGCCATGGCCCATTTGGCCAATCAGTTTTTCGAAAGAACAACCGAGAGAACCTACTGGGCTGTAGTTTGGGGCAATGTGGAGGAAGAGTCTGGAACTATTATTGGCAATATCGGCCGTAGCCCTAAAAATCGTAAGATTTATCAAGTCTACCCTGACGGAGATCAGGGAAAGCATGCGGTTACTCATTACCGAGTGCTGGAACGCCTGGGATATGTTACCTTAGTAGAGTGCAAATTGGAGACGGGTAGAACCCATCAAATCCGGGTGCACATGAAGTATATTGGTCATACTCTGTTTAATGACAAAGAATACGGCGGCGATAAAATCTTAAAAGGCACCACTTTCACGAAGTACAAGCAATTTGTAGAAAACTGCTTTGATATTTGTCCTCGCCAGGCATTGCACGCCAAAACCCTCGGCTTTGAACATCCCAAAAGCGGTGAGCGTTTATCTTTTGATTCGGAGTTGCCAGATGACATGAAAGCGTTGGTCGAAAAATGGCGTAATTACAGTCACTTTAAAGGCCAGTAAATAATCTTAACTTCGTTGAAAATGAAGAGGATGAATCGCAAGTGGTTTACATTAGCCTTAATCACGGGAGCTGTCCTGATGGTTTCCCGATGTAAAGATGATCCGGATACCAGTGGACCAATTAGTTATGGTACACCGTATACCTTACAGGTTCCCTCGGGATTTCCTCAAGCGAATACTCCAGCCGACAATCCTATGACCGTAGAAGGCATTCGCTTAGGTCGGTTCCTCTTTTACGAAAAGGCCCTTTCAGATGATCAAAGTATTTCCTGCGCATCTTGTCATATGCAGGAACGCGCTTTCACTGATGCTACCCCCACTTCTGTAGGTACCCGAGGCATTTTTGGGCGCCGTAAAGCGATGCCTCTTTTCAACTTAGCTTTCCACGATAATTTCTTTTGGGATGGTCGTGTAGTAACATTAGAAGAGCAGTCATTACACCCCATTCGTGATAGCATTGAAATGGACAATGACCTTTCTACGGTTATTCAACGTTTAAGCGCCAATCCCCTTTATCCGCCCATGTTTAAGGCAGCTTTTGGCAGCGAAAAGATTACAGAAGATCGCATTGCCAGGTCTATTGCTCAATTCGAACGAACCCTTATTTCGGCGAATTCAAAATTTGACCGGGTAATCCGCTTAAAAACCGGTGAAACTTTTACCGCCCTTGAGCAGAGAGGTTATGATCTTTTCACTTCAGACTTCGACCCTAGCGGGGGTTTTGGTGGTGATTGTTTCCATTGCCATGGCGAAAGAGAAACGCGCTATTTATTCGGCGCCTTTGGTCGTGATTTACAGTTCGTAAATAATGGTTTAAAAGCAGTTTATACGGATGAAGGTCGGGCTGAAGTAACTGGCGACCCAGCAGATGTAGGTAAGTTTAAAGTACCTAGTGTACGGAATGTTGAATTCTCCTTCCCTTATATGCACGACGGTAGCATTCCCAATCTGGATAGCTTGATTGGTTTCTACAATTTCGGCGGACACAAACACGTGAATATCGATCCGAATATGAAAGCAGCCGGTATCGGTAGAAACTGGAGTTTAGGGCAAAAGCAAGCTTTAGCCGCCTTCTTGCGTACCCTTACCGATTATGAGTTCTTAGAGGACACGGCCTTTAGCAACCCACACGTGCAGTAGAAAGCTTAGGCTTTTAAATAAACTACCTTTTTGGTTTCGAAAAACTCCTCCTCGAAATGTTTGACTAGAGGATATTGCTTGGCCCGAGGATAATCTGCGAGCTCTTCACTCAGATCACCACCTTTAAGGTAAAGAATGCCATTTGCCATGGATCCGGCTTCATTACCTTTTCGAAGTTTGCCTCGGGTCCAGGCCATAAATCGGGGCATCTGGGTTACTGCTCTGGAAATTATGAAGTCATAGCTACCTTTCACCTTTTCCGCTCGAGCTTGTTCTGCTCTTACATTTTGTAGTCCTAAGGCTTGAGCCACCTCATCCACAACTTTAATCTTTTTGGCAATACTGTCTACCAAATGAAATTGAGCTTCGGGATACAAGATCGCCAAAGGAATACCCGGAAATCCACCTCCGGTACCAATGTCTAGTACTTGAGCACCATCTTTGAAACGGCAAATTTTGGCTATGCCCAAAGAGTGTAAGACATGTCTTTCATAAAAGTGATCGGTATCCTTACGAGAAATCACATTTATTTTGGCATTCCAATCGTCATATAGCGCTTGCAACTGTTCGAATTGCTTGTACTGCGCTTCACTCAGAGCGGGAAAATACTTGCGGATCAATTCCATATTACCATTTGCTAGGGGCACCCCAAATCAAGTTGCGAAGGTGCAACAAAGTAGTGGCTATCGCCCAAAACATTTCAAAAAAAGGCCAGAGCCAGGCTTGTGCTTTATGCTGAATTAAATCCCTATGGATTTTGCCAGGATAGGCCGAAAACAGCCAGCGCCCAATAAAAACTGCCAATACAAGGGTAGTGTTCAAGTGCCAAAATGCAATGGGTAATAACAGGGCAAATAGCAGTTGGAGGAAGCCTTCCAGGGCTAAACTAAAACGCACACCTTTTTCATAGCGCCAGGCAGTGGAATAATGCCTACCCTTTTGGCGCCACCACTGTTTTAAATTGGCGGGGGCCGGCGAATAAGTAAAAGAGCGCTGCGGACTCATGCACACCACTTTTAATCCATCCGCCATTTCACGCAAGGTTAAATCATCGTCACCGGAAAGCAAATCCTGATGTTTATTAAGGGCTTGTACCGCTTGCATTGATGATTTCCGATAGGCCAAATTTCTTCCCACCCCCATATAAGCTTTACCCATGGAGGCATAAGACCAATAACGGAGGGCTGTATTCACGGTTTCATAATCACTTAGCCAAGCGGTAAAACCTTCGCCTTGGAGCGGGCCATAGCCCAATACGACATCATTCTTTTTAAGGCGTAGACCAATCTCTTTCAACCAATGTTTGCTGGCCGGTTTACAATCGGCATCGCAAAATGCCAGCGCATCGTTTTGAGCCGCGATAATTCCTCTTTGCAAGGCAGCCTTTTTCCCCGACGCACCGCCATCACTAGCATTCACCAATTTTAAAAAGGGATAGCGTTCTTGGGCCTCTTGCACTAATGCAGCCCCATTATCCGTACTATGATCATCCACCATGATAACTTCATAATCGGGATAATCCTGCTCACACCATTCCGATAGCAAGCGTTTAAGATTTACCGCTTCATTCCGAAAACAAATAATTAAGCTCAATGGAGCTAAGTCGGGATCTAAAGGAATGGTGACTTTCTGCTTTATAATCTTTCTCAAGCGATAATATCTCCGCCCATGCCAGAGCCAAAGAACCAAAGCAGCAAGCAGCCAACTGTAGGAAAGTACATTAAGAAGCAGTTTCATGATGCAGCAAATTAATGATTTTCAGCAGGTTTCAGAATTCAATTTCAGCTAGCCTCAAGCCTGCTAATTAACGTATTTTTGCCGGATGCAATTTCGCTTGGAACATCAGGATCCCGAATCAAAAGCGCGTAGCGGGACCATCCAAACCGCGCATGGAGAAATTCAAACTCCGATATTCATGCCAGTGGGAACCGTTGCTTCGGTTAAAGCTGTGCATCAAAGAGAATTGGCCGAGGATATCAAGGCCCAAATCATCTTGGGAAATACCTACCACTTGTATTTACGCCCGGGTACGGATATTCTCAATCGGGCAGGCGGTTTACACCAGTTTATGAACTGGCAAAAACCCATCCTCACCGATAGTGGAGGCTATCAGGTATACAGCCTCGCCAATAATCGCAAGATTACTGAAGAAGGTGTGGCTTTCAAATCCCATATTGATGGATCCCGACATTTCTTCAGCCCTGAGAAATCCATGGAAATCCAAAGACATATTGGGGCCGACATTATCATGGCCTTTGATGAATGTCCACCCTACCCCAGCACCTACCAGTATGCTCGCGAATCGATGGACATGACCCATCGCTGGTTACAGCGCTGCAGTGAATGGCTAAAGGAAAATGATCCTCTCTACGGTTTCGAGCAAAGCCTCTTCCCCATTGTTCAGGGGAGCACCTATAAGGATTTGCGAATTAAGAGTGCCGAGACAATTGCCGAATTCGGTGCCGATGGTAATGCCATTGGGGGCCTCTCTGTGGGTGAACCTGCGGAAGAAATGTATGCCATGAGTGAAATTGTTTGCGATGTTTTACCTCAGGACAAAGCCCGTTATTTAATGGGAGTAGGTACTCCTGCAAACATTCTCGAAAATATTGCCCTGGGAGTAGACATGTTCGATTGTGTAATGCCTACGCGCAATGGTCGCAATGGAATGATCTTTACCAGTGAAGGGATCATTAATATCAAGAATAAAAAGTGGGAAGACGACTTCGGGCCCCTGGACCCTAATGGCCCCACTTTTGTAGATAGCCAGTATTCGAAAGCTTATTTACGTCACCTTTTTGCCGCCAATGAATATTTGGGTCGACAAATTGCCAGTGTACACAATTTAGGCTTCTATTTATGGTTAACTGGTGAAGCCCGAAAACAAATTGAGGCCGGTACTTTTGCCAGTTGGAAAAACATAATGGTCGAAAAACTGCAACGTCGCTTGTGAAGATTTTTAAAATCATAGATCGCTATATCATTGGGAAATTCCTGGGCACCTTCTTTTTAACCATTGCCCTGATTTTAGCCATTGCCATTGTTTTTGATATTTCCGAAAAAATCGATGATTTCATAACCCGCGGTGCGAGTACCCGTGAAATTATCATCGACTACTATTTGAACTTCGTCGTGTTCTATGGCAATCTCTTCTCTTCGATGATTGTATTTATCGCCACGATTTTCTTCACCTCGCGGATGACCGCTAATACTGAGATCGTAGCCATTTTAACTGGTGGAGTAAGCTTTAGGCGAATGATGTTCCCCTACTTTGTTTCCGCCACCATTATTGCTCTTATCAGCTTCTTTCTCTCTCACTTTGTGATCCCTTATACTAATGTTAGTCGCCTGGAATTTCAGCACTCTTATATCGACAAAAAGGAAGATGAGCGCTTTAGAAATATCCATCGGCAGATTAAACCAGGACATATCATATACTTCGAAAACTACAATACCAAACGCTTCTCGGGTTATCACTTTACCTATGAGATTATCGAAGAAGGTAAATTGGTTTCGAAGTTAAAGGCCGAGTTTATTCGACTGGATACCGCCACCAATGAATGGGTGCTGGATCATTACGATTTACGCACCATAGATGAGGAGGGTAAAGAGCATCTGGAGCAAGGACTAAAACTTCGGCGCGAATTTGATTTTGAAGCGATGGACATCGTCCCGCGCCTGTATACGGTAGAAATGATGAACACCCCGGAACTCAATGATTTCATTGAGGCTGAACGTATCCGAGGTTCGGAAAATATCAATCACTACCTCATCCAAAAATACCAGCGAACTTCCTGGCCCTTTGCCACCTATATCCTGGTACTCATAGGTGTGAGTATCTCCTCACGAAAAACGCGAGGAGGCTTAGGACTAAATGTAGCCATCGGATTGGTGCTCTGCGTAACCTATATCTTTTTTATGCAGATTTCGACCACTTTTGCAACGGTCGGAAGCATGAGTCCACTCTTGGCTGTATGGACACCCAACATATTATTTGCAGGGATTGCGGCCTATCTCTATTACATCGCACCTAAGTAAAAGCCTTAGCTACATGGCTTTAGCTGCACCCTCATTTTCTACCTCGCTTTTAAATTAGGGGCTGGGATACTAAAGCTTTGGCTCAGTCTCTTTTTTCTTCATCTTTGCATCTTCATTAAGAGGGAGTACATATGGATTATTTGGACTTTGAAAAGCCTATAAAAGATATCCTCGATCAAATCGAAAAGGTCCGCGCTTTAGAAAGCGAGTCTGAAGTAGATATGTCTGATAAGATCAAGGAACTCGAAAAGAAACTCGATAAAAGCCGCAAGGATATTTATAAAAACCTCACTGCTTGGCAGGTGGTACAATTATCTCGTCACCCCCAAAGGCCTTATACTTTGGCCTATATTCAAGGGATGACAGATGGACATTTCATCGAACTACACGGTGACCGCAATGTAAAAGACGATAAGGCCATGGTTGGTGGCTGGGGTCTACTTGATGAAGAGCCGGTAATGTTTATCGGGCAGCAAAAAGGGGTAAATACCAAAATGCGTCAGTATCGCAATTTCGGTATGGCTAATCCCGAAGGCTATCGCAAGGCTCTACGCCTGATGAAGATGGCGGAGAAATTTAACCGCCCGGTGGTAACTTTAATCGACACCCCGGGAGCCTTTCCCGGATTGGAAGCAGAGGAACGCGGCCAAGGAGAGGCGATTGCTCGCAATATCTATGAGATGTCGAAGCTTAAGGTGCCCATTATCTGTGTGATTATTGGGGAAGGTGCATCCGGTGGAGCCTTAGGTATTGGAGTAGGTGATCAGGTTTTGATGTTGGAAAACACCTGGTATTCGGTGATTTCTCCTGAAAACTGTTCGACTATTCTTTGGCGTTCATGGGATTATAAGGAGCAAGCTGCCGAAGCCTTAAAATTAACGGCTAAGGATATGTTTGGCAATAAGCTTATCGATGGGATCATTAAAGAACCTATGGGTGGAGCTCATACGAATCCAACCGAGATGTTCGGAATTTTGAAAGAAGAATTACTGAGCCACATTTCCAAATTAAAGAATACAGAGCCCGACAAACTCATCGCCAAGCGAATGGCGAAGTTTGAGCGCATGGGCGTTACTAAATAAGAAAAAGCCGCTTCTTAATCGAAGTGGCTTTTTTGTTTCCACCTTAAGGGATTCATCGAAGTAAATAAAATTGCGATAGAGGCCTTGCACATTCCAAAAGTTTATTCAACTTTGTAACGCAAAGTACTTTCCCATGGATCAGAAAGAACATATTGAAGCCCTCAAAGACATCCGTCAGATGATGCAGCGCTCAGTGCGCTTTCTCTCCTTAAGTGGTTTGTCTGGAATTTTTGCCGGTATCTATGCTTTGGCGGCAGCCTATTTGGCCTACCTGAAATTAGAATCAGGTGCCGGTAGAACGGATGCCCGCGGTACTTTGATCTATTTAATGGCATTGGCATTGGGCTGTTTAATCCTGGCCATTGGTACTGCCTTTTTCTTTACCCGTAAAAATGCTCGTAAAAAGGGTTTAAAGCTTTGGGATGAATCCGCTCGCTTAGCTTTCATCAATCTTAGTATTCCCCTTGCCACCGGAGGACTTTTTGCCATCGCTTTGATACGTGCCGGTGCAATTGGCTTTGTAGCACCTGCCACTTTGGTATTTTACGGATTGGCCTTAATTAATGCCAGTCGCCATACCTTTCCTATGATTCGCCAACTGGGAATCCTTGAAATTATTTTGGGTTTGATTGCCGCCTTTGTGTGGGGCCACGGACTCTTGTTCTGGGCCATAGGCTTTGGCCTATTGCATATTGTGTACGGACTTTTCATGTACTTCAAGTTTGAGCGGGCATGAAAGAATGGGTCCATCAGCTTAATAAAGCTTTTGAAAACCGAGTGCGCCTGGGCATTATGTCGGTCTTAATGGTGAATGAAGCGGTGAGCTTTAACCGTTTGAAAGAACTGTTGGGTGTAA
This sequence comes from Croceimicrobium sp., assembly GCF_965228705.1. Classification (GTDB taxonomy): domain Bacteria; phylum Bacteroidota; class Bacteroidia; order Flavobacteriales; family Schleiferiaceae; genus Croceimicrobium. The sequence continues at coordinate 1,927,689 of NZ_OZ245832.1, forward strand.
CCGACGGAAATTTAGCCAGCCACCTGCGCGCACTCGAAAAGTTAGACTATGTTGAAATGAAGAAAACCTTTCTCGATCGTAAATCGCATACCACCTATGATGTATCCATTCTTGGCCGCAAAGCCTTTACTGAACATTTGAATGCTTTGGAAAGCCTCTTGAAGCCTTGATCTATTTTTTTACCCATTCACTTTGAAATTCAAAGTACTTTTAAAACAAGAAAAATGAAAACTAAAATTCGCCCTTACCTCACCTGGAGCCTGGCAATTAGTGCCGCCTTTCTTTTTGATGATGTTAGCTATGGATTAAACGCCAGCCTTTTTAGTAGCCTTTCGGTTCTGGCTCTTCTCTTTCTATACTCTGAAATCCCCTTAAAAAGAAAGGCACTAGCTATTCTACCTCATTTATGTATCGCATTATACCTGAGCCTGTACCCGCAAGCACTAAGTGTCTTTTTCTGGTACCTGAGCTATCTGCTGATGTGGAGCATGGCTGCTGTGTCAAATAGCAGTCTGCTCCTTCCTTTTCAAGGAATCCTCTCTATGGTGGCCAGTCCTTTTAAGCATTGGGCTCCTAAGCCCAGCCCTCCACAGTCCGAAAGCCTGCAAGAGCAGGAAGTGAAGCAAGTTCAAAATAACAATCGCTGGGCCGCTATAATTCTTGTTAGTATTATCGTTGTTGTTTTCGCTTTCCTTTATGCCTTAAGCAATCCCCTATTCAGCAAGGTGTTGGACGGTATTCAATGGCCAGAGTTTGAAGGCGATTTAGTTTGGAGTAGCCTGGGAATCTACCTTTTGCTCTATGGCCTGATTCGCTTTTATCGAATGAAAGCTTTAGAGCGCATCAATGAACTACCAGAAAATCTTACTTCAGCGGATTACCCCAGAGATCATCCCGAGTTTCCCATCGCCAAATGGAGCTTAATCATTGTCTCTGGAATGCTGGTCATTATGAACCTAAGCGACTTAGTAGTCATCTTCAGCGGAAAACTACCCAGTGGTATGAGCTATTCGGAATATGTTCACCAGGGTTTTTACTCTTTAATCTTCTCTATGGCTCTCGCTCTTGGGCTGATGGTGATCTTTTTTAGAGGAGCCCTGAATTTTCATGATCAAGTACATCGCATTCGTAAAATCGCTCAATTTTGGATTATCCAAAACCTGGCGCTGGCTTTGATTACCGCCTATAAAAACATGCTTTATGTAGAAGTCTATGGACTTACCTATAAACGTATCGGAGTTTTTGCCTGTCTCTTGGCCGTAAGTTTAGGTTTGGTCTTGATGATTCGTAAAATCAAACATGCGCGTAGCAATTGGTATTTCTTTAATCGCTTAAGTGTATTAGGTTATGCTCTGGTCATGATCTACGCCCTAATCCCTTATGATCTTTGTATCACCCGTTATAATCTGCGCTATGCTCAGGCCAAAGACCTCTATTACATCCAAAGCCTAGCCCGTCCAGATTTGGTGGAATTAGAAAACTATATACAAAAGATGCCGGAAGGATCGGAAGAGTACCGCTATACCCGAGATTTTCTGGAGAGAATGAAAAACTCAGTTCAGCAAAAGAAGCATCTTAAGAGCTGGCGGGATTGGAATTGCTATCGAAACTATGTTTTTAGTGCTTTCGAGAGGGAAGTACAATAACTCGATGAGCTACTAAAAAAAGCCATAGCTGATGCAAGAGCCACCATGCTTGACTAACTAAAAACAAACGCCAAATGGTGGACCACCATGTTTCTGGCCAGCTGTGAAAATAGCCATAAGTATAAGGAACCTGCAGCGAAGGATAAAATAGGGCTAACACATAGTAGAAAAACAGCAAGGAACTTAAAAAGTGGAAAATGGAAAGAACTAAGGCGACCATTGTGTGACTGAGCCTATAATAAAAACTATACAAAATACTAATGCCTGTTGTCCACAACAGGACATGGGATAATTGAATATTGAAAAGTTGACCTTCATTTTCAAATTCAAATCCATTACCCGTAAGTACAAAACTCAGGACAAAACAAACAAAGGCAAAGACGGCCCAAAGTAAAACTGGGACATGTCTTTTATCATCTATAGTCTTCACAAATGAATTATTCCTTTATACATCGCACATAATGCCCAGCATAATTAGGACTGGTCTTACCCAACTCTAATTGCATGCTACCAAAATTCTGTTTGATACTCCAAACGATTTGCAAATTGGGCGTTGCGGCAGGAGTACTGCGGGTCCACCAACGGGCCAGGGTACCCTCACCCACAAATTGCACCAAATTGGAAGAGCCAAAAACGACCAGCTCCCCTGCCGGTAAAGCACCAAAGCCATATTGATCCTGGCGTTCCGTAAATGCATAGTGCTTGTGCAACCAGGCGCCATCGCCATCCTTTTGGTTGCCTTTGCTACGCAGGGTATAGGCCAACTGGGGATCACTTTGTTGCAATTTAGTTAAGTCCTGAAGTACCGGAAGACGCCATCCCTCCGGAGCCAGGGGTCTGCGATCGGCCACTGCAAACTGATTGTAGATACAGCCGTAGCGGGCCCCTTCTTTAGGATCGAAATTATAATAGGTATAAGCAGGGCGTTTATTCTCGATAGCCTTAATCCACTCTTCCTGGTTCCAACAATACTTCAAAGGGTCTCCATTGCGAAAGGAAGTGACCACCAGGTTTTTATTCATCCAAACCTGACTGCCTATACTTACCTCCTGATATTGAGATGGAGCCTTCGCCCCGCTTAAAAACAATAGGCAGAAGGCATTGAATATTAGTTTCTTCATAAGCAAAATTGCCTCCTAAAATAATCAATTAGCTGATTGGAGGCAGTTTAGCCTATTTAAGACAGCGTACATAATGACCCGCAGCAGCATCAATCCGCGCTCCAGCCATTTGACCATGGAAATTTCCATGCCGCCCTTGATAGAGAGTCCAAAACCGTAAAACATCTGGATGATTTTCAAGTGGGCTGGCGGTCCACCAGGAAACCCGCTCCCCCCAGGCATTAAAATCCACCTCATTAAGGGCTTCCACATAGCCTGGTACTTCACCTACCGGTTGGGCATTAAAACCAAAAGTATCTTGCTGTGCGGTAAAGGTATAAGAGACCTGTTTCCATAAGCCGCTGCCATCGTGCACTGAGCCCTTAGATCGCAAGAAATAAGGGATGCTCTGATCCTTAAATAAACTATCGATATCTTTCTGCAAAGGAAGGCGCCAAGCTTCCGGAGCTAAACCGCGCTCGTCTAACAGGGCCCACACATTATAAAGGGCTCCGTATTGGGCATTGGCAGCTTCATCGAAATTAAAATAAAGTAGGGCTGGCTTTTTATTGCGATAGGCTTCAATCCAACATTCAGGATCTTGGCATACTTCGATTGCATCGCCATTGCGAAAGGTTTTTACATTGAGGTTGTGATCCATCCAAATCTGATTCCCCACGCGCACTGCCCCTTCAGGCAGTACTTCCTCTTGTGCTGTAGTGCAGGATAATAAAATTAGGCTGAGGCTAAAAAGTGCTAAGCTTCCTTTGATTAGTTTATTCATTTGTCTTCGTCGATTATTTCCGCCTCTACTTCAATGGCCTGAGAATCTTCCATGGCTGCTTCTGCCTTGCGTAGTTTGGATTCTAAAAACCTGGGAACTACTACGATCATAGCTAAGCCCAGTAGATTAATAGGCACATAAAACCAAAGGGTATAAGGCACCCAGCTTACCGACCAAAAAGCCCAATACAAAGCAATGGCAATGGCCGTGCGAATGAAATACATCCGCAATTTCTTTTTCCGAAAAGCCGGATCCAGGATGCCTTGTTTCGAAATTTGATCTTGTATATCTGACATAGAAATTTCTTGGCTTTCGCCTTATATGGCTAAATAAAAGTCTTTACTACTGAATGATGATTCGCTCCTGGTAAAGGTCCGCGTTTGATTTCTCTCTATAGATCAAAGTATATACCCCAGGAGTAAAATCGCTAAGATCAATTTGTTTTTCCAATGGTAAGGCATGCATCGCCCCAGCCGCATCAATAATTTGAAGGGAAGTAATTTCTTCTACCGACTGTACTTGTAAAAACCCTTTTACGGGATTAGGATAAAAGCGAATGGACGGCGCATCGGCGAAAGCCAAAAGCGATAAGGCAGGACCTGAGATGATAGGAATTGTGATGGAATCGGAGTCTCCCAATTGGCGAAAGGCCATGGTTGCCTGGTAATTCTTCTGGGCCTGAAACTCGATCTCTAGTACTTGATAATCACCTGGGCTTAATAAAAAGGTTGTGGGTGTAGCAGCCGTAAAATTTAAGTCTGGATCACTTAAGGTCAAATTTTCCACCCCCATATCCTTATTGCCATCATTGTAGATCACAAAGCTATAGCTACGTTGCAAAGCTGGTCCCTGAGCCAAAAAGATAGTATCATCCGAATAGTATTGCTCAAAACGATCTGCAGCCGATGCCGTTCCGTCCACATCACTAATTCGCTCTATGAACTGCGGATAATCCACAAAAGGATTACGGTTATTCTGCACATTATAAATCGCAGTATTACGTGCCTGTTCTGCCGCGGATGGAGGAAATTGATCATGCCATTGTCTTAGGATGGTTTCTTGTCCGGAAAAATGGTTGGCATAATCCTGATAGCGTATCACGAAATACATCATCGCCCTGGCCGCCGCTCCTTTATGCGCATCGCGGGGCTCGAACTTTCCACCTCCCGATTTGGATCCGCCTTGCGACCAAGAGGCAGTTCCCACCACCCCAAAGGGATCATTACCCCGTCGACTATTTGCGGTTACATCCGTGGGAAACAAATGATGGATGTCGCTACGCATGGGCACATTGGAGTTAAAAAAGCCCTGCGGAAAGGTATGCTCACAATTGAAGCTGTTGGTATTGGCTCCACTCCGAGTATTGAAAGTTGCGGTACGACCGGTATACACACATTCTACCTGTCCGCCCACATTATCAATGCTGCCATACATCAAATCGCGGGCTCCATTATAGCCTTGATCGCTATAGCCTTGTGCCAAACGGCTATTTAAGGCATTCTTTAAGGCTTGCTGTTCCTTGTTTTGAGTAGTGCTATAGTAACTTTTAGAATAGGTTCCCTGTCCGCTTAAGCCTACTGCGGTATGACCAAAACCATTGGTACTTCTAAAGACCAGAACCTGCTCATGCTGAATATTATGTTCAGGTAAAAAGCTCACTGTTAGGCTAAATGTATCACTGGGCATCACGGTAAAAATGCTGTCACTTAAACTAAAGACCTTATTACCATAAATTTCAAAGCGATCTACCGCCTCTACACTTATGGGATAACTATTCGGATTATAAAGTCTTAAGCTTTGGGTACTGGCTTGCAGCTCATCGGTGGCTGGAAAGTTTAAATCACCATCCAGGGAAATCAGGCTTTGCGCCGAGAGGCCTGTGGCCAATAAAATACTAATTGACAAAGTGTTAAGGACCTTCATCTTACTTATTATAGAGAATTTCATAGTCTTTTAAGAGCTTGGAACTTGAGGCCGCAAATTGCAGATTATTATTGAGAAGCAAGCGCTGAACAAGGTTGCCATTTTGTAAATAGAAGGCCCCATTAGTTTTGGAGATTTGAAAATTATCGAAGGAACGAGGATCTATAAATTGCGCATTCCCACCACCCATACTTGAATAGCGATATAATCCTGATGCGGTACTGTAAACCAAGTCAGACGGAGCGATAGCTGCAGCATCATAAAGGGTTTCATCGGTAAATGTTTCCAGATTGGTATAGGATTGATCTGATTTTCGATAGCGATTTAGTTCCCAAATACCCCCTCCAGGCTTGCGAATTAAAATTGCCAGTTCATCCTGATTTAATGCCGCCAAGCGTGGACTATTCCCCACCAATGGATAAGTGTATAATTGCCCTAATAAATTGGAGCTATAAACTTCCAATTGGGCGCTACTTCCATCACCAAATGCACTAAATACGGCTAATTGCTCATCGAACCAGGTCGCCGTGCGTGCATAGTATTGCTGTCCGCTTAGCCCAATAAAGCGACTGCCCTGTATTGTGCCCTCCCCTATTTTTTGGATATAGCCATTTCGCTGTAAGAGATAAAAATCATCATCGACTTTTAGCACATCAGTGAAAGATATTTGATTGGCGCCTAATGGGGCTGGCATAAAGCCAACTTCACTGAAGTCTCGGAGATGCCGTACTTCAATTCCATTATCTTGAAGAGAGATTAAATATATCAGCGAATCACGCGGTGAAATTTTAAGTCGATCAAATGACTGATTCAGGTTATACTCCCGAACTTTTAGTCCATTCACATCCAAAAACACCAAACTTTGATCGTTCAAGAGCGCAAAACCCGTTTGCTCTGCCGGCAATTCTGTGTATCGAAAAGAATGGAAATTACTTAGGAATTGTCCTTCATTATAAGCCCTTAGCCTTAAGTCATAATTTCCGGAACTGAGATATCGATCCTTAAAAATCACTTCTGCTTCAAAAAAGTTTCCATCCCGGTATAAAGGCCGGAATTGGGAACTTAAAACCTTATCGCCCTCTAAAATATTGATGCGGTACTGCGTAATAGGCTCAGCTTCAAACTGAATAATCAGCGTATCACCAAAGGCTATATTAGAAGGTAGAGAATTTAGAATTTTTAGTTCCGGATATGCAGGTTCTTCCTCGCTGCATCCCAGAGCCAGCAAGAGAATGGAAAGGATTCCAAAAGAAGTCGTGAAAAATGAAAATAAGCGTTTCACAATTGGTATTTTTGGAGGCTCAGCATTAATGTACAGAAGCTCTCTATTCAAGTATGGACGCGAACAAAAATCCGCAAAATTCTTTTAGGCCTCAAGCTAAACAATCAGTGGTAGCCCTCGATCAAGGTCGAATTCCTCCACAGGTAGTAAGTTTTGAAGAAGCGGTTTTAGGTGCAGTCCTTATCGATAACAGTGCTATTAACGCTGTGATCGATATCTTAAGTCCTGAAAGTTTCTACAAAGCGCAACATGGCCTCATCTTTAAAACGGTAAAAGAGCTCTTTGGGCGAAGTGAACCGGTAGATATTTTAACCGTTGCCAATGAATTACGCATTAATGGTGAGCTGGAAGCCGCTGGTGGCGAGCATTATCTGATTGAGCTTAGCAATAAAGTTTCCTCTTCGGCCCACTCCGAATATCATGCCCGGGTAATTGTGCAAAAGCACATTCAGCGGGAGATGATTAAAGTAGCTAGCAATATCATCGATAAGAGTTTTGATGAAACTACTGATGTATTTGACTTGCTGGACGAGGCAGAACAGGATCTTTTTGAAGTTGCGCATAGCAATATTGTAAAGAACTACGAGAGTGCCCGGGATCTGGTAAAAGAAGCCATTAACCGCATTGAAGAGATTTCGAAGAAAGAAGGTTTAAGTGGTGTTCCCAGTGGTTTTACGGAGGTAGATCGGATTACCGCCGGTTGGCAGCCCTCGGATTTAATTATCCTTGCTGCACGTCCTGGTATGGGTAAAACCGCCTTCGTATTGAGTATGGCGCGTAATATGGTAATCGACCATAAAACACCGGTGGCAGTATTCTCACTGGAGATGGCGGCAGTACAGTTGATTACGCGTTTGATCTCCAGCGAAACCGGCTTAAGCTCTGAGAAATTACGAAAAGGAACCCTTAATGATGCGGAGTGGCAGCAATTGCTCACCAAAGTACGTGCCTTGGAAAATGCTCCGCTCTTTATTGATGATACGCCGGCAATTTCGGTATTCGACCTACGCGCTAAATGCCGACGTTTGGTTGCCCAACATGGTGTTGGAATGGTCGTGATTGATTACCTGCAGCTGATGACCGTAGGTGGCCAAAAGAGCTCTGGTGGTAACCGGGAACAAGAAATCTCAACCATCTCACGTTCCTTGAAGAGTATCGCCAAGGAACTGAATATTCCGGTAATTGCACTATCGCAGCTTAGTCGGGCGGTAGAGTCCCGAGCCGGTGATAAGCGACCCCAGCTTTCTGACTTACGGGAATCTGGAGCGATCGAACAGGATGCGGATATCGTATGTTTTATCTACCGTCCTGAATATTATGATATAGAAACCTTCCGCGACGGTGATCCGGCCGAGGGCAAAGCCGAACTGATTATCGCTAAACACCGTAATGGTAGTTTATCCGACGTTCGTCTGCGCTTTGAAGGCGCCATGGCCAAGTTCTCGGATTTGGAAGACATGGACAATGGTCCGCTGGTACTGGAATCCAAACTGAATAATGACCAGTTCCTGGGCGGCGACCACTCCATGGATGGCGGTGGCGGTTTTAGTAATGACCCTAATGATGATGACATTCCTTTCTAGGAAAATCGCGCTTCTCTTTTTATTGTTATTGGCCCTGCAGGCCCAGGCTATTCAATTGCTCATTCCTATGGATGAGGAAGGCCAAAAGGAACATCTCAAAGCTTATGGTATTGCCTATTATGCTTTGGAACGCGGCGTTGAAATCGAATGGCTTCTCAATTATCGTGGGGGCAGTTTTTTAATTCCATTTGATGAAAAGCTCAAGCTGGAATGCCGCATTCGCAATGTATCCTATGAAGTTATTGATGATGCCACAGCCAGCAGTATTCGCGAGGCTATTAGCAGTCCAGCTGTAAATCAATCCATCGTAAAATTAGAAACGGCGCCTAAAATTGCGGTATACTCTCCAAAGAGCAAACAGCCTTGGGATGATGCTGTAACGCTGGTTCTTACCTATGCTGAGATTCCTTACGATGTAGTTTACGACCGAGAGGTAATTAATGACCTCCTACCTAAATACGATTGGCTACACTTGCACCACGAAGATTTCACCGGACAATATGGACGTTTCTATGCCGCATTCCGCACCGCTCCTTGGTATATTGAACAAAAACGAGAACAAGAAGCCCTGGCCGCCGAATTAGGTTTTGCCAAGGTAAGTGAATTGAAAAGTGCGGTGGCCGAAAAGATTCGAGAGTATACTATTGGCGGAGGCTTTCTCTTTGCCATGTGTTCTGCTACCGACAGCTATGAAATTTCCCTTGCCGCTCTAAATGTAGATATCTGTGAACCCATGTTTGATGGTGATGCTGCAGAGCCTAACTATCAAAACAAACTGAATTTCGACCGCTGCAATGCTTTTGAGAATTTTCAATTGGTGCAGAATCCCAATGTTTATGAGTTCAGCAATATTGATGTAACCAATGGACGGAAGATTGCAGAAGAAAGAGATTACTTCAGCCTCTTTGAGTTTTCGGCCAAATGGGATATTGTACCTACCATGCTAACCCAAAACCACGTGCAAATGGTAAAGGGCTTTATGGGACAAACAACTGCTTTCCGAAAGGATTTAATTAAGAGTGATGTCCTGATTCTTGGTGAATTTAAAGCCGCTGGTGAAGCACGCTATATTCATGGTGAGCTTGGTATGGGCACCTGGACTTATTATGGCGGGCATGATCCTGAAGATTATCAACATCGAGTGGGAGATCCGAAAACAGAATTGGAACTCTATCCTACTTCACCCGGTTATCGCCTAATTCTGAATAATATTCTTTTTCCTGCCGCGAAGAAAAAGAATCAGAAAACCTAGTTAAAGAAACGCCAGTTTACACCTACTCGGAATACCCTGTCATTTAAAGGATAATGAGGAGCGGCCCAATAATTATAGGCCACCATTCCCTGAGTAAGGTTTTGCATTTTAAGGAAGATCACGGCTTTGGCCACTTTAAACTGTGCAAAGGCATCTACCATAAAATAATCTCCTACAGGATATTCATTTGCTATATAAAGCTGGCCAGTAGCCGTTGAATAAGATGGACTTTGGAAGGCACTGAAATAAGTGGCTTCGGCACCTACTAATACCTTTAAGGCACGCTTAAACATAGGGAACTCGAAATACAAAGCATGTCGGTTCACCCATTCCGGAAGGGGCATATAACGATCGGCATTATTTAATGCAATCTGATAGGTCACCTGATTATCTAAATGCAGCAAATTCCAGAGATAAAAGTCTTGTTTCAGATCAATACTCTGATAAGCCACTAAATCCGGAGCCACAAGCGGTTTAAGATCTGTTCCGAAATACACATAGTCTGAAGCCCCAAAAGTGCGAAAGCGTAGAAAGTTGGACCTTCCCCATTGCAAACCAAATTGCAGCTCATTGCTTAGAACCGGCCCGAAATCTTGATTCCAGATTACATTATTACTGATGTAGACTTGCTGGAAAAAGTCTGGCGCCTTATTCTGAATACTGTAGCCTGCAAAGGCACCTAAGCTCTTAAAGAAAGTTCCCTGCAGTCGGGCTTTCAATTCAAAGTTATTGGCGAAGGGGCCAGTCAGGATGTATTTTCCTTCAGACTGTAAATCGAAATACTGCTTATAGTTTCCTTGTAATTGAGCATTCACCCCAAAATGCTGGGCTCCGGTTTCGAAATAGGCATTGCTGTACTCCAGGTATTGATGAAAAGCTCCCGCCTTTAAATTAAAGCGGCTACTATCTCCTATTATGGTTTGTAGATATGCTTCATTGTATAATGATGCGTAGCGCAGACTATCTGTATATACCCCATCTTGATCAAAATAATACTGATCATATACATCATTGGATCTACCATAATAAGCAAATGCCCGACGGTTAAAGCGTGCATTATGCCCTAAAATGATACTGCGTTGTTTTTCTGGCTCCGGACTTTTGACTTGCAAGGAATCTGGTAAGGTATCCACCGGAGCCTTTACCTTCTTCTTAAATAGCTTCCAGAAGTCGATCTGATGATCGATGAAGTAATCACGATTGTACACGGCTCTTTGGTCCTGATCAAAGCGGGTGATTAATAGTGTTCTTGAAGATTCGAGATTATCGGTAAAAACAGAATCATGTATGATTCCACCATTCTCTTGGAGTTCCAACTTCTCGCTTGCGAAATAGGCCCATAGCTGGTACGCTCCTTTAGGGCTTTGGTAATGACTGTTAATTAAGAAGCTGGATTGCTTATTCTGATCATTGATATAGAAGCTCAGGCTATTTAAGCGACGGTATTGCACCGAGAAGTTCCAATTCTTGGTGATATTCTGACTATGATAGATTCTGAACAATTGACCGCGCTCATAACCATTTACGTAACGCGCACCGGTTAATGGAGAACGTACTTGGTAGTAGGCTACTCTTTCGGGATTCACAAAATAATCTTGAAAGGGTCCAAAGCTTTGAAAGTCTTCCAATGGCCTCAAACCTTGAAGGATCAAATTATTGCGTGGACCTCCGAGGTTCATCAAGACTAATTTGCCATAATCATCCGAAAGGGCATTATTAAGTTGATGGTACCAATTTAGAGAGCTTAGGCTGGTATCAATGAAATAGAAACCTTGTTGTTGCCAATAGAAATACTGATGGCTAAACTGGGGTTTAAGAGCATCAGGACTGGTTTTTTGAGCGGCCAGACCGAGACTGAGTAAAAGTAGAAAGATGGTATTTCGCATCATGCCGCGAAGGTAGCTAATTGGTGAACTCGCACAGCACAATAAAATTGCAAGGAGGGTGCCAAATATGGGGCATAGAGGAGAAAAATGGCAAAAAAAAAGCCTCTACGCTAAACGTAGAGGCTCGTTGAAAGATTGGCGACGACATACTCTCCCAGGTGTTACCCTAGTACCATCTGCGCAAGTGGGCTTAACTGCTCTGTTCGGGATGGGAAGAGGTGATCCCCACTGCCATAGTCACCATAAATCGTTAATAAGATCGACACACTGAGAGTAATGAATACATGGGATCTGCATTTAAAAGCTTACGGGTAATTAGTACTACTCGGCTATGACATTACTGCCTTTACACCTGTAGCCTATCAACGTCCTGATCTCGAACGACCCTTAAAAGAAATCTCATCTTAGGGCGAGTTTCGCGCTTATATGCTTTCAGCGCTTATCTCATCCAAACATAGCTACCCTGCGATGCAGCTGGCGCCACAACAGGTGCACTAGAGGTTTGTCCGACTCGGTCCTCTCGTACTAAAGTCAGCTCCCTTCAAATTTCTAACGCCCGCAATAGATAGAGACCGAACTGTCTCGCGACGTTCTGAACCCAGCTCGCGTGCCACTTTAATGGGCGAACAGCCCAACCCTTGGGACCTTCTCCAGCCCCAGGATGTGACGAGCCGACATCGAGGTGCCAAACCCCCCCGTCGATGTGAGCTCTTGGGGGAGATCAGCCTGTTATCCCCGGAGTACCTTTTATCCTTTGAGCGATGGCCCTTCCATACGGAACCACCGGATCACTATGCTCTGCTTTCGCACCTGATCGACTTGTAGGTCTCACAGTTAAGCGCCCTTATGCCATTGC